>CP107217.1:0-600000 GCA_025757745.1 Coriobacteriaceae bacterium
CACATTGATGCGCGCGCCCTTCCAGTCGATCGGCGCAATGGTCGTCGAGATGGAAAATGCACGCTTGACCTCCTCGGGGTCATAGTCGAGCGTGGGCTTGGTGCCGTCGTGGCCGCCCAGGCGGGCGGTCTTGCCAGAAAGGTGGAGCATGGCCTCGGCGAGTGAGGTCTTGCCCACCCCGCCTTGGCCTACGAGCACCACGTTCCTTACGTTACCGGTCTTGGGAGCACCCATGATGACCTCCTTGCAGGGCCGCGCGCAATGCGCGACGCCAACGGGGAGAGTTCGCGGTCGGTGCCATCCCGGGAGCAGCATGGTCGGCAGCCGAGCCGACTCACCCTCCAAATGTCCTATGCCACCACCCTACCCTCACGGGCGACCGTCCATGCATACCTTTCGGCGCACGTATGAATACAGGCGGCGAGAGGAAGAAGAGCGCATGCGAGGCGATTATTAAACCCCATCGATACAAATAAAAGCCGCCGCAGACCATAAGACCTGCGGCGGCTTTTTCTCAATATATAGCTGAGCCTAGCCCTCGATACGGCTCAAGAACTCACGGGTACGTTGCTCACGCGGGTGATCGATAACCTGCTCGGCAGGACCCTCCTCGACAATGCGACCGCCGTCCATAAAGACCACGCGGTCGGCAACATCGCGCGCAAATTGCATTGCGTGGGTCACGATCACCATCGTCATATTCTGCGCGGCAAGGTCTTTAATGACACGCAGCACCTCGGCCGTTAGCTCGGGATCGAGCGCCGAAGTCGGCTCGTCAAAGAACAAGATCTCCGGGTCGAGCGCCAAGGCGCGGGCGATACTCACACGCTGTTGCTGACCACCCGAAAGCTCACATGGCACCTTGTTCTCGTTGCCCGTAAGCCCCATCTGCGCGATCAACTCACGCGCACGCGCTTCGGCCTGCTCGCGCGGACGCTTGAGTACGCGAACCGGAGCGTCGGTGATGTTTTTCATCACCGTATAGTGCGGGAACAGATTGTAGTTCTGAAACACCAGACCAAACCGCGAGCGCGCCTGTTTAGGCACATCGCCCTTTGCGTACACCGCGCCCGAACCCGCATCCGTCGCGACGGCAAGGTCGCCAAACGAAAGCGAGCCACCGTCGAGCGTCTCGAGCAGCGTGGCGCAGCGCAGCAGCGTGGACTTACCGCCACCCGAAGGCCCGATAATCGCCACAACCTCGCCACGCTTTACCTCGAGTGAGATATCCTTGAGCACCTTATTGCCGCCAAACGCCTTGCGCGCGTTCGCTATATTCATTACCGAATTAATCATGGTAGTAATCCAATTTTTTCTCGGCGGCGCCCAGCAGCATCTCGACCACAAAGTTAAAGACCCAGTAGATCAGCGCCGCAATCGCAAACGGCACCATGCTCACCTGCGAGGCAACCAGCGCCTTGGCGGTCGAGAACATCTCACCCACGCCAATGGCAAACGCCAGCGACGTGTCCTTGACCAGCGTGATGATCTCGTTGCCCATCGCCGGCAGAATACGCTTGGCGACCTGCGGCATCACGATATACAGAAACGTCTGCGTGCGCGAATAGCCCAGCACCTCGGCGGCCTCATATTGACCGCGCGGAATCGACTGCAAGCCCGAGCGATAGATCTCGGCAAAGTAGCCGGCGTAGTTGATGATGAACGCCACAACGCACGCCGTCCATTTGGAATCGGGCGTGAGCGAGATGCCGAACACGTAATACGGGGCAAAGTAGATGGCAAACATCTGCAGCATGAGCGGCGTACCGCGCATGACCGAAATGTAGATGCGCGCAATCCAGCGCAGCGGCGCGACCTTGCTCATGCGCATAAACGCCACGGGAATTCCCAGGGGAATCGACCCGAGCAGCGTCAGCACAAACAGCTGCAAACTGACCAAGAATCCCTGGCCAAGCATCTGCATCATGACTTGGATAGACATTATTTCAAAACCCAGTTGTCGAAGGATAGACCGTAATCTGCATATTTATCACACAGGTCCTTGACCGTGCCGTCCTCATAGAGTGCCTTGAGCGACTCGGTCACGGCATCGGCCGACTTGGTGTCGCCCTTCTTAAAGCCGACGGCGTAGTGCTCGCTGGACAGCGGCTCATCAAGCTGTGTATAGGCATCGGGCTTGGCGGCAAGCTGATACTGGGCAATCGAGAGGTCACAGGCGACGGCATCGACTGCACCACTCTCGAGCTGCATAAACGCCGTGTTGTACTCACCGATGGTATCGAGCGTGGCAAACGTCGCGGCCAAATCCTTCTGGTCGCCCTCGAGCACATCCTGTGCAGCGGAATCAGTCTGGGTAATCACGGTCTTGCCGGCAAGATCGTCCCAGCTCTTGATGCCTGCATCCTTCTTTACCACCAGCACCTGCTCGTTGAGCATGTACGGCTCGGAGAACGTGTAGTCGTCCTCGCGGCCCTCCATGGTAAAGCCGTTCCAGATACAGTTGATGGCGCCCGAGTTGAGCAGCGTATCCTTGGCATCCCAGTCGATGGCCTCGTATTTGACCTCCCAGCCCTGCTTATCGGCAACAGCCTTGGCCAAATCGAGATCAAAGCCGGTGTACTCGCCATCGTCGCCCACAAAACCATACGGAGGATAGGACTTATCAAAGCCCACCACGAGCTTCTTGGACTCCGCAGCGCCCTTCACATCCTTGGCCGCGGCAGAGCCAGCGGCGGAGCCCTTGCCGGCGCCACCGCCGCAACCGACAAGACCAAGGCCAAGCACCGTGGCGAGCGAGCCGGCTAGACCAACAAACTGACGACGAGACATATCGGTGTTCATGGTATTCCCCCTTGATGACACTTTAGTTAGGTAAAGTGAGTCATGTAACGTTCAGAATCATACACTTTAGCGTGATAGAGCACAAGGCGAGTTTGCCCGCCGCGTGAGGGGTGTGGGGGTTAAGTTTCCTGCTCTACAGTCCTGCTCACGACGGAGGCCACATTAAGTGGCCTCCTGTTCGTGCGGAACTCGCGATAAACTTAACCCCCACACCCCTCACGCGGCGGGCAACCGTCGTTGGGCTTATCACTGACACGAATAAACCGCTTGTATATCGTCTGCTGGCTTGGCACGGTACAATACTTGCAGCTTTAATTCATGAATTAGTGGAGTTATTGATGGCAGAATCTCGTGCGGAGCGTAAGGCTCGTCGTGCTTTGATCGAAGCGGCTGAGGGGTCGGAGGAGAAAAAATCTTCTAAGAAATCCAAGTCGTCTCAGGATGCGAAGGGCAAGTCAGCCAAAGGCAAGGCTAAGGCCAAGCGTCCCGGCTCTCGTCGGAGCGAGGACAAGGCATCTCAGACTCGCTCCAAGCGCTCGCATAAAGATCCGGTTTCGCCTGCGCGTAAGGCTGTGGACCCCAAGTCTCCTTGTTCCATCATGAAAGCTTGCGGTGGGTGCACGGCGCTCAATCGTCCTTATAAAAAGCAGTTGGCAGCTAAGCAGGCTGTTATGGAGGAGCTTTTTGCTGCCCTTTGCGAGCGCGAGGGTATTAGCGTCGACCCCATTCGCGGTATGGGAGTCACCCTGGGTGACCCAGGCACATATCCTGCGCCGCGCGGTTTTCGCCATAAGGCCGCCACTCCCTTTGCCCCCGGCAAAGGGGGCGCTGTCCGCTGCGGCTTTTTTGAACGTGGCACGCACAGAATCGTTGCCGTGCCCGAGTGTCCTGTCGAGGCGCCGGGTGCCCGTCAGATTCTCAACGGCATCGCGCGCGAAGCTGAGCGGCTGCATATTCCCGCCTTTAATGAGGACAAGCATCTGGGGCTGCTTCGCTATGCCGTCGTCCGCTGCGGTTGGCGTACCGACCAGGTCATGGTCACGCTCGTGACCGCCCAGCGTGACTTACCGCATGCGCAGGAGTTCTTTGAGGCCGTCGCGGCGCTCGATCCGCATATCGTCACCGTCGCCCAAAATATCAATGGCCGTCCCGGTAACGCCATCTTGGGTGAGGAAACTCATATCGTCTATGGCGCCGAGTGCATGCGCGATCAGCTGCTCGGCTGCAACTTCGATATCTCCCCCACCGCGTTTTATCAGACCAACCCGCAGCAGACCGAACTGCTCTATCAGCTCGCTATCGACGGCATGGACCTGCGCCAGGGCGATGTGCTTATGGATGCCTACTGCGGCAGCGGCACCATCGGTCTTTGCGCAGCTAAAGATGCCCAGAGCAAGGGCATCGGCATCATGCTGCTCGGCGTGGAGCGCAACCCGGCGGGCATTGCCGACGCGCGCCGCAATGCCGAGCTCAACGGTCTTACCCGCAGCGCCTGGTTTATGGCCGACGATGCCACCGATTACATCCTAGATGCCGCCGACAACAACGAGCGCGTCGACGTCCTTTCCATCGACCCGCCGCGCGCCGGCTCCACCCCCGAGTTCCTCGAAGCTGCCTGCGCACTTAAGCCGCGCCGCATCACCTATATCAGCTGCAACCCCGTGACCCAAGAGCGCGACCTGCACCAGCTCCTCGACGGAGGCTATCGCCTGCTCAAGATCACGCCCGTCGACATGTTCCCCCACACCGACCATACCGAAACCGTAGCGGTCCTCGAACGCCGCTAATTCTCTGGCACAAGAAGGGGGCGGCCCGCCCGGGCCGCCCCCTTCACTTGGTTTATAAACTCCGCTACATCCCCTTGCGCAGGTCGCACACGCCAGCTGCCGCCATCTCGCGCAACAGCGTCTCGCGGTCGCGCGTCACGATCAAATCCAGCGGGAAGTGAATCTCGTCGAGCAACTTGCGGGCGTGATCGAGCTTGCCAATGGCCATACCAATGTGGGCATCGGTCGACACACCAATACCCACGCCCAGCTCGGCGCAGCGCTCGGCGATCTTGCGGCATACGGCCCAATGCTCAGTGTCGACACCGTGTTCAAGACTATGGTTGTTGATCTCGATGATCTTGTGCTTGGCCTTAGCCGCCAGCAGCACCTCGTCGATATCGAACGGCACGCCCGAGCGCCCCGCGTGGCCCAGCATGAACACCTTGGGGTGCTCCAGGGCATTGATATACATCTCGGTCGTCTGGGCCAGCGTCGCGCCTTCAGCGAGCTGCGGATTATGCACGCTTGCCACCAAATAATCCAAATTGCGCGTAACCAAATCGAACAGCGAATGCGGGCGGCTGTACGAATCGCCGGCGATATCGAGCGTGACAGGAGTGTCCTCGCCAAACAGGCTTCCGTCCAGTGAAACGATATCGGCCTCGGCACCACGCAACACCAGCACGCCGCTCCAAATGCGCGGCCAGATATCCTGGTTGATAAAGAACTGATAACTGCGCAGGTCATTAGGGCAAGCCGTAACCATAGAGCTCAGATGGTCGGCAGATCCGAGCACCTGCAGACCACGCTCTGCCGCCCAGTACACATTCTCCTCAATGGTCGAATATGCATGCGCAGAGAACATCGTATGGGTATGAATGTCACAAGAAAGCAGGTAGGGCATCGGGTCTCCTTATCTGGCACGGCCGTCGCTTATATTCATTGTACGCATAGCCTTCGATAGTCGTAAAACCACTCCATCCCAACGACACAACGTCCATGACAACGGGGTCCGGCTTAACACCAAACCCCGTTTCACGTAAAACATTGTAGGCAGAGCGCTTTACTTTTAACGATACTCGTCCGCCAACTGTTTCCAAGCGGGTAGCGAATTGATGATCGTTTCGCAACTCACGCAATAGCCCAGGCGGAACCAGCCCGGCATACCAAAGCTGTCCGAGGGAACCGCAAGCAACTCATACTTCTTTGCGCGCTCGCAAAACGCATTCGCATCGGGCTCGAGTGCCTTCACCCACAGGTAGAAAGCACCGTCCGGCTCAACATAGGTATAGCCGTAGTCCGCCAAGGCGTCGGTAAGCGCCGTGCGGTTGCGAGCATAGGCCTCGATATCGCTCGGCTCATCGATGCAATCGATAATCACGCGCTGGAAGAGCGCCGGTGCACATACAAAACCCAGCGTACGGGCAGCACCCGCAACAGCCGGCATCAGACGCGCAGCCTGCGGATTGGTGTTGGGAACCAAGATCCAGCCAACGCGCTCACCCGGCAGCGACAGCGACTTAGAATACGAGTAGCACACCACGGTGTTCTCGTAGATCGAGGGCACCCAAGGCACCTCGGCACCGTACACGATCTCGCGGTACGGCTCATCCGAGATGAGCATAATCGGATTCTCGGGATCACGCCGAGCGTTGGCCTCGCGCAGAACATTGGCCAGTCGCGTCAGCGTGTCGCGCGTATATACGGCACCGGTCGGGTTGTTGGGCGAGTCGATGATGACGGCCGCCGTCTTTTCGCTGATCGCCTTGAGCACGTTGTCCACGCTCAGCTGAAACGTGTCTTCATCGGCGAGCGCCTCGACACACGTGCAGCCGGCCTTCTCAATCCACACGCGATACTCCGGGAAGTACGGGGCGATAACAACAACCTCATCGCCCGGGTTCGTAACGGCGTTGAGCGCGCAGGTGAGCGAAGCCGCGGCACCCACCGTCATAAAGACGTCCTTGCCCTCATAGCTCGTGCCAAAGCGACGGTTGAGCGATTCGGCGACAGCTGCTCGACATTGCGGCAGGCCCGGTGCGGGAGTGTAGCCGTGCAGCTGGTCACTCGGCAGCTCCAAGGCCTTCTTAATGGACTCCGCCACGGCAGCGGGCGCCGGAACACTCGGGTTGCCCAGCGAAAAATCGAATACGTTTTCCGCACCGATCTGTGCCTTGCGCTCAAGACCATAGCTAAAGATCTCACGGATGATGGAGCTTTCCGCACCGCGAGCATACATAGTTTCGTTGATCATCTGTTCCCCTTTCGCATAGGCGCTATTGTACGCTTTAGTCGAGCAAAGTGCCGCAGCAATGTTAATTGGGTGTTGATTGGGGACAGACTTAAATGCGTGAAAACGCTCATTTAGTCTGTCCCCAATCAACAGATGGCCCCATATCGCTCAAAAGAAAAGGCCTCCGCAGGTTTCCCCGCGGAGGCTTTCACCACAAAGACTATTTGTCGTCGTCGGTGTCGGCACCGGCATTGACGGCACAGTCATCATCGGCAGTCTCGGATGCGACTTCGGCATCCTCCTGCATGGCCGCCTGCGCAAAAGCTGCGGCATCAGCCGCCAGCTCCTCCTCGCTCATGCGAGGCGCGCGCTTCTTGGTCGGCATGCCAGCCGCCTTGGCATTGCGCTCCTCCTTGGCCGCCAGGATATCGCCCTCGCGCTCAAGGTAGGCATCCCACTCGTTGTCGAGCAGGGCATTCACGGCGTCGCCTTCGACGGTCTCGCGCTCAAGCAGCACCTTCGCCATCAGATCAAGCTGATCGCGACGGGCATCCAGAATCTCGACCGCGCGGCGATGGGCCTCGCGCATAATGCGCTGGACCTCGATATCGATGCGACGCGCCGTCTCCTCGGAGTAATCCTGGTGATCGGCGTAATCGCGACCAAGGAACACCTGATGCTGCGCCTCGCCAAACACCTGCGTGCCCAACTCCTCGCTCATGCCCAGGCGCGTGACCATCTCGCGCGCCATCTTGGTCGCGCGCTCCAGGTCGTTGCTCGCGCCCGACGTGATGTCGTCGCACATGAGTTCCTCGGCAACGCGACCGCCCAAGAACACGGCAAGCTCATCGAGCATCTCGTTCTTGGTCTTGAGGAAGTGATCCTCCTGCGGAAGCTGCAACGTGTAGCCCAGAGCCTGGCCGCGGCTGACAATCGAAATCTTATGAACCGGATCGGAGTGCTCCAAGATGTGACCCACCAGGGCATGACCGCTCTCGTGGTAGGCAATCGTGGTGCGCTCGGCTTCGGTCATCACACGGCCCTTGCGTTGTGGTCCGGCAATCACGCGCTCCATCGACTCCTCGACCTCGTCCATCGAGATCACGGAACGATGACGGCGAGCGGCCAGCAGCGCAGACTCATTGAGCAGGTTCGCCAAATCGGCACCGGTAAAGCCAACGGTCATCTGGGCGAGCTTCTCAAACTTAACGTCCTCGTCCATCGGCTTGTTCTCGGCATGCACGCGCAAGATCTGCTCGCGGCCCTTTACGTCCGGACGGTCGACCGTGACCTGGCGGTCAAAACGACCGGGGCGCAGCAATGCCGGGTCCAGAATATCGGGACGGTTAGTTGCGGCGATCAGGATGACCGAGTCGCTTTCCTCAAAACCGTCCATCTCGACCAGCAGCTGGTTGAGCGTCTGCTCGCGCTCGTCGTGGCCGCCGCCCAGACCGGCTCCGCGCTGACGTCCCACGGCATCGATCTCGTCAATAAAGATGATCGACGGAGCCTGAGACTTGGCCTCCTTAAAGAGGTCGCGCACGCGGCTGGCACCGACACCCACGAACATCTCGACAAAGTCAGAACCAGAGATGCTAAAGAACGGCACGCCCGCCTCGCCGGCAACGGCCTTGGCCAGCAGCGTCTTACCGGTACCCGGAGGGCCCACCAGCAAAACGCCGCGCGGGATCTTGGCACCCAGTTTGCGATAGCGGTCCGGATCGCTTAGGAAGTCGCGGATCTCCTCGAGCTCCTCGACGGCCTCGTCCACGCCGGCCACGTCCTCGAACTTGACCTTGGGACGCGTAGCCTCGTTAGTCTTGGCGTTGGTCTTGCCAAACTGCATGTTCCTGTTATTGGCGCCCATCATCTGGCGCATAAAGTAGAACATGATGGCGATCAGGGCGATCGTCGGCAGCACGCTCATCGCCAAGTCGCCCCAAAAATCGGGGTCGTTGGTGTTGACGATATACTTGGTGTCGGGGTGCTCCGCCATAAGCTCGGCAAGCGAATCGGAGCCGACATAGGTCGAGGAAAAGCTCTTGAGCTCGCTCGTATCGCCCTTGTCCTTTTTTGTCTTCCAGTAATGACCCGCCACGCTTCCGTCTTGAACCGTATAGGTCAAATCTTCGACGCGATCCTGCTTAATGGCACTGACCATCTCGCTCGTCGCGAGCTTAACGGTATTGCTGGAGTTGGCAAAGCCGGAACCCATATTAAAGAAGGCATAGCCCAGAAGCGCGCAAGCCAAAAGAAAATACAGCCAGCCCGTACGCGTGGGCTTCTTGCCTCCGGGCATCCCCGGAATCTTTGGGTCCCGGGGAGTCTGGGGATTGTTGTCGTTACGGTCGTCGGGCATCTTACGAATAAACCTCCGGTTTCAAAATGCCCAGATACGGAAGGTTGCGATAGCGCTCGGCATAGTCGAGGCCGTAGCCCACCACAAAGGCATCGGGGCAATGGGTTCCAACATACTTGGGCGTGATGGCCGAGGTACGGTCCTCAACGTCCTTCCACAGGAAGGCAGCGACCTCCAGCGAAGCGGGCTTGCGGCTCTCGAGGTTCTTCATCAGGTACTTGAGGGTCAGGCCCGAGTCCAGAATGTCCTCGACGATCAGCACGTCGCGACCACGGATGTCGATATCCAGGTCCTTAATGATACGCACGATGCCCGAAGACTTCACACCGTCGCCATAGCTCGAAACAGCCATGAAATCGATGTTGGTCGGCAGCTCGATCTTGCGCATCAGGTCGCCCATAAAGACAACGGCGCCGCGCAGAACCGCGATCAACACCAGATCCTTACCAGCGTAGTCGCGCGTAATCTCCTCGCCCAGGCGAGAAACGATACCTTCGATATCCTCCTGCGTAAACAGAACCTTCTCGATATCCGGATGTTGAGAAGCCATGACAACCCTTTCTTGTGCTTAATCGCCCACACACCGCCGTATGGACGCGAACTACACATTCTAGCAGCGCACGGGGTATATTTTCCAGCCCGCGCATCATCAGCGCTGGAATACCGTCAACGCCGCACAGAAAAGCTGGTACGAGGGGCTAATCCGCGTCAACCACGCGAAGCAGATAGGCCACACGCGTCGCCGCCGTGCACTTAAAGCGTTCGTCCGCGCGAACTCCGGCGACCCACACCACGGCACCTCCCGGCGCCGTCCTCACCATGGGCACGCCGGCGCGCTCGGAAACGGGAATGCGAGCCTCTCCTAGCAAGTCGGATACCTTCTTGCTTCGGCCACTCATTCCTAACGGGCACATCACGTCTCCCGGTGCGGGACCGTCCACCCATAGGCGCGCCAATCGCGCCTCGGCAGGGATCTCGCCACGCGAGCCCGCCAGGATCCGCTCGCTATCGCTGTCGGCAAAACCCAGGGCAGCCGCGTCTACCAAAGCTGCCACTTCCCCGGCAGCCGCAAGCTCACGGGCGCGGCGCACGATATCGCATCCCGGTTCAACGGCCATCGGCTCTGCGACCAGCATACGTCCCCCGCCCAACGGCAAACGACCGGGTACGGTAACCCAGTCCGCGACCAGGCCCTCGCGAGCCACCGGAGCCTTAAACGCCAGCATGCCAAATTCGACGCGTGCGTCAATCCCCGCCGGAAGCGTGACCGAGCCTGCGCCCTCGGCAACGCAGGAAAGGACTCGCTCCACATGTCGCATCTCTGGACGAGCGTCCGGATCGATGCGTTTGATCGCCAGTCGCACGATGCGCCGCGCGATTACCACCTCGGCCGCAGCAAGGCGTCTGGCATCGAGCACTAGCGCACCCGCCGCCTCCTTGCGCAGGCAGCTTCGAAACGCCTGTGCCGACAGCTGGGATAGAAACGCATCTTCGTCACCAAGGATCTCGCAGGCGGCGCCAATCGTCTTGCACACGCTCGCATTACGCTGTGCCACCACTGGCATTACCCGATGGCGCACGTAGTTTCGCAGATACGAGATATCCTCATTGCTCTCGTCCTCACGCCACGGCTGACCATGTACCTGTAGATAGCCCACGAGCTCGCCATGAGTTAGGTCGAGCAAGGGGCGCACCACGATATTCCTCCGGTGAGGAATGCTCGATAGGCCAGCGGGCCCTGAACCCTTAATCGCGTTCATCAAAAACGTTTCCGCGCGATCCGAAGACGTGTGCGCGGTGCAGATACGAGCCGCCGTTCGCGGTGCCCCCGTCTGGGCGCAGAGCTCGCGAACATACCTCCGCGCCGCGGCATAGCGCACCTCGCGGGCCGCGGCCTCAATATTGCCCGACTCCCCATCAAAATAAGCGTGCTCCACGCACAGCGGTAAACCATATTTCGCGCAGAGCTCACGCACAAAGGCCTCGTCGCCATCGGACGCCTTGCCGCGCAGATGATGGTTTACATGCAGCACATGCAGGCGCTCGCGAGCAATGGGGGCAACACCGCGTCCGTCTTGGATATCCAGCTTTGATGTGCACGCCATAAGAAGCAGTGCCGTCGAGTCCGCGCCGCCTGATACCATGAGCACGACAGGAGCAGCCTGCTGCCTCGTCCGGGTCTCATCGACTGCCCCAGGCACGGCATGGTGTCCATAATGCTGAGATACCGTAGGCATTTGCTTCCTCCTCTATTCGTCCGCACCCATTGTATCCTTTGGAATCTTATGTCTCGTCTGCACCTTCATATCCTCGGCAGTGGCTCTAAAGGCAACTGCGCACTCATCGAGGGCCCGCAGGGGCTCATTATGGTCGATGACGGACTGTCTCGCCGCGAAACGCTCAAACGCATGGCGGAACTCGGACTGTCGGTAGACGACGTGTACGCCCTTGTTGTCACCCATGAACACAGCGACCACATCAAGGGGCTTGAGGTATGGTGCAAGCATTGGAATGGCCCAGTCTTTTCCAGCAGAGGAACGCTCACGTCCAAAGAAAGCCTCGCACATCTACCTGTCGAGGAATTCGACCCAGGTGACGCCCTCTCTATTGCCGGAGTCCACATTCAAACATATTCGACATCCCACGACGTCGTTAATCCCGTCGGCTACCGGTTTGACGCTCAGGGTGATTCAATTGGCTTTGCCACCGACACCGGCGAGTTGTCGAAGCATGCCATCGATACGCTCAAGGACTGTCGCATTCTCGCACTCGAAAGCAACCACGATGTAACCATGCTGCGTCAAGGCGACTATCCTCGCTTTCTTCAGGAACGTATCCTGTCTGTAAAAGGGCATCTCTCCAACGATCAGGCCGCCGATGCCGCACGCGCGTTGGCAACCGATCGCACCGAGCAACTTATCGCGATGCACATTAGCCAAGACAACAATCGCCCAAGCCTGACCGTCAAAAGCTACGCAAGCTCCCTCGACGCAACGCTCGACAACGAGCTTGGCAGCACCGCCACCCGCGTTGAGGGGCTGCATAAACTCACGATACGTCCCGCCGGACAATATCGGCCCATGACCATACAGTAAACAGCAAAGGGGGCTGGGAATCACTTCCCAGCCCCCTTAACGTAGGCACCGATTTTAAAAGCCGATAGCCTTAATCGATGGAAATCTTCGTAACGTTCTTCTTCTCGACAATCTTAGGAACCGTAACGGTAAGGATGCCGTCAGCGTACTTTGCAGAAAGGCCCTCGCTCGAAGCATCCTTCAGGTACACGCCGCGCGTCGCGCTGTACGAGCTGAACTCCTTCTGCAGGAAGTTCTTACCCTCGTTCTCCTCGTCTTCCTCGACATTCACGCTAATGGACAGACGGCCCTCGTTAAGCTCGACATCGATATCGTCCTTGGCGACGCCGGTCAGATAAGCCTTGACCTCATAGCCATCGCCCTTATCCTCAACGTCAACGGGGAACGCCTTAGAGGCAATCGAGCTGTTCGCTAGGTCGCTCATATCATCAAAGAGATCAAACAACGAGCTAGCAGAGGGACGAACACCAAAAACCGAACGATAAGGAACCATGCTTGCCATGACTACCACTCCTTTAAGGGACTGCCGAGCCATCTTCTAGGTGGCAGGGACTTCTTTTGACGCTCTAATATATGCCCATCCATTTCTTATATATACATTTTGATATAAAGTTTTTTAAGTCTCTTTCTATAAGCATATCTAAGTCTGGTCGACTAAGGTTTTAACGAAGCTAAAGTTCTTTGAACCGTGCCTTAAATACCATATACGCGGCCTGTCAAAACGAAGCGGAGGGCTTACAATGAGCGCATACACGTTGTTAATGACAACCTAAGGGCATCATGGACGATCAGACCTCCGACAATTCGTTTGAGTCGCTGCAGAACGATAGTTCTGCCTATTCACAGCCCATACGCTACCATCGTCCCCATATTTCCCAAGAGCCCATTAACGATGCAGAGCCTGAGTATGTAACTCGCAATCGATATCAAACCCTAGAAGAATCTCAATCAGCGCGCAGACACATGGGTGTCGCCTCGAGCGATCCGGTGTATCTAAAAGATGCCCCATTATCCAAAAACAGCGCAAGCAGCCAGGAGCAGACACAAACACCCACAAAGCAACATCGCAGAGGGCCCCGTCCCAAGCAAACTCTAACGCATTCCGCCCGCTATCTCGAGACGCCTAAGCAGGGGAAATCGATATTTACATCGTCAAACAGACGGCGCAGACAGCACCGTCTCCAAATTGCGCTCTTGATCATTGCCATCGTGGCAATCGCGCTGGTCATTCATTTTGTTTTCTTCAAATAGAAAAGGCTATTAAGCCATAGAGGCGTTTAGCTCATATCGACCAAACGCAAAAAAGGGGGAGGCCGCGAGGCCTCCCCCTTCTACATTCCCAATGGCGGCTCGGTGCCGTCCACCGGTCAGCGGCGCCCTGGCCTCCCACGGGCTGACCCCGCAGTACTCTCGGCGCGATGGGGCTTAGCTTCCGGGTTCGGAACGGGACCGGGCGTGCCCCCCATGCTCTGGCCGCTGACCGGTGGGCGGCGCCCACCGTTCTCGGTGTCCGGGTGTCCCTCTCACGTGCCCTGGGGGCCGCATGGCGTATAGGAAAGGTGACTCGGGGGCATCCTCGTGCCCGGACCGCGCATGGGCGCTTGTCCCGCGGGCCGCGAGGTGCGGTTCCGGAAGAGCTCGGGCGATTAGTGCGGCTCGGCTGAGGACGTCGCCGTCCTTGCACCTGCCGTCTATCGACCAGGTAGTCTACCTGGGCCCTTACCGGAAGGAGAACTAATCCCTGGAACGGCTTCCCGCTTAGATGCCTTCAGCGGTTATCCGCGCCGCACGCGGCTACCCGGCCGTGCCGTTGGTCGACAACCGGTTCACCGGAGGTGCGTCCACCCCGGTCCTCTCGTACTGGGGGCAGCCTCCATCGATTCTCCTGCGCCCACGGAGGATAGGGACCGAACTGTCTCACGACGTTCTGAACCCAGCTCGCGTACCGCTTTAAACGGCGAACAGCCGTACCCTTGGGACCTGCTCCAGCCCCAGGATGCGATGAGCCGACATCGAGGTGCCAAACCTTGCCGTCGATGTGGACTCTTGGGCAAGATCAGCCTGTTATCCCCGGAGTACCTTTTATCCGTTGAGCGACGGCCCACCCACTCGGGGCCGCCGGATCACTAGAGCCTGCTTTCGCACCTGCTCGGCTTGTGGGCCTCGCAGTCAAGCCCGCTTGTACTCTTGCATTCAAAAGGACGGTTGCCGACCGTCCCGAGCGGACCTTCGCGCGCCTCCGTTACCCTTTAGGAGGCGACCGCCCCAGTCAAACTGCCCGCCTGGCACGGTCCCCGAGCCGGTTGACGGCCTCGGGTTAGGACGCCGGTCGCGCGAGGGCAGTATTCCAAGGGCGGCTCCCCGGGGGCTGGCGCCTCCGGATCGATGCCTCCTGCCTATCCTCTACACGCGGGACCAGCGGCCAATGCCAAGCTGCAGTGAAGGTTCACGGGGTCTTTCCGTCCTTCCGCGGGTAAGTCGCATCTTCACGACCAGTGCAATTTCACCGGGTCCATGGTCGAGACAGCGCCCAAGTCGTTGCGCCTTTCGTGCAGGTCGGAACTTACCCGACAAGGAATTTCGCTACCTTAGGACCGTTATAGTTACGGCCGCCGTTTACCGGGGCTTGGCTTCGGGGCCTCGCCTTAACGGCTAACCCCTCCGCGTGACCTTCCGGCACCGGGCAGGCGTCAGACCCTATACGTCGCCTTGCGGCTTCTGCAGAGTCCTGTGTTTTTGGTAAACAGTCGCTTGGGCCTCTCCACTGCGGCCCGCCTCCGCTCCCGGAGCAAGTCCGTTCACGTACGCGCGGGCACCCCTTCTCCCGAAGTTACGGGGCCATTGTGCCGAGTTCCTTGACCATGGTTGACCCGATCGCCTCGGTATGTTCTACCCACCCACCTGTGTCGGTTTGCGGTACGGGCGCGCACGCGCCTGCCTAGGGGTTTTTCTAGGGACCTCGGGCTCACTCGCTTCGCTCAGTCGCTTCGTCCGGAGCCTCGCCCTCGTGCGGACCGGATTTCCCTGGTCCGCGGGCCGCGCTCCATCACGGGGACGTCCAGAACCCCGCCGAGCCACCCCCATCCGTCGCCCCGTCGGTCGTAGCGCCGCGTGCGCGGTGCAGGAATGTCTGCCTGCTGCGCGTCGGCTACGCCTCCCGGCCTCGCCTTAGCCCCCGACTGACCCTGGGAGGATTAGCCTTGCCCAGGAAACCTCGGGTTCACGGCGGACGAGTTACTCTCTCGTCTCTCGCTACTCATGCCAGCATTCTCACTCCCATGCGCTCCACCGTCGGTCGCCCTGACGGCTTCTCCGCCCATGGGAAGCTCCCCTACCGATTCTAATGAATAAAATCCCGCCGCTTCGGTGTCCAGCTTAGCCCCGTGTATTGTCGGCGCATGTCCACTCGACCAGTGAGCTGTTACGCACTCTTTGAATGCATGGCTGCTTCTAAGCCAACATCCTGGTTGTCTGGGCGGACGCACATCCTTTGCCACTCGGCTGGAACTTGGGGACCTTAGCGGGCGGTCCGGGCTGTTTCCCTCTCGAGCACACAGCTTAGCCCACATGCTCTGACTGCCGCGCTCTGGGCCGCCGGCATTCGGAGTTCGGTTGGATTCGGTAGGCGGCGAAGCCCCCTCGTCCATCCGGTGCTCTACCTCCGGCGGTGAACGCGCGACGCTAGCCCTAAAGCTATTTCGGGGAGAACGAGATATCTCCGGGTTTGATTGGCCTTTCACCCCTATCCGCAGGTCATCGCCGCCGTTTTCAACCGACGTGCGTTCGGCCCTCCACGGGGTCTTACCCCCGCTTCAGCCTGCCCACGGATAGCTCACCCGGCTTCGCGTCCGCGGCGCGGGACTCAAGTCGCCCTGTTAAGGCTCGCTTTCGCTCCGGCTCCCTTTCGGTTAACCTCGCCCCGCGCCAGCGACTCGCTGGCTCATTCTACAAAAGGCACGCCGTCACACCCTAAAAGGGTGCTCCGACTGCTCGTGGGCGCACGGTTTCAGGTACTGTTTCACTCCCCTCCCGGGGTGCTTTTCACCTTTCCCTCACGGTACTGGTGCGCTATCGGTCACAGGGTAGTACTCAGGCTTGGATGGTGGTCCACCCAGGTTCGGACCGGGTTTCACGTGCCCGGCCCTACTCAGGGACCGCGTCGCGCCGTCCGGTCTGGGTTCGCGTACGGGGCTGTCACCCGCTGCGGCCGGCCCTCCCATGCCGTTCCGCTCCCCAGCCGGACCTGCGCCCGGGGGCGGCAGCCCCCGGATGCGCGGCCCTGCAACCCCGTCGGCGGAACCCCTGCCGGGTATGCCCGCTCGACGGTTTGGCCATCGGTCCCCTTTCGCTCGCCGCTACTCGGGGAGTCTCGAGATTGATTTCCTCTCCTCCGGGTACTTAGATGTTTCAGTTCCCCGGGTCGTCCTCCCCGCCCCTATGTGTTCGGGGTGGGGATATCCACACTGCTGTGGATGGGTTCGCCCATTCGGAGACCCCCGGGTCGAAGGATGTGTGCTCCTCGCCGGGGATTATCGCAGCTTGCCGCGTCCTTCATCGGCTCCCTGTGCCAAGGCATCCGCCGTGCGCCCGTGGTATCTTGCGGGACCGCATCGGGCCCGCGGGATATCCACGTGTCGCTAAAATTAATTAATCGATATCATGAATAGCGCTCGTATGTCGCAATTCGGGTATCTCATACCGCGGCACAGTGTATGTACTGTGCTCGCGATCAGATGCTCCTCACTCATATATAAGTGAATTCTTCTTGTTTGGATCGGATGAATGATTGCTATCATTCTCTGTTTAAATCGCAGAAAAGAATCGAGTCTGGAAGAATTGGATCTTCCATCTCTCTCCTATCGCTATGCGGCTCTCAAGGTACGCGGGTGCGACCCCGGGGACCGGGTGCTGCGGGGACGTACCGGGAAGACATCTGCCGGACGGGCTCCTGCCCTCTATTCGAGTTAAGTTGATCTCTCTAGAAGATTTATCTCCCTAGAAAGGAGGTGATCCAGCCGCACCTTCCGGTACGGCTACCTTGTTACGACTTCACCCCCCTCACCCTCCACACCTTCGGCGCCTCCCCCCTTGCGGTTGGGCCGGCGACTTCGGGTGCAGACGACTCGGGTGGTGTGACGGGCGGTGTGTACAAGGCCCGGGAACGCATTCACCGCGGCATGCTGATCCGCGATTACTAGCAACTCCGACTTCATGGGGGCGGGTTGCAGCCCCCAATCCGAACTGGGGCCGGCTTTCCGGGATCCGCTCCCCCTCGCGGGGTGGCATCCCTCTGTACCGGCCATTGTAGCACGTGTGCAGCCCAGGGCATAAGGGGCATGATGACTTGACGTCGTCCCCGCCCTCCTCCGCCTTGACGGCGGCGGTCCCGCGTGGGTTCCCGGCATCACCCGATGGCAACACGCGGCGGGGGTTGCGCTCGTTGCGGGACTTAACCCAACATCTCACGACACGAGCTGACGACAGCCATGCACCACCTGTATGGGCTCCTCTCGGCCACGGGGTCTCCCCCGCTTCACCCATATGTCAAGCCCTGGTAAGGTTCTTCGCGTTGCTTCGAATTAAGCCACATGCTCCGCTGCTTGTGCGGGCCCCCGTCAATTCCTTTGAGTTTTAGCCTTGCGGCCGTACTCCCCAGGCGGGACGCTTAATGCGTTGGCTGCGGCACGGGGGGATCGTCCCCCCACACCTAGCGTCCATCGTTTACGGCTGGGACTACCAGGGTATCTAATCCTGTTCGCTCCCCCAGCTTTCGCGCCTCAGCGTCGGTCTCGGCCCAGAGGGCCGCCTTCGCCACCGGTGTTCCACCCGATATCTGCGCATTCCACCGCTACACCGGGTGTTCCACCCTCCCCTACCGGACCCAAGCCGCGGAGGTTCCGGGGGCTTCGGGGGGTTGAGCCCCCCGCTTCGACCCCCGGCCTGCCGGGCCGCCTACGCGCGCTTTACGCCCAATGAATCCGGATAACGCTCGCCCCCTACGTATTACCGCGGCTGCTGGCACGTAGTTAGCCGGGGCTTCTTCTGCAGGTACAGTCTTGACTCTTCCCTGCTGAAAGCGGTTTACGACCCGAAGGCCTCCGTCCCGCACGCGGCGTCGCTGCGTCAGGGTTCCCCCCATTGCGCAAGATTCCCCACTGCTGCCTCCCGTAGGAGTCTGGGCCGTGTCTCAGTCCCAATCTGGCCGGTCGGTCTCTCAACCCGGCTACCCGTTGTCGGCACGGTGGGCCGTCACCCCGCCGTCTACCTGATGGGCCGCGGAGCCATCCCCTCCCGTCGGGGCTTTAGCCGGGGTGCCATGCGGCACCCCGGGGTATCCGGTATTACCCGTCCTTTCGGGCGGCTATCCCGGGGGAGGGGGCAGGTTCTCCACGTGTTACTCAGCCGTTCGCCACTCGCTTCCCTCCGGAGAGGGGTGCCGTTCGACTTGCATGTGTTAGGCGCGCCGCCAGCGTTCATCCTGAGCCAGGATCGAACTCTCCGTCCAAATATGTTGGGCTTCGAGCCCGTCCGGTCCTCTCAGTCATTCGCTGATCGGTTCCGTTCGATTCATATGGTTTTAGTATAGGAAAAGGAATTTCTCGGGGCCGCCTCTCGGCGGCCTTGCGAAAAACAAATCCAAGTTAGACCATTTCAAATGGTTCGATGTCTGCCCGGATGCGACACTGAAGTAAGTGTCCATCCTCGCAGTATCCGGTTCTCAAGGTGCACGCTGTGCGGTCCATCCGGTTCGACCGGGCCGCGCGGCAAGGAGATATATTGCCAGACCGGAGGGGGCCCCGGGGGCGGGAATCATGCACTCCATATTTTGTTCACAAATGAATCTTGGGACCCTGGGACCCGTCAGGGTCTAATCAACGATCATATATCTCAGACAGACCGTATGACCTCGGTGTTCTTGCTGTCTGATGTAGACGCATCGCTTATATACCCAAACCAGAACTGAATAGCGCCTAGGAGATGGATTGCTTAGGTTCCCCTTATAGGGCCTTTACGCGGCAAAGGACCCCGCCAGACAGCGCTGGAGCCCCATTGGTGTGCAACCCCAAGCTGCAAAACGCGAAACGCGAGAAAAGATTGATTTGTGATCTAAATTGGCAGATCCATCTAGGAAATACACAACCAGCCAAAGAAGCGTTCCTAAGTGCGGACTATAAAGAACGAGTCCCAAGACAGGCCTCGAAGAGAATCAGCCCACTCCATATGCTATTGCGACTTTAGAATAAAGAAATCAGCTATCTAGAGCCACGGCTCGATATAAACGCAAAAAAGGGGGAGGCCGCGAGGCCTCCCCCTTCTACATTCCCAATGGCGGCTCGGTGCCGTCCACCGGTCAGCGGCGCCCTGGCCTCCCACGGGCTGACCCCGCAGTACTCTCGGCGCGATGGGGCTTAGCTTCCGGGTTCGGAACGGGACCGGGCGTGCCCCCCATGCTCTGGCCGCTGACCGGTGGGCGGCGCCCACCGTTCTCGGTGTCCGGGTGTCCCTCTCACGTGCCCTGGGGGCCGCATGGCGTATAGGAAAGGTGACTCGGGGGCATCCTCGTGCCCGGACCGCGCATGGGCGCTTGTCCCGCGGGCCGCGAGGTGCGGTTCCGGAAGAGCTCGGGCGATTAGTGCGGCTCGGCTGAGGACGTCGCCGTCCTTGCACCTGCCGTCTATCGACCAGGTAGTCTACCTGGGCCCTTACCGGAAGGAGAACTAATCCCTGGAACGGCTTCCCGCTTAGATGCCTTCAGCGGTTATCCGCGCCGCACGCGGCTACCCGGCCGTGCCGTTGGTCGACAACCGGTTCACCGGAGGTGCGTCCACCCCGGTCCTCTCGTACTGGGGGCAGCCTCCATCGATTCTCCTGCGCCCACGGAGGATAGGGACCGAACTGTCTCACGACGTTCTGAACCCAGCTCGCGTACCGCTTTAAACGGCGAACAGCCGTACCCTTGGGACCTGCTCCAGCCCCAGGATGCGATGAGCCGACATCGAGGTGCCAAACCTTGCCGTCGATGTGGACTCTTGGGCAAGATCAGCCTGTTATCCCCGGAGTACCTTTTATCCGTTGAGCGACGGCCCACCCACTCGGGGCCGCCGGATCACTAGAGCCTGCTTTCGCACCTGCTCGGCTTGTGGGCCTCGCAGTCAAGCCCGCTTGTACTCTTGCATTCAAAAGGACGGTTGCCGACCGTCCCGAGCGGACCTTCGCGCGCCTCCGTTACCCTTTAGGAGGCGACCGCCCCAGTCAAACTGCCCGCCTGGCACGGTCCCCGAGCCGGTTGACGGCCTCGGGTTAGGACGCCGGTCGCGCGAGGGCAGTATTCCAAGGGCGGCTCCCCGGGGGCTGGCGCCTCCGGATCGATGCCTCCTGCCTATCCTCTACACGCGGGACCAGCGGCCAATGCCAAGCTGCAGTGAAGGTTCACGGGGTCTTTCCGTCCTTCCGCGGGTAAGTCGCATCTTCACGACCAGTGCAATTTCACCGGGTCCATGGTCGAGACAGCGCCCAAGTCGTTGCGCCTTTCGTGCAGGTCGGAACTTACCCGACAAGGAATTTCGCTACCTTAGGACCGTTATAGTTACGGCCGCCGTTTACCGGGGCTTGGCTTCGGGGCCTCGCCTTGCGGCTAACCCCTCCGCGTGACCTTCCGGCACCGGGCAGGCGTCAGACCCTATACGTCGCCTTGCGGCTTCTGCAGAGTCCTGTGTTTTTGGTAAACAGTCGCTTGGGCCTCTCCACTGCGGCCCGCCTCCGCTCCCGGAGCAAGTCCGTTCACGTACGCGCGGGCACCCCTTCTCCCGAAGTTACGGGGCCATTGTGCCGAGTTCCTTGACCATGGTTGACCCGATCGCCTCGGTATGTTCTACCCACCCACCTGTGTCGGTTTGCGGTACGGGCGCGCACGCGCCTGCCTAGGGGTTTTTCTAGGGACCTCGGGCTCACTCGCTTCGCTCAGTCGCTTCGTCCGGAGCCTCGCCCTCGTGCGGACCGGATTTCCCTGGTCCGCGGGCCGCGCTCCATCACGGGGACGTCCAGAACCCCGCCGAGCCACCCCCATCCGTCGCCCCGTCGGTCGTAGCGCCGCGTGCGCGGTGCAGGAATGTCTGCCTGCTGCGCGTCGGCTACGCCTCCCGGCCTCGCCTTAGCCCCCGACTGACCCTGGGAGGATTAGCCTTGCCCAGGAAACCTCGGGTTCACGGCGGACGAGTTACTCTCTCGTCTCTCGCTACTCATGCCAGCATTCTCACTCCCATGCGCTCCACCGTCGGTCGCCCTCCGGCTTCTCCGCCCATGGGAAGCTCCCCTACCGATTCTAATGAATAAAATCCCGCCGCTTCGGTGTCCAGCTTAGCCCCGTGTATTGTCGGCGCATGTCCACTCGACCAGTGAGCTGTTACGCACTCTTTGAATGCATGGCTGCTTCTAAGCCAACATCCTGGTTGTCTGGGCGGACGCACATCCTTTGCCACTCGGCTGGAACTTGGGGACCTTAGCGGGCGGTCCGGGCTGTTTCCCTCTCGAGCACACAGCTTAGCCCACATGCTCTGACTGCCGCGCTCTGGGCCGCCGGCATTCGGAGTTCGGTTGGATTCGGTAGGCGGCGAAGCCCCCTCGTCCATCCGGTGCTCTACCTCCGGCGGTGAACGCGCGACGCTAGCCCTAAAGCTATTTCGGGGAGAACGAGATATCTCCGGGTTTGATTGGCCTTTCACCCCTATCCGCAGGTCATCGCCGCCGTTTTCAACCGACGTGCGTTCGGCCCTCCACGGGGTCTTACCCCCGCTTCAGCCTGCCCACGGATAGCTCACCCGGCTTCGCGTCCGCGGCGCGGGACTCAAGTCGCCCTGTTAAGGCTCGCTTTCGCTCCGGCTCCCTTTCGGTTAACCTCGCCCCGCGCCAGCGACTCGCTGGCTCATTCTACAAAAGGCACGCCGTCACACCCTAAAAGGGTGCTCCGACTGCTCGTGGGCGCACGGTTTCAGGTACTGTTTCACTCCCCTCCCGGGGTGCTTTTCACCTTTCCCTCACGGTACTGGTGCGCTATCGGTCACAGGGTAGTACTCAGGCTTGGATGGTGGTCCACCCAGGTTCGGACCGGGTTTCACGTGCCCGGCCCTACTCAGGGACCGCGTCGCGCCGTCCGGTCTGGGTTCGCGTACGGGGCTGTCACCCGCTGCGGCCGGCCCTCCCATGCCGTTCCGCTCCCCAGCCGGACCTGCGCCCGGGGGCGGCAGCCCCCGGATGCGCGGCCCTGCAACCCCGTCGGCGGAACCCCTGCCGGGTATGCCCGCTCGACGGTTTGGCCATCGGTCCCCTTTCGCTCGCCGCTACTCGGGGAGTCTCGAGATTGATTTCCTCTCCTCCGGGTACTTAGATGTTTCAGTTCCCCGGGTCGTCCTCCCCGCCCCTATGTGTTCGGGGTGGGGATATCCACACTGCTGTGGATGGGTTCGCCCATTCGGAGACCCCCGGGTCGAAGGATGTGTGCTCCTCGCCGGGGATTATCGCAGCTTGCCGCGTCCTTCATCGGCTCCCTGTGCCAAGGCATCCGCCGTGCGCCCGTGGTATCTTGCGGGACCGCATCGGGCCCGCGGGATATCCACGTGTCGCTAAAATTAATTAATCGATATCATGAATAGCGCTCGTATGTCGCAATTCGGGTATCTCATACCGCGGCACAGTGTATGTACTGTGCTCGCGATCAGATGCTCCTCACTCATATATAAGTGAATTCTTCTTGTTTGGATCGGATGAATGATTGCTATCATTCTCTGTTTAAATCGCAGAAAAGAATCGAGTCTGGAAGAATTGGATCTTCCATCTCTCTCCTATCGCTATGCGGCTCTCAAGGTACGCGGGTGCGACCCCGGGGACCGGGTGCTGCGGGGACGTACCGGGAAGACATCTGCCGGACGGGCTCCTGCCCTCTATTCGAGTTAAGTTGATCTCTCTAGAAGATTTATCTCCCTAGAAAGGAGGTGATCCAGCCGCACCTTCCGGTACGGCTACCTTGTTACGACTTCACCCCCCTCACCCTCCACACCTTCGGCGCCTCCCCCCTTGCGGTTGGGCCGGCGACTTCGGGTGCAGACGACTCGGGTGGTGTGACGGGCGGTGTGTACAAGGCCCGGGAACGCATTCACCGCGGCATGCTGATCCGCGATTACTAGCAACTCCGACTTCATGGGGGCGGGTTGCAGCCCCCAATCCGAACTGGGGCCGGCTTTCCGGGATCCGCTCCCCCTCGCGGGGTGGCATCCCTCTGTACCGGCCATTGTAGCACGTGTGCAGCCCAGGGCATAAGGGGCATGATGACTTGACGTCGTCCCCGCCCTCCTCCGCCTTGACGGCGGCGGTCCCGCGTGGGTTCCCGGCATCACCCGATGGCAACACGCGGCGGGGGTTGCGCTCGTTGCGGGACTTAACCCAACATCTCACGACACGAGCTGACGACAGCCATGCACCACCTGTATGGGCTCCTCTCGGCCACGGGGTCTCCCCCGCTTCACCCATATGTCAAGCCCTGGTAAGGTTCTTCGCGTTGCTTCGAATTAAGCCACATGCTCCGCTGCTTGTGCGGGCCCCCGTCAATTCCTTTGAGTTTTAGCCTTGCGGCCGTACTCCCCAGGCGGGACGCTTAATGCGTTGGCTGCGGCACGGGGGGATCGTCCCCCCACACCTAGCGTCCATCGTTTACGGCTGGGACTACCAGGGTATCTAATCCTGTTCGCTCCCCCAGCTTTCGCGCCTCAGCGTCGGTCTCGGCCCAGAGGGCCGCCTTCGCCACCGGTGTTCCACCCGATATCTGCGCATTCCACCGCTACACCGGGTGTTCCACCCTCCCCTACCGGACCCAAGCCGCGGAGGTTCCGGGGGCTTCGGGGGGTTGAGCCCCCCGCTTCGACCCCCGGCCTGCCGGGCCGCCTACGCGCGCTTTACGCCCAATGAATCCGGATAACGCTCGCCCCCTACGTATTACCGCGGCTGCTGGCACGTAGTTAGCCGGGGCTTCTTCTGCAGGTACAGTCTTGACTCTTCCCTGCTGAAAGCGGTTTACGACCCGAAGGCCTCCGTCCCGCACGCGGCGTCGCTGCGTCAGGGTTCCCCCCATTGCGCAAGATTCCCCACTGCTGCCTCCCGTAGGAGTCTGGGCCGTGTCTCAGTCCCAATCTGGCCGGTCGGTCTCTCAACCCGGCTACCCGTTGTCGGCACGGTGGGCCGTCACCCCGCCGTCTACCTGATGGGCCGCGGAGCCATCCCCTCCCGTCGGGGCTTTAGCCGGGGTGCCATGCGGCACCCCGGGGTATCCGGTATTACCCGTCCTTTCGGGCGGCTATCCCGGGGGAGGGGGCAGGTTCTCCACGTGTTACTCAGCCGTTCGCCACTCGCTTCTGCCCGAAGGCAGGTGCCGTTCGACTTGCATGTGTTAGGCGCGCCGCCAGCGTTCATCCTGAGCCAGGATCGAACTCTCCGTCCAAATATGTTGGGCTTCGAGCCCGTCCGGTCCTCTCAGTCATTCGCTGATCGGTTCCGTTCGATTCATATGGTTTTAGTATAGGAAAAGGAATTTCTCGGGGCCGCCTCTCGGCGGCCTTGCGAAAAACAAATCCAAGTTAGACCATTTCAAATGGTTCGATGTCTGCCCGGATGCGACACATCTGGTGTGTCCATCCTCGCAGTATCCGGTTCTCAAGGTGCACGCCCCGCGGCTGATCCGGTCTCACCGGGCCGCGCGGCAAGGAGATATATTGCCAGACCGGAGGGGGCCCCGGGGGCGGGAATCATGCACTCCATATTTTGTTCACAAATGAATAGAACCCTCAGTTGCTTCACTGAGGCCGTATTCGAAGCAGCAGCTTCTGATATTGGCGATGACCAGCTGGTTTATAGGTGTTAAGGCATCGGTCATCTCTGGTGCGCCACTTTACTCCAAAAGCATCAGCTATTTGTTTCCCGTCGGTAAAAGGCAGGTTTTGTTCGCCAAGCGTTCTTATATATAGAGAAGTTCGGGTTCGAACCCGTACACCGGCAACAAAAAAGCGACCAACCGAAGTTGATCGCTTTCAATTCTATGCTGGAGCATCTAGAGGGTGTTTCCGAACTCATTTTCTCGCTGCCATTCATGCTTTCGAAGCATCGTTCGACCTCCGCAGCCTCATGTTTTGAGGATCTGCCGTGTTTATCACTGTTATTAATGAGTGTGTGGAAGTGATCCTCATACAGATACGTCGATCCGCCAGATAACTGAGAAGCATCTTTCTGCAGCCCTCGTTGTCTATCCTCACATCTCTCAGGTCTTCCGGAAATTCACAAGCAGTCTTAGGGTCAATTTGTTTCTGCTTTCAGAGACTTGTTTGAGAGTTTTTAAAGACAGTTCAAAACAATAAGTGAGACACCATAAAGCAGAGCAAGATGTGCCGGATAGAAAATGTAGAAGAAATATTTCAGCTTCAGCCCTCGCTTGCCATTATAAAGATTGATAAGCAGCAACGAAACGACCGCGGCGGCAACATCAGGATTTAATACATTAGCTGTAGCAAACTCAAATCCGCCGCCAACTATATGGCACGACGAAAGGAACACTGCGCATACTGCAGCAAAGAACATCTTGGCCTTGTTGTCGTGGAATAAATAGAACGCAGCCACAAGCAGAATGCCATACACACCGCCATCTAGTTTAGTGTATTCAGCTGCCAGTGCCGTCAAAACAATCAGAGCAATTTCTGCGATGTGCCTCTTCCATTTTGAAAGACTTTGTATCTTTTCCAGAATAATCAAAAAGACCAAGGAAAGCAGGAGCTCATACATAACATTCTGTTGCCGAAGGTCAAATAGCTGCCCGGTTTGAACGAAATCGTATATGGGCTCCGCAATGATTGCGAAGACAAGCATATTTCGCAGGTACTTCTTTATGTCATGAGTATGCAAAAATCCCTCAACTATCAAAAAGCAAAATAAGGGAAATGCAATTCTGCCAAGAACATGAAGCACATCCGAAGCCTCGCTTAGAATCGCCCACTGTTCGTCTGATATCTGATTGTACGATGCGTGAGTCATGATTCCATTGGTCAGGACGATCCTGCTTACATGATCGAGAACCATCGAGATGGCCGCTATTATCTTTAATGTGCTGCCGCTAATTCCGTATCTATCTGTTTTCATTTCTTTTTCCTTTCTTTGGGTGGGCCGTCAGGGGTTCAGCCTGCTCCGCAGGCGGCCGCTGCGGCGCTTCGCGCCTTGCGCGCTGCGCTGGCAAACGCTCACGCGTTTACTCAGCTCCGCGCCCCGACGGGTTCGAACCCATGCCTTGGCAACAAAAAAGCGACCAACCGGAGTCGATCGCTTTCTATTCTATGGTGGGCCGTCAGGGGTTCGAACCCTGGACCTTGGGATTAAAAGTCCCCTGCTCTGCCAGCTGAGCTAACGGCCCGCGGGTGGCATTGTACCACGGTCTGGGACTATTCCCAACTCCATTGGCCGTTCTGGAAAATCACAACTTCGCGTCCATCGGGCGTAATGCCCACAATATCGATGTCGTCCGTACCGATCATAAAGTCGACGTGCGTGCTCGAAACGTTGACGCCATGCTCAATGAGCTCCTCTTTGGACATATCATATCCACCCTCAATGCACTCGGGGAAGCCGACTCCCAGTGCAAGATGGCAGCTGGCATTCTCGTCATAGAGCGTGTCATAGAACAGGATGCCGCTTTCGCGAATCGGCGTGTTCTTGGAAATGAGCGCAACCTCTCCCAGATGAGCAGCGCCCTCGTCAGCATCGATGATACTTGCGAGTGTCGCCTTTCCCACACGGGCGTCGTAATCCACCACACGACCGTTCTCGAACTTGATCCAAAAATCGTCGACCTTGTTACCGTGATGGATAAGCGGCATTGCGGAATAGACGATTCCGTCAGCACGCATACGATCGGGCGAGGTGAAGACCTCCTCGGTGGGGATGTTGGGGAAGAAGGGGTGACCGTCGGGGGTCTCGCCCTTACCGCCGGCCCACTCATGCCCCTTCGTCATACCAATTACCAGGTCGGTTCCATTCGAAGCGGTATAGCGCAGGCAGTCGAAACGATTTTCGTTCAGAAAGCGCAGGTTCTTTTCAAACGCCGCATCGTGAAGCTCCCAGTCACTCTCCGGATCTTGGCCGTCAGCACGGGCGGTATGCAGGATCGCAATCCATAGTTTATAGATTGCAACCTCATCGGCGTCTCCCGGGAACACCTCGCGCGCCCAAGCCACGACCGGCGCTCCGGCAATGCACCACGGGTTGATGTTGTAATCCAGTCCGCGGCGGAAAATCTTGCACTGCGTGTTCCTCGCCTTGGAAGCGGCAGCGGGCTTGGCAGGATCGATGCCCTTGAGAGCGGCGGGGTCAGCACCCTCGATAAAGATAAAGCAGGCACCGTCCTGGGCCAGAGAATCCAGCTGTATGCGCTTCCACTCGGGCGTCTGCCCAAAATAGCTTTTCTCGACATGCTCGTACGCAAGCCTCGTCACGGCGTCGTCGGCCCAGATGACCGTCACGTGACCGGCACCGGCGTCATAAGCCTCCGCAACCACCACGCGCGCAAATGATGCGCACTCGACGGGAGACTGAACGACGACCTCCTGGCCGGGCTTAACGTTTACACCCTTGCGGATAACGAGACGCGCATAATTTTTAATCTTGGGCTCAAGGGTCTTCATGCCCTCAAGAGCTTCCTCGACCGTTAGGGCAGCTCGAATCATGTGCCACTCCATCTATCTATAGAACAGTAAAAAGGCGCGCCGCAAAAACGACGCGCCTTATATCTTAGCGATATGTATGGATACAAACGCTACTTCTTCTTGGAGTCCTTCTTGTCCTCCTCGGCAGCCGAGCGCTCGATAAGAGCGTTGAGCTTGTTCTCGGACATGCCCTCGGCCTGCGCGCGGTACATGTTGCGCAAGGGACGAATACGAACGAAGTCGTAGATAAAGTCACCCAGGATGATGACATAGGACAAAACGATGCCGACCATCTGAACAGGACTGGACACCGTGCCGCCGGGAGCGAAGTAGAGCGAAGCCCAAATTGCCACGACGAGTACCATGCCGATGGCGAGCACGGCCCACCAGATACGACGGCGCTTGGTGTAGTCCTCATCCTGCTTGAGAAGAATATTCGACACCGTATAGATACGATCCTCGCGAGCACGCTGCTTGGCCTTGCGGGCGCGCTTCTCCTCCTTGGAAAGGCCTTCCAGGTTTTCACCCTTCTCGAGCTCTTTGCGGCGAGCTTTAGACGAAGCCGGCACGACGCGAACGGAGCTCGCTGCTTGGCGGGCGGGTTTAGCAGATGCGGCGGACTTGCGCGCAACCCCGGTAACTTCGTGGGATTGCGTGCGCTTGTTCGTGGCGCTACGGGTACTCACTTATGCGTTCTCCTTCATGCTTGTGAACTGGGAGCCCGTGATGATCTGGAAGGCCTCGCGATAGCGCTCGGACGTGCCATCGATGACCTCGGCGGGCAGGTGCGGGGTCTCCCCCGTCATATCCCAGTTGGCCTTGAGCCAATTGCGGACGAATTGCTTGTCGTAGCTAGGCTGGATCTTGCCCTCCTCGTAGCTGGCGGCGGGCCAGAAACGGCTGGAGTCGGGCGTGAGGCACTCGTCGATCAGCGTGACCTTGCCATCGATAACACCAAACTCAAACTTGGTGTCGGCAATGATGATGCCACGGGTCGCTGCATACTCGGCAGCAGCCTTGTAGATCTTGAGAGACAGATCGCGAATCTGCGTGGCGATGTCCTCGCCAACGATCTCGCAGCAACGCTCAAACGAGATATTCTCGTCGTGATCACCGATCTCGGCCTTCGTGGACGGCGTGAACAGCGGCTCGGGAAGCTTGGAGGCCTCGGTCAGACCCTCGGGCAGCTGGATGCCGCAGACGGTGCCGTTCTCGTCATAGGTCTTCTTGCCCGAACCGGTCAGATAACCGCGGACGATGCACTCGATAGGAATCGTCTGGGCCTTCTTGACCAGCATGGCGCGGCCTGCGAGGTAGTCACGATACTCGGCAAACTCCTCGGGGAAATCCGCCGGATCGATGGAGACGAGGTGGTTGGGGACGATATCGGCAAACTTGTCGAACCAGAATGCCGAGATGCGGTTGAGCACCTCTCCCTTAAACGGAATCTCGTCGGGGAGAATAAAGTCGAACGCAGAAATGCGATCGGTGGCGACCATCAGCAGGTTTTCGCCGGCATCGTAGATATCACGAACCTTGCCACGGGAATCCGGACGACGCTCCATCGTTGTCACGTGAGTCACTCCTTACCTAAATACGACAGAAATGCGGGTTCTTTCCCGCATGTTTTCGCAAACTCGGAGCGGCAGGAACGCGGCCCCTCCTTCACCGAATAGCGAAAAGCTAGTGCTCCATTGTAGTAGATGCCGCGTCCGCCGTGTGCTCGCGAGGCAGATGAATCGTAAAAGTCGTACCCTTTCCAAGCTCCGACTCCACGGATATGTAGCCATGGTGACGCTCGACGATTTGCTTGGTCACGGCGAGGCCAACGCCCAGGCCGCCGGCTTCGCGGGCGCGGCTGGCATCTGCGCGCCAAAATCGCCCGAAGATGCGCGACAGGTCGTCCTTGGCAATACCGATACCGGTATCCGAAACGGCAATACTGACATGCTTGCGGTCACTGAGCACCGACACCACGACCCAACCGCCCTCGGGGGTGTAGCGCATGGCGTTGCTCATGAGGTTGATGACGCACTGCGTGATCATGTCGGGATCGGCCTCGACGACATCGTCGTGACCTTGGGTCTCGTCAGCAAAGCGCAAGCGCAGATCGCGGTCAACAAATAGGCGCTCCTGAGCGTTGACGATAGACCGCACAAAGGGAACCATGTCCACCGGTTCGAGATTGAGCGGCGCCGTGCTGTTTTCCATACGCGATAGGTCGAGCATCTGCTGCACCAAACGAGCCAGGCGGCGCGTCTCGGAAGCGACCGTCTCCAGATGCTCATCGTCGGTGGGATACACGCCGTCCTGCATGGCCTCGACCGTTGCAAGCATGGCCATGAGCGGCGTGCGAAGCTCGTGTGCGACATCCGAGGTCAGGCGCTTTTCGTGCTTCATATCTTTCTCGAGCGAGGTGGCCATCTCGTCAAAGGTCTCACCCAACTGATCGATTTCATCGTCGCCGCGCAAACCGGTACGAGCGGACAAATCGCCGTCGCGAATTTGCTTGGCTGTGCTGGTTATACGATGAATCGGTCTGGTAAGCATGCGCGACACGAACGATCCGATAACAACTGAGATGCAGACCGCAACAACCGCGGCAAGGGCCATGGCGTTAAAAGTCTTTTCCCTAAACGCAGAATCCGCCTTGGTGAGCAGGGCATCGGAGCCGATAGCCCATAGCTTCACCTGTCCGACATGCTCGCCAGAAGACGTTATGATTTCGACGTTGGCAACGCTATCGGAGTCGGTGGGCGCCGACGAGACCGGGCTATGCGAGGCCTTTTTACCGCTCGAGCTGCTCGACGCCGATTCGCTCTCGCGCACATCGGCGGTCGCACTTGCCGAAGGCCATGAGTCGTCATAGACGACAACGCCCTTTTTGTTGACAACCTGCATACTCAGGTCGTCGGACACCAAGCTCGATGTCGCGACCGTGCGTAGCTCGCCCGCAGTCCAGTTGCCGTTTTCCTCGTACGACGTCGCAAGCTTTTCGGCGGCAGAATTGGCAATCTCGACGATATTGGAGCGCGTGTAATCCGAAAAGACGGTACCCCACACAACGGAGACAACGCCCACCAGCACCAATACCGTCATGAGCGACGTCAGGGCAAAAGCCAAGGCCATGCGCGAGGGATAGCTCATCGCTGGCCGTGAATCGGAACGAGGCGTGTTCCAACTTGCCTTGGAACCCGCCTCGTTCTCCTGCTTATGCTTTTGCCCAATTTCAAAGCGCGCAGGTGTCATATGTGATTTCCCTATTTCTCGTCCGACTTATCGGTCTTGGCCGGAGCCTCGAAGCGATAACCGACGCCGTGAACGGTGTAGAGCCACTTAGGCTTCTTGGGGTCGTCGCCCAGCTTGGCGCGAAGGTTCTTGACGTGACTGTCGATGGTGCGCTCGTAGCCCTCAAAGTCATAGCCGAGCACCTTCTCGACCAGCTCCATACGGTTATAGACGCGACCGGGATGGCGAGCAAGCGTGGTGAGCAGCTTAAACTCGGAAGCAGTCAGGTCTACTTCCTTGTCCTCGACCAAGATCTTGTGGCCCGAGATATCGATGACCAGATCGCCAAAGTCGAGCACCTCAACGGCGGGCTCGTCTGCCTGGTGAGCACGACGGAACAGGGCGCGGACGCGGGCGACGAGCTCACGCGGCGAGAACGGCTTAATCAGGTAGTCGTCGGCACCAAGCTCAAGGCCGATGATGCGATCCTCGATCTCGCCCTTGGCCGTCAGCATAATGATGGGGACATCCGAGGTGTCGCGAATGGTGCGGCAAACGCGCTCGCCGGGAATCTTGGGGAGCATAAGGTCGAGCACAACCAGGTCGAACTGGTGCTTCTCGAACTCCTCGATCGCAGACTGGCCGTCCCCGACGCCAACAACCCAGTAGCCCTCGCGCTCGAGATAGGCAGCGACAGCGTCACGGATTGCCTTCTCGTCCTCGACCAGCAGAATCTTTTTTGCATCTGAAGCCATAACACGGCCCCCCTGTCTCAATTAGCTAAGAACAAGCCCATTTTAACGCACCTATGCCCGCCGAGCACCGCTACAGTGCGGCGGCTCGGCGGGCGGCACTCACAATTACAACGCGTTTATTCCCCCGTTGGCGCCCTTTTAACCCCTCGGCGCTAAAGAGAGAACAGGCGGGCGGTAACCGTCTCGGGAATTCCTTGGCTATTACGCACCGTGGCATAGGTTAAAAACGTATTCGATTTACCCGCCGTAGCTGGATAATCGCCATATTCGAGAGCGCGGTCGGGCGACAGCAGCGAACCATAGGTTTTGGCGGAGGTATCGATCAGAAAATGCGATGCCTGAACCTTAACCAGATATTTGCCTTTTCTGCCGGCAGCACACGCAAGCGGCTCGCGCGACAGGAATAGGAACGTCCCATTCTCGTTACCGATATAGGTGCCCATGTTGCCTAGGCTCCCCACGCCGCTATAGGTGGCCTCGATGGAGAACACAAACGTGTCGCCCATATATACGGCCTCGAAGGGAGACACCGATGAGGGAAGGACCAGCTGAGCCCTCTTGGTATTGTTGCCGTCCGTCAGGTCGATCGCCGTCATGCCGTAGTAGACGCCCTCGTCGTTGCGCACACGCGGGGAAATGGTCAAGATGCCGTCACTCACACGCGGGGCGGATGCAAAGCGGCCCGTTGACTTCCAAATGGCCTCGGCCTTTGCCTCGTCGAGCGAGCGGCGGTAGCAATACGAGTCGTGACTCGTCTTATTGCCGCCTGCAGCAGGCATCTTGTACCAAATGACGGACGATTCGAACGCCGTAAACAGCGGCGGGTCGTAGTCCTTGCCGCCTCGGTCGAGCTCGACCACATCGCCGACAAGCGACGCACCTGCCGTATTTTGCGCATAGAGTTTCCATGATGCATTCGCAAAGTTCATCTCGACCCAAGCAAATACGCCATCGCCGGCGCGGACATCGTAAAACGAATACCCCGCACCTTCCACGGGATCCTCGACGAGCGTCGTGAGTGAGCCGTCGCCCAGGTTGAGCATGCCGAGCGTATTGGCATGCCGCGCCGATGCGGGCGCCATCATCGCCGCGGCGTAATCACCGTCGCAGTAATACAGCAGCGTACCCAAAGGCAATGTCCATGAAGCTGCAGGCTCGAGGTCGATTTCGACAGCCTCGTACTCATCCGTAATCGAGACGATTTTTGAGTCATCTTTGATAACCTGCGGCTCGCCGGCGGCATCGTCGCTGGTGCCCGTTTTTTTCGAGCATCCGGCAAGTACCGTGGCAGCGCCCGCGGCAGCTCCACCGAGCACAAAGCCGCGGCGCGATATTCCGTTCTTGATGTGGTCGGCGATACCCATTAGGCGATCTCGGCGCGAGCGGCCTCGATAGCGCGGGTAAGCTGGTCGGCGCAGGAGGTCTTTTTCATACCGCAGGTATTACCGGCGAGAACCTCGATTACGCGATCGGCAGGAGCACCCTCAACCAGCTTGGAGATAGCCTTGAGATTGCCGTCGCAGCCGCCGGTAAACTCGACGCCCAGCACTTTGCTGCCGTCATCGGAAAGATTGAGGTGGATATTGCGAGAGCATACACCCTGAGGCTTGTAGTCAAAACTAATCATTGAGATCCCCTCTCAGAAAGAAATTTCAGACGTCTATTATCCCCGCCTGGCCCGACTTATTATCGTAAGCACCGATTCAACATCCTACGATGCATAGATTAGTGGGGGCAAGATTAGCAGCCCGTACCCCGTGCGTGGACTGTGCGCTTCTCCCGATACATATTGTGGTCGGCGACACGATATACATCGGCCAGCGTATTTCCAGCCGTCTCGACGGTCGCCACGCCAATCGATGCGCTGACCGTCAGTGCCTCATCGCTTACCGCGGCAAGACCGAGACGAAGATCCTGTTCCAGCCCGAGCGCAGACTCGTTGTCAGTATGGGGGCAAACCAGCAAAAACTCGTCGCCGCCAACGCGCATCGGCAGGTAATCCGCACCAGCCACCCGCCGCAGCACGGACGCCGTCCGTCGCAGCAGTTCATCCCCCATCTCGTGACCGTAGATATCGTTGGTCCGCTTGAGATAATTGCAGTCCAACATAATCACGCTCACGGGCAAGCCCTCGTTTACCAGGCTATCTCCGCGCGATTCAAGGTAGTTGCGGTTGCGAAGCCCCGTCAGTTTGTCTTGGTATGTCAGCTCCTCGGCATGTTTGACCATCGATATGTTGTGCGTCGCCACGACGACCGACTCCAGCCGGCCTTGCTCATCGCGATGCTGGGGGACAACCTGTAGCGAGTACCAAGCGCCTCGACAATCTCGCACCTCGGCAGCCAAGTACGGTACGCCCTCCATACGTTCGCGAAGCGTACTTATATCTACGAGTCCCACAACCGCTTCGCGGCTTTCGGGGCTCACGACATCCCGGCAGACCGTGTCCATAAAGTCATATGCCTCGCTGTGCTCGGCAAATATCTTCGCTATCGTCGGCGACATATTGATTCCCTCGATCTCGAGGGTGTCGAGATGCAAAAGGAAGGTCGAATCGTAGATGGCGCTTATGGCATTGATAATGCCGAGCTGTTTATCCTTTTCGACCAAATTGCGGCGATCAACGATATTTCGAGCCAACAGTACCACGACCCAAAACGCAAGGCACACCAAGACGCCAGCGGCGACAAATGTGATCCTGCCAGACATGACCTCAGATTTGGGATACAGCGCAAACAGGCGGTAGTCCTTGTATGCCGCACGCACCGCGTACCATTTGTCTCCTCGATATTCGATGCGCGTTAGGCCATCGTCTTTCCACTCAACCCCTGCGCTGGTGAGGAATCGGGCGAGCGACACGTCAGCATCGGCGCTGTTGGATGAGACAATCTCCGCATCCTCCATAACAAGCACCGTGGGGCCCTGGTGGAAGGTGCTGTTCGAAAGCACGTCGACTATGGCATATGAATAGTCGTCCGCTGGATCGGAAACAAATGAGCGGTATGCCAAGGCAACGCCGTCGCCATACGGGATAGCACAGACGGCAAAAACGACACCACGGCGCTCGACGACAGTTGAGTAGGTCACTTTGGAACCTTGATACATCGATGCGACCGGCGCACAGGCCAGCTCCTCTCGCCACAACATGAGCGGATCGCGACCATCGATGTCGTAGTGGGCAGCCATATGGCCATCGGAGTCCATGACCATCAGCCCCGAAAGGTTCTCGGCATGGACAAATTGCTCGATAAGATCGTCGTTAACCTCAACGCGATCAGAGGACAGGAACGTCGCAAACGATTCGACCGCGGCGAGCAAATCGTGCGTCTCTTCGGTTTTTCTCCCCTGTTCGTAGCGGTCATATTTTTCGCAAGCGTTTTCCAAAAACGCCATGGTTTCTTGGCCAAACCCAAGCGTTTTTTCGAGGCAGCGATGGGTTCCAACCGTATACAACAGGCCTAACAAGACAGCGCTGACAATAACGCCGACAGCTATGACGGTCAGAGTCTTTCGACGCAAGCGGTGCTCATCATTTGTCATGGATTTGCTCCTTGCCCGCCCGTCGTCGCTCCTGTCTTGTAATTGCCCACAATACGGTCAATCGTGCCATCTCGGTCCATGGCAAACAATGCGGTATTGAGATCCTTTACGATCGGTCCTTCATAGCCGTCATCAAACGCGACGTCCAGATCAACCGTCATAATGTTGTCGGCAAACACGCGGTAAAGGCCGGGATACCGGGCGACAAGTCGGTCAAGCGGCTGAACGTCCGCCATCCAACAGTCGACATACCCTTTGGCGAGGGCGGCTTTGCAGAGTTCGGCAGAACCATACGATTTGATTTGCACGTTCGGCGAGATTTCCAGATCCCCTGCGAGCAATCGGCGTTCACTCACCGAGCCCGCAATTACCGCGATGGTCTTGCTTCCATCGAGATGCGCCAAGGACTTGATGCCACTCGTTTTCTTGGCGGCAACCGAGACCGTCACGGTTAGATACGGCTCGGTCCAGTAATACTTATCCTCGCGATAACAGGGAGAATAATCACACCACAGGCAATCGATATCACCGTTTTCGAGCAGCCGGTCGCGATCGTTCCAGTCAATATCGACAAACTGTGGCTTGAGCCCCGCACGCTCACACGCCTCGCGGGCGATGTCGATATCGATACCGGCGTAATCGCCCGTGGTATCGACATACACATAGGGGTCGTTATCCGTAACGCCGATTTTGAGTACCGGGAGATCTTTGTCGGCTTCATTCGAGGAGGAAGAACTGCTTCGAACGGTATACGTCAGGGCGGCCACACAGGCGGCAACAAGGAGCATGAGCGCAAACGAGACGATGGCGGCTCGCTTGATACGTCCGGGCACAAGCCTCCCTTCATCGAAACAGCAGTCGGATTTCATTGTATACCCGGGGCTGATGCGGCGATAAAAAAGCGCCTCACCCAAGATGGGCAAGGCGCCAAAGGTTGGAATGCATCCGCAAACGGCCGAATTAGGTTAACCCTACTCGAAGCTCACCTGCTCCAGGCGATCGAAGACCGTGTCGATGCGGGTGAGGAAGTCCCACGGATCAAAGATCTCGTCGAGCTTCTCCTGGCTGACGGTGCAGCGCGGATCGGCCTCGAGACGCTCCTTAAAGGTGGGACCGGAGACACAATCCTGCACTTCGTGCCAGGTGGCCATGGCGTTTTCCTGCACGATAGCGTAGGCGTCCTCGCGGGTGATGCCAGTGTCGACGAGGGCCAACAGCACCTTGGAGGAGAAGATAAGGCCGCGGGTCTTGTTGAGGTTGGTCATCATGCGAGCCGGATACAGCCGCAAGCCGTCGATAACGCGGATGAGGCACCGGAACATGTGGTCAAGCGCGATGAAACTATCGGCCTGGGCGACACGCTCGGCAGAGGAGTGAGAAATATCGCGCTCGTGCCACAGGGCGACGTTGTCGAAGGCGACCTGGGCGTTGGACTTCACGACGCGCGACAGGCCGCAGACCTTCTCCATGGTGATCGGGTTGCGCTTGTGCGGCATGGCGGAGCTGCCCTTTTGACCCTTGCGGAACGGCTCCTCGGCCTCGAGTGTATCGGTCTTCTGCAGATTGCGAACCTCGGTAGCGATGCGCTCGCAGGTGGCTGCCGTGGTGGCAAGGACGCCGGCGAGGTAGGCGTGATGGTCGCGGCTGATGACCTGCGTGGACAGCGGGTCGTGAACCAGACCCAGGTGCTCGCAGACGTACTCCTCGACGAACGGCTCGATGGAGCTGTAGGTGCCGACAGCACCCGAAATGGCACCGAAGGCAACGTTCTTGCGGGCATCCTCGAGACGGTCCAGATCGCGCTTGAGCTCCCAGGCCCAAGAGCCAAACTTCATACCGAAGGTCATCGGCTCGGCGTGGATGCCATGAGTACGGCCGGCACAGAGTGTGTTGCGCTCCTCGAAGGCACGACGCTTGCAGATCTCGCCGAGCTTCTTGACGTCCTCGATGATCAGGTCACAGGCCTGGGTGAGCTGGTAGCACAGAGCCGTATCGCCCAGGTCGGAACTGGTCATGCCGTAGTGGACCCAGCGGCTGGGCTTGGGGTCGCCCTCGGGAACATCGGCGTCGATGTACTCCTTCATGTTGGTCAGGAAAGCAATAACGTCGTGGCGCGTGACTTCCTCGATCTCATCGACCTTTGCCTTCTCAAAGTTAGCGTGATCGCGGATCCACTGGGCTTCGTCTTTAGAAATACCGATCTTGCCGAGCTCCGCCTGGGCCTCGCAGGCCAGGACCTCGATCTCCTGCCAAATGGCGTACTTGTTCTCGAGGGAGAAGATGTGTCCCATCTCCGGGCGAGTATAGCGATCGATCATAGCGGCTCCTTTTTGGCTATTGGCACGTTGGTCGTAACTCGACTATTGTACCGTGCGCAGGCGCCCGTATGAGCAACGGGCATCAACCTAACATGTTGCAGATGGAGCGGTCATGAGGACGTCCGCGTATTTGCGAAGCAAATACGCACCGGCTTCAGGCGAGCCCCTCGGCCTCACGAAGCCGCGGGGGAAACTTTGTTGAATTGGCCGTCCCCATGTCTCCCGTGCCCGGTGGAGCGGGCAACGGGACGTCCGCGTATTTGCTTCGCAAATACGCACCGGCTTCAGGCGCCTTCCGGCGCCTTCGCCTGGTCGCTACAAACGCTTCGCGTTTGCTTTACGCTCGCACCCTGGCGGGTTCGAGTCCCGGCACTTTATTGAAAAAGGCACGGCACCGTGATGGTGCCGTGCTTGTGCTTTTAACTGGAGCGGGCAACGGGACTCGAACCCGCGAGTGTCAGCTTGGGAAGCTGATGCCTTACCACTTGGCGATGCCCGCATATGTGGGGGATAGTATAACGCGGTTGTCTTGTTCTATACAAGGGTGACGATGCTTGTTTTAGCTGTGGAGAATCGTCCTACAAACAAGCCAATTGTGGAGATAGGGACCTGTAGGCTCTCCTATTTACCGTTGTCTACCTGCAGCTTTATTCCATTGTCTTTCATAGGCGCCATTTGTCAGATATCGGGCAAGCGTTTGGTCAGGTTCTGGTACTTACCCGCATGAACCTCGGGGGTAGCCTCATCCCAAGCGCCGCGGCCTCCCCGTGCGGCGCACGAGGGATAAGGAGCAGCCATGTCCAACGCACCCACGCACTCTGTCCACAGCGCAATCACAGCAGGATCGCTGCTCCTAGTCCTCTTTTTACTTTTAGGCTGCATGACACCGGATGCCGCGCTCGCCGTCGACGGTTATGAATCGCTCGGATTCCGCACTATCAGCAATGAATGCGGTCCTTTTGAAGTTGGCAAATACGAGGCACAGGATTCTTCGATTGCCTACTGCATGAACCAGGAGCGCTTTGGCCCTAGCACACCGGGCGGACCCTGGCTCACCTATAATCAGGGCTGGGTATGGCTCGAAGACGAATTCGCGGCCATCATCTGTCATGGCTACCCCACCGCCACATCCTTTGGCGGGCATAACCTATCCCCCGATCGAGCACGTGCCGCAACCCAACTTGCCGTCTGGATGCTCAACGGCACCACCCATACCGACGGATCATTCTCATATACAACCGCCCGGGGCGTCACAGAGAGGGGAAATTTTTCCGGCGACAATGAGGTCGTTGCCGCAGCGCGCTGGCTCCACGACGGCGCCAAGTCGGGAAGCATTAAAGCCGCACCGCATCGCGCGCGGCGCTATTTGGGAGCTGTGTCGGGCGGCAGTAAACGTCAAGACATGCTCTACGTGCTCCCGGCCGTCTCCGCATCCTTCCAAAAACAGTCAGCCAACGCCGCCATCACGAGCGAAAACGATACCTACAGGCTCGACGGAGCGAGGTTCGACATCTATGAGAGCGCCGGCGACAAGCGTGTCGGCAGCATCCAGATGGACAGCAGCGGTCGCTCACAGGCGACACTTTTGCCCAACACGGCATATTATCTGGTCGAAACCAAAGCTCCGGCGGGTTATATCCCCAGGAGTGACCGTATCGCCTTTTCCACCGGCAATGACGGCGGAAATGTCGTCATCGATGAGCAGCCCGGTACCATTACCCTGCGCATCGCAAAGGTCGATGCCGCGACTGGGGCAGGTCCTCAAGTCGGCGCGTCACTTGCCGGCGCTGAGTTCACCTGCGTCTCACAGTCTACCCCGGGCTGGACGCGCACCCTCACGACGGATGAGGACGGCCGGGCAACACTTACCGACATCCCCCTGGGCACCTTTACCATCTATGAGTCGAGAGCTCCCAAGGGCTATCTGCCCTCCGATGAAACCTGGAGCTACACCATCGGTGCCGACCAGCCCGGAGACGCGGGCGTCGTTGAGCTCGAGCGTCGCATCCCCAACATCCCCATCGCTTTTGACCTCGAGATTTCAAAGTTCAAGGACTACGGCAATAGCGATGGGTCTGGTATAGAACAGCCGGCGAAAGGCGTGGTCTTTGAAGTGGTAAGCAACACTTCTCAGCAGGTTGTTGGAACGCTGACCACCAATATCTACGGCTTCGCATCGACCAAAGACCAGGCTGGAGCATGGTTTGGCGCAGGAGAGCGCCCCGATGGCGTCAGCGGAACCATACCGTATGACCGTGCCGGCTACACCATTCGTGAGGTTGTCGACACTGTGCCCGACGGTTTTAAGCAGGCAGGGGAATGGACTATCACGGCAGAGCAGATCACTGACGGCGCAGAGCTTCAGTACATCGTAGACAACCACGCCCTGTCGACACATCTTCAAATCGTGAAGCGCGATGCTCAGACCGGCAGCGCCGTACCACGCGTCGGGTTCACCTTTCAGCTGCTCAATGGCAACCGTGAGCCCATCTCGCAAACATCTTGGCATCCCGCCCATACCGTTATGAATACCTTTACGACCGATGAAACCGGCGCCGTCACCCTGCCCGAATCGCTTAACCCGGGCACGTATTACATACGAGAGACTTCCGCCAAGGAACCGTATCTTGTTGGAGAAGATCTGGAGATAACGATTCCCACCAACATGAACTTAACGCCCATCGCGGTCGCCTCGTTTTACGACGACGCGGCAACAGGAAGCATCGAGATCGTTAAGAACGATACCGTAGACGGACACGCCCTTGCCGGCGCTGTTTTTGATATCCGCGCCGCGGGCGATATCGTGCGCCCCGACGGCAGCATTGTTGCCCTGGGCGGTGAAACCGTCACCACCATCACGACCGACGAGCGGGGATTTGCGTGCGCGAATCATCTTTCGCTGGGGTGCGGAACCGCCACCTATGAGGTTATTGAGGTACAGGCACCCGAAGGATACCTGCTCGACCAAAGCGCCCACACCGTCGAGCTGTCGTATGCCGACCAGGAAACACCCACGGTCAAAGCGCACCTCGATATCTCTAACGACTACACCAAAATCGACATCTCCAAAGTCGATCTGACCGGCAAACAAGAAGTGGATGGCGCTCGGCTCTCCCTCCACGGTGCCGACGGAACCGAAATTGACGCTTGGACCTCCTCTGACAAACCGCATCGCATCGAGCATCTTTTGCCCGGCACCTACACCCTGCGCGAAGCGATGTCCCCGCGCACTTACGACCTTGCCGAAGACATGACGTTTGAAATTAAGGCCACAGGAGAAGTGCAGACGGTAACCATGAAGGACACACCCATCGAGATCGAGGGCAGAGTCGACAAGCGGCAAGAGATCGCCCGCCCTATCGGTAAGGGCCTCGTCGCTAACGGCGATGGCAAAAACCGGGCCGTGGCACAATCCGATACGAACGGTTCCTTCTCCTATACGCTCGATGCTAAAAATGAGTCGAATACCTGGGTTGATGAATTCACCATCACCGACGATCTCGAATGCGCCAAAGACGGCACTGCCAGGCTCATCGCCATCGAAACCCCTGTCGCGGCTGGGGACATCGACGGGCTTTGCAACGTGTGGTACCGAACGTCTCCAGTGGGAAGTATCGATACGGGCGAACAGGCCAATGCAACGCTCAGCGACGGGCATGACAACCCCTGGCTCAAAACGGACGAGGTCAAAAAGCTCCTAGGTGACGATTTGCGCATGGTCGATTACGACGATTGGCATCTTTGGAAAGCAAATATTCCAACAACGGAATCAGTCACCCTCGAGGCAAAAGAGCTCGCTCTTTTGGACGACACCGGCATCACGGGCATTCGTCTTGAGTATGGGGCCGTATCGGCCAACTTCACGACAAGAGGCGCTGCAGAATCTTGGACCCGCGAGGACCTCAAAGACGAACATGACGACCTTGATGATGTGAGCGCCGTCCTTGACTCGGATATTCACGGTGCCGTCATCCATATGCAGGCCGCGTCGTCTTACACGCCTCAGACCGCACTCGCCAACAGCGCTCGCGTTGACCTCTGTCGCAATGGCGGCGGTAGCAACCTTGAATCACATGACGAGGATCGCGTCATCCAGCGATGCACCATGCCGCAAGATTTACCATCAACGGGCTCTCTTCCCATCGCCGCCTGCCTCACTGCCTTCATGACCTCCGGCGCCGCGGCAATCTGGTTTGCCCATCTAAAGCTGGCATCGAAACGTCACTAACGTAATAAAAAAGAGGCGAGCCCGTCTCCCGGCTCGCCTCTTTTTCGTTCGTGGCGAAATGGCTATTCCTCAGATGCAGACCCACCGTCGATGAGCGCTTGATCGGACTCGGAGATGCCATCGGCTCCCAAACTCTGCTCGTGCTCCACTTCTTCGCTAATCGTGGACTCAGGCGTTGAGCCTTTAACGCCCACGATATACGCGACCCCAAAACCAAGGGCAATGGCAATCAGGACCAAGATAAGATAGACGGGCCAGTGGCGCTTGATATACGAAAACACGCAGACTCCTTATAGGTCAACCTACGAACGACGAATGACCTCGGTCACGACCTCGGACACCGTAGCGATATTTGTCGGATTGACGTTGCACGGCAGATCGTCCTCGGTGTGAGCGCACGCCAGACGTGGACCGTCGACGCCGGCAATGGTAAGGGCGCGTCGGCTTGCCTCGAGCGCAGCATAGGCATCGGTCTTGGCATAGGGCATCTCAAATGCACCGCAATCGACATGGAACGATTTGCACACCTTGTTGACCAAGTTCATGATGCGTCGGTCACCCTTGAGCAACTGCTGCTCGCCCTCGACCGTCACGACCGAAAGCCTACCGGCACCAATGGACTCAAGGTTGATAAAGAACACGCCGCGGAGCTTGTCGCGATGCGCGGCCAGGAACTCCTTCATGCCGGCGCCGTCACAATCGGAAGCGCCTGTAGCCACAAACCAGATGTCGTGGCCAAGCAGCTCGTCATCACCCATGGAGGCAACGGCAGCAAGCATATCCTCGGCGGAAGCTCCATCGGAAGACGCGGCGCCACCCTTCCAGCCGTCGTCGTCATCTTCGAAGTTATCCCACGAGCCGATACCGCGACCAGACTTCTTGGCGTCGTAATCATCCTCGACGCCAAGCCAATCGCTCATGCTGTCCTGCTCGTTTTTCTTTTTGCGACCGAACAGACCGCCCAAGCCGCGCTTTTGCGGTTTGGCGGCGGGGGCGGCAGGAGCCGAGATAGTCTCAAGCGGCTGAACATCCGAGGTGACCGGCATGGGGGGAACAACCGGAGCCGATGTGGGCTCGGGACCCTGTGCCGTCGCGAAGGGATCGTTGACCTGAGCCGAAGGGTCGGGAAGGTCGAACAGCGAGGTGCGCGAGGCGACATTGGCCTGCTGCATCGAAGGCATCGAGGGATCGGGGACCGAGGCCAGCGGAGACGCAGAGGGCATGGGGGCCGGCGCGGATGCCGGGTCGGGAACGTTCATGTTCGGGCGCGGCGACGCCTGAGACGAGATTTGAGCCATCAGAGCATCGACCGTCTCGGCCTGCGACGGAGCAGCATTGGCAACCGTGGCGCCGGGATCACTCGGCGCGGGCATGGTGAAGATCTGCGTAGAGTAGGGCCTCGACTCATCCGCCTGCGGAGCTTCGGGGGCCACGGGCTCAGGCTCTTGCTCGGAGCTGTCCGCAGCGACCTGTTCCGCCACAGATTGATCCTCGACCGTATCGGGCGCAGCGGGCTCGTCCTCGACAGGAGCGGAAAGGGGCTCGGCGATAGCGGTGCCCTGCTTCTCAAACGTCATCGTGGCATCAAACGACACAGTGCTGTCGACCGGCTGTTGGGTTTCGAAAGTCGCCGTCTCCCCGGCAACATCCGCAGGCGAAGGCTGCGGCGCCTCGAAAGACGTCGTGGCGTCGGCAACATCAACAGATACCGGCTGCTCGGCGTCGTTTTGCTCAAATTCCTGTGCCGCGCGCTCGCGCTCGGCCTCGGCCGCCTGTTGCTGGGCTGCAGCCTCGCGCTCGGCTGCCTCGCGGGCAGCGGCGCGCTTTTCCTCAAAGTCGTCAACGAGTTTCTTGCCCTTTTCGAATGCCCCCTTAAAGAAATGGGAGGCGCTGGCACCGATCGAAGAAAACGCGGAAGCGATATCGGCATGGGGCGTCGTCACCGGAAGCTCGGCAGAAAAATCGGTGTCGCTCTCGTAGGACACACGCTGCGGATACGCATCGTAGTCGTCCTCGGTATTATCGAGCTCCTCGGGCGCCGGGGCAGGCGCCATGACGTCCAGACCGGCTGCGGAATCGATAGCAGTCTCCGCATCGGCTTCCGTCTCGACGGCATTGGCCTCATCGGGCTGCGCAGCCACGACCGGATCGGGCTGGGGCGCGGGCTCGAACGTCGGCTCCTCGCCCTCTTCGTAATCGAGCGTACAGGACTCGGGAAGCATTCCCAGGGCACGGATGGCATCCGAGCCAAACCGGATGTTGCCGGCGGCATTGCGATAAAGCTTGGGCTCGGGCTCGGCCTGCTCGGCCGCGGCAGGCTCCTCTGCCGACTCGGCAGCGGACTCGTCTGCAACGGGCTCCTCGGCCGGAATATCTTGGACCTGGGACTCGGGTGCAATGACGCCAATCAGGGTCTCGTCGGCAGAAGCACCTTCGAATCCATCGATTTGCTCATCAAAAGCCTCGCCCTGCTCACCCTCGGGAGCGACCGGCTGGCCATACTCATCCTCGGTATAGGCAGGCTCTTCGTACTCGATGGTATTGCCGTAATCGTTTTGCTGCTGGGCCGCGGCGTACTCGGCTGCCGCGCGCGCCATCTCCTCGGCGCGACGCTTCTGCTCGCCAAAATACGTGTCAAACGGAATATCGTCAGGGAACTCGTTCTCACCCTGATAGGGGGCGACGTTATCCATGACACCCAGCATGGCGGCAACAGAGGACTTGTTGCAAACCGAGCCGGACGTGTAGGGAAGGACAAAACGATTGGAAATGATATTGGCGGCATTGGCGAGCGCCACGAGGGAGGCAAGGATCGCGACAATCCACAGCAGGACCTTCAACGCGCCGGGAAGCGGCAAGATGCGCAGGATGGCAATAGCCGCGGGAGCAATCGTGGCAATCGGGAGCAATTTGGCGATCAGCGCTCGGTACGGCGCATAGGGCTCGCGAGCGAGCAGTTCGGCGCGCGGGGAGTCATAGTGCGCGACGACGACAACCGGGCGATTGCGCGGAGAGGCAAGCGGGCCCGACGCCTTGTGGTAGGCGATGACGTTTTGGCTCACGCCCGTCTTGCCCAGGCGCGAGATCACGGGACGCCCGGTTCTCTCGAGCACATAGAGCACGGCTCCGACAATGGCCAACAGGGTGCCGACTAAGCCGATACCGCCACCGATGCCCATAAGCAGGGCACCGGCGAATGCCAGAATGCCCGTAACGGCAAACGCCATCCTGCTCGGCGCGGGAGCATTAAACTCCTGCACCTCGGGATCAAAGCCGTGGTTGCGGAAAATTTGAGCGATATCTTCGGCAGCCAAGCGCTCTTCTTCGCTGCACGCCGGCGTGATGCCAGTGTTCTGCAACAGGTGGTTAATATAGTTCTGGGTGTTCGCCATATGCGCTCCACATCCATAATCCGACAAATAGGCCCAATGTATGCACATTAGAACCGTATATAGTCGAAAGTATACCCCGAGCGGGCGCAAACGGCCGAATTCTGGGCATCTTAACGCCCCAAGCGGACAAGGATATAGCCTAATCTCCATATCGGACTAAAATCATGGCATCAAACACCTTCCCATGCGAGGATTCTATGACGGCAAGCGATACAACCGTAACGAATAAAAATGGGGTGCCGGAACCCGGTTTCGACAAGACCGCCCAGCGCATCCTCAATCTGTTCTTTGTCCTCAACAGCTCTCCCGAGCCATTGACCACAGAGCAAATTGTCCTGGATTCCGATCTTGGCTATGGGTCGGGCAATATCGACTCGGACAAGCGCAAGTTTCGCCGCGATCGCGAAAAACTCCTCGAACGCGGAATCACGATCAAGGAAGTTCGCGCAGCAGGCGCCCAAGAAACCGAAGAAAGCGCGTGGACCATCGATCGCGAGCACACGTTTGCGGCCGGTGGCCTCATCACCGCAGACGACGCGGACATCTTGCTCGACGCTATCGACCAGACCCTTGCGACCGGTTCGGCCGCGTTTGCCACGCCGCTTGCAGACATACGCTCCAAGATCGCCTACCTCACCGGCGCATCGACCGCAGAAGAGCCTCCCGCCCGTCGCTTACCCGCCGTCGATGCGGTGTGGAGCGCTTTCGCCGAACGCTGCGCACTGCGCTTTTTGTATCAAAACGGGCACGGGGAGCAAAAAGAGCGCACCGTCTGCGTATACGGCATGTTTGAGCACGAGGGTGTGGCGTATTTTTGCGGACTCGACAACGCCACCGATGAAATCAGGACGTTTCGCTGCGACCGTATCGTTCGCGCATGGCGCCCCTCGAAGGCCTACTCCATCCCCGCCGACTTTAACCTGAACGATCGCCTGTTCTTCGAGTTTGATTTTGCCGATTGCAAGCCCGTTATGGCGACCTTTTCGTTTGCCCCACAAGCCCAGGCCGACATGGTCAGCGGCCTAACGCGCGGTCGCGGGGAGCTCACGCACACCGAAGAGGGTTGGACCTGGACCGTCGGCGTGCGCGACCTTAATGCCGCTGCCTCGTTTTGTATGGAGCACGCCATGGACGGCATGAGACCCGTTGCCCCCGATGCACTTAAACTGGCGTGGAACCACCTCATCGAAAGGACGGTGCACGAGCATGCCCGTGCGTAAACTCACCAGCGAGCAAAGGCTCTCGCGTGCGATTGACATCATGGAGGCCCTCTACGCTGCCGGTGAGACCGGTATGACACGAGGGGATATCTGCAGCCGTTTTGATATCACGGGTGCGGCGCTCGACGAAATTATCGATATCGTCTCGACCCTCGCTGACCGTGAGTCGGGCGCACGCATCATCTGCGAGCGCCACGGCGAGTGCATCATCCTGACAGGCGATGCGGGGCGTGTGCTGCCCTTGCGCCTAAGTGCCGCCGAAGGTGCCGTGCTCAACCACGAACTCGAATCGATGGGAATCGACTCTCGGGCAGCAGAGCGTATCCGACACGCCCTCCTACCCGAGAAACTCGGCTACAACCAGCGCGTCGTCGATACCGTTGCCCGAGGATCGCACTGGCAACAGCTGAACTGCGCGATTCAAGACGGCGTTCGATGCCGCATCATCTACCGTTCGATGGACGACACACGGCCGCGTGAGCGTCTCATCGACCCCCTGCGCATCGCGACGCATGGCGACCAAACCTATCTGATTGCCTGGGATGTCGAAGTCGACGAGCAGCGCTCCTACCGCATGGACAAAATCGAAGGCCTTACCCTTACCGACGATTCCGTGGAGCGCCACGCGCCCGCGTCCTTGTCCCTCCACGAATCCCTTTCCCAAGCGGAGCAGAGCGCAAAACTCCTCATGCCGCTCGACATGGCAGAGCGCCTAGACTGGGCCGGCATCATGTCGATTGAGCCAAACGGGGCAGACATGGCGACGGTGACCGTGCGTTATGGGTCAGAGCATTGGCTGTTCTGCCAGGTAATCGCAGCGGGCGGAGCCATCCGCATACTGGATGACCCCGCCCAGGCATTGCGTCTATGCGATATGGCGAAGAGCCTGACCTGCCCGCTTTAACGGCGTCGCTCGTGGCGTGCACGCCACAGCTGCAAATAATGACCGATCTGTGCCGACTCGATACGCTGGTAGGAAGTCGTGGGCAGCGACGTCAAGAACTTCTTGCCGTAGCCCTTTGTCACCAAGCGCGGATCTGCCAAGATGAGCACACCGCAATCAGTCGACGAGCGGATGAGACGGCCGGCGGCTTGCTTGACTTCGAGCACCGCCTCGGGCAGCGAGTAGCGCGCCCAGGCGCGGTCTTCGCGCAGGTTGCGCTCACACGAAAGAGGATCCGTGGGGCTCGAGAACGGCAGCTTGGGGATAATGACGCAACGCAGTGTCTCGCCGCTGGCGTCAAAGCCCTCCCAAAAGGCCTTGAGCGCAAAGAGCGATGAGGTCGGCTCGTTGATAAACCGATCGCGCAGGCGACGCGGGGACGAGTTGCGCTGCTGGCAATTGAGCTCCAGGCCCGCTCGCGCCAATTTGGGCTCGACACGGGCATACAGGTCCTCCATGTCGCGCCTGTTAGTGAAGAGCGTGAGCACCGATCCACCCATGGCGAGATGGGCATCGACCAGCACACGCTCGAGCGCCGACAGATAGTGCTCGCGATCGCGCGGATCGGGAATGTCCCCCGCCACGACCACGGCCATATTCGAGTCAAAGTCATAGCTCGAATCCAGGTGCAGCGATGAGGATGTCGACTCACCGATGCGATCGAGGCCGACAGCATGGTTGAAATGCTCAAAGCTCTTGGACACCGTCATGGTCGCCGAAGCGAAGATGGCCGTGTGCACTTCGGGCAGCCACTCGTTCGCCAAGGCCTCGCCGATATCGATGCGCTCGGCGGTCATAGACTCCCCGCCCGCGCGCAGCCGACGGTTCACCTGCAGCGAGTACACATAGTGCTCATCCGTACCCTCAATGATGAGTTTGAGGTTCTCGTCCAGCTCGTGCAGACGGCGCGAAATGTCGCCTAGGTCGACAACGACCTCGGGCTTATCGGCGGCGACGGTCTGCACCAGCGCGTCTACGCTTTTATCCGCCTGGTCCAGCGCATCAATTGCGGTATGGGCCGACTGCAAAAAATCGTGCCAGTCATCCGACTCGCGCAGCTCGGGGCCAATCCACAGATTCGCGTTATCGTAGCTCCCACGGGCGCGACGGCCGAGCTCGCGCACACCATCGAACACATCGGCAATCGCCATGCTCGCGCGGGCAACCGTCGACGTCGCTTTGGCGGTGAGTCCCAGGTAGAGCGTGGAGCCCTCGGAAGTGGCCAGGTCACGGGAAACTTGACTCAGCGCGCCGGCACTCGACCCACCCAAGCGCTCAAACAGCACGCGCGACTCATCTGCCGAAACCACGCGCGCCCATTGGCGACGGGCCTCGCGCTCGATGGAATGGGCCTCGTCGACCACCCAGTGACGAATCGGGGGCAAAATCCTCCCCTCGGCGGCCACGTTGCGGAACAACAGAGAATGGTTGGTGACCACCACGTCGGCATGTGCCGCACGACGGCGCGCCCCGTGGACCAGGCATTTGTCAGGGAAGAACGGACACAGACGACGAGCACACTCGCGCGAAGCCGTCGTAAAGTCGGGACGGTTGACGCTGCGCCAGCGAATGCCGAGCGAATCGAGGTCGCCATCGGCAGATTGGCACACATACGCCATGATTACCGCAACCGCCGTGAGCGTGTCAGCAGGATCGCGCTTGGTGGTGATCTCAACCTGACCACGGCTCATGCGCTCGAGCTTGCGTAGACACGGATAGTGGTCATAGCCCTTGAGTGCACAAAACGACAGGCCCCCGTCCAGCTGTTCGGCGAGCTTTGGCAGCTCATGGTACATAAGCTGGTCGGCAAGATTATTCGATTTGGTCGCGATACCAACCGTGATGTTGTTGCGGCGTGCGGCCTCGGCAAAAGGCACCAGGTAAGCCATCGATTTGCCGACGCCCGTCCCCGCCTCAATCACGCGATGCGTTCCCGTAACGAGCGCGTCACGGACCTCGAGCGCCATCGCGATTTGCTCATCGCGCGGCTCGTACGTGGGATACATGCGATTGACTAGGCCACCGGGGGCATAATCCGCCTCGATCTCTTCACGGCTCGGCATCTTAAGGACCGGCAACTCGTCCGCATCAACGCGATCGTCTGCACGATCGGCCTTGAGCACGTCAGCACGAGCGGCGCTGAGCGAAAATATCGAACCCGGGTTCTGGCCGGCCAAAAAAGAAAAAATGGGGCGATAGGACCAAGGCACGTCCGCGTGCATGTCCGCCAAGCGCGCCATAAGGCCCGAAGGCAGGTCGGTAAGCGCAACCAACAGCACGCGCCACACACCGCACAGGGCATCAACGTCTGCGTTCGCGCGATGCGACACCGAATCGCACCCAAACAAGTCGGCCATAAAAGACAGCTTGTGCGAGGCCAAGCGCGGAAGTGCGATGCGCGACAGTGCCAGCGAATCGATCCAGATGTCGCTGACGTTGACACCGCCCTTGACCGACTCGATAAACGAACGGTCGAAGGTGGCGTTATGCGCAATCACCGGGCAGCCGCCGACAAAATCGGCGAGAGCGGCCACGGCATCGACGGCCGATGGGGCATCCACCACATCGGCGTTTGTAATGCTCGTGAGTTCGGTAATCTCGGCGGGAATCAGCTGCTTGGGGTGCACGAAGGTATCGAACCGGTCGACGATCTCGCGGCCCGAAAGACGGGCAGCCGAGATCTCAATCAGTTCATTGTCCTGCACCGAAAGACCCGTGGTTTCGGTATCGAGGACGATAACATCTTCCTCGATGAGACCAAACGATTGGGTTTTGGCACGCTCGGCAAGCGTGGCATAGGAATCGATGACAAACTGCGGCGTTCCCGACGAAACAGCGTCCTCGATTAGCATGCAACGCCCGCTCGACGAAGTCCCATACGAATCAGACTGTCACAGACCTGTGGGAACGTCATGTCATCGGTGTGGCGAATCTCATCCGGATACAGCGACGTATCGGTCATGCCGGGAATCGTGTTGGTCTCGAGGATGACGGGGCCATCCTCGCTCACGATAAAGTCGCTGCGTGAAATGCCCAGGCAGCCGAGTGCCTTATGGGCCGCGCAGGCAAGTTCCTGGGCACGTGCATAGTTTTCGGGGGAAATCTGCGCCGGAATGCGATGGATATCCGTGGGGTCCACATACTTCACGTCCAGATCGTAGAACTCGCAGTCCTCGGGCTTACGGATCTCAACAATCGGCAGGGCGCGCACGTCATCCTCGCCGTATACGCCGACGGTAATCTCGGTACCCTCGATGCACTTCTCGACCAGCACTTTGTCGCCGTACTCAAACGCCTTGGCGATTGCCGCGGGTAGCTCGGAGGGCTCATGGACCAGAGAGATGCCATAGCTGGAGCCGTTGACGGCGGGCTTTACAAAGCACCGCTCGCCACAAATCTCGACGATACGATCGATATCGACCTCGTCGCCCGCCTCAAGCGCCAGGCCGGGGGCAATGGGGATGCCCGCCTTGGCATACAGAAGCTTTGAAACCTCTTTATCGGCGCCACATGCGCTGGCGAGCACGCCTGACGCCGTGTAGGGGATACCCAGCGTCTCCATGGCCCCCTGCATGGCGCCATCCTCGCCGCCGGCGCCGTGCATGGCGATAAACGCCACGTCGAAGCCACCGGTCGCCATAGTCACCATAAAGTCATCGGCGGCGGTGTCGAGCAGCTCCACCGAGGTGTAGCCGGCCTCCTTCAGTGCCTCCACGACATTCTTTCCAGAATTGAGCGAAATCTCGCGTTCGGCGGAATGGCCGCCCGCCAAGACCGCTACGTGCATGTTCTCTAGGCTTTTACCCGGCATGGGCAGACTCCTCCTCTATAATTCCTGCAGCTGATACCATATTGTAGCGATACCCTCTACGTTTCCCCAAAATCGAAAGGCTTCCATGAATCCCAGGACTAAATCTCAAGACATTCGCGACTTGAGCCAAAACGATATTCGCGAACTTGTCGCCGAACTCGGCCAACCCGCTTTTCGCGCAAAGCAGCTCATCGAATGGGTTTTTGAGAAGAACGTTTGTTCGTTTGATGACATGACAAACCTTCCCAAGGCCTTCCGCGAGCAGCTGAAGGAGGCATTTGCCTTCGACACGCCGACCGAGCTCACCAAGCAGGTGTCTAAGGATGGCTCTCGTAAATACCTGCTCGAGTATCACGACGGCATCTCCGTCGAGACCGTCGGCATGCCTCGTCGCAACAAGCTGTCTGTCTGCGTATCTACCCAAGCGGGCTGTGGTATGGGCTGCGCTTTTTGCGCTACCGGCCTGAACGGCCTCAAGCGCTCACTGACCGCTCAGGAAATCGTTGACCAGGTACTCCACGTTTCCAACGACTTTGGTGAGCGCGCGACGAGCGTCGTGTTCATGGGCCAGGGTGAGCCTTTTGCCAACTATGACGAGGTCCTCAAAGCACTACGCATCCTTAATGACCCTGACGGAATCGGTATCGGAGCGCGTCATCTCACCGTCTCCACCAGCGGCGTTATTCCTGGTATCCGTAAGTTTGCCGACATTCCCGAGCAGTTCACGCTCGCCGTCTCGCTGCACTCCGCCATTCAATCCACCCGCAATAAACTCATGCCGGGCGTTAAGAAGTACACACTTCTGCGCCTTCACGAGGCCCTTCAGCTCTACACCGAAAAGACCGGCCGCCGTCCGACATACGAATACGCCATGATCGAGGGCGTCAATGACACAAACCCCGAGATGCAGGCACTCTGCGACTTCTGCGAGGGCACGCTGTGCCACGTCAACCTGATCCAGCTCAACGATATCGAGGGCAGCCCTCTCAAGCCGTCGCCGATCCATAAGGTTGAAGACCTTCAGCGTCGTCTTGAGTCCCGTGGTATTGAGACCACGATCCGCAACTCTCGAGGCAACGATATCGACGCCGCTTGCGGCCAACTCAAACAGCGCTTCAAGGTCCAGAAGAACGTGTAGGGGAGAACAACCTAAACGTTTCATGTGAAACATCGAACAGCCCCGGTTGCCTAATTGCAACCGGGGCTGTTTCATATCTATCAATAATCTGTATCGCTCAGTTGTTCAACAATTTTTCGTACGAAATAAGGGACCCCATTCTGGCGTTCAGAGAAGGACCCCTCAATAAAGGATAGTAATTGTTAGGTACCTAAAAGCCTACATTTTCCCATTGATGATTAACCCAATCTTGATTAATCTTCGGATTCTTAGTTACCTGAGCAGTACGCATAGCGACATCCTCAGTCATAACATCCATTTTCTTTTTGGACGTATCGACGATATCCTGCGCTCCGCGAAGCAGACAACCACGCAATTCATCATCTGTTGCGACCTTAAATCCTGCAAATACACCAACCGCAACAGTTGCAGCCAAAGCAAGAGCAGTCAGAACTCTATTCTTCATCCTGATCTCCCTGGTCAAATTGAATCATCTCGCCAAGAATGCGAGACAGCTCTTCCTCATCCTTAAACTCGATCTCAATCTTATTTTTGCCACGCGAGCTCTTCACTCGAACATTTGTGTTAAACACCTGACGCAATACACGTGCTGCCTTTTTAAAGGACTGAGGCGTTGCAGGTCGGGGCGTCTTAGGCGTCTCTCCGGCAGAAAACAGTGGAGCAAGATTTTCTGTCGCACGGACAGACAATCCCTCTGCAACAACCTTCTCAGCAAGCTTAATGCGCGCATCTTCATACGGAACAGCAAGGATTGCACGAGCATGACCGGCGGCCAGCCTTCCTTCGAAGATCATCTGCTGAACTACCTCTGGAAGATCAAGCAAGCGCAACGAATTGGTGATTGCAGAGCGAGACTTGCTGACAGCCTTTGACAAGGCTTCTTGAGTCATACCGCTTGAATCGATGAGCTGTCGATATCCCTTAGCCTCTTCGACGGGGTTAAGGTCAGAGCGCTGAAGGTTTTCAATCAGCGCGAGTGCGAGCATTTCCTCATCATCAACGTCCTTAATGATGACGGGGAGCTCTTCAAGGCCAGCAAGCTTTGAAGCCTGATAACGGCGTTCACCCGCAATAATCTCATAACCGTTACCGTGCTTGCGCACAAGAAGCGGCTGCAGAACGCCGTGCTCCTGGATTGACTCACTCAGCTCGCGAAGTTCAGTCTCATTGAAATGAATTCGTGGCTGATTTGGGTTCGGAATGATATCTTCGATTGGAAGTTTAGTTTCTGAAGCGGCATTTGATGCTGATGTTGCAGATCCACCAGTCTCATATTCAGCTTCCGAGACCAGTGCGTTGAGACCACGACCCAAGCCGCCGCGCTTCTTAGGACCAGGCACGCTTAATCACCTCTTTAGCAAGGTTCATATACGCCTTTGCACCCTTATTCTGTGGCGCATAGGTAATTACAGGCTCACCGAACGACGGTGCTTCTGAAATTTTAACTGTACGTGGAATCAAGGTCTTGAATGCCTTGTTGCCAAAGTACGATTGAACCTCTTCCACAACCTGGTTCGAAAGCGATGTGCGCGAATCGTACATAGTCATAAGCACGCCATAAGTATCAAGGCTCTTATTCAGGCGCGTTTTAACCATTTTCATCGATTCAAGCAGCTTTGTAACACCTTCAAGTGCGTAGTATTCGCACTGAATAGGAATCAAAACACTGTCCGCAGCTGTTAACGCATTAATGGTTAGCAAACCAAGCGATGGCGGACAGTCGATAAATATAAAATCAAACTCATCCTGAACAGGCTCAAGCAGATCCTTTAAGCGAGTCTCGCGGGCAATCGCACTGACAAGTTCGATTTCCGCACCCGCAAGCTGAATAGTAGCCGGAATTACAAATACCTTACTGCAATTTGTATCAAGAATGAGTGATTCTGCCGGGACATCGTTCAGCAATGCATCATAGATACAGTGATTGAGCTCTTCTTTCTCGATTCCAAAACCGCTCGTGCTATTTCCTTGCGGGTCAAAATCGACAATTAATGTTTTTCGGCCCAGTTCACCCAACGCTGCTGCAAGATTTACAGCTGTGGTGGACTTACCTACGCCGCCTTTTTGGTTGATGATAGCAATGATGCGCGTGTCTTTTGCGCTCTTAGAACGCTTAACGTCGCGAAATCCCACGGTCCCTCCTTGTGTGTATTAAAGCTGTCAAACGGAGGATGTTTCACGTGAAACATTCCGATTCGACATCGACTGCTATGTTTCACGTGAAACATATCGACTCGTCACTATCCATTATGTTTCACGTGAAACATCTAGGCAAGCGGATTCTTTTTTGCCATACCATTAGCACGCGGAAGAGAAACTGATGCCTGACGAGTCTTTTTAAGGATAATAAATTCGCGGTGACCCAGACCATTCGGCAAATCGAGATCGTCTGTCATGAGAGTGGTAAAGCCACATATCTTTGCAGCAGCAAGACCCGATTGAAGCTCCTTATCCGAGGGATTCCCCTTTGTAACAACAAAGAGGCCACCATCTTTTAGAAAAGGAGAGGCATACTCAACGAGAACCGGTAATGGCGCGAGCGCACGGGCGGTCACAACTGCAAATTGCTTCTTATGAGTTCGGGCATATTCCTCAAGACGAACGTGAACGGCATGAGCATGCTTAAGGCCAAGCTCCTTAACAAAGGAATTAACAGCATCAACTTTCTTGCCAACCGAATCGATATACACCGCTTTACGACCACTCGCAATGGTCAATGGAACACCTGGAAAACCAGCGCCGGTACCCATATCAAGCAAAGCGCCTTCAGGAGCTTTATCAATATAGGGTAGCAAAACAAGTGAGTCAAGAATATGAAGGACGGCTGCATCATCAACATTCAGGATGCGCGTTAGATTGGTAGTCTTATTGGACTCCAGAACAAGATCAAGATGCTGGATACAGACACGAAGGCTATCGTCGGAGACCTTCAAAGAATAGTCTTTACAATACGAAATTAGACGGCTCAGCATTTGGCTTGCCTGCTCATCAGATAACACAAACAAGACGACTCCTTTCTGACAAAAATCAGTGTATCAAGAACTTTTGACAAAAAAAGGGGACGTGGAAACCACGTCCCCTTAGCATAGACTCGAGAAGCTTATCGAGCAACAATCACAACATGGCGATCGGGATCAGAGCCCTCAGAGTGTGTGTCGACAGCATCGTTGCCACGAAGGGCAATATGGACCAGTCGACGTTCATAGGCATTCATGGGCGGCAGGGAAACACTCTTATGAGTGCGAATAGCACGCTCGGCGGCGGACTGGGCCATAGATGCAACCTTGTCCTGTCGACGGCTCTTATAACCCTCAACGTCGACGACGACCGGATACCTAAAGCCAAGCTTGCGGCTCACCAGCAGCGAGAACATAACCTGAAGGGCATCGAGGGTACGTCCGTGACGACCAATGAGAACAGCAAGATCCGGAGCGGTTACGTCCAGAATCAACTCACCCTCATCGCCCTCATACTCATCGATGGGAGAGTTCGCCGCATCGAAGTGCGAAAGGATGGAACGCAGAATGGAAATAGCCACATCGGCAATGGTGTCGAGCTCCTCATCGGTCAGCTCTTCACCAGCCTTGTAACGCTGTGCAATCTCGGGATAATCGCCCGCGACCTGCGGGGCAACCTCCTCAAGCATATCCTCGACGATCTCTTCAGACATAACGAACTCCAAAAGTTAGGTACCTAAATAAGAATAATGTCCCACTACTTTTTCTTGTGCGGGCGCGGCTTCTTCTCGCGACGAGTAACCTCGACCTGCAGCGGAGCATTCTTAAGACGCTCTTCCTCATCGGCCTTGGCCTTATCGATAACCTTCTGCGTCACGAAGATCTGCTGGACAACCTGCCAGGCGGAAGACACGTCGTAGTACAGCAGAACGCCGACGGGCAGGCTCCAGCCCATCCAAAGCATCATGACGGTCATCACGACGGCCATTATGCGCATGCTCTGGGCCTGCTGACCAGTCTGATTACGCGACATATACAGCTGCGGAATCAGGGTCAAGACGGCGAAGAGAATCAGGCAAACCAGCGCAGGCAGCGCAACCATAAAGCCATCGGCAAAGGAAGCGCTCGGCGTGGTGGTAAGGTCGGGCAAGATGTTGAAGAACGAGAACGTGCCGTCGCTAAAGTAGTTCGGCAGGTTACGCAGCAGCGTAAACAGGGCGAACAGGACAGGCATCTGGATCAACAGCGGCAGACAACCAGCCATGGGGTTGAACTTGTTCTCGCTGTAGAACTTCTGCATCTCCTCGGCCTGACGCTGGGGATCGTCAGCGTAGCGCTCCTGGATCTCGAGCATCTTGGGCTGCAGCACCTGCATGCGCGCCGTCGACTTTGTCGACTTGAGCATGAGCGGCGTCAGCAGCAGACGGATGATGACCACCAGGATGATGATGGACAGGCCCCAGTCGACCGCAAAGGTTTGGATGAGCTTGAGCAGCTCGAAAAGGATGTTAACGATCCAATCCCACATGTAAGTTTTCCTCCGATAGCGAGTGCCAACTAGGGCACAGGGTCATAGCCGCCGACGTGCAGGGGATTGCAGCGAGCGATGCGCCTCACGGCAAGCCAGCAGCCTCTCAAAACACCGTACTTCTCAATCGCCTGAACGGCATATTGCGAGCACGTTGGGTAATAAATGCAGGCATCAGGTAATAAGGGCGAAATAACCTGTTGATATATGCGAATAGGAGCGATGGCAACACGTCGCAAAACGTGATTGCTCATCGCTCCTCCCCGGCAACGCCGGCGCGTTTCATAAGCGAACGCAATGCCTTGTCCATCTCCTGCGGCGAGGAAATCCTCGTCTTGGGAGTCGCGAACAAGATGATGTCATAACCCGCAACGGGAAATCCGCAGCTGCGGGCGGCCTCGCGCATCACACGCTTAGAACGGTTGCGCACAACTGCACAACCGAGCCGTTTAGCACCAACGAAGGCGACCCTTCCGGAGTCGCCTTCGCCAACCGATTCACATATGGTCATTCGAATCAGAGGGTGATTGAAACGACGCCCCTGACTGAACACATGCTCGAAATCTTGCCGAGACTTAATAGTCTTCATGCGAGATGTGTGTATCGCTGCTAGACAGTGAGACGCTTGCGGCCCTTGGCGCGGCGACGGGCGAGCACGGCACGACCACCCTTGGTGGCCATACGGGCACGGAAGCCATGGGTCTTGGCACGCTTACGCTTATTAGGCTGATACGTACGCTTCATCTTAAGTTCCTCCTGCTGCATTTCGAGTGTCCGCGGGAGCGCGGACGCAGATATAGACACGTGAGCTTGAAGATTGTAGGGAAATCAACGTTCGAATGTCAAGAAATCAAAGGTAAAAGGTTGCGTAGTTCACACGGTTCCCCCATAAGCCCAACTGAAATTTGCGAGGTACGGCAACTTTTCACGATATTTCATCGAGTTTTCAACAGGTCATGTTGGCAATGTTGAGAACTTTTCGCCAGTTTTCCAAAGTTTTCAACAGGTTTTGAAAAGTTGTCGAAAGATGAGAAACATTGCACGGTGAGCTACTATTTGTTCGAAACCTTTTGAAAGATTGCGAGCGGCATGTCTGACGACTTTTACACCATGGTCGATTCCGGAGACCCGGCACCCGACAACGAGCACATCACCGGCGTGCGCGAAAAGCGTGGCGAGGAAGAGCAGACCGCTGCGGAAGCACAGGCCGCCATGTATGCCGCACGTATCGCGGTCTATGACGACATGCTGTCGACGCCGCGCGTCATCGTCATCGAACCGAAGGACGTGCGCACCTATCTGGAAGAGACAACCAACACCGTCTACCAGTGCATGAAAGAACAGGGCGGACACATCTCGCTCATGGTTATCCGCGAGATTGTCGAAAACTTTATCCACGCCCACTTTGCAGAGCCCATCATCTCGATCCTGGACGGCGGCGATACCATCCGATTCGCAGACCAGGGACCGGGGATCGATGACAAGGAGCGCGCGTTCGACTTTGGCGTTACCAGCGCAAACAGCAACATGAAGCGATACATCCGAGGAACCGGAGCCGGGTTTCCCATGGTGCAGGAGTACCTGGAAAACGCCGGCGGCGCCGTATCCATCGAGGACAACATGGGCAACGGCACCGTGGTCACGGTAAGTCTGAACCCCAAGCGCGTGCAGGAAATCGAGCGTGCCGGAGGACGAGGGGCCGCCGTACGCCCCGAGACGGAGCAGCCGGCATACGCCCTACCCAGCACGTTTGCACAGCAGCCCATGACGGCACAGCAGATGCAGCAACCCGTGGCGCGCATGCAGCAGCCTGGAGCTTTTCCCGCGCAAGATCCCCAGGTATTACTGGGCCACACGGCGCAAAACATGCCGGAGGGCATAGGCTCGGCAGATCTGGACACAGGCGCCGTTCAGCAGACGGCGGCCATGCCAAACGTCCCGCAAATGGGCTACCAACCGTACCCGCAAGGGTATCCTCCCCAATATATGCCGCAGCAGGGATACGCCCAGCCGTATCCTCAACAGTATCCCCAGGGGTACCAGCAGCCGTATCAGCAGATGCCACAGGGGCAATTTAACCCTTGGGCCCAGCAGATGCCCCCGCAGCCTTACCAACAGTGGCCGCAAAGTTTTCAACAGCAGATGCCACCCATGCAGAGTTCTCAACAACCAGCAGCTCAAATGATGTATCCTAATGCGGCGAATCAATACGCACAACCGCAGTCGGACGTGTTTGTAGGCGAGCGCGGCAACGCCGCATTAGGGTATCTGGCCCAACATCAAGAGTGTGGCGCAACGGACTTGGCGCGAGCGTTTGGAAACTCCGCACCCACCTGGTCGCGCACGCTCAACGATTTAGCGCAGGCGGGCTTGGTAATCAAACATGGGCAGAAATATCATCTGACCGAAATCGGAAGCGCTCGCGTGCGGGCTCGAGATTAAGGAACGGGAGAGACAGTGGACGAGGAAGCAAGCATCATCCTGGGGGATGCCATCGCCTTTTGCCAGCGCGACGGCCAAGATGCGCGCCTCATCAACATGCTAGGGCAATCGCGCGCCGTGAGCCTAACCGAGGACACCTTGACGATTGAGGCCCCCTCACGATTCGCCATCGCTCAGCTTAAAAAACATCAGCCGACCATCGAGGCATACCTGGAAGAGATTGCCTTTGCGCCGATTGCGCTCAACATCGTGGCACCGCAGGGCTCCGCGGCCGATAACGCCGTGTCTGCGGCACCCGTCGTCCCCCCGGCGGCGCCAGCTGCCGCCGCAGTGTCGACTCCCGAGCATCAAATCGGCGATGTTTCCCGTGAAACCATGCCCGCCGCCTCGACGTCGGCAACCCCCATGCCCGCAGCCACACACATGCCTATCTCGCACGACGCAACGCCGGGCGAGGATTCGGGCATCGCAATCAAAAACACGCTTTCAGCCGACGATTTCCGCCGCATGATGGACCAGATGAAAGGCGGGGCGCCTGCAAAAAGCGCAAAACCAGCCTCAACATCGCCCACGAGCGCCCCCGTAGCTGCGGCACCGGTCGAGCAGAACACCGATGGCGCGCCGCTCGCGGCCAACTCAAAATTCACCTTCGAAAACTTTGTCTACGGCCCCGAAAACAGCCATGCCTATCGCTCGGCTCTCAAGTTTGCCGCACTCGCGGACGAACGCGGCACATGCACATCCCTGTTCATCTATGGCAAATCGGGGCTGGGCAAGACCCACCTGCTGCTCGCCATCAAAAACGAGCTCGCCGAAAAGTCGCCCGAGATCAAGGTGAAGTACGCCAACTCGCAGGCGTACCTCGATGACCTGATGACGGAGTTCGACCGCCAAAAGAAGAGCAACGCCCCCATCATGCAGGCATACCACGGCGTGGACGTGCTCATTATCGACGACATTCAAAACATCATCGGCAAGCGCGCAAGCGTGGACTACTTTTTCCAGCTCATGGACGAGTTTATCCGCAATAACAAAAAAGTCGTCATCGCAGCCGACCGCGCACCCAAAGACCTGAGCATGGACGAACGCCTGACCAGCCGCTTTAACGCCGGTATGCTCTGTTTGGTGGCGGAGCCCAGCTACGAGATGAAATACAAGATCTTGCAGCGTTACTACGAGAACACGATAGCCACCACGCCCGAGGCGGGTGACGACTCGCTGCTGGCGGCCTATGGCGGCGATGGCGGGCATCTGACCGACGATCATTTTAAACACATGGCGGAGGTGTCGGGAACCAACATCCGCGAACTCGAGAGCTTCTGCGAACGCTGCGCCGGCGAGGCAGGAGACCGCGAACGCGAGGGCAGCGAGCTCAGCTTCGACGACATCGACGCCATCGCAAGCCAATACTTCGATACGTCGGCCAAGAAGATCAACGTGCAGACGGTCCAGTCTGTCATCGAGGAGCAATACGGCGTGACGCACGAGGAGCTTATCGGACCGCGGCGCAACGCCAACATAGCCAAAGCCCGTCATATCGCCATCTATCTGGCCATCGAGATGTGCGAGATGACGACCACGGCGGTGGGCGCGGAGTTTGGCAACCGCAACCACTCGACCGTCAGCACGAGCTACAAAAAGGTTCAGAAGATGATTCAGGAAGACCGCACCGTAACCGAGGACCTCAAGTCGCTACGAGATAAAATTACACTGCGCTCGTAGGGAAATAGAGACATCTGTTGAAAACTTGTCGAAACGCCGGGCATAACGTGTCTAAAACTCACCCCAAGGCGACGAAAAGTTTTCCGCAGGTTTTGAACGTGGAAAACGCGGTCGGTTGCGCACAGGGTGCTGTCGATTCTCTTTTTGGGGTTGACCAGCGCTTTTGGAAGTAATCAACAGTTTCGTCAGTGCTATTACTATTATTAAGATATTTATATCTATAGAAAGGTATTAAAAGATGAAGTTCACCGTCAGCCAAAGCTCGCTCACGCAAGCCATCGGCGTCGTTATGAAAGGCGTCGCTTCGGCATCTACCCTTCCCATCCTGTCGGGCGTGCTCGTTAAGGCGCAGGACGGCATCTTGGAATTCCAAACCTCAAACTACACCATCTCGATTCGTCATCGCATTGCCGCGCATGTGGAAGAAGAGGGCGAGATGGTGATTCCCTGCAAGATGCTCTCGAACATCACGAAGACCCTTCCCGATGCCCCGGTTACTTTTGAGCTCTCGGAGCGTCAGGTACTGATCGGATGCGAGAAGAGCTCCTTCCGCCTCAACACGCTCGACGCCAACGATTTTCCCGAGTTCCCTGCCTATGCTATCGAGAGCGCAGTGGAGCTCCCGACCGACATCCTGTCCGAGATGGTCGGGCGCGTATGGCGCGTCACTTCGACCGATAAGGCCCGTCCCATCCTGGGAGGCGTGCATATGAAGGTCGAGAACAACACCGTGCGCCTGGTGGCAACCGACTCCTTCCGCCTGGCCGTATGCGACACCCAGGTCGAGACCTCGACGCTCGAGGGGTCCTTTGAGCTCAACGTCCCGGCTGACGCCTTCAACGACGCCCTGAGCATCATGGCCAGCCAGGCGACCATCATGATCGGTGCCACCGACACCCAGGTTGTCTTTGAGGCCGGCAACACCACCTACGTGTCGCGTCGTATCGAGGGTGTGTATCCCAACTACAAGCAGCTCATCCCCGATTCGTGCGTGACGAGCGTCAAGATCGACGTGGCGGCTTTTAATGCCGCCCTCAAGCGCGTGGCGGTCATCGCGAGCGCGAACCCCGCAGTCAAGTTCGAGATCGATGTCGAGAACGGCCAGATGGGCCTGTCCTCCATCTCCAATGACCAGGATCTGGCGCAGGAGACAATCGATGTCGAGGCCGAGGGCGAGTCGGGCACCATCGCCTTTAACTACCACTACATCTTTGGTTGCCTCAATGCCCTATCCAAGGAGAAGGAGATCACGCTGGAGCTCAAGAGCTACTCGCAGGCGGGTATCTTTAAGTCCTACGACAAGATCAACTATCTGTACCTGGTCATGCCGGTTCGCATCTAGCGCTGCGCCATGACCATGTTTGCCCGCAACCTTTCCGTCGCGCGCTACCGCAGTTTCGATAGCTACCGTCTTGACCTGGACGAAGGCGTGACGGTGCTTGCGGGACCCAACGCGGCGGGAAAGACCAACCTCATAGAGGCGCTGCAGCTTTTGACGAGCGGCGCCTCGTTTAGGCATCCCACCGCTACCGAGCTCGTGCACGACGGCACGGGCTCGTGCAGGCTCGCGTTGAGGCTCGAGGGCGATGGCCGCGTGCTCGATATGGGGCTGGGTGTTGAGGACGGCAAGCGCTCGTTTAGCCGTAACGGCAAGAGGTGCTCGGCTGCCGGCGTGCGCGGGGTTATGCCGAGCGTGCTGTTTTGCCCCGATCATCTGGATATGGTCAAGCGCGGCGCCAGCGTGCGCCGCGCCGCCCTCGATGACTTTGGCGTGCAACTGAGCGCCCGTTACGCCGACCTGGTGAGCACCTACGGGCGTTGCGTGACGCAGCGCAACGCCCTGCTCAAGGAGACCTGGTGCTGCCGCGAGATGCTCGGTGCGTGGAATGACTCCATCGCCCGCGCCGGGTCAGCCCTGCTCGTGCATCGTTTGGCCCTGCTCGACCGACTGGCGGGCCATGTGCGCGCCGCGTATGGGCAGGTGGCGTCCGGCGAGGACGCAGGCGTGTCCTATGTATCCACACTGGGGGATTTACCTCAAACCGAGGGGCGCGAGGAACTTAAGGACTGGGCATACGAGCATATGCTCGCGGCCCTCGATGAGCGTGCCGATGAGGAGATGCGCCGCGGCGTGACGCTTGTGGGTCCGCATCGCGACGAGATTGAGTTTTCCGTCGCGGGCCGATCGGCCCGTTCATTTGCCAGCCAGGGCCAGCAGCGAACGCTGGTGCTTGCCTGGAAGGTGGCAGAAGTGGCCGTGGCGCGCGATATCCTGGGCACCGCGCCACTGCTGCTTTTGGACGACGTGATGAGCGAGCTCGATGCCGGGCGGCGAGGCGCTTTTCTGCAGCTGATCGGTGATGATATCCAGACGGTCATAACCACCACCAATCTGGGGTATTTTACCGATGACCTGCTTGATCGAGCCAAGGTGGTGAGCATGGGTGAGACGTGCTAATTACGAGCGCGAGAACGGAACGGTTGCCTTTGGCGGCTTTTTGGATGCCGAGCGTCAGCGCATCCTGGCGGCCGCGACACCTGAGCGCCGCGCGCAAATGGAGGCTGCAGAGGAATCTCGTGCGGTCTATCGCGCCTGGAATGCGGTGTGCTCGGGCACGCGCGAGGGACGCCACGTGACGGGCCTGCGCTACCTGCCCGAGTCCAATGAGCTGCTGGTGTATCTCGATTCGCCCTCGTGGACGCAGGAGATGACGCTGCTGCGCGAGATCATCCGGGCACGCATGGAGCGGGCCGGCGCGCATGTGGACGGCCTGGTGTTCAAAACGACCGCGCCCGGTCACACGCCGCCGGCTGCCAAGGAGCGCCTGCGCCCAGCCGTGACCGAGCGCCCGCCGGCTCCGCACGCCGATCTCAGTGAGGCCGAACGCGGCGAGATTGAGCGCCAAGTGGCGCCCATCGAAGATCAAAAACTGCGCGAGGCCCTCGAGAATGCCATGAGAGCTAGTGCCGAGTGGGCCAAGGGCGTGCAAAGCAAGAAAGAGCCTTAAATCGCATCTGGTGGCCTTGTAGAGCCAAATACCCTCGCTCCCGAGGGTATTTTTTACGATAAACTAGTAAGGCTGTACACATTTTCTTAGCTGAAGGAGGACGTGTGGCAAACGAAAACGATTACGATGGCGGCGAGATTAAGATTCTCGAAGGTCTCGAGGCCGTTCGTAAGCGCCCGGGCATGTATATCGGCTCGACGAGCGCCAGCGGCCTGCATCACCTGGTGTGGGAGATCGTTGACAACTCCGTTGACGAGGCCATGGCCGGTTTCTGCACCGAGATTCACGTGACGGTCCACGCCGACAACTCCATCACGGTCGTCGACAACGGGCGAGGCATCCCCGTCGACGAGCATCCCATCAAAAAGATCCCGACGCTCGAGGTCGTTATGACGATCCTGCACGCCGGCGGTAAGTTCGATAACTCGGCCTACAAGGTCTCGGGCGGACTGCACGGCGTGGGCATCTCCGTCGTCAACGCACTGTCCAAGCGCGTGGTCGTGCAGGTGCGCCGTGATGGCAGCGTCTACGAGATGGAGTTCTCGCGCGGCAAGACCGTCAAGAAGATGGAGGTCGTGGGCACCTCGGATTCGACGGGTACCACCGTCAGCTTCTGGCCCGACGACGAGATTTTCGAGACCTGTGTCTACGATTTCGATACGCTGCACAACCGTCTGCAGGAGACGGCGTTCCTCAATAAGAATCTAAAGATTGTGCTGACCGACGAGCGCGAGGCGACTCCCCACGTGGAGGAGTTCTGCTACGAGGGCGGCATCATCGACTTCGTCAAGTTCCTCAACGACGGCAAAGACGTTCCCGAGGCCTTCAAGGAGCCCATCTATATCGAGGGCAAGTCGGATCCGGATGCGCCCGTGACCAAGATGGGCGAGGTCGAGGTGTCCCTGCAGTGGAATGCCGGCTACGGCGAGAACGTCATGTCGTTTGCCAACGACATCTACACCCCCGAGGGCGGCATGCATCTCGAGGGTTTCCGCACCGCTCTCACCCGCGTGATCAACGATTACGCTCGCAAGCAGAACCTACTCAAAGAGAAGGAGGCCAACCTGAGCGGCGACGACGTGCGCGAGGGGCTTTCGGCCGTCATCTCGGTCAAGCTGCCCGACCCGCAGTTTGAGGGCCAAACCAAGGCCAAGCTCGGCAGCTCCTACATGCGCGCGCTCACGCTCAAGATCGTGACCGATGGGCTGACCGATTATCTGGAGGAGCATCCCAAACCCGCCCGCGAGATCGTCAAGAAGGCCCAGCAGGCATGCAAGGCCCGCAACGCCGCCCGCAAGGCGCGCGAGGCGACCCGCCGCAAGAGCCTGCTCGAGACGGCGTCGCTGCCCGGCAAGCTCGCCGACTGCTCGGTACGCGATGCCGAGCTGACCGAGCTCTTTATCGTAGAGGGCGACTCGGCAGGCGGTTCGGCCAAGGACGGCCGTCGCCGAGACATCCAGGCGATTCTGCCCCTGCGCGGCAAGATTTTGAACGTCGAGCGCGTGGGTGACCACCGCGCGTTCTCGAGCGACACCATCCAATCCCTGATCACCGCGATCGGCTGCGGCGTCACGACGAGCGCCGGCGACGGTGGCGACTTCGATATCAGCAAGGCGCGCTACCACAAGATCATCATCATGACCGATGCAGACGTTGACGGTGCGCATATCCGCATCCTGCTGCTGACGTTCTTCTACAAGTACATGCGCCCGCTGATCGATGCCGGCTATGTCTATGTTGCCTGCCCGCCCATCTTTGGCATTAAGGTACGCAACAAGATCCATTACGTGTATCCCAACGGCCGCCAGCCCGAAGACGAGATTCTGCGCGACACCATTCAGAGCCTGGGCCTGAACCCCGACGACAACGACGAGGACGGCAAGGCCAAGGACGGCAAGATCACCAAGAAGCGCAAGGGCTATACCGTTCAGCGCTACAAGGGCCTGGGCGAGATGGACCCCAAGCAGCTTGCCTCGACGACGATGGACCCCAAGACCCGTATCCTGCAGCGCGTGTCGATCGAGGACGCCGTGGTGGCGGACCGCGCCGTGCGCGAGCTCATGGGTTCCGAGGTCGGCTATCGCCGCGAGTACATTGAAAAGCATGCGCATGATGCTCGGTTCCTTGACGCTTAAGAGGAGGTAACGTGGCAGACGATATCAACAACAACGAGGGTGTGGACGAGGCCGGCGACGCCGGCATGCCCGATGATCTGAAGCGCCTGCTCGCCCGCGCTGAGCAGGGCGAGGACGGCGATCCGAATTCCTATAACCCCGACGCCGAGGATGAAGAGGATGAGGATGACGACGCCGAGCTCGAGGAGAGCTTCGGTGCGGTCGACCGCGGCGCCTCGGCCGGCGAGGATATCAACGGCGGTCAGCTCCAGATTTCGGAGTTCGGCCGCGAGATGAAGCAGTCGTTCATCGAGTACTCGATGTCGGTCATCACGGCGCGCGCCCTGCCGGACGTGCGCGACGGCCTAAAGCCGGTGCACCGCCGCATCCTGTACGCCATGAACGAGAGCGGCATCTACCCCAACCGCCCGCATAAGAAGTCGGCCTGGACGGTCGGCGAAGTTATCGGCAAGTACCATCCGCACGGTGACTCCGCGGTTTACGAGGCCATGGTTCGTCTGGCGCAGTGGTTCTCCATGCGCACACCGCTCATCGATGGCCACGGCAACTTCGGCAACATCGATGGCGACGGCGCGGCGGCCATGCGTTATACCGAGAGCCGCCTGGCAAAGCCTGCCATGGAGCTGCTGCGCGACCTGCAAAAGGATACCGTCGACTGGCAGCCCAACTACGACGAGTCGCTCGCCGAGCCCGTGGCGCTGCCCGCGCGCTTTCCCAACCTGCTGGTCAACGGCAGCCAGGGCATCGCCGTCGGCATGGCCACCAATATCGCCCCGCATAACCTCACCGAGGCGATCGAGGCCACCTGCTACCTGATCGACAATCCCGACGCCACCGTCGACGAGCTTATGCAGATCATGCCCGGTCCGGACTTCCCCACCGGTGCCATCATCATGGGCAGCGCCGGCATTAGGCAGAGCTACGAGACCGGTCGCGGCTCCATTACCGTGCGAGCCAAGGCCCACGTGGAATCCACCAAGACCGGCCGCAGCCGCCTGGTCTTTACCGAGATCCCTTACATGGTCAACAAGGGCACCCTGCAGGAGAAGATCGCCCAGCTCGTGAACGACAAGCGCATCGAGGGCATCTCGGACATGCGCGACGAGTCCAACCAAAAGGGCATCCGTCTGGTCATCGAGCTCAAGAAGGGCGTCATTCCGCAGGTCGTGCTCAACAACCTGTATAAGTACACCTCGCTACAGACGACCTTTGGCGCCAACAACCTGGCGCTCGTCAACGGCGTTCCCAAATGCCTGAGCCTGCGCGAGATGCTGCAGCACTACATCGACCACCAGGTTGACGTCGTCACCCGCCGCACCCGCTTTGACCTTAAGAAGGCCCAGGCGCGCGCCCATATCCTCGAGGGCTATCTGATGGCTCTCGACCATATCGACGAGGTCATCAGCATTATCCGTTCCTCGCAGACCGACTCCGAGGCAAGCGGCCGCCTGATCGAGCGCTTTGGCTTTACGCCCGAGCAGACCACGGCCATCCTCGAGATGAAGCTGCGCCGCCTGACTGGCCTGGAGCGCGACAAGATCCAGGAAGAGCTGGACGGTCTGCGCCGCGCCATCGCCTACTACGAGGACCTGCTGGCGCATGAGGAGAAGATCCTGGGCGTCATCAAGGAGGAGATGCGCGAGATTTCGAAAAAATTCGGCGACAAACGCCGCACCGAGATCAGCCATGTCGAAAAGGATCTGGATGTCGAGGACCTCATCGCCGACGAGGACATGGTCGTGACCATCACCCACACCGGCTACGTGAAGCGCATCCCGGTGGCTGCCTACCGCGCCCAGAAGCGCGGCGGCAAGGGCGTGTCGGGCGTCAACCTTAAAGAGGACGACGTTATCGACGAGATGTTTATCGCATCCACGCACGAGTACGTGCTGTTCTTCTCGAGCAAGGGCAAGGTCTACCGCCTGAAGGTGCACGAGCTGCCGGTGGGTACGCGCCAGGCGCGCGGCACCGCGATCGTCAACCTGCTGCCCTTTGAGGAAGGCGAGAAGATCGCGAGCGTCATCAGCTGTCGCGAGTTCCCCGCCGACGAGTACCTGATGTTTGCCACCAAGAGCGGCATGGTCAAGAAGACCGTGATGAGCGCTTACGACCGCAGCCGCCGTGATGGCCTGATCGCCATCAACCTGAGGGACGACGACGCGCTGCTCGCCGTGCGCCGTGTGCGCGAGGGCGACAAGATCATCCTGGCCACTACTGCAGGCAAGGCGATCATGTTCCCCGGGGACCAGGTTCGCGCCACGGGACGCGACACCAGCGGCGTTCGCGGTATTAGCATGAAGGACGGCGTGAGCGTTTTGGGTATGGAGGTTACCAACGGCAACGGCGACCTGTTTGTCATCACCGAGCGCGGCTACGGCAAGCGCACGCCGGTCGCGGACTATCCGGAGCAGAACCGCGGCGGTCAGGGCGTCTACACCATCCAGATGACCGAGCGTAAGGGAAACCTCGCGGCCATGAAGACGGTGGGTCCGCAGCACGAGCTGTTCATCGTGACGGAAGGCGCGACGGTCATTCGCGTCAAGACCGATGAGATTAGCCAGACCGGCCGAGCCACCCAGGGCGTCAAGATGATGACCGTCGACGACAACGACCGCGTATGCGCCGTAGCCCGCATGACAGCCGCCAAGGAGAAGCCCGAAGGCGAAGCCACAGAAGATGGCTCTGCCCCCGAAGAAACCCCAGTCGATCTAGGCGATGGCAACGACATGCCAGAAGATCTCCTTGACGAGTAAGAGGCCCTAGCTGGTAGAAAATATCAGACCCCATATATCGGCGGTCGGCGCACTGCGCGCCGACCGCTTTTTTGAAAACCTCGGGACTCGCGTTCGCCCCGGCCGCACGGCGGCATGTGAAGTCGATCGCGAGTTCCGCACGAGCCAGAGAGCACTTAATGTGCTCTCTGCGCGAGTTAGGACTGTCCGAGCAGGCGACTTCACATGCCGCCGTGCGGCCGGGGCGAACACCCTCCAAAGATTTTCAAAAAAGTTGTTGACGCGCGCGTAACGACTCGTCTAATATATCCCTTGCGCGATGGACCTGTAGCTCAGTTGGTTAGAGCGTCCGGCTGATAACCGGGAGGTCACAAGTTCGAATCTTGTCAGGTCCACCACTTTCTTTCGCAATAAACACCCCAGCGAGAGCCGAGTCGCCGCTGGGGTGTTTATTACTGTCTCCGTGGGGGTTTAGCTCAGCTGGGAGAGCGCGGGCTTTGCAAGCCTGAGGTCAGGGGTTCGATCCCCCTAACCTCCACCATGATGGACCTGTAGCTCAGTTGGTTAGAGCGTCCGGCTGATAACCGGGAGGTCACAAGTTCGAATCTTGTCAGGTCCACCATCAAAACTGTGAAGAGCCTCGAGGCATGGCCTCGGGGCTTTTTTCTTGTGTGTGATAAAACTCATTTTGGTTTTGTGTGCTGTGCGAAAGATTGGGTAGTATAGCTATTCAATGCGGCGAAGGCGCCGCGTGTTAACCGCTACGTACCGGAGGTGTTCCATGGTTCGTGTCGACATAGAGACCATCGTCATGGCCGCCGGTCCCGTGCCATCGCTTATCGTACTTCGCGAGCGCTGCAGCAAATCGGACTCCCCTGCGCCGCTGCGCTCCCTTTCTATCCAAACTGGTTCCTTTGAGGCTGCGGCTATTAGCCGTGGTATCGACAGCGGTCGTGCCGAGCGCCCGATTGCCCATGACCTGCTGCTCGATACGCTTGATGCCCTGGATGCAAAACTCGAGCGCATCGAGATTGTCCGTGCCGAGCCTCCCGTGTTCTACGCGACGGTCGTCGTTTTGGCCGACAGCAACGAGCATAGGATCGATGCGCGTCCGAGCGATGCCATCGCCCTCGCCGTGCGCAGCAATGCTCCCATGTTTGTTGAGGACGACATCATGAACCGCCTGGGGACCGTCTCTCCGGTTGCCGAGGAAGTCGATGATGAGCAGGAATTTGAGAAGTTCGACGAGTTCGTCCATACGCTCTCGCCCGATGATTTTTAAATGACGAGTAGCCATGAGACGGAGTATGCACTGATGGGTCGCGGCGTTTCAGCCGAAGCCGCCGCCATTGCCCGCGAGGCCCAGATGCGCTCGGAGGCATCCGAGGCCGCACGCATCGCCTATGTGACGCAGGCCCGTACGCTTCGCGAGCGCCGTGCCTCCTTTATCAAGATGGTTGCCGTCTCCGCACTTGTCGCGGCAATCTCCTCGCGCCTTCGTGGTACAGTTGGTGCGCTTGGGTTTTCGATTTCGATGGGCTTGGTCATCTGGGGCGTGGTCGATGCCGTGATGCTGACCAACCAGATCAAGGTACTCGATAAGCGCGCCGCCGATATGATGCGCGCCCGCGACGCCGCCGCCGAGATCGCTGCCGAGGCACAAGAGATGTAACGACGCCGGACTCGATGGGAAGGTCTAAAAATGGCACAGGATATGCAGGACGCCGGAAACGTCTCCGCCGAGCTCGACGCCATGGTGTGCGACCTCATCGGGGCATTTTTAGACGACCTGGCCGCTGGTGAGAACCCCGGTGTTGTCGTTGCGATCGAAGACGCCGCGTCCAACCGCTATCTGGCGGCACTCGACGAGGACGGCGAGGAGGCATGCCTCGAGGCTGCCACCAACTTTATCTCCGAGCACAAGATGGGCCTTAAGGACGAGGGCCTGGGTCGCATCGCCCGTTACGCCATCGGCTACACCGGTTGTGTCGAAATTGATGGCGGCTACCATGACGCCCTGCTTGTGAGTTTCTTTGAGACGACGCTCGAGAGCGGCTTTTCGGCATATGTACTGTACGAAGGTGTGGGCGCCGGCGATGGTTTTATGTGGAGCGACCCTGAACCTGCAGGCGAGGAAACCCCTCTTATCTAAAATCGCTAAAATAAACGAGTTTTCGGTAAAAGGCTCAAAATTCCCGCCGAGCGTTGTGTTACTGGGCGGGTCGCATACGCGTGCCGGTTGTATATAGATAGAAGATAGGGGAACTACATGCGCGTAGACAATCTGAGGAACATCGCCATCATCGCTCACGTCGACCACGGCAAGACGACGATGGTCGACAAGCTCCTGCGTGCCACGGACGCCTTCCGTGCCAACCAGCAGGTCGAGGACCGCGTCCTGGATTCTAACGACCAGGAGCGCGAGCGCGGCATTACGATTCTCGCCAAGAACATCTCTATCGAGTACAAGGACGTTAAGATCAACGTCATCGACACCCCGGGCCACGCTGACTTTGGCGGCGAGGTCGAGCGCGTGCTGCGTATGGCCGACGGCGCCCTGCTGCTGGTCGATGCCTTTGAGGGCCCCATGCCCCAGACCCGCTTCGTGCTGCGTCACGCCATCGACACCGGCCTCAAGATCATGATCGTCATCAACAAGATCGACCGTCCGGGCGCCAACCCCGAGAAGGCCTACAACGACTGCCTGGACCTGATGGCCGACCTGGGCGCCACCGACGACCAGCTTGAGTTTGCCATGGAGCACGTGGTCTACGCCAGCGCCATGAATGGCTTTGCCCGCCTTGACCCCAACGACGGCAACATGGACATGTATCCGCTGCTCGATATGATCATCGACGACATGCCCGCGCCCGAGGTTGACGAGAACGCCCCGCTGGCCATGCAGTGTGTGACCATCGACCACTCCAACTTCGTTGGCCGCATCGGTATCGGTCGCGTGTACTCCGGCACCATTCACCAGGGCGATCAGATCCTGGTCGTCAAGAACGACGGTTCCAGCGCTACCGCTACCGTCAAGCAGCTCTTTACTTTCGACTACCTGGGTCGCACCGAGTGCCAGGAAGTCGGCGCCGGTGATATCGCCGCCGTCGTGGGCATCGACCGCACCGATATCGGCGATGTCTACACCGATCCCGAGAACCCCGTTGAGCTCGAACCCATCGAGATCGACCCGCCGACCCTGTCCATCGTCTTTGAGGCTTCGACCTCCCCGCTCGTCGGCCGCGACGGCGACATCGTGGGTGCCCGTCAGCTCAAGGAGCGCCTGTTCAACGAGGCCGAGAACAACGTGACCATGAAGATCGAGGAGCTCGAGGACAAGAGCGGCGTCGAGGTCTCGGGCCGCGGCATTCTGCACCTGTCCGTCCTGATGGAGTCCATGCGTCGCGAGGGCTTTGAGTTCCAGGTCGGCCGTCCCCGCGTTCTGTTTAAGAAGGACGAGAACGGCAATAAGATGGAGCCCGTCGAGCAGGCCGTCGTCGAGTGCCCGGACGAGTATTCGGGCAAGGTCGTTGAGGTCTTCGGCACCTCCGGCGGCATCATGACGAGCATGGATACCTCGGGTATCGTGACGCACCTCGAGTTTAAGATCCCGACCCGCGGCATCATGGGTCTTAAGAACCGCATCATGAACGTCACTCACGGCGAGGGCGTGTTCTACCACACCTTCCTGGAGTACGGCCCCTATGCCGGCGAGATCGGCAACCGCCAGAACGGCGCCATGATCTCCATGACCACCGAGAAAGCCGTTGCCTACGCTCTGGGCACGCTGCAGGAGCGCGGCCAGCTGTTTGTTGAGCCGGGTACCGAATGCTACGAGGGCATGATCGTGGGCGAGCGCAGCAAGGCCGGCGACATGGTCGTCAACATCGCCCGTACCAAGAACCTGGGCAACCAGCGTTCCTCGACCTCCGATATCTCCGTCCAGCTGGTGCCGCCCCGCACCTTCTCGCTGGAGGAGGCGCTGGAGTACATCGCCGACGACGAGCTGGTGGAGATCACTCCCAAGAACATCCGCCTGCGCAAGCGTCTGCTCAATGCTACCGACCGCAAGAAGGCCGCAGTCCGCGCCGGTCAGGTCAACAAATAAGCGCCGAGCTTTATAGCGACTAACAAGAAAGGGCGCCGACCATCGCGGTCGGTGCCCTTTTTGGTGCACAGGGATTGAGTTGGTCTGCACCACCGCAAAGGTGTCTGTCCCCTTTGTGGCGGTTGACGGCTAGGCGGAAGGAAGGCCCGGAGTATTGGCGGCCTGCTGCGGCTTGAGGCGGGCGTTGCGCCAGATGATCTGGATGACGTAGCCGAGCGTAAAGACGAAGGCTACGCCGCTGACAAAGCTGCCCATAAGGGGAAGTGCCGTGAGTGCGCCCGCGGCGATACCGCCCACGGCGGCCATGGCGTAGCGGTTCTGGCTGTGTCCGATCATGCGTGCGATCGCGGTGCCCGTAAACGCCGCCGAGACCAGAGCGATACCGATCACGGCGCACATGAGAGCTCCGGCGAGTGACAGACCTGCAATCGAGATGATGAGCAACAGGACGGCGGGAACGGCGGCCACCGTGCCCAAAAGACCGCTCACCCACAGAGGGGTAGGTCGTTGACGAAGCATGCCGGCGGCGCTGGCGGTCGCGCGCGGAAAGACGAGCTCGAGGAGGATCGCGACAAAGCAGGTGGAAAGCGCCGCGGCGACGATGCCGCCGATGGTGTCGTTAATCGTTGAGGTGTTCTCGTTCTCGGTACGGTCGATCTTGAGGGCTCCGACCTGAGCGCCCTCGGCCCGCTCGGGGTCCTCGGAAACATGCGCGCTCACGGTGCCGGTGATGCGGGCGTTTTTGCCCAAGACGAGCTTGTCGGCCCAAACCTCGACATCGCCCTCGACGGTGCCGTCGATGGTCACCGTATCGCCTGCAAGTGCTGCCGACTTGGTGGAGCCTCGCAGGGCAACAGTATCGCCCATCGCGTAAAAACAGTTGGCGGTGCTACCGGTGTTGAGCACGACGTGCTGACCGGCTACCGTCACGCTGCCATCGATTGCGGTTTTGGAGATATCGATGGTGCGCGCCGCCAGGCGAATGGCGCCGCCTACGGTGCAGTCGCGAATCGATAGGCTGTCGCCTGCCGCGATAATATCGCGGCCGATGGAGGCATCGTCCAGGTTAAGGCTTTGGCCAGCCCAGTACAGGTCGCCCGCGACGCCAGACGGATTTGAGTCAGCTTCGGTTGCGAGTACGTTGCCCGCGGTGTCTGTGCCGGCGAACGACGCCGTGGGAAGTACGGTCAGCGCAAGCGCAATCAGTACGAATAGGAGGGCGATGCGGGCCTGCGCTTTGTGGCGCTTGGTCGACGGTTCTAGGTTGCAAGGCATAGTGAATCCTTCGTTAGATACTCGGCGTATATCTAACAGGGTACCCAACGTGCGAGCGCTCTAAAAGAACCTCTCGGTTGCATTTCGAAAGGTCGTGCCGTGCTATCTACTTTTTGCGATGTAAAAAGTGCGCGATGTCTTCTTCGGTGGGGCTTTTGATGTCAAAGCGCAGCGAGAGCCAGCGCAGACCCATGGTCACGATAACGCATACGACCAGCGCGGCGACATTGCTGACCAAGCCACTCATGACGAGGCTTACATAGCTTGCCGATCCGGCGATGGCCGCGATGGCATAAAAGTTGGTGCGTTGGAAAATGCCCGGAACCACGCCCATAAAGCCGTCGCGCAGCATGCCGCCGCCCACCGCGGTGAAAAAGCCCATCATGATGCAAACGACGGGTGCAAATCCGTAGACCAGTGCCTTGTCTGCGCCGGTTGCCGCATAGATGCCGACCGAGATGATGTCGAGCAGGGGGATGAGTTTGTCGGGCTTATCGACGATTGCCGGGAAGATGTAAATGATGGCCGCCGTGGCGATGGAGAGCGGCAGCGCCATTGGCTGGTTGAGGATGTAGACGTTGCCGACCTGGAGTGTCATGTCGCGCAAAAGACCGCCGCCCAGACCGCAGACTACCGCGAGTGCGACCGCGCCCACCAGGTCGAGCTTGTGTTCGCGCGCAACCAGCACACCCGAGATCGATGCAGCGACAACGGCGAACATCTCGAGCCAAAATGGGATAGCGACCATGGCATCCGAGGCATGTGAGGTAACGGTTGTGGCGGCGACGACGGGCAAGATGGGGTCCTTTGAGTTGCGGGTTTGGACAATGCCCGTACATAGTACATGTTCGGCGCCTATTGCGACCCTATTGCTCGGCAAACGGTCGGGACTGGGTACGGTCATAGGGCCCAAGCATGTACATCACCCTCCAAAGATGTCGAAAAATATCGTTTTTGGGGGGTGATGTACGTGTTTGGGGATCTGGGTTGATGCTGAATGCGATGGGGGCGTGGCTGAATAGGAGGGATGTCTAAATTTTGAGCGGAGCTCAAAATTTATTCGGTTGGCTTGCGCCGACCGCGCTGCGCTAAAAACGCGCCACCGGCGCGTTTTCTTTACGCTTTGCGCCCTGGCGGGTTCGAACCCCTCCTTCTTCGCCGTATTTGCTTGTTAGGGACTCAAAACAAAAAAGCCCCCATTCCCGGGAGCTTTCTCAACCAAAATGGCGGAGGAGGAGGGATTCGAACCCTCGTGACCTTATACAGGCCAAACGGTTTTCGAGACCGCCGCATTCAACCACTCTGCCACCCCTCCGCGTGGGGTAAAAACAAAGCAGGCACTAAGGCCTGCTTTGGAATTAACTGGCGGAGAGTCAGGGATTTGAACCCTGGAGACGCTTTTGACGCCTACACGATTTCCAATCGTGCTCCTTCGGCCACTCGGACAACTCTCCGTTAAATGCGAAAGTCAGTATACACGAGGAATCGAAAAGTGCAAACAGAAAACTTGGCATTTTTTAAAGCGCTCGCTCCGCACCCGTATCCGGCATGTGCCAGATGAGTACTAAAAAAGCATCCTGACCAGCCAGATCCCGCTCGATGATCTGTTCAAAATAGGTATTCATGAATGACGTGGCAGCGAATTTAAAAATTTTGAGGCAATCGATTGAACCGGTGGTATGCATTTCGTGACCACAACCCTGCAATCGGCGACCTGCGGTTTGACTCAGGTTGTCCTCGCCGCAGCGTATCTTGCTATCGAATTCGTCAAGCTCTTGGTCAGCATTTGGTTGGAATACGCATGAAGAGCCGTGTAAGCATGGGTATATGTGGAGGTCATGAGGTTGTAGCTGCATATTCTTGCAGCCTGGGAGGTTGAAAGATATTATTACCAAGTCTTTTCCTGCTTCAGGCGCACCTTCACGACCTGAAGCCACATTTGCCCAGAGGAGGTGACAATATGAAGGCTTATGAACTGCTGTTCTTTGTTGACCCGTCGCTCGACCCCGAGACTCGTCTCGCTGTTATGAAGCGTATCGATACCACGATCGCTGAGGGCGCTGGCAAGGTCGACTCCGTTGACGAGTGGGGCAAGCGCAAGCTCGCCTACGAGATCAACGACCTCACCGATGGTGACTACACCCTCATCAACTTCCACGCAGATCCTACCCAGATCGCCGAGCTTGATCGCGTCCTGCGCATCACCGACGCTGTGGTCCGCCACATGATCGTCCGTCGCGACGACCAGGAGTAAGACTGTCGTTTTGGACTGGGCTTGTGCCCCAAGAGGAAGTAGTGAGTTATGAGCATCAATCGAGTGAACATCACCGGTAACCTCACCCGCGATCCCGAGCTGCGCGCCACCGCCGGCGGAACCCAGGTTCTGTCCTTTGGCGTCGCCGTGAACGATCGTCGCCGCAACGCGCAGACTGGCGAGTGGGAGGACTATCCCAACTTTGTCGACTGCACTATGTTCGGCACCCGCGCCGAGGCCGTGAGCCGTTTCCTGGCAAAGGGAAACAAGGTCGCGATCGAGGGCAAGCTGCGCTACAGCTCTTGGGAGCGCGACGGTCAGCGCAGGAGCAAGCTTGAGGTCATCGTCGATGAGATCGAGTTTATGAGCTCCCGTGGTGGCCAGGGTGGCTACGATCAGGGCGGTTACGCCCCCGCAGCTCCCGCGCCCGCAGCGCGTCCTGCCGCACCGGTGGCTACGCCGCCCGCGGTCGACGTCTACGATGAGGACATCCCGTTCTAAGGGTTGTTCACCTATTTTTGAGTGAGAGGCGGCTTCGGCTCGCCGAAGTTGCCAAACGAAAGGTATTTTGACATGGCTAATGATTATTCTGCACGTCAGCCGCGTCGTAAGTACTGCCAGTTCTGCAAGGAGAACACTGAGTTCATCGACTATAAGGACACTCAGCTTCTCCGTAAGTACATGACCGACCGTGGCAAGATCAAGCCCCGTCGCGTCACTGGCGCTTGCACGCAGCATCAGCATGACATCGCCAACGCCATCAAGCGCGCCCGCGAGATGGCTCTCCTGCCGTACACCGTCCCCGTGGTTTCCTCTCGTGGCAACCGCGACCGCGGCTAAGAAGGGAGACGCATCATGAAGGTTATTCTTCTCGATGAGATCAAGGGCAAGGGCGGCGAGGGTGACGTCGTAGAGGTCGCTCAGGGTTACGCTGAGAACTTCCTGTTCCCCAAGAAGCTCGCTGTTGCCGCCACCAAGGGCAACCTCAAGCAGCTTGACGAGCGTCGCAACAACATCGCCAAGCGCGAGGCCGTCCGTCTGGCTACCGCCAACGAGACCAAGGCTGCCTTCGAGGGCAAGCAGGTCACCGTTGACGTCAAGGTTGGCGACGAGGGCATCCTCTTTGGCTCCGTTACCGCCGCTATGATCGCTGACGCCATCAAGGATCAGCTCGGTATGGACATCGACCGCAAGCGCGTCGAGCTCGGTAAGCCCATCAAGGTTGCCGGTGCCCACACCGTCGCTATCTCGCTGTACCGCGAGATCAAGGCCGAGGTTGTCGTTCTCGTCGGCGTTACCGCCGAGGAGCTCGCTGCCGAGGCTGAGGTTGAGGAGACCGCTGAGGTCGCCGAGACCGAGACCGCCGAGGTCGAGACCGAGGCTGCTGCCGAGTAGCATTTGCTGCAACGCAACAATCTTGTTCTAAGAAGGGCGCTCTGGGAGACCAGGGCGTCCTTTTATTTTTTGCGCTGGGTGAGTGTCGTGGCAGTCATTGAGATGCGGTCCCGTGTATGGGACCGTTCATCCGTTTGGTTCGGTGATGATTGCCAAGGCGCGGCTCGATTTATAGCCGCGGCTGATACTATGGATGCTCGCAAGCGATATGAATGAGGATGCTCATGGCATATGACGATAGGGAGACGGGGCTGACGGTCGAGGACCGTGGCTCCAAGCTGGGTCTCCCCCAAAACCAAGATGCAGAGGCCAACGTACTGGCTGCTATGCTGCTATCGCCTGAGGTGGTCGAAGAGGCCCAGGTCGAGCTGCAGCCCGATGACTTCTACCGGCCTATTCATAAGACCATCTATACCGCGATGGTCGATATGTACAACAGCCGCATCCCCATCGACTCCATCTCGCTGATCGATTACCTGCGAAGCATCAACAAGCTCGATGCCGTGGGCGGCGAGGCATACATTTTGGAGCTGATGGGTCAGACCCTGTCGCTCGTTAACTGGCAGCACCATGCCGCCATCGTTCGTCGCGACTCGATGCTGCGCGAGCTGATTGGCGCCACCAACGAGATCAACGCGCTGGCCTACAACGCCCCCACCGACACCAAAGAGGTCGTGGAGCTGGCCGAGAGCAAGCTGCTCAAGGTCACGGCGCGTGAGGTTAAGTCGAGCTACAAGACGCTGACCGAGTTTATGGTCGAGGCCTATAACGAGGCCGAGGAAGTGTGCAAGGCCGGCGGTCAGGCTGCAGGCGTGCCCACGGGCTTCCCGTCGCTCGACCGTATGCTCATGGGCTTCCGCGAGGGCCAGCTCATCATTATCGGCGCCCGTCCCGCCGTGGGTAAGACGTCGTTCGCCCTGAACTTGGCGCTCAATGCCGCCGCAGCGGGCTATACCGTCGGCTTCTTCTCGCTGGAGATGTCGGGCAAGGAAATTGCCCAGCGTCTGATTTGCGCCTATGCCATGATCTCGATCAGCGACTTCCGTACGGGCCGCATTAGTCCCGAGCAGTGGGCCAACATCAATGAGGCCACGCAGACGCTGTCCAAGCTCGATATTCTGATTGACGATACGCCCGGCACCACGGTGACCGAGATTCGCGCCAAGAGCCGCCGCATGCTCCATAACAAGGAGAAGGCCATCATCATCCTGGACTATTTGCAGCTGGTGAGTCCCCCGCCGGGACGTCGTTCCGAGAGCCGCACCGTCGAGGTCTCCGAGATGTCGCGTGGTCTGAAGATTATGGCCAAGGAGCTCAAGATTCCGCTGATCGCGTTGTCGCAGCTGTCGCGTCAGGTTGAATCCCGTACCGGCAAGCGCCCGCAGCTGTCCGACCTGCGTGAATCGGGCTCCATCGAGCAGGATGCCGATATCGTCATGTTCTTGGACCGATCCGCCGACGAGGCCGAGGCCTCGCGCGACGACCGACCCGACGAGGGCGTTACGCGTATCGTCGTGGCCAAGAACCGTTCGGGCCCGATTGGCGACGTCGACCTGATGTTCCTGCCGGCATCCACCAAGTTCTATGAGCTTGATGGGGCGCATACCGAGGAGTAGGACAGGCGCCCGTTGCACGGGTATACTGGGAATGTTTTGTGCTTCTGCGCACTTGCGGTGTGCGGACAGTCCATGAATGTGAGGAGTAAACATGCCGTCAACCGTTTTGGTCGGTGCCCAGTGGGGCGATGAGGGCAAGGGTAAGATCTGCGACCTGGTCGCCGGCGACTTTGATGCCGTCGTGCGCTATTCGGGCGGCAACAACGCCGGCCACACCATCGTCGTCAACGGCAAGAAGTACGGCCTGCACCAGGTGCCCTCCGGCATCATGTATTCCGACCACGTGTCGGTGATCGGTAACGGCTGCGTCGTCAACCCCAAGGTCGTCCTTGAGGAGATCGACATGTTCGAGGCCGACGGCATCACCACCAAGAATCTCAAGATCAGCGGCAACGCGCATGTCATCATGCCGTACCACATCGATCTGGATGGCGCCTTTGAGCAGAAGCTCGGCAAGAAGAACATCGGTACCACTAAGCGCGGCATCGGTCCGTGCTACCAGGACAAGATGGCCCGTATTGGCCTGCGTATGCAGGACATGCTGGATGAGGCGCTGTTCCGCGATAAGCTGGAGACCGCTCTTGCCCGCGTGAACCCCGAGCTAGAGCTCATCTACAACCTGCCCACCTACACCGTGGATCAGATTTGCGATGAGTACCTGCCCATGGCCGAGCGCCTGCGCCCCTACATCACCGAGACGAGCCTGCTGCTCAACAACATGATCGATGAGGGCAAGGATTTGCTGTTTGAGGGCGCCCAGGCGACGCTGCTCGACATCGATCACGGCACCTATCCGTACGTGACGTCTTCTAACTGCACCGCCGGCGGCGCCATTACCGGTTCCGGCGTCGGCATGAAGAACGTCGACCGCGTGCTGGGCGTCATGAAGGCCTATATCACCCGCGTCGGTTCGGGCCCCATGCCCACCGAGCTTTCCTATGAGTCCGAGGCCGGCCACACGCTGACCGAGGAGGGCTACGAGTACGGCGTGACCACCGGTCGCCGTCGTCGCTGCGGCTGGTTTGACGGCCCTATCGCCAACTATGCCTCACGCGTCAACGGCCTCACCGACATCGCTGTGACCAAGCTCGACGTGCTTTCGGCCTTCGACACCATTAAGGTGTGCGTTGCCTATGACGTCGACGGCGAGCGCTACACGAGCGTGCCCGAGCACCAGGTGCGTTTTGAGCATGCCAAGCCCGTCTACGAGGAGCTCCCTGGCTGGAAGTGCGACATCACCGGCTGCCGCAGCTTTGATGAGCTGCCGCAGGAGGCTCAGGACTACGTGGCGTTTATCGAGGATCTGGCACACACCCGCGTGACGTTCATCGGCGTTGGCGCCGGTCGCGAGCAGATCATCAACCGATTCTGGAAGTAATCGGCGTTATTTGGTTATTGCGATATACCCCTTCGCAGCCCGGATGGGCGGCCGAGGGGTATATTTGCTTGTAATGGGTCCGCTTGGTTGGCGGGCCGGTAATCCATAGAGGAGGCACCCTTGAAGGCGGACACTCAAACCATCGACATCCTGTTGTTGGGCAGCGGCGGCCGCGAGCATGCTCTGGCAGCCAAGCTCGCAGCATCACCGCGCGCCGGCAAGCTCTACATCGCGCCGGGTAACGGCGGCACCGCGAGCTGCGGCGAGAATGTGGTTCTCGACGATTGCGATCCTGCGGCCGTGGCGGCGTTTGCCCAGAGCCATGGATGCGGACTCGTGGTGATTGGCCCCGAGGCTCCGCTCGTGGCAGGCGTTGCCGACGCCGTTCGCGCGGCGGGTATCCCGTGCTTTGGCCCGGGTGCCGAGGGTGCCCAGATGGAGGGCTCCAAGCTGTTCTCCAAGCAGCTCATGGAGCGTGCGAACATTCCGACGGCCGCCTATGGCTCGTTTACCGATGAGGCCTCGGCTCTCGCCTACGTGCGCGAGCAGGGCGCTCCGCTGGTCGTGAAGGCTGACGGCCTTGCCGCCGGCAAGGGCGTTATTGTGGCAACCGAGCTTTCGCAGGCCGAAGAGGCTGTGCGGGAGTGCTTTGGCGGCACCTTTGGGGATGCCGGCAACACGGTGGTTATCGAGGAGATGCTCGTTGGCCCCGAGTGCTCGCTGCTGGCCTTTACCGACGGCAAGACCGTTCGTCCTATGGCTACCTCGCAGGACCACAAGCGCGCGCTCGAGGGCGACAAGGGCCCCAACACGGGCGGCATGGGCGTCTACAGCCCGGTGCCTATCGTGACCGACGAGGAGCACGCCACCATGGTGAAGGTCATGGAGCAGACCGTGGCAGAGCTCGCCGCCGAGGGCATCGACTACCGCGGCTGCCTGTACGGCGGCTTTATGCTTACCCCCGCCGGTCCCAAGGTGCTGGAGTTCAATGCCCGCTTTGGCGATCCCGAGACGCAGGTCGTGCTGCCGCGTCTTAAGAACGACCTGGTCGAGGTCATGCTTGCCTGTGCCAACTGCGAGCTCGATCAGGTTGAGCTCGATTGGCGTGACGAGTGGGCCGTGGCCGTTGTCCTGACGAGTGCGGGCTATCCCGGCAGCTATGAGAAGGGCAAGGTCATCACCGGCATCGAGGATGCCGAGGCCATGGAGAATGTGACGGTGTACCACGCCGGCACCGCTGTGGTGGATGGCAAGCTCGTGACCAACGGCGGTCGCGTACTCGCCGTGACCGCGCTGGGCGACACGTTCGAGAACGCTCGCGACCTTGCCTACGAGGCCTGCGAGAAGATTGATTTTGAGGGCAAGACCCTGCGCCACGACATTGGCCTGCGTGCGCTGCGCGGCCGCGACGCCTGGGATGCCTAAAATCCGAGAGGAATGAGACGGATGGACGATAAGAACGAAGAGCTCGTGGACGCGCAGATCGTCGAGGAAGACGGCCACGCGTACGGACACGCAGAGGGCGAGCCGGGCGGCGAGGTTGCCGACGAGCCGGTGCTGGTGCTGGGCGACGACGACCCGCATGACGCCCTGCTGCACGAGAAGATTCTTTCGGAGGAGTGCGCCTGGAAGGGCAAGATCCTCGACGTCCACCGTCTTGAGGTCGAGCTGCCCAACGGTCGCCGCAGTGCCCGCGATATCGTTCGCCATCCGGGTGCGGCGGCCGTTGTGGCACTGACCGAGAGTGGCAAGATCGTGCTGGTGCGTCAGTACCGCACCGCCATCGACCGCGTGACGGTCGAGATTCCCGCCGGCAAGCTCGATCCGGGCGAGGACCCGCTCGATTGCGCCAAGCGCGAGCTGCACGAGGAGACGGGCTTTAAGGCCGGCCGCATTCGCTTTTTGACGTCGATTGTCACGACCTGCGGTTTTTGCGACGAGATCATTCACATCTACCTGGCTACCAAGCTCGAGTTTGATGCGCCCGATCCCGACGATGACGAGTTTGTCAACGTTGACCTGGTACCGCTGCACGAGCTGATCGACGCCGTGCTCGACGGCAAGATTGAAGACGCCAAGACCGTCGTGGGCGCGCTCGCCTGCGACAGCATTGCTCATCGTTTGGGTGGAGCGGAGCTTTAAGTTACGCGGTTTTACCAAACCGCGTAACGAGTCGACGCTGCAAACGCCCCTAAGCGGCAATCTGCCTTTCAATCGTCGCTCGCGTACCGAAGTACGCGTCGCTCCTCTTTCAAGGCACCTTGCTCGCTTAGGGACGTTTTCGCTGACGCTGCCAGATCATTGGCGTTATGCTTGTTGGAACGCTTTGTTTTCAGCCCGAACGGTTCAACCAGATTTCTCACGCTATTTATTTATCCCCGAGGACTGCATGTTTAGAAGGTTTTTGTCTTATTACAAGCCCCAGATGGGGCTTTTTGTTGCTGATACTCTTTGTGCTCTGGTGCTTGCCGCCATTGACCTGGCGTTCCCCATTATCTTGCGCAATCTGACCGGCGGGCTCTTTACTCAGGGTCAGGCTGCTATTATGCAGGCGCTCGGTATGATCGCGGTGGGACTGGTGCTGATGTATGTCATCCGCTGCGCCTGCCGCTATTTTGTGAGCTATTGGGGTCATGTGATGGGCGCGCGCATGGAGTCCAAAATGCGCGAGGACCTGTTCGATCAGTACGAACGGTTTAGCTTTGCGTACTTTGATCGCAACAGCTCGGGCGACATGATGAGCCGCGTGGTCAATGACCTGTTCGATATCTGCGAGGCGGCGCACCACGTGCCCGAATGGATCATTATCTGCGGTATCGAGATCATCGGCTCGTTTGTGATTCTGTTTACCATCGCGCCGGTGCTCGCACTCGCCATGGCTGTGGTGACGGTGGTGTTCGCGGTCATTATGTTTTGGCAGAATATGCGCATGCGCGAGGTCTTTAGCGATAACCGCAAAAAGATTAGCGGCATCAACGCGCAGCTGCAGGATTCGCTGGCGGGCATGCGTGTGGTCAAGAGCTTTGCCAATGAGCAGACCGAGCGCTCTAAGTTTCGCGCCTCGAACAATCGCTACCTTTCGTCCAAGGAGAACATGTATCACGCCATGGGCGTCTATACCGCGACGTATGGCCTGCTCTCGGGAGTGCTTTATGTGATCGTGGTGCTGCTGGGCGGTTGGCTCGTTGCCCAGGGTCAGCTGCAGGCGGTCGATATGGCAACCTTCGCACTCTACATTTCGCTGTTCTGCACGCCGCTCGAGACGCTCGTCAATTCGGCTGAGACGTATCAGAAAGCCATCGCCGGCTTTAAGCGCATGGATGAGGTGCTCTCGACTGTCCCCGATATTCAGGATAAGCCGGGTGCTGCGGATCTGCAGGTGGCGGCTGGTGCTGTGGAGTACCGCGACGTGTGCTTTAGCTACGAGGATGTTGAATTGGCCGAGCGCGGCGCCGACGGACGCCCTGTTATCGACCACATGGACCTGTCCATCAAGCCCGGTCAGACCATCGCTTTGGTTGGCCCCTCGGGCGGCGGCAAATCGACGACTTGTTCGCTGTTGCCGCGCTTTTACGACGTTGCCGCCGGCTCCATTAGCATCGACGGCCAGGATGTGCGCGACGTGACGCAGCATAGTCTGCGCCGTGCCATCGGCCTGGTGCAGCAAGATGTGTACCTGTTTGATGGAACGATCGGCGAGAACATCGCCTACGGCAAGCCGGGCGCCACGGCAGAAGAGATCGCCGAAGCGGCCCGCCGCGCCAATATTGATACCTTTATCGAATCGCTTCCGCAAGGCTACGACACCGTGGTGGGCGAGCGCGGCAGCCGTCTTTCGGGTGGTCAAAAGCAGCGCGTCGCCATCGCGCGCGTTTTTCTCAAGAATCCCAAGATCCTTATTTTGGATGAGGCGACGAGTGCCCTGGATAACGAGAGCGAGGAAGCGGTGCAGGAGTCGCTCGAAGAGCTGGCACGCGGCCGTACCACGATCATCATCGCCCACCGTCTCTCGACTATTAAGCATGCTGACGAGATTGCGACCGTTGAGCATGGTCGCGTTGTGGAACGTGGCACGCACGAGGAGCTTCTCGCCCGTGGCGGCACCTATGCCCGTTACTATCGAATGCAGTTCGAAGGTGCGCGTGCGCACGAGCTCGACTGATTGATATGACAGGAAGATCATGGCTGATAAGAACCCTTTGACTCCGGAAGAAGTGACGGAGTTATTCTCCGAAATCGATGCATCCGGCGTCTTGGATCCTACGCTCGCCAAAAAGCGCACCGAGCGCATGCGCGAGAAAGAGGCCGCCGTCAAGCGCGGCGACAAGGCGACGCTGGCGCGGCTGCGCAGCGAGGATCGCGCGAGCCAGGCAAAACATATCGACCCGCTGTCCGAGGACGACCCTTCGGGCTCGCAGGTGAGCCATACCATTACGAAGACCGCCATGGCCGTGGTTATCGGCATTTTGGTGCTGATTGTTGGCATGCAGATTGGCTACGGCGTGATGCGACGTCTGAATACCGCGAACCTTTCCGAAAGTGTTTCGGTGGATACCGTTTCGACCGCGCTCAAGGGTGGACTTGAATGGGGCAATGGCTTTACGCAGTTCCCGCTCGATTTTACCGTCGACGAGGCAGATGAGCGCACGGGCACGGTTGAGGTGACGGTGCTGGACACGTCTTCTGCCAATGAGCTCGAGCTGCTGTCCAACGGTCAGATTCAGGCGGCGGCGCTCGCAACCAACGCCCTGCTCAACGACAAGATCGACCGTGTGGTGTATAACGTTCACGCCTATATCGACGAGGACAGCAGGATCCAGCATGATTCCTTCTTTGGCATGTTTCCTGCTCAGGGGCACCAAAGCGCCATCCTGACGTTCGTTTGGACCAAGAGCTCGTCCAACGCCACGAGTATCGACTGGAAGATGCGCATCGTAAGCATGGACGACACCATTGCCGAGCGCATTCAAAAACAGGTCAACTCGGTTTCATCGCTGATCGAGGACCCGGTGGTGAGCCAGACCAAGATCACGGAGGAGCAGGCCGAGCGCGATCTTGAGCATCGTCTGCACGGTCGAGAGATCTTCCGCGGCGGAAAGCCCGATCGCACGCCGTCCGAGCTGCTGGAGCAGGACAAGCAAAAGTAGTCCGCAGCCACATAGAACGATGCCATCCCGCGTGAGCCGCAAGCCCACGCGGGATGATTTTTCTGGGACGGGGATTAAAAAATCATTCTGTCATGTATGCAGTTGGCGACAAAGCCCTGCTCTCAGAATAATTTTTTAATCCCCGTCCCAGAAAAATCATTATGCACAGGAAGTCATAATTATCATTTTGTAAACAATTCTATGTAATTAATGCCATGGGCGATGCTTGCGGTTAGAATACCGCGAGGCCTAACTACACACCTTTAAGCCGGTCCTGTGAGACCGGGAAGGAGAACTATGGCGAACAACCATATTGCGGGCGCTGCCGCCCGCACCGTCGCGCCCAGCGAGCTGTGCCAGCGTATGCTGGCTAAAACCAGCAAGGGCACCTGCGGTCCCTGCATCCTGTATCTTGAGGATGGGACCATTTTTTATGGCCGTGCATGCGGTGCCGAGGGTACCGCAACCGGCGAGGTCTGCTTTAACACGTCGCTCGAGGGCTACTTTGAGGTCATGACCGACCCGAGCTATGCCGGCCAAATCGTAACCATGACCTATCCGCAGATCGGCAACTACGGCATTGACGAGACCGATGTCCAGTCGGCCTTCCCCGGCGATACCGCTCGCCCCGCGAGCGCTCCCGCCATGCGCGGCATGGTCGTCCACGACATGTGCGCCACGCCTTCTAACTGGCGCTCGACCGTCAGCGTGCCGGAGTACCTGCGTGCACACGGCATCGTCGCTATCGAGGGCGTCGACACCCGCGCTCTCGTGCGCCACCTGCGCGACAACGGTTCCAAGATGGGCATAATCTCGACGGAGATCTTCGACGTCGACGAGCTTGCCGAGCGCCTGTCCGCCGCGCCTACGCTGGTCGGCGAGAACCTGGTCAAGACCGTGAGCTGCCCTGAGCCCCATGCCTTTGCTGCGAACGACCTGCCCACTACGCATGACTTTGCGCTTGCCCCTGCCGCTCCTGCCCGCCACAAAGTGGTCGCCTACGACTGCGGTGTCAAGCGCGGCATCCTGGAGGGCCTGGTCCGTGCCGGCTGCGACCTCACCGTCGTGCCGTGGGATACGCCCGCCCAGCAGGTGCTCGACATGAATCCCGACGGCGTCTTTTTGTCCAACGGCCCCGGCGACCCCGATGCCGTGGTGGAGACCTACGAGCAGGTGCAGCAGCTGATCGGCAAGGTGCCGGTCTTTGGTATTTGCCTGGGTCACCAGATGATCAGCCTGGCCTGCGGCGCCCAAATGGAAAAGCTTAAATTCGGTCACCGTGGCGGTAACCAGCCGGTTATGAATCTGGTGAGCCGTCGCGTGGAGATCACCGCGCAAAACCACGGCTTTGGCCTGCTGTTCCCCAGTCTGGGCAAACTGATTCCGGAGCTTTCCGGCGGCGAAACCGAGCATGCGGCCGATGGCGACCTGCGCGCCTGGGTGCGTCGCGGCATCGCGCCAGTCGTGATGAACGAGCGCTTTGGCCGCATTCGCCTGACACATGTGAACCTCAACGACGGCACCGCCGAGGGCATCCAGCTGCTCGACGCCCCGTGCTTCTCGGTCCAGTACCACCCCGAGGCTTCGCCTGGCCCTACCGATGCCCACTATCTCTTTACCGCCTTTACGCGACTCATGGACGGCGAGGAGAACTACCTGGACATCGACACCGCGAAGGACCGCCTCGCCGGCTGGAATTTCGCCGATAGTGGTTCCGCCGTTCTACCGAACGGCGGACCTGTCGACGCTGCGGCTGCATCTGGCACATCATCTTGCCGTTCTGCTTCGGACGCGCGGGCATAAGCCCAGCGCGCCCTCGCATCACGGCAACCTGATGCACCAGCTGCACCCTCGCTGACTTTTCCAAAACATTGAGTCAGCCTCTCTAGGAGGTTTTAAACATGCCTAAACGTACCGACATCAAGCGCATCCTCGTCATTGGCTCGGGCCCCATCGTCATTGGCCAGGCCTGCGAGTTCGATTACTCCGGCGCCCAGGCCTGCAAGGTGCTCAAGGAGGATGGCTTTGAGGTCATCCTGGTCAACTCCAACCCGGCGACCATCATGACCGACCCGGGCTTGGCCGACCGCACCTATGTCGAGCCCATCACCGCCGAATTTATCGAGCGCGTGATCAAGAAGGAGCGCCCGGATGCGCTGCTGCCCACGCTGGGCGGCCAGACCGGTCTGAATGCCGCCGTCGAGCTGGCAAAGGACGGCACACTCGACAAGTACGGCGTCGAGATGATCGGCTGTGACCTTGCCGCCATCGAGCGCGGTGAGGACCGCAAGCTCTTTAACGAGGCCATGGCCGAGATCGGCCTGGAGGTCGCGCGCTCGGGCTATGCCTACAGCGTGGCTGACGCCGAGGCCATCGCCGAGCGTGTGGGCTATCCCTGCGTGCTGCGTCCGAGCTTTACCTTGGGCGGCGCCGGTGGTGGCATCGCGCATACTCACGAGGAACTCGTCTCCATCGTGAGCCAGGGCCTTGAACTCTCGCCTGCCCATGAGGTGCTGGTCGAGGAATCCATCGAGGGTTGGAAAGAGTACGAGATGGAGGTTATGCGTGACCACGCCGGCAACGGCATCATCGTGTGCTCCATCGAGAACCTCGACCCCATGGGCGTGCATACCGGTGACTCCATCACCGTGGCGCCGGCGCAGACCCTCTCCGACCTTGAGTATCAGCGCATGCGTGTCGCCTCGCTCGCTATCTTGGAGAAGATCGGCGTCGAGACCGGTGGCTCTAACGTGCAGTTTGCCGTGAACCCCCAGACCGGCCGCCTGATTGTCATCGAGATGAACCCGCGCGTGAGTCGTTCGTCCGCGCTGGCCTCCAAGGCCACGGGCTTCCCCATCGCCAAGGCCGCCGCTCGCCTGGCCGTGGGCTACACGCTCGACGAGATCGTCAACGACATCACCAAGGCAACGCCCGCCTGCTTTGAACCCACGATCGACTACTGCGTGGTCAAGGTGCCGCGCTTTGCCTTCGAGAAGTTCAAGGGCACCGACCCCACGCTCACCACGCGCATGAAGGCCGTGGGCGAGATCATGGCGATCGGCCGCACCTTTGAGGAGGCCTTTGGTAAGGCCATGCGCTCGCTGGAGGATGGACACCAGGGCATTTGCGCTGGCGGCAAGGAGGGTGCCGATAAGCTGAGCGACGATGAACTCGCCCAGGCTGTGGGCACCCCGACCGAGCACCGTATCTTCTTTGTGGTCGAGGCTCTGCGTCGTGGCTGGGATATCGCGCGCATCCACACCATCTGCGGTATCGATCCGTGGTACCTCAACCGCATCAACGATATGGTGCAGGTCCAGGAAAGCATCCGCGGCCTGCGCGTGGAAGACATTGACGCCGACGCGATGCGCCTGCTCAAGCAGTATGGCACGAGCGATGCCGAGATTGCCGCGCTGACCGGCTCGGACGAGCGCTTTGTTCGCGCTTACCGTAAGGGTCTGGGCGTGGTCCCCAGCATGAAGACAGTCGACACCTGCGCCGCCGAGTTCTCGAGTGCCACGGAATACCACTACAAGACCTATGAGAACATCTACCGCACGAGCCCGGTCGCCAAGAAGTGCGTTGCTCCCGACGAGACCACGCCGGCAAGCAAGCCCAAGGCGATGATTCTGGGTGCCGGTCCCAACCGTATCGGCCAGGGTATCGAGTTTGACTACTGCTGCGTGCATGCGAGCTATGCGCTGGCCGCCCGCGGCTTTGAGACCATCATGGTCAACTGCAATCCCGAGACCGTCTCGACCGACTATGACACGTCCGACCGCCTGTACTTTGAGCCGCTTACCTACGAGGACGTCATGGACGTTATCGATGTCGAGCGCCCCGACGGCGTCGTAGTGACGCTCGGCGGCCAGACCCCGCTTAAGCTGGCACGCATGCTCGAGGAGAGCGGCGTGAACATCATGGGTACCAAGCCCGACGCCATCGATTTTGCCGAGGACCGCGAGCGTTTTGCCGCCTTGCTCGATAAGCTGGGCATTATGTATCCGCCGGCGGGCCAGGCCACCTCGTTTGAGGAGGCCGAAGCCGTTGCCGCGCACATTGGCTACCCGCTGCTGGTGCGTCCGAGCTATGTGCTGGGCGGTCGCGGCATGATGATCGCCTACGATGCCGAGCATCTGCGCGATTACATGGCCGAGGCTGCGCGCATTAGCCCTGACTACCCGGTGTATCTCGATCGCTTCCTGGAGGGTGCGATCGAGTCTGATGTCGACGCCCTGTGCGACGGCGAGGAGGTCTACATCGGCGGCATCCTGGAGCATATCGAAGAGGCCGGTATTCATTCCGGTGACTCCGCGACCTGCATTCCGCCGTTCAGCTTTAGCGAGAGCCTGCAGGCGAAGCTCCGCGAGACCACGCGCCGCATCGCGATGGCGCTGGGCGTGCGCGGTCTGGTCAACGTGCAGTACGCCATTAAGGGCGAGACCGTTTACGTGATCGAGGCCAACCCGCGCGCCAGCCGTACCGTGCCGTTTATCTCCAAGGCCACCGGCGTGCCGCTGGCCAAATGCGCGGCGCGCATCATGGCAGGCGATTCCATCGCGAGCTTGGGCCTGCCGAGCGACGAACGTCAGCTGGACTGGTTCTGCATGAAGGAAGCCGTTATGCCCTGGGGTCGTTTCCCGGGCGCCGACGTCATCCTGGGGCCCGAGATGAAGTCGACGGGCGAGGTCATGGGTATCGCTAAGAGCTATCCCGAGGCATACGCCAAGACGCAGCTGGCGATCGACTACAGGCTGCCCGACCCGAGCTGCGGCAAGGTGTTCATTAGCGTGTGCGACCGCGACAAGCGCCACATCCTTTCGGTCGCGCGTATCCTGCGTTACCTGGGCTTTGACATCTGCTCCACCGAGGGTACGGCGCGCGTGCTGCGTGGAGGCAACGTGACGTGCGAGATCGTGGAGAAGATTAGCGGCCCGCACGACGGCGAGCGCCCCAACATCGGCGACCTCATCGCCGATGGCAAGATCGCGGTGATCATCAACACGCCGTACGGTCCGGGCTCGCGCGGCGACGGCTATCTGCTGCGCACCGAGGCCGTGCGCCGCGGCGTGACCTGCGTGACCGCGATGTCTGCCGCCAACACCTACGTGAGCGCCATCGAGGCCGTTCGCGAGGACCAACAGGGTCACGGCAGCGCCAACGACATGGGCATGGACGTCATCGCCCTGCAGGACCTGCCGCAGCACACGGTGTAGATTGAGCTGGCCGGCCGGGGCGGAGGGGGCTGAGTTTCTCACTGAGCGACTCTGCTTGCAGCCGGAGCGAAGGGGGAAACTCAGTCCCCTCCGCCCCGGCCTACGGTGACTCGGTTGCACCGTGTGCTGCCGAAGGGGCTTTGCGCGATGACTAGGGCTGAATAAAAAGTGAGTGTGGGCAGAGCCCACGTTTTGTATGGGGTCCTCCGGTGAATTGCATTCACCGGAGGACCTTTTTGTGGCTGGCTGAGAGTGCCGCTGGACAGTTAGTTCAGATTTGTATTTTTGTGAGGGTGGAAAAGGCCGATTTGAGCTCAAATGAGTCGTTCTTGGCGGTCTGATGCGACAAGGATGCGCAGTCAGGAATGAGAAAAGGGCGTTATTGGGTCTAAAACGGCTTCAAAACGATACGTTTGCACGTAAGGACCCGGCCAAAAAATACAAATCTGAACTAACTGTCCACCATCCTCCGTCAACCTCTCATTCCAAACCAAATCAGCCAACGTACGTCATAGCAATCTCCGGTAGATCGCAGGGCGGCGGTCGAGCTTTTCTCTCGGGAAACTTCGCGAAGCCCAGTTCCCGAGGGAAAGGTATGGTCTGTGTAATACCAGATAAACAGTACATTTTTGCTAGATTGGTATTTGACTGAAGAACCAATTGGTATGGCTTATTAAGCCCACCTTGCCGCTGACGCTCATTTTACTGCCGCTGGTGGACTTCCGAACTTGGTTGCGCAAGTGCTCCCATATATTGATATGACCTAGTAGGTGGCTATCTGGTTACTACCAGTTGGCCCCTTGGTAACGGGTGGCCCCATTGTGCGGAATGTACCGAACATCCCCGTTTGATACGTTTTCCCATGCTGCCGGGGGGGGCGTCCTCGGCACCTCAGCATCTCGGAAGAAAGGAGACCAGGTGCGCAGGAATTCCATTTTTACGAAACGGTGGGTGAAGGGAAGCGCGGTCCTCGTTGCCACTGCAGCGACGCTCGTGTTTGCCAATCCCCAGCAGGCGATTGCCACGCCACTCAAGGGCGTCGACTCGGCGACCGTGTCCCAGTCTGCCTCGAATGTCGTCGACATCGATTTCGCTGACGGCATCAAGGGCCGTATTACGTTCCTCGAGGACGGTATTTTCCGTTATAACGTCGACCCCAAGGGTGAGTTTTCCGAGTACGCCACGCCGCGCAGTAAGTCCCACACGGCTAAGATCCAGGCTCAGCCCGATACCTCGGACACCTACAGCAAGCCGAGTGCGACGGTTGCCGACAAGGGCGACACTATCGAGATCACCGGCGGAAAGGCGACCGTGATCCTGGACAAGGCGACTGGCAAGATGAGTATCAAGTCAGGCGACCGTGTCGTGGTTTCCGAGTCCGCGTCCCTCGACCTTGATAAGAAGGGTACCGTCCAGACGCTCGCCAAGGAGAAGTCCGAGAACTTCTTTGGCGGCGGCACCCAGAACGGACGCTTCCTGCACACCAACCAGACCATCGCCATCTCCAACACGAACAACTGGACCGATGGCGGCGTTGCCTCGCCCAACCCGTTTTATTGGACGAGTGACGGCTACGGCGTACTCCGAAACACGTTTGCAGAGGGTTCCTACGACTTCGGTTCCACGGACTCATCGACGGTCACGACTTTGCACAGCGAGAATGAGTTTGATGCCTACTACTTCGTGGCGACCAACGAGGGCGCTTCGAACGTGGCAACCGAGATGCTGCAGGACTACTACAAGGTGACCGGTAACCCGGTACTGCTGCCCGAGTACGGGTTCTACCTTGGTCATCTTAATGCCTATAACCGTGATGGCTGGTCAACGACCTCGGGTCAAAAGAAGTGGGAGACCAAGGGCAGCAAGTCCTCGAGCGAGAAGGGCGACGTTAAGTACGAGTCTGGCATGTCGACGGGCTACAAGCTCGACGGCATACTTGCGGCCGAGACGCTCAACGGTGAGGGCCCTACGGTTGATACCGAGAACATGAAAGCGACCGATTTCGACCGCCAGTTCTCTGCTCGTCAGGTTATCGATGACTACGAGGACAACGACATGCCGCTCGGCTGGTTCCTGCCGAACGACGGTTACGGCGCCGGCTATGGCCAGAACGGTTACTACAAGACCGGCGGCGTCAACTCCGACGGAGCGAGCTCGGCCGACCGTCTTAACGCTGTGCGTGCCAATGTCGACAACCTTAAGAAGTTCACCGAGTATGCCAACTCCAAGGGTGTGAGCACGGGCTTGTGGACCCAGTCCAACCTTGAGCCCGACAGCAACCCTGAGACCCCGTGGCATCTGCTTCGCGACTTCGACGCCGAGGTCAAGACGGGAGGCATCACTACCCTTAAGACCGACGTTGCCTGGGTTGGATCTGGCTACTCCTTTGGTCTTAATGGCATCAAGACAGCTTATGACACGGTGACGACCGGCGCTAACAAGCGCCCCAACATCATCACGCTCGATGGTTGGGCCGGCACGCAACGCTTTGGTGGCATTTGGACCGGCGACCAGTATGGCGGTAACTGGGAGTACATTCGCTTCCATATCCCCACGTATATCGGTCAGAGTCTTTCGGGCAACCCCAACATCGGCTCCGACATGGATGGCATCTTTGGCGGCGACCCCATCATCTCTGCGCGTGACTACCAGTGGAAGACGTTCACGCCCTCTATGCTTGACATGGACGGTTGGGGCACCTACCGTAAATCGCCCATGACGCACGGCGATCCCTACACAGGCATCTCGCGCTTCTACCTCAAGCTCAAGGCGCAGCTCATGCCCTATATCTACACGAGCGCGGCCTCGGCGGCCAACATCGACACGGGTAACGGCGATGCCGGCCTGCCCATGATCCGCGCCATGCTGCTTTCCGACAACTCCGAGTACGCCGCAAGCACTTCGACGCAGTACCAGTATATGTTCGGTGAGAACTTCCTAGTGGCACCGGTGTATCAGGATACCCAGGCAGACGAGAACGGCAACGACATTCGCAATGGGATTTACCTCCCCAACTACGGCACCGACGAGAATCCCACCATCTGGATCGATTACTTCTCGGGTAAGCAGTATCGCGGCGGCCAGGTTCTCAACAACTACGAGGCTCCGCTTTGGAAGCTGCCGCTGTTTGTGAAGGCCAACGCTATCGTGCCGATGTACGCCGAGAACAACAACCCCGAGGCCGTGAGCGACACCAACACCAAGGGTACCGACCGCAGCCAGCGTATCGTCGAGTTCTTCGCCACCGAGGGCGACGGCACCTTTACGCAGTACGAGGACGACGGCTCCTCCATCGAGAACAACACGACTGAGGACGATTCCTACGGCACGATCGACAATATCTCCTACGGTGAGCATGTGAGCACCGTCTACAGCTCCAAGGCCGCAGGCGGCACCGCGACCTTTACCGCCGAGGCCTCGCAGGGCGGCTACAACGGCTACGACTCCAACCGCACCACGACCTTCGTGGCCAATGTGTCCGCCAAGCCCACGAGCGTTGTCGCCAAGAACGGCGGATCCGCACTCAACGTGGTTGAGGTCGACTCGCAGGAGACCTTTGACGCCGCGACCCCCGAGGCCGGCCAGGCGGTCTACTTCTACAGCGAGACCCCCAACCTCAACCACTACGGCAGCGATGCGGACGGCACCGAGGCCGAGCAGGGCGAGAGCTTCAACAACACCAAGATCACCACGAACCCCAAGGTCTACGTCAAGTTCGCGAAGACCGATGTTGCTGCAGCGGCGCAGACGCTTGAGCTGGGCGGTTTCGTGAACGCCGACGCCACGCTCACAGCCGATCGCCTCAACGAGAACCTCTCCGCACCCACGAACCTTGCTGCCCCCGAGGACGCCACGACCCCAACGAGCATCAAGCTCACCTGGGGAAAGGTCGATGGTGCTACCTCCTACGACCTTAAGGTCGACGGCACTGTGTTTGCCGTGGGTGATGCGGCCGAGTTCACGCACACCGACCTCGCCTACAATAGCAAGCACACCTACCAGATTCGTTCGCGCAACGCCGAAGGTTACTCCGCCTGGAGCGATGTGCTCGAGGCGAACTCCGCACTCGATCCGTGGCGGAACGTCCCCGACGCCGAGGAAATCACCTGGGAGGGCTCACTTTACGGCAGCCATAAGGCCGAGCGCGCCTTCGACCATGAGTTCCAGTCGGGCGACGGCGGTTTCCACTCCGGTGGCAACGATCTGGGCAAGGCGCTTACCGTTGACTATGGACGCGCTTACAAGCTCGATAAGCTCGAGTACTATCCGCGCGATGACGCCGGCAACGGCACCGTGACCAAGATGCGTGTTGAGACGAGTCTCGATGGCGTCCACTGGACGAGCCAGGAGGTCGATTGGGCACGTTCCGCTGATTGTAAGACGGTAGCGTTTGACGGCACCGTGGCCGCCCGTTACGTGCGCATGACACCGCTCGCCTCGGTCGGCAATTTCTTCTCCGCGTCCGAGATTGCCATCTACAAGACCGACGGCACGGATGGCTTCGCCGTGGGCTCCAACCTCAACAAGGCCACGATCTCCGACGGAGACTACTCCAACATGAAGAACTATCTGGGCCTCGAGAATCGCGAGCCCGATACCCCGACGTTCGGTTCGCAGATCCGCGACCACTTCGCCGACCTCAACGATAACGGCGTTTACGACGTCTACGATTACTCGTTCACCATGGCGGGTCTTGACGGCGGCACTAAACAAAAGGGCAAGGTCGCAGGTTCGCTCGCGGTGATTCCGAGCAAGACCGAGGTCGAGGCCGGTGATGAGATCACCGTTGATGTCTATGCGGCCGACGCCAAGAACGTCAACGCCCTGGGCGCTCTCGTCAACTTCAAGAGCGACCAGTTCGAGTTTGTGTCCGAGAGCATCGCGCAGGACGGCTCGACTGCCGGCATGGAGAACCTGTCTCGCGAGAAGGTCCAGTTCGCGGACAGAACGCAGACTATCAATCTCGCCTTTGCCAACCGCGGCGATGGCAAGCTCTACAACGGTACCGGCGCGGTGGCGAGTTTCAAGCTCAAGGCCAAGACCGCCGGCAAGGTCGAACTGCCCTCGACATCTTGGCTCATCGGTCCGGCATGCGACGCGCTTGAGTTTGCGAGCGACGGCACGGTGACGATGCCGGATGTTCCTCAGCCAACGGTCGCCGAGTACGGTCAGGATGCCTTCAACATCACGATGACCAACGATGAGCTCACGACCGACGACGGGACCAACGTCGAGAAACTTATCCAGCAGAAGAGCTATAACGCGCTGTTCGATAATAACGAGGGCGACAACGGCTTTGAGTTCCTATGGGACTGGAGCGGCAACTGGGACAGCGAGGGTAAGCTTCCGAGTTACGTGAAGCTTCCCACCACGATGACATTCGCATTTAAGACGCCGTCGAAACTCGATAGTGTCGAGGTCGTTAACCGCAACGGTGGCAACGGAACCGTGCAGAAGATCAAGGCTGTCGTGACGTTCGAGGATGGCTCGACCCAAGAGTTCGCGGGCGGGGAGTACGATTCCTTCCGGGCTCGCTACGCCTTTGGCCTCTCTGCCGAGAACAAGGGCAAGAAGGCGACCAAGGTCGAGGTCACGCCGCTTGAGGCATCGGGTGACCAGATGCTCACACTGCGTGAGGTCAACTTCAACTACACGCAGGGTGTCGAGGCCATCGAGGGTGTCGAGCTAGGCAAGAACCAGACCGAGTTCTTTGAAGGCGACGTTACGCTCGTCGACGCCAAGGCCACGCCTGAGAGCGCCGGCTACCCCTATGTGACGGTCGAGAGCTCCGACCCCTCCGTGGTAAGCGTCTCCGCTGTTCAGGCTGGCGATAGCGTGAGCTACTACCTGCGTGCCAACAAGGCCGGCAAGGCAAAGATCACGGTGGCGTCGGTACTCGACCCCTCCAAGACCGCATCCTATGAGGTCGAGGTCAAGGCTGGTGTCGATACCTCTGCGCTCGTGGCAGCGCTTTCCAAGGCCATGGGCTACAGCGAGTCCGTCTACACTAAGGATTCCTATGCAGCTCTCACCACTGCGGTCGAGGCGGCTCGGAAGCTCCTCGACGGCGGCCAAGGCAGCTATAGCAAGAAGGATGTCGCAGACGCCACAGCCAAGATCGAGAAGGCAATCGACGGCCTCAAGATGCGCCCTGTCGATGAGAAGATTCTCATCAACACGCCCGAGAACCGCAAGAACGTCAAGGTGGCCGGCTTCTCGAGTGAGGCCGACTACGAGGGCAGCAACGCCGTCAACGCTCTCGACGGCGACGAGCGGACGCTTTGGCACAGCGACTGGGCCCATGGGACCGGTATGCCCCAGTATCTGAGTGTCGACCTGGGCCGCGACTACGATCTCACCGACGTTACATTCCTGCCGCGCCAGGACGGCGGCACTAACGGCGATATCTTCGAGGCCGAGATACTGGTCTCCGACACTGCCGACGGTTATGAGATGGGCACCGCCGCGTCGATGGGTACGTTCGCCTTCGACAACGACGGCCGCGTGCTCACCGACCGTGGCGACTGGAAGCAGATGAGCTTTGGCGCCGCGCGCGGTCGCTACGTGACCGTCAAGGTGATTCACGCCGGCGGTGGCGACGTTGATGCCTACTGCAGCATGGCGGAGCTCAAGTTCTACGGTACGGCCGTCCCCGATCCGGTGGCGAAGGATGATCTCGCTACCGCGATCGAAAAGGTTGATGCCGAGGTTGCTGCCGGCGACCTCAAGGCCGGTGACTACACCGAGGCCTCCTGGACGGCGCTCGAGAACGCCCTGGCGAGCGCCCGCGCCATCTTGAGCGATGAGGACGCCACGCAGGACGAGGTCGACCAGGCGCTCAGGGCGCTCGAGAGCGCCCGCGGCGCGCTCGAGAAGACCCCGGTGGTCCCGGTCGAGAATCCGACTAAGAAGCAGCTCAAGGCCCTGGTCAAGCAGGCGAAGGAGACTGACACCAGGGGCAAGACGGACGAGTCTGTCAAGGCCCTGACGGATGCCATTACCTACGCCGAGGACGTCTTGGGTGATGAGAATGCTTCCGACACCCAGCTCCAGGCGGCCTATGACCAGCTCAAGCTGGCCATTGAGAGCCTCAGGGATGCCGACTCCGGCAACCAGGGCGGCTCGGGCAACCAGGGTTCCGGCAATGGCTCGAACGGCGGCAACCAGGCGGGCAAGCCCGCAGGCGACAAGGCCCAGGGCAGCAAGAAGAACGGTTCGGCGATCCCCAATACCGGCGACCAGACGGCGGCGACCGTCGTGACCGTCGGTGGTCTTGGCGCCATCATCGCCGCGATCGGCGCTTTCTTCCATCGTCGCAGCAAGGCCAAGTAGCCCCAGCAACAGCTAAGCAAGCGTGCCCGCCGTCCCACCCAAGGACGGTGGGCATGCTTTTTGAATGTAGGCGGAAAGCTCCGACCCTTCGGCCTTAATCTCGCAAAGCATTCCGTCTCTCACCGAACACATCGGCATCGGTGGCTATACTTGAATTATTTGCAGTTAAGGGTCGCGGATTCGCTGCGTCACCGCTCTCAACAGGAGGTCTATGTTTATGGCAGATCAGAAGCCGGTTGTCGGGATCATCATGGGTTCCAAGTCCGATCTGGGCGTTATGGAAGGCTGCACCGCCGAGCTCGAGGCACTGGGTGTGCCCTATGAGCTCGTCATTGCGAGCGCGCACCGCACGCCGGCGAAGGTCCACGACTGGGCTTCGACTGCCGCCGATCGCGGTATCAAAGTGATTATCGCCGCCGCCGGCAAGGCCGCTCACTTGGGTGGTGTCGTGGCTGCCTTTACGCCGCTGCCGGTTATCGGCGTGCCTATGAAGACGAGTGACCTGGGCGGTATGGATTCGCTGCTGTCGATGGTGCAGATGCCTTCGGGCGTGCCCGTGGCCTGCGTTGCCATCAACGGTGCCAAGAACGCCGCCATCTATGCCACACAGATTCTGGGTGCTTGCGACCCCGAGTACCGCAAGGTTATCGAGAAGATGAAGCAGGAGATGGCTGACGCCTAAGCGTTCCGCCGTTTCACCGCAGTATAAGGAGAGCCATGTCCGATTATCAGGGAAAACGATTCAAGGCTTCTCAGATTCCCGATCCGTCGAAGCCGGGTGCTGCCCGTGCGGCACAGCAGGGTCGGACATCCTCTCCTCAGCAGCCGCGCGCGCCGCGCCCCGTGACACCGGCGACGCATCGTCGACAGGACGCGCCGGCCGCATATCGTCCTTCGTCTTATAGCTCCGCTAAGAAGCCGCCCCGGTCTTCATCGCATGCCGCGCCGTCGGATCGCACCGAGCCGCCGCGCAAAAAGCGCCACTCCATTATTCCCATTCTGCTCATCATCATCGGTATCGGTCTGATTGTCGCCGCCGCCGCTATTTTTATTAATGCCCAGATTGGCTATAAGCAGGCGAGCGATTCGTATCAGAAAATCGAGAAGCAATATGTAAGCGATAAGGACGCCAGCGGCGTGCCGATTATCGACTTTGATGCGCTTGCTCAGACGAACCCCGAGATTGTGGGTTGGATTTACGTGCCGGGAACCAACATCAACTATCCCGTGGTGCAGACCAACAACAACTCCAAATACCTCAACACGCTGTTCGATGGCACGTCTAACGCCTCGGGTGCCATCTTCTTGGATAGCGATGACACCGCGCCGGGAATGGTCGACCAGCAGACCACGATCTACGGCCACCATATGAACGATGGGTCGATGTTCAACGTGATTTCGGACACCACTGATCAGGCGACGTTCGATAGCATCGAGTTTGTGTATTACATCACACGGGATGCTACGTATAAGCTGCGACCACTGGCGACCAAAGTTGTCGAGGACACGTATGCCAAGGCGCGCACGCCCAATTTTGAGGGCGATGACGGGCTCAAGAACTACCTGTCCGAGATGCTCGACGGTGCCTCTGCCGTGGCGAGTGATGCCACCGATCGTGCCGCTTCGGCAACCAAGGTTGTAACGCTTGTGACCTGCCGTTCACTGTCGCTGAGCAACACGCGCGCTGTCATGGTGCTCACGCCCGTTGATGAATAAATTGCCCGAGAGTAGCTAATTTGGGACGGTAAGGGAGAAACGATGCTTGAGAGTGGCAAATTGATGCCTTCGATTGATGCTTGGCTGCGCGAGGCCAAGGCCGATGCTTCGGCGGCAGGCTGCGGGATGTATCTGACGCATAACGGTGTGGTGCGTGCGACGCCCAAGGCCGAGGTGCGCGGAGTCGAGACCGATGGCGTGGCACCAGGCCACAGGGTGGGCGGCATGGTCTTTGACTACGACGCCGAAAAGGTACGGTCTGCTATCGGGGCCACGCGCGCGATGCCGGGTATCGGCTATGTGCGCGTGTGGCTGGCAAGCGGCGAGCTTTCCGTAGGTGACGACATCATGCTCGTGCTTATCGGCGGGGACATTCGCCCACACGTGGTCGATGCACTGCAGGCGCTCGTTGGCACCATCAAGAACGAATGCGTGAGTGAGGTCGAGCGCGAGGCGTAGAGGATTGCGTCGATAGAAGGATCGTTTATAAAAATGCCCACCGGTACGTGTGATACCGGCGGGCATTTTGCGTTTTGGGCGCGGTGAGCGCTATACGCGTGTCGCATCCTTGGGGCTCATGGTCATGCTCTGGAAGCGGTTTTCCATGTACTCGTTATCGAAGTGCTCTCCGTAGAACTGTGCGACGGGAATGTCCGGCTCCGTGCCGTTAACGCGCTGGTACCAGTAGTCGAGCGATTGCAGCGTCATGACGCCGTCGACCAGCATGATAACGGTAAAGATGACGGTGGCCGAGTAGCGGCTCTTCCAGGGGATCTTGTTGATAAGCTTAAGCAGCCTCGGCAGCAGCAGCTTGATCCAGATGAGGCCGCCCAGGCCCCACAGGCAGGCGAAGCCCGTGCAGGTGCGTCCGCCCGTGAGGACCACGAGCGGATCGGGCAAACCGAACAGCGTTATGTGCGAGTAGCTCCACGAGACCACGCCAAACGCGGTCTGCATAAACCAGCCCACGAACACCTCAAAGCTGGCGCCGAGCAGGGCGCTCACCAGGAAAATGATGATGGGGTTCTTTTTGTAGAAGCGGTTAAGCACCATGGTCATGAGCACGGCGCCAAATCCGTAGATGGGGCTGAAGGGGCCAAACAGCATGCCGGCGCGGTTCTGATAGACGCCCGGGTCGTCGACCGTCATGTGCCAGATGTCCTCGGCGATCAGGCCGAGTATGCAGCAGACAAAGAACACCCAGAACAGGTTGAAGTAGTTGAGCTTGATGTAGCCCTCGCCGGTTTCATCGCGGCCGAGCATGCCCTCGGCGGCGGCGTCGCGGTCGAGCATCTCCTGCAGGCGGCGCTGCAGTTCGCGCTCCTGACGCAGCGTGGGGTCGACGGTTGCCGAAAGTGCAACAAGGATGCCGAGCTGGATCGCGGGACGCAGCAGGAAGGGCCCGATGCCCTGGAGCATCACGTCGACCAAAAGCTCGACGACGGTGAATGCAATAAGGATGTAGGACAGGCGGGCGGCGTTGCGGCGCTGGTTTTTGATAAGGTCCAGGCCAAAGATGATTAGGATGACGGCACTTGCCGCAGAGAGCATGATGCCGGCGACGATAAGGCCGACTGCGACGAGCGTGTTGTCGCCGAGCTTTTCGGTGGCGTTGCCGTTAACAAGTGCCGTGATGACCTGCCACATAAAGGCAGCGACCGACGGGAGCGTGCCCACGCCGGAAAGGATGCACAGGACGGCGTACACCTTAATGATGAGGGGAATCTTCTTGACCTCTGTGGCGCTGGGGACGCTGGGGTCGAGTTCGTTTCGATCCATACAGAACCTTTCTCGCTTTGTTGTAGGTTATAAGGATACGCCGCCGACCTGCCAAAAGACAGGACGAACGTCCCAATTGCAACAATGCAAGCCCCAACGGCGGGCGAGACGTGTCGTAACGGAAGTATGCGGGATCGTCGGCCCCGAGGCGGTTGCCCAATAAAATGTTTGGCTGCAAAACGGATTATAAGCTCGGTGGGCTTTTAAAAAGCGCTGTTCATGCGCGGGAGTGCTTGTCTTGCCGTGCGTATAATAGGGCAGGTAACGCCAAATAACGAGGCTCTGAGGGGATGCCATGTCTCAAGAAACCATCCACGCGGCCGAGCGTGCCGCGGGACAGGTGAAGACCATGTCGACGTATGATCCGGACTCCGACCAGCTGCATGAGGAATGCGGCATTTTTGGTGTGTGGGCACCCGATCGCGATGTGGCTCGACTGACGTACTTTGGTCTGCGCGCGCTGCAGCATCGCGGCCAGGAATCGGCGGGAATCGCCGTGGGCGACGGCGGCACGGTTATGGTTCGCAAAGACCTGGGACTGCTCGATCGCGTGTTTTCCAACGCCGACCTGTCGACGCTCTCCGGTCAGCTGGCCGTGGGTCATGTGCGCTATGGCACCGCCGGTGCCAAGAGCTGGGAAGCCTCGCAGCCGCATCTTTCTACTATCAACAGCGTCATTATCGCGCTTGCTCACAACGGCACTCTGGTCAACACCGATGAGCTGCGCCGCCAGCTGATCGAGCTGGGCGTGCCGTTCCTCTCCAATTCGGATTCCGAAGTCGCGACCAAGCTTATCGGCTACTTTACTCAGCGTACAGGCCATCTGCGCGAGGGCATTCGCAAGACCATGGAGCTCGTGCGTGGCGGCTACGCCATGACGCTCATCAACGAGCAGGCGCTCTACGCATTCCGCGATCCGCACGGCATTCGCCCGCTCGTGCTGGGCAAGCTGGTGGACGAGGGTCTGGATCAGGCCGATGCCGCATCCGTTTCGCAGCTGCCGTCGCAGGACGGCGCCGCGACGGTCGACCCCGCCGTCCATGTCACGCGCGCCGGCGGCTGGGTCGTTGCTTCCGAGACCTGCGCACTCGACATCGTGGGTGCCGAGTACGTCCGTGACGTCCGTCCCGGCGAGATTTTGCGCATCAGCGCCGAGGGTCTGGTGTCCGAGCAGGGCGTGCCTGCCGCCGAAGAGCCTGCTAACTGCATCTTTGAGCAGGTCTACTTCGCTCGCCCCGATTCCATCATGAACGGCAAGAGCGTCTATGCCTGCCGTTACGACATGGGTCGTCAGCTGGCACACGAGGAGCCCGTCGAGGCCGACCTGGTCATCGGCGTGCCCGACTCCGGCTTGCCGCCCGCGGAGGGGTATTCGCACGAGAGCGGTATTCCCTTTGGCGAGGGCCTCATCAAGAACCGCTACGTGGGCCGTACGTTTATCGAGCCCACGCAGGAGCTGCGCGCCATGGGCGTGCGCATGAAGCTCAACCCGCTGCGCGACAACATCGAGGGCAAGCGCCTGGTCGTCATCGACGACTCCATCGTGCGTGGCACCACCATGGTGCAGCTCGTCAAGATGCTGCGCAACGCTGGCGCCAAGGAGATTCATATCCGCATCAACTCGCCCGAGGTCATCTGGCCGTGTTTCTACGGTATCGATACCGACGTGCAGTCGCAGCTTATCAGCGCCAACAAGACGGTCGACGAGATTTGCGAGTATATCGGCGCCGATTCGCTGGCCTTCCTTTCGGTCGAGGGCCTGCTGAAGGTCATGCCCAAGGGCGGCTACTGCGATGCGTGCTTTACCGGCCGCTACCCCGTGGCGATTCCCGAGAGCTTTGGCCGCGACAAGTTCATGGAGGGCTTTAAGCCCCGCAACCTGGACAAGCCGCTTCACTTTGACGACGACGCCGTGGTCGAGAAATACGACGACCGCAGCTGGGAAGAGGAACACGGCGAGGCCTAAAACCTGCCATTTGGGGACAGGTTTATTTTGATAGGTTTTACCTGCTGTTTTGTTGATTGATCGGCGCGCGTTGCCAGAATGTGCGCCGAATCGAGGACAACTATGAGCACTGTTTGGCGTCTGCGCGTCAAGCAGTAGTGGGAGAGGAAGGCTCAGATGAGCGACAGCAAGCATGTGACGTATGAGGATGCCGGCGTCGATACCGCCGAGGGCGGCCGCGCCGTCGACGCTATTAAGCAGATGGTTAAGGACACCAACCGCCCCGAGGTCATCGGCGGTATCGGTGGCTTTGGCGGCCTGTTCTCGGCCGCCGCGCTTAAGGATATGGAAGACCCGATCCTGATCAGCGGTACCGACGGCGTGGGCACCAAGCTCGTGCTCGCCCAGATCATGGACCGTCACGAGACGGTGGGCCAGGACCTGGTCGCCATGTGCGCCAACGACATCTTGGCATCGGGCGCCGAGCCGCTGTTCTTCCTGGACTACGTTGCCATCGGCCACATCGAGGCCGAGCACATGGCAAAGATCATCAAGGGCGTGGCCGACGGCTGCAAGCTCGCGGGCTGCGCGCTCGTGGGCGGCGAGATGGCCGAGCACCCCGGCGTTATGGCTCCCGCCGACTACGACCTCGCCGGCTTTACCGTGGGCGTCGTCGACCGTCCCAAGATGCTCGACCCCGCGAACGTCCGCCCCGGCGACGTGATTCTGGGCCTGCCTTCTACCGGCGTGCACTCCAACGGCTACTCGCTGGTGCGTAAGGTCATCGGCGTCGACGGCATCAAGCCGGGCACGCCCGAGGCCGCTGCTAAGGCCGAGGAGCTGAGCCGCCCGCTCGAGGAGCTCGGCGGCGCATCGCTGGCCGACGCTCTGCTGGCCCCCACGCGCATCTACGTCAAGCCGGTTCTTGAGCTGCTGCGCGGTGGCGCTCCGGTGCACGCCATTGCCCACATCACCGGCGGCGGCATCACCGAGAACCTCAACCGCGCGCTTGCCGACGACGTCGACGCCGTGGTCACCCGCAACGGCGCCGAGATGGGTTGGGACGTTCCGCCCGTCATCACCTACGTGTCGCGCCAGGCCGAGCTCGCGCCCAACGAGGCATGCAAGACTTTCAACATGGGCGTCGGCCTGTGCCTGATCGTCGCCCCCGAGGACGAGGCTGCGGTTACCGAGGCCCTGGTCGCGCTGGGCGAGAAGCCGTTCCGCGTGGGCGAGTGCGTCGAGGGTTCCGGTAAGGTCGTGTACTCCGATGAGCGCTAACGAGCAGATGGCTGCCGCCGAGGGCCTGGACTTTGTGCCCTATACTCGTCCGACTGACACCGATACGGCTGAGCCGCTCAAGATCGGTGTGCTCATCAGCGGCTCCGGTACCAATCTGCAGGCGCTGATCGACCTGATTGCCGCCGGCAAGCTCAATGCCTCGATTGAGCTCGTGGTGTCGAGCCGTCCTTCGGCCAAGGGCCTGCAGCGTGCTGAGCGCGCGGGCATCCAGACGCTTACGCTGTCCAAGGATGTCTATGCCGATCCCATCGCCGCTGACGAGATCATCGCGCACGAGCTGCTCGAGCGCGGCTGCGAATATGTGGTCATGGCCGGCTACATGCGCATGGTGCACACGCCTCTGCTAGCGGCGTTTCCCAACCGCGTGGTCAACTTGCATCCGGCGCTGCTGCCGAGCTTTACCGGCGCGCATGCGATCGACGATGCCTTTGCGCGCGGCGTCAAGGTGACCGGTGTGACCGTACATTTTGCCAACGAGATCTACGACAACGGCCCCATCATCGCCCAGCGCGCGCTGGCTGTCGAGGAGGGTTGGGATGTCGATACGCTCGAGGAGCACATCCACGCGATTGAGCACGTGCTGTATCCCGAGGTTGTTCAGATGCTCGCCGACGGCCGCGTCCACGTGCTGGAGAGCGGCAAGGTCGCAATTGATGCACCCCGCCATCGTGCGTAAAAGGATTCGCTCGGTTTTCCTTACAACGTAAACTATCAAAAAGCTGGTTGGGGCATATGGAATCACATGTGCCCCAACCAGCCTTTATTACCTCTTTGATTTTGGACTCTGGATAACGTGACGTGTGTCATTTCCATCCCAAGAGATCCGATAGGGCCTCGTCCGCGTGTGGGCGAGCCCTTTTGCGTGGCCTTTTATGTCTGCTATACTGCTAGCAAATAGAGAGGAGCCGCTATGGGTACAGCAACGGTGCAGCTCAACACGCGAATCGACCCTATGCTCAAAGCTGGTGGCGATGCAGTCCTAACTCGCAATGGATTGGGGCCGAGCGATGCCATTCGTGCGCTTTGGGCTTATCTCGTCGAGCATCAAACGTTGCCAGGATTTATGGTGGCGGATAAGCTCGAGGCGCCCCGTGCGGAGAGTCTGGCCGAGCAGGGGTGCGGCCTAGCTTTTTCTTCGTTGGGGCTCAGTGCTTCGGATTTTGCGCCAGTTGGATCATCTGCGGACGACTGGGATGCCGTACGAGATGATATGTATGACGCGATGGTTGCCGACATTGAGGCGAATTGTCGATGATTGAGGCAAAGCATCTCTTGGTAGATACGAACGTTTGGCTCGATTATTACCTGCAAGAAGGGGCGTTCGACGAAGCGAAAAGATTGGTTGAACTGGCCGAGGCGGGAAAGATCGACCTTCTGTATGCGCCAACGACGGCAAAGGATGTGTTCTATATTTTGCCTCGGCGACTAGCCCGGCGGAATGTGAATGGGATTAACGTGTCGTTTGCCTCGGCGTCATGGGCCTGCATTGAGCACATGATGCAGGTGGCAGCTGCCTCTCCGCTTTCGTTGGCAGAGTGCGAGATGGCACGCATGCTTGGCAAGAGCATGCCGGATCTTGAAGACAACCTCATCATCGCTTCGGGCGAGACGGCAGATGTTGACTACGTGGTCACGAGCGACCGGCGCATGCTGGAGGCGATGCCCGAAGTTTGCCTGACGCCTGCCCGCGCACTCGATATGATTGGAATCCTCGACTAACCTTGCCTGCCTCGTTTCGCTATCATATGGGGCATTGTGAACCTCATGCAACTTTGGAGGACGGTATGGCGGATAACGCCGAGATGCTATTCTCACCTGAGCTGGTGTTTTTTGATTGGGTGTGCGCGACGCCGGATGAGGTGTTTGTGCGGCTCGAGGACGAGCTTGCACCTCGCGGCTACATTGTGCCCGGTTGGCTCGACGCCGTCCGCACGCGTGAAGATGCCTATCCCACGGGGCTTGCTATGCCGGCGACCAACATTGCCATCCCGCATACCGATCCGGGGTTTGTGGATAAGCCCTATATCGCGGTGGTAAAGCCCGCCGCGCCCGTGACGTTCAATGCTATGGCGGGCATGGGCGCCCCCGTGCCGGCGCAGATCATCATCAATTTGGGCATTGCCGAGCCGGGCGGCCAGGTCGAGGCCCTGCAATCGCTTATGAATATCTTTATGGATGCCGACGCCGCAGCCGATGTGCTCGGCCAGACCACGTGCCAGGGCATGGTCGACGCCATCCGCCGCCACTTTTAGGACCGGCACTTGGGGACTGTCCCTAACTGCCAGGTATGCCCCCTTTGCACCAAAATGGTGCAGATTAACTTATCCCCCATGTGCCAGGTGTGTCGCGGGGTCCGCGTTGTGACACAATGGCGTTTGTTCGATTCGTGATGCGAAAGGCCAACTATGGCAAACAAGAAAAAGAACTCCGAGGCCGCACCGACGCCCGAGCAGCAGGCTCGCGCTGCCTCCAACTCTCGTAAGAAGCAGCGCAAGACGTACGTGTCTAAGACCGTCAAGATTGTCCTGGTGGTTATCGGCGTGCTGGCAATGCTGCTTTCCGTCTCGGCCATGGCATGCTCCGGTCTCATGTCGCAGGCAGAGGATACCTCGAGCTACAAGCTTACCGGCGGTGTCGCCGCCACCATCAACGGCACCAACCTCACCGAGGACACCGTGACCAAGCAGATCATGAGCATGCGCGCGTCCTATGGCTACACCAAGGACAAGGACTGGGCGCAGTATCTGGTCGACAACGACCTGACGCCCAAAAAGTACCGCAAACAGCTCATCGATTCCTACGCGCAGCAGATTCTGCTTCAGCAGGCGCAGAAGGAAAACGGGGTGACGGTATCGGACGAGGAGGTCGAGAAGGCATGGAAGGACGCGTGCAAGAGCGCGGGCGGTGCCAAGGCCTTTAAGAAGACCCTTAAGACCTACGGCTATACCGAGGACACCTACAAGGACTCGCTCAAGGAGAGCCTGGCACAGCAAAAGCTCAAGGACGCCGTGGCGCCCACCAGCAAGCCCAAGGACAGCGAGATCGTCGATTACATCAACGAGAACCTGTCTAACTACAACGATGCCCGCCGCTCGTCGAACATCCTGATCAAGGTCGATTCCGACGCATCTGACGAGGACAAGGCCGCCGCCAAGGCCAAGGCACAGGAGTGCCTGGACAAGATCAACTCCGGCGAGCTGAGCTTTGAGGACGCCGTGAAGCAGTATTCAGACGACACCGGCTCCAAGGAGAAGAAGGGCGATGTGGGTTGGGATAAGCTCACCACCTTCGTCGACAGCTACCAGGCGGCGCTCGAGGGGCTCAACAAGGGCGACGTGAGTGACGTGGTCGAGTCGACCTATGGTTACCACATCATCAAGTGCACCGACTACTTCCATGTCGATAATCAGGTCGATGACATTAAGCAGGTGCCCAAGGACATCAAGAAGTACGTCTCTAACGTGGTGAAGACGCAAGCGGCCAGCACCGCGTACAGCGAGTGGCTGGAGCAGTACAAGAAGGACGCCGACATCACCGTTAACCCCATGCCCAAGGACGTGCCGTACAACGTCAGCCTGAAGGGCGTCACCAAGAGTTCGACCGACGATTCGTCGACGACTGAGTAATCATGGGGCGGCGCTCGTGCGAGTGCCGCCCGCACTATTGAGGAGGATTTGCAGATGACCAACGAAGAGCTGCAGAAGGAAATGATTGCGGCCATGAAGGCCAAGGACAAGGTTCGCCTGTCCATCATTCGCCAGGTTAAGACCGAGGTGAAGAACATCGAGGTCAACGAGCGCCGCGATGTGACCGAGGAAGACGTCAACAGCATGATCAAGCGTCTGATTAAGCAGACGAGCGAGACGCTGGAGATGTCCATTAAGGCCGGTACCGACCAGGACCGTACCGACAACCTGACCGAGCAGGTCAAGATTCTGGAGAGCCTGCTGCCTGCGCAGGTTTCGGGCGAGGAACTCGAGGCTCTGATCGAGCAGGTCATCGCCGAGCTGGGCGCGACGTCCAAGAAGCAGATGGGCCAGGTCATGGGTGCACTCGGCAAGGCCACCGGCGGCAACTTCGATAAGCCTGCCGCGGCAAAGATCGTCGGCGCCAAACTTGCGTAATTTGTTACGCGGTTTTACCAAACCGCGTAACGGCTCGACGCTGCAAACCCGTACACACGGCAATCTGACGTTCAATTTCAAGGGCGCGACCATAAGGTCTGCGCCCTTTCATTTCACGTCACCTTGCTCGCGTGTACGGGTTTTCGCTGACCTATGCTCAACAAGGGCGGTTGTGGGCGCTCATTGGGGACAGGCTTAAATGAGTACCCAATGAGCGGGTACTCATTTAAGCCTGTCCCCAATGACTAGGTGGAAGGTTGCGGGTTCTTTACGGGAATGTAGTGTGGGCTGCGGAAACGTGGTTCTTTCCGTAAAATAGAGCAATTCGTGTAAGCGCAGGGAAGGGACATTCATGGCAGACATGATCGAGATCAAGCATCTCAACAAGTACTTTGGCGACCTGCATGTGCTCAAAGATATCAATCTCACCGTCAAGCGCGGCGAGAAGCTCGTAATGATCGGGCCTTCCGGCTCGGGTAAGTCGACGCTCATCCGTTGCGTCGATTATCTTGAGGAGCCCACGTCGGGCGAGGTCGTCATCGACGGTACGCCGCTCACCAAGAAGAATCACCTGGAGATGGCTCGCAAGTATAGCTCTATGGTGTTTCAGCAGTTTAACCTGTATCCCAACATGACGGTGCTGGGCAACCTGACGCTCGCGCCCATCAAGCTGCAAAAGAAGAGCAAGGAGGAGGCGACCGAGATCGCCATCGCCGCGCTCAAGCGCGTCGGCATGGCGCATAAGGCCGGCGAGTATCCGCAGAATCTCTCGGGCGGTCAGCAGCAGCGCATCGCCATCGCCCGTGCCCTGTGCACCAAGCAGCCCATCATCCTGTTTGACGAGCCGACCTCGGCGCTCGACCCCGAGATGGTCCAGGAGGTTCTGGACGTTATGATTGAGCTCGCGCAGGAGGACATCACCATGATCTGCGTGACGCACGAGATGGGCTTTGCGCGCCAGGTGGCCGACCGCGTCATCTTTATGGAGGACGGCCGCATCCTGGAGGAGGGCACGCCCGAGCACTTCTTCGATAACCCCGAGAACCCGCGCTGCCGCGAGTTCCTGTCCAAGATTTTGCACTAGGCGCGGTGATGGACATGACGGATATGACGAGGGCGGCCGTGTCACGCCGTCACTTTTTGCAGCTGGCGGGCGCCGGCATGCTCGCGCTGACGGGGACCGCGCTTGCCGGTTGCGGCAACTCCACCAGCGGCGAGGGCTCCGACAAGGGGTCCAAGCTTGCGGCCATCAAGTCGCGTGGCCACCTGAATGCCGGCGTTAAGAAGGACGTTCCCGGCTATGGCTATTACGACACCGCCAAGGGCCGCTTTGAGGGCATGGAAGTCGATTTGTGCTACCAAATCGCCGCTGCCGTCTTTGGCGTGAGCTACAAGGAGGCCCGCGCCAAGGAGCTTGTCGAGTTTACCGATGTAACGCCCAAGACGCGCGGCCCGCTGATCGATAACGGCCAACTCGACGTGGTCGCGGCGACCTACACCATCACCGACGAGCGCAAGAAGAGCTGGGATTTCTCGACGCCGTACCGCACCGACTACGTGGGACTTATGGTCAAGAAGCGTTCGGGCTTTACCTCGATTGAGGACCTGGATGGCAAGGTCATTGGCGTGAGCCAGGGCGCCACCACGCAGAGCCTGATCGAGCAGATGATCAAGGACAACGGCTTTAGCTGCAAGCCCGAGTTTAGGGCCTTTAGCGGCTACCCCATCATCAAGAGCTCACTCGACGCCGGCAATATCGACGTCTTTGCCATGGACCGCTCCACGCTGGCCGGTTACATGAACGAGACCGTTGAGCTGCTGCAGCCCGAAGTCAAGTTTGGCGAGCAGGGCTACGGCGTGGCGACCAAGAAGGGCTGCGACCTTTCGGCCGTGGTCGATCAGGTGATTTGCGATCGCCTGGCCGATGGCTGGCTCGACCAAGAGGTCAAGACCTGGGGTCTTGTATAGGCGCATCGTCCAAGGAGGGAATCAAATGCTCGAAGGATTATTTGACGCCGACCGTTGGTCGACGACATTTCAAAACATGGGGCCCTTCTGGGAGGGCTTTGGCGTGACGCTGCAAGTGGTCGTTGCCGGTCTGTTGCTGTCGCTGGTGCTGGGCACGCTGCTGGGCGTGTTCTCTACCACTCGCTCGCGCGTGCTGCGCGCCATAAGCCGCGTGTACGTGGAGTTTTACCAGAACACCCCGTTGCCCGTGCAGGTGCTCTTTATGTACATGGCCGGTCCGCAGTTTTTGCAGGTCATAACCGGTGCCGACCAGCCGGTGCGCATCGCGCCGTTCGTGCTGGGCTTCTTGGGCGTGGGCCTGTATCACGCGGCCTACATCTCCGAGGTCATCCGCACCGGTATCGAGGCGGTTCCGCGCGGTCAGATGGAGGCGGCCCAGAGCCAGGGCTTCACCCGTGCGCAGGCGTATTGGTACATCGTGCTGCCCCAGACATTCAAGATCATTCTGCCGCCGCTGTGTAACCAGGCGCTCAACCTGGTCAAGAACACGTCGGTGCTGGCGCTTGTGGCCGGCGGCGACCTTATGTACCGTTCCGACAACTTTGTGAGTCTGTACGGTTACCTGCAGGGATACATCGTCTGCTGCCTCATGTACTTCATCATCTGCTTTCCGCTCGCCATGCTGGTGCAGTGGCTCGAGCGCCGCTCCAAGGAGCGTCCGCGCGGCGTAAGTCTGGCCGAGCTGGGGCTCGACAACGTAGAGGAGGCCTAGCGCATGGAAATCTTCAACGCGACCAACCTGCTCTACATTTGGGGCGGCTTTGTTAAGACCATCGAGATCTCGGCGCTGTCGATCTTTTTCTCGCTCATCTTTGGCACGGCGCTGGCGCTCGTTAAAAGCTATGCGCCCCGCCCGTTCCGTATTTTGGTGAGCGCCTATATCGAGCTGTTCCGCTGCACGCCGAACCTGCTGTGGATCCTGTTTATCTACTTTACGGTGCAGGGTTTGGACATTGTGATTTCGACCATCGCCTTTACGCTGTTTACCAGCGCCGTTATGGCCGAGATTGTGCGCGGCGGCCTCAACTCGATTCCGCGCGGCCAGTTTGAGGCAGCGCAGAGCCAAGGCTTCGGCTTCTTTGCCACCATGCGCTACATCATTCTGCCGCAGACGTTTAAGACGATCATTCCGGCGCTGTTTAGCCAGTGCACGACCGTCATCAAGGACAGCTCGTATCTTTCGGGCATTAACGTGGCCGAGCTCATGTACACGGCAAATGTCGTGATGGCCCATGCGATCGATCTGTCGCAGGTGCTTATGCTCTACGGCCTGGTGTTTGCGATGTACTTTGTGCTCAACTTTGGTATCTCGCTGCTGGTGAGGGCATATCAGAGGCGAATGGTGGCAGCGTAGAATGTGACAAAGGGACAGTCCCTTTGTCACATAGAGAAAGGAATCGCGATGAGCGATCTGGAGAACAAGAAGAGTCCTGTGGTCATTACCATCGCGCGCGACTTTGGTGCCGAGGGCCACGAGATCGGACGCATCCTCGCCAACGAGTTGGGGATTCCGCTGTACGACAACGAGCTGCTGGTACGCGCGTCTCTGCGCGCGGGCGAGTCGCTCGATAAGATGGCCGCCTATGACGAACGCCTGGCCGTGGAGAACATGGCGTTTCTGCCTGACCGCTATGACGCGCGTTCGTACTCGGACAAGTTGTTCCAAAAGATGAGCCAGGTGATTTTGGATCTGGGCGAGACCGAGAGCTGCATTATCGAAGGCCGCCTGTCCGATTACCTGCTGCGTAACAACCCCAACCACATTGCCGTGCTGGTGACCGCACCCTTTGAGGACCGCGTCGAGATTGTGCGCAAAAAGCGCGGCCTCAACAAAAAGAAGGGCGCCAAGCTGGTCAAGCAGCAGCAGAAGGCGCGCGAGGCGTTCTATAAGCGCTACAGCGCCGGAAAGTGGAAGATGACGAGCGGCAAGGACATCGTCGTCAACCGCGCCAAGCTGGGTCGCGAGGGCTGCAAGGACGTCATCGCCGCAGCCTACCGCTACAAAGTAGCTCAGCTCGAAGGCTAACCGACCAAAACCACCACAAGGGGACAGACACCTTTGTGGTGGTTTTTGTTTTAAGCCGAGGGGAAGGCTTTGGTGAGACCGGCGCGCGTCTGCGTGTCGGTCTTTTGGTAGATGGAGCTCAGGTGACGCTGCACCATGCGCATCGAGATGCCGAGCTCATCAGCAATCTGTTTGAGCGGGCGCTCGTCCTGGGTCACGGCCATGAGCACGTCGACTTCACGCGGGGTGAGAGTGTGGTTGGCGATGAAGGCCTGGCGCTGCTCCTCGATGGTGGGGGCGGCGAGTGCTTCTTCTGCCAGCTGCTCGCGCTCGCGCTCCTGCTCGGTTTGGGGCAGGCGGAACAGGCCCGCAGCTACAAACGCCACACTTGCCGCCACAAGCAGCATGAGTGCACCGATCATGATGATGGCGACATTGCCCGAGGTCGCAAGTGCCAGCGAGATGCCCGACGTAGTGAACGCGCACACGTTGTTGGCTGCGCGGCCCATGCCAGCCCACAGTGCGGGCGTATGCATGCGCGGTGCCAGCTGTGTAAAGGTGGCAGTAAAGAACGTGACAAAAAAGCCCGAGCTCAGGTAAAAGACGACAAGGCCCAGGTTGGGATCGGCGCCGGCCTCTACGGCTAGGATGGAAATGGTCGAGAGTACGGCGATGCCGAGCATGACAAGTCCCATGTAGCGGCGCTCGGCAAGATCAAAGATAATGCCGGCGGCAAGGCCGCTCGCCGCCAAAAAGAGGCGCGGCCAAGTCTGCACGGCAATGGTGCCATGAGCGTTGGAGAGCGTTACCACGTTGTCGAGGGTCGAGAACAAGCAGGCAAGAATCATGACGAGCGCGATGCTCCAGCACGCCTGCTTGGCGAGGGCGTGCGAGGACTCAACAAAGGGATTGATAGTGGGGTTGGAGCTCTCGGCGGCCTTTTGGGGAACGACGCTGAGGACGGAGATGGCGATAGTCGCTGAGCCAAGGACGATGAGCTCTGCGATACCGCCGCAATTGAGCAGGTTGACGGCGAACTGCATCAGGATGCCCGCGGCATAGGCTGCTCCTGCGCCAGTGGCAAGCTTGGAATCGTCTTGGAATGCCGTCGCGAAGGTGTGGTGAGCGGCGGCACCCAGCAGGCCGAGTCCAAGGAATGCCACGCAGCCCAGAATCTCGAGGGCAAGCGGGGCCGTAGGGAACTGAATTTGGGTCAGGCCCACGATGACGATAGGGACGCCGGCGGCGTTGACGGCTGCTAGTGAGTGGCCTTTGCGCTGTGCGAGCCCGAGCAGCGGCGCGTATCCGATAAAGCCGAGCACGCTCGCACCTAGAATAAGACCCTGTGCGATTACAACGCGTTCGGCACCGGCGAGCAGGCCGACGTTGACGTCGAAGCGAAACTCGGCGGCAAGGAAGGCGAAAGTGAAGAGCGCGAGTGCCAGAAGCGCGTTGATTTTAGGCCTGCTCAGGTTCAAGGACGGTCCTTTGGGTGGACGAATGATCGTGTCCTCGATTGTAGCGTTCCCGGGACGAGTGTGGCGATGGCGAAATCATATTGAATTAAACCGCAGGTAGAGACCTAGGTTCACATCTGCGAACCTAGGCATACGGAGCCATTTGGCACATCTTTGTGGTACAGAACCACCACAAAGGGGACGGACACCTTTGTGGTGGTATGTCCCTACGACCAAGGAGGCCGTTATGAACGAAAGTCACTTTGACAAGCAAGCTCAACGTGAGTCCACCTGCTCGCTGGTTCACGGTACTTGGCGTTGTGTGGGTGCCAAAATAGCTTGCGCCGGCGCGTGTGCGCTTATGGTCGGTCAGTTGCTGCTGCCGAGCGTGGCGCTGGCGACGGAATGCGCCGATCCCGCCGCTGGGACGGATGGGGTTGCCGCGGCTCCGGTGACGCCGACGGTTGCGGAGGATGCGGCCGCAACGACCGCACCAGCCGCTTCGACCGCGCCTGCAACCGATGCTGCTCCGGCGGCGCAAGCCACCGCTGAGCCTCAGCAGACGGCCCCGACTGGCGCCACCGATGAATCCAACGATGCGGCACCCGCTGAACAAAATACTCCCAGCGACAACGCCGCCACGCCGGCGAATGACGCCATCATGCCCTGTGGCGTGACCGATGTGACAGGCGGGAGCGGTGTTAAGGTCAACACGACCGTGGTCCGCCACGATACGAACTGCGGGCTTCCGGGCAACATCACGCTCGAAAAGGGTCAGTCGTACACCTATGATTTTCCCGATGTTGAGGGCGGCATGCCGGATGAGCCGCCCTGCGAACTTGTCGAAACCAAGTACTACCGGGCCGATGCTGTTTCGGGCACCCTGGTTGAAGTCCAGGACGCATCTATGTCCGATGTGACGGCCCGCTTTGAGCCCGTTGGCGATCACATGAGGCTGACGCTGACCTTTACGGGTGGCGCGGCAGGCGGCTCGTATCGACTCACGCGCAATGAGGATCTCTATATTGGCACGGCACTGGAGTATACCGGAACTGACTATGAAGGCAGCTCGACTATCCTCAACGAAACCAGGTACGATTATTACCTCCGCTACGCCATCAATAGCGAAATTACGCTCGTTGCGTCAGAAAACGAAGCCCTCCATAACCTGAACGTCAACGACGTGAAGACCGACTACGCGCCCGGCGAGGCGCCCCGCGCGACCGCGACGATTCCCGCCGCCGATGCCGACAAGTATGAGATCGCCTACGAGTGCTGGGAGGAAATGGAGCTCAATATGGAATCCGGGGAGTCGGTACCCGTCGCCTTCTGGTATTCCGATCCCGCAAAGTACACGCCGGGCATGAAGAAGATTGACCACTTCGAAGAGGGCAAGTTCTACATGTATTCCGTCGAGCTGAGGCTCAAGGGCGACAATACCGTGGCCGATGACTGCAATATGAACGTCAACGGTCATTGGGCGCACCACATCAAGACCGACAACGGCGTCTTCGCGCCAAACGCTGACAATATGCTGTGCGAGCAGCCGATCGACGAATGGCGGGCCATCGACCTTATCGAGATTAACGGTGCCATGACCACCTTTAAGGCAGGCGACAGGCCGGTCTTTACGGCGGGTACTCCGGCGGGTTCCGACTCTATTCTCCAGTGCGAGTTCTGGACGGGCAGCGACGGCAGCGAAGTAAATTCCGTTGAGTTCTGGGACCAGCACATCACCAACCATATCGACGCGTTTAAGCCCGGTGTGACCTATCGTTACGGCCTGTACTTTAAGCCGGCGCGTGGTTTCTACTTTACGCCCAATACCAAGCTGAAGATCAATGGGGTTGAGTGTGGCTATCAGGTGGGCGAGGCAAGTGAGGTTGATCCCGAGAGCGGTTGGATTTTCACCCTGTGGCTGAACACCAATCTGATGTTTACGCCTGAGACTACGCCGGCTCCCGATCCGCAGCCTACGCCGGATCCCAAGCCGACACCGCAGCCTGAGGTTAAGCCCGCGGCCAAGCCCGAGGTGAAGCCCGAGACCAAACCCGCGGCTAAGCCGGCCACGACAACCGCCACGACCAAGACGGTTGAGAAAACCACGCAGGCCAAGAAGGGCGATGCTGTCCTGGCTACCACGGGGGATACCACCGCGATGACGGTCACCGCCCTGGGCATCGCCGGCGCAACCCTTGCCGCCGCAGGCATCGCCGCGACCAAGCGCCGCAAGCGCTAGGTTTTGGTGACGGCGCCTATCCTCGGCTCCAGCAAAATCTCGATCTGTAACACCAAACTGCCCAAAACGGCTCTGGATGTTACAGATTGAGATGAACCGAATGGCCGCCAATCTAATGTCTCGATCTGTAACACGTAGCGGGGAATTTGGTCTCTAACTGTTACAGATTGAGACAAACTGGCCGGCCAAGTCCAGAACCGCCACAAAGGTGCCTGTCCCCTTTGTGGCGGTTTGCGCAGGTAGAACGGTAGGTTCGTATATATGAACCTGCCGTTCGCTTTGTTTTTGGACGACGATTACGCTGGATGACTTTTGGTTTGCAGGAAAGGAACGACCATGAGGTGGACTACTGTTCGAGCGCTTTGCCGCCGCCTGACCGTTGCCGCGGTGACCCTCACCATGGTGACGGGCTCGTTGCCCGCGGGCGCGTTTGCCGAGACCCTCACCACCGACGGCACTTTTGTGCAGGCGGATAACGGCCAAGCAGCCGACGCCGCTCCCGCCGATTCGGCTGACGCCCAAACGTCAGACTCTGCTTCCGCCGACCCCGCGCCCGATGCCGGCGCTGCCGATCCCACAGTGCCCGCCGCCGGTGACACCCCTACGCCCCCGGACTCCGAGATTGCATCGGCGGCAGGCCTGACGGGCGCTGGGCAGACCGAGAGCACGCCCGTGGCCACGCTCGCCATCGATCTTGTCGAGGGCAAGGAGCTCGCCGAACAGCAGAAGCAGGAGGAGACCGCCGAAGCCGAAGCAACCTGGAATGAGGATCTTGGGCTCTGGATGACCTCGAAGGGCGCCACGGGCGTAAAGGACGAATACGACGATGGCTACGTGGCCGGCGAGCAGACCCCCGCGCAGTACTACTTCTCGATTGATAGCCTCACCAACGAAATATCTATCGAGTATGGCGACGCGGGCATTACCACGTTGGAGGTGCCCTCGACCATCGACGACAAAAATGTCGTAAGCCTTACGGGTATGGGAAGCGCTGCGCTCACATCGATCGCCTTCGCCCCTAATTCGCATGTCCGCTCGGTTGGAGGCTTGGGCGGCAGCAGCATCAAAGAGATCGCACTGCCCGATTCGGTCGAGGAGCTCAAGAGCTATGCATTCTACAAAAGCAAGACGCTCCAAACGGTAACCTGGCCCAACAACGCGGCCTTTACCACGATTCCCGAGCAGGCCTTTAAGGAATGTGAACAACTTGACGACAAGGTGGTGGCAACGCTGCCGCCTTCGGTCAAAACTATCGACTATCTTGCATTCGCCTATTGCGGCGTGCCACAGTTCTATGTCTCGGACACAACAGTGCTCACCTTTACGCAGATCAATGTGCCGGGCACGGTGGAGCGGATTGAGCGCAATGCCTTTGACGGGTGCTCGCATGTGTCGTCGGTGACGATCGGCGACGGCGTTAAATATATCGGAGCGCACGCGTTCGCCTCTCTTGATCCTGCGATTGCCGGCAAAGAGATTGTGCTACCCAAAAGCGTGGAAATGATAGAGTGGGGAGCTTTTGAGAACACGAGATACGGAAACGAGACGAACCATAATGCCGTTGCCCTGCGCGTGATGAACCCCGATCTTCAGTTTGGTGAGGCGGGCTATCCGGGCGACTATAATGAGCGCGTGACAATCGATGGCGTAACGTATGCGATTCCCTTTAGTGAAGGCCAGACCATCTATGCCTATGCGACCGATTCGGCTGGCAACCCCTCGATGGTCAAAAAGCTTGCCGATGCCGTGGCCGATCGCAAGGACTCCGTCGATTCCTCGAAGCCTGCCTACACGTTTGAGTGGATGGGCGAGGCGGCCCAGGTGACGGGCAAACTTCCCCAGAGCGTGACGGCTACACTCGTGCAGGCGGGGCAGTCCACGCCGCTGGCGGTTGGCGATGACGGCAGCTTTACAGCGGACGCTCTCTCCAAGACAGCAGCCACCCTGCGCATTTCGCTCAGCGGTTACTATGACATGGTGCTGGCGCGCCCGGGCGACCAGATGACGGGCACATGGAATATCGGAGAGATTAAGGCTGAGGACTTTACCAAGATTCCGGCTTCGCGCGCGATTGAACTTAATGTGGCCTATCTCGAACCGGTCGCAGGCCAGGATAAGACCGAACGCATTGAGCTCGATAGTCTCGATAACATCGATCTGACGGTGAAGAGCGGCGGCAAGACGCTTAAGCCTGCCAAGGGCGACAAGGAAAACGACTACCGTATCCAGGGTACAGCGCTCGTGGTGTCGCAGGCCATTGCCGATGCAGACCAGGATCTGGAGATAACGCTCGAGCCCAAAGACAGCCTCAAGCTGGGTGGGGCGACGGCGACGGTGAAGCCTTCGGCCGGCAAGGTCGATATCGACTTGAAACCCTGGGGCACGGCGACGGTCACGACCAAGGGCGACTACCAGGGCGCCAACCGCGTGCTGGTGTTCCGTACGTCCGACGGCAAGCTAGTCGCCGACGGCGTCACCCATTTGATGGGTTACGAAGACGATGGCACCACGCCTATCATGAAGGCCGAGACGCCGCGCCTTAAGGCCGGTTCGTACACCATCGTCGCCTTTAACAAGACGAGCTACGACATCCAAGCGACGAGCTATTCCACGTTTAGCCGCCTAGGGCTGACCGTGGGTAAGCATATCGCGCAAAAGCAGGTGAAGATTGAGGACGGCAAACAGCTCGACGTGACGCTCGACGTCCCCACGTTTGACGTGGAGACGTATCGTGCCGAGCGCGGGCTGACGGCGGGCTCGGTTATCGCTGATTCGTCCGCGGTCGTTGGCGCGGAGACCGAGCTGCGCATTCATTACGAGCTCAAGGACAGCCAGGCTGCCAAGATTGAGATTCCTCTGGCCAAGGATGCCGTCGAGGATGTGTCCGCAGGCGCTCGCGAAGCCGGCGCCAGCTCCGATGCCATGTGGGCTGCCACAACTTGGGAGGGCGACAACCTCGTTCTCGATATGAAGAAGAGTGCGGGCGCCGATGTGTTTGTGCGCTTTAAGCCTAAGGCCGCGGGCATCTATGCCGTCTCGCCGCTTATTACGCTGGGCGAGGTGACATTGCCGCTGGGAAGCACCACGCTTGAGGTTAGCGGATCGCGCATCGAGGTCGACAACACCGACGTTCACAGCCTGCTGGGCAATGTGGCCTACGTTTATGCAGCGCCGTGCAAGAGCGTGCAGCTCACCGTGGGGACGGGCTCGTCGGCTGCAAAGTACACCGGCAAGACCAATAAACTCGGCCGTGCCAAGATTGAATACGAACTGCCGCAGGATACGCTTGCTGCCGAGCGTGTGACGCTCGAAGCGCGCGTGGGCTCGACCGATGTCGCCGCCGCTGCCGCAGAGGTGACGGCTCGCAATTATGTGCGCTATGTTCCGGGTGCTTCGGTCTGGAACTTTGATGTGACGTATCGTGGCGGTACGCAAAACCTGGTCAAGGACGGCAAGGACACCGGCAAGGGCCTGTGGACCTTCCATCATCTACCACAAAAGAAGAATGCCTACTGGACCTTTGACATCACGCTCGAGGTGGGAAACGAAGAGGCCGCCGACACGCTCGACCTGTACGTGGACTGCGTGGATGGCAAGACGGTGACGATTCCTCTGACTCAAAAGTCGCGCGAGGGCACCCGCGTGCGCTATGCGGCGGAGTATGTGGACGAGGGTTACCTTAAGCTGCTTAATGAGTTTAACAAGGCGAATGACTCGACCTATGTGAACTGCGGCAACTTTGAGCAGATCTTTATGCCGCAGACCTACCGCATCTCCAATGCCCAGCTTATGGCCATGCTGAGTTTTGACGCCAAAGCTTCGGCCAAAAAGCATTCCGCCGCGGCCGAGGAGCGCCAGCAGGAGTTCTCGAATGCCGTGCAGCAGTGGCACGAGTATATGATGGATAACTCGTTTAATGATGTCGACGAGGCCTTTAACGACGCGATTGACCAGATGGTCGCCGATGCGTTTGCCGAAGAGGACAAGGACGGTAAAGAGGACGAAGCCCAAGGTGGAGCTGCGCGTAAGGCTCGTCGCGACCCTGCCGCCAGCGACGGCGAGGGTGATGGTGCTGGCAACGACGAGGCCGCGCAGTTTGCGGCTGAGCTCAAGGCCGCGGTCGGCGGGTCGTCGGCGCTGCTGACCCAGCAGGGCGACAGCTATGGCGTCAATGTGGACAAGATGATCTTTGAGGATGCTTACGGCACCAGCGAGGATTGGTATCAGGAACTCGCGGCGGCCCAGGGCGCGAACGCTGCGGATGCGGCCGCCATCAAGGAGCTCGTCGACCATGCATCGCGAGCGGAGTTTATTGCCCAGCAGGCCGAGGATCTGGTGGGCCAGTCGATGGGTATCGGCCAGCTCAACCAATACGGAAGCTGGAATGACGCAACCGCTGCGGCGCTCAACAAGTGTGCGGGCATTAAGGCCAGCGAGTACAATGGTCAGTCGACGAGCGGGTTTAACGATTTGGGCCAGGCGCTCGGCAGCTCGCTGAGCTACAAGGCGGCTGACGACGATACCGTCAAGGGCTTTAAGGTCGCCGCGCCCGATGGCGAGCAGACGGCCTATATCGAGTCGGAGTTTATCGAGAACTCCAATAACAACAAGAACCAGGCGCTTCTGTTTAACTCGATCGCCATGCAGTGTGACATTCTGGACAATCTGTACGATAACTGGAATGTGGTCCATAGCCTCAATAACTCTACGATTCGCGGCTGGCTTATGGCTTGGAAGCGTAACGGCGACGCGAGCGCCCATATGAAGCTCATCCGCACGATCCGTTCGCTCAAGAGCTATAAGATCGAGTGCGAGATGTTCGGACAGGTCTTTAAGACCGATGCGTGGAAGGCGGCCGGCCAGGCGTTTCCCGCGGCGACCCAGGGCATCGGCATCTTTACCGGCATTTACGGCGTGAACGATGCCAGCAAGAACTGGGAGAACGTGAACGTCCGTATGCAGAAGGTGAAGGGCGAGCGCGAGGGCTATGAGCTTCAGCATACGCGCCTGCTTGCCAAGCCCGAGAAGACCGAGGACGACTGGAAGTGCATTTACGCGCTGCGTGACGCCATGGAGAAGGCGCGTGCGTTTGAGGATCTGCTGTATCGCCAGCTCTGCCACGATAGCACCGATGTGGCAGTGGGCTCCATTATGACAATCGCCGGCGTGCTGACGGCCGGTTCGGCGGGTACCGTGGTGGGCGCTGCCTATGATGCGGCTTCGACCAGCGTAGGTTCGGAGCGCGCGATTAAGCTGACCAACGCCGAATGCGCCTACGATGTTGCCTGCGAGCAGGTGGAGCGCGCGTGCCAGAATCGTATTACGGTCAACTGGGGCGAGCTGACCGATTCCGAGGTCTACAAGGCCAACAAGGACGGCTTGATCTCGGACGAGAAGATGCAGTCGATCTTCGAGGCGCGTTACCGCAATGTGGCTGCCAAGGCTGCACCCGACCCTGCGGGCGTGGTGTACGAGGGCCTGCTGTCCAATACGGTTGAAGGCGCGACGGTTGAGCTGTGGAGCGCCGACGATGCAGCCGGCACCAATGCAGTGCGTTGGGATGCCGAGGAGTATGAGCAGGACAATCCGCTTGCAACGGGTGCGGACGGTGCGTACAACTGGAATACGCCGACTGGCTGGTATCAGGTGCGCGTGACCAAGGACGGGTATGAGGAGGCGCGTTCGGCTTGGCTGCGCGTGCCGCCGATTCAGACTGAGGTGAACATTGGCTTGGTGTCGACGGCGGCGCCCGAGGTGGCTTCGGCCCATGCCTATACCGATTGCGTCGAGGTTGAGTTTACGCAGTATATGGACGCGAGCGACGATGCCCTGGTCGCATTGTGTGCGCAGGGCTTGGGCGACGTAACGTATGCGTGGCTCGATAAGCAGGATGATCCCAATGGCAAGCCGCTGTCGCGCGTGCTGCGTATTCGCTATGCCGATGCGCGTGAGGCGGGCTCGACGGTGGCGTTTGAGCTCGACGGTGCTCGCAACTACGCCGGTACGGCCATGGCGCGCTGGGCAAGTGGCGAGCTTGTCGTGGGCGTTCGTGCCGACAAGCTCAAGCTCAACGTGGAGCAGGCCGTGACCATGCTTGAGGGCAGTGACTTTGAGCTGGTGGCGCACGTGACCGATAGGGCGGGCAAGCCGTTTGCGGGCGCCAAGGTTAGTGTTGGGCTGGAGTCCTCGGCTATCTGCTCTGTCGATGCCATCCAGGCCGTGACGGGCGAGGACGGCGCGGCGACGTTTGCGCTGCATGGTGCTCTGCCTGGCTTGACGACGTTGACGGCGACGGTGGACGGCACGGCACTGTCCAAGCAGGTCGACGTTCGCGTGTCTGCCGAGGCAGTGCGACCGGCGCGACCGGTGGCGACGATTGGTGCGACGACGTTTGGTGCATGGTCGCCCAAGGAGAACTACATTACGGTGCCCAAGGGCACGAAGCTGGAGCTTTCTGCCGAGGATGGCGCGACGATTTGGTACACCACCAACGACACCTGCCCCTGCCGTGACGAAGGCCGTGTAAAGTACACCGAGCCCATTGCGCTCGATAGCAACATGTATGTGCGCATTGCGGCACAGCGCCCTGGCATGTCGTACAGCGAGTATTCCGAGCGTCTGAACATTACGATTACGGTGACCGATGAGGCGGTGCCTGAGCCGACGCCCGATCCCGGTCTGAAGCCAGAGCCCGAGCCGACGCCTGGCGACGGCGAGCAGGGCGGCGGTGCGGATGGCTCTGGCGGCACCGGGGTACCTGCAGGCGGTTCGACTTCGACGACGACCACGGTGACGACGAACAAGTCCAAGGGTAAGGGCGAGAACGGCAAGAAGTCCGGCGGCACGGAGCTCGCCAGCACGGGTGACTCCACCGCGATGACGGTCGCCGCCTTGGGCATCGCCGGCGCAACCGTTGCCGCGGCCGGCATCGCCGCGACCAAGCGTCGCAAGCGTTAGGTTTTGGCGACAACGCCCATTCTCGGCTTTTGCAAGATCTCAATCTGTAACACCAAGCTGCCCAAAACGGCTCTAGATGTTACAGATTGAGATGAACTGCTCGGCCGCCAATCTAATGTCTCGATCTGTAACACGTAGCGGGGAATTTGGTCTCTAACTGTTACAGATTGAGACAAAGCGGAGGCGGCTGGCGCAAGATCTCGATCTGTAACAACTACAAGGCTCAACGGGCTCCAGGTGTTACAGATTGAGACAAAACGACCGACCAGGCCCCCAACCACCACAAAGGTGCCTGTCCCCATCGTGGTGGTCGGGCGGCTGGCATAGAAAAAAGTCCCCGCCGGGCGTGTGCTCGACGGGGACTTTGCCGTTTGGTGGCTAGCGCTGTAGGTGATTACTCGCCCAGCAGGCTCTTGGTGATCGAAGCGGCGGCCTTCTTGCCGGCGCCCATCGCCAGAATGACCGTAGCGGCACCGGTGACGATGTCGCCGCCGGCCCAGATGCGGGGATCGGTGGTCTGGCCGGTCTCCTCGTCGGCAACGATGTAGCCCCACTTGTTGAGCTCCATCTTGCCGCCGATCTTCTTTGCGAAGGGGTTGGCGTTGGTGCCGATAGCCGAGATCGCGACGTCGCAGGGGATCTCCTCGATGGCGCCCTCGATGGGCACCGGACGACGGCGGCCGGACTCGTCGGGCTCGCCGAGCTCCATCTTCTGGACCTTGACGGCGCACACGGAGCCGTCCTCGCCAGCGACAAACTCGAGCGGGGAGACGAGCGGCAGAACCTCGACGCCCTCGGCCTTGGCATGGTGCAGCTCGGCGCGACGGCAGGGCATCTCGTCCTCGGTACGACGGTAGGCGATGATGGCGTGCTCGGCGCCCAGACGCTTGGCGGTACGGACGGCGTCCATAGCCACGTTGCCGCCACCAAAGACGACGACGTTCTTGCCGTGCTTGGTGGGGGTGTCGTACTCGGGGAACTTGTTAGCCTTCATCAGGTTCACGCGGGTGAGGTACTCGTTAGCGAAGAAGACGTTGGGCAGGTTCTCGCCGGGGACGTTGAGGAACTTGGGCAGGCCAGCGCCGGTCGCCACGTAGATGGCGTCGAAGCCCTGCTCGAACAGCTCCTCGGCCGTGGCCATGTTGCCCACGACGGAGTTGTACTCAAACTTGACGCCCATGTCCTCCAGGCCGTCAATCTCGCGCTTGACGACTGCCTTGGGCAGACGGAACTCGGGGATGCCGTAGACCAGCACGCCGCCGCCGGTAAAGAAGGCCTCAAAGACGGTGACGTCAAAACCGTTACGGGCGAGCTCGCCGGCGCAGGTGATGCCGGACGGGCCGGAGCCGACGACGGCAACCTTCTTGCCGTTCTTGGGGGCCATCTTGGGCGTGGAGGCGAGCTCGGGGCGGTCACCCAGGAAGCGCTCGAGCTGGCCGATGGCCACGGGCTCGGACTTCTTGCCACGGATGCACTTGCCCTCGCACTGGTTCTCCTGCGGGCAGACGCGGCCGCAGATGGCGGGAAGCATGGAGTCCTCGCGGATGGTATCGAGAGCGCCGCCGAAGTCCTTCGCGCGGATCTGCTCGATAAAGCGGGGGATGTTGATGTTGACGGGGCAGCCCTCAACACAGAACGGCTTCTTGCAGTTGAGGCAGCGCTCGGCCTCGGCCAGCGCCATCTCCTCGGTGAAGCCCTTGTCGACGGGGCGGAAGTCGCAAGCGCGCTCGGCAGCCGGCTCCTCGTTATCGGGGGTGCGGGGCGACTTCATATCGGCAACGAAACGACCGTTAACTAGTGGCATGCGCAGCTCTTTTCCTCATAGGCCTTGAGGGACTCGCCCTCTTCGGAACGGTAAGCGGCCTGGCGGGCACGAAGGTCATCCCAGTCGACCAGGGTGGCATCGAAGTCGGGGCCGTCGACGCAAGCGAACTTGGTCACGCCGCCCACCTCGACGCGGCAGCAGCCGCACATACCGGTGCCGTCAACCATGATGGGGTTGAGCGACGCGGTGATGGGGGTGTCGTACTTCTGGGCGGTGAGGGTCGAGAACTTCATCATCGGAACGGGGCCGACGCAGAAGACCTGGCTCACGGCCTTGTCCTGCAGCAGGCGCTCCAGCGGAGCGGTGACAACGCCCTGCTCGCCGTAGGAACCGTCGTCAGTGGTGATGTGGATGTGGTCCTCGTCGAGGAGCTCACGGAACTGGTCCTCCATGAGCAGGAGGTCCTTGGTGCGGGCGCCCATGATGGCGTGGACCTCGTGGCCGGTCTCGACCAGGTGCTTGGCGACCGGGAAGGCAATTGCCAGGCCGACGCCGCCGCCAATGACGGCACAGGGGCCCTCAGCCATCTCGGTGGGAACGCCCAGCGGGCCCACGACGTCGCGCAGCGACTCGCCGGCCTCGTAGGTGGAAAGCATCTCGGTGGTCTTGCCGATCACCATGAAGATGAACTCGACCCAGCCCTCGTCACCGTTCCAGCCGGCCAGGGTAAACGGGACACGCTCGCCCGTCTCATTGGCGCGAACCATGAGGAACTGTCCAGCGTGCGCATGCTTGGCGATTGCGGGCGCCTCGATGCGGAACTTGAACACCTTCTCCGAGAACTGCGTCTTCTCCAGGATCTTATACATAGAACCCCTCTCTTGTTAGGGCGACCGAACCGTGCCTCCACGGAAATGGACGGTAGCCCGAATAAAACCGTACGCGCACAGGCGTTGTGCAGACATACGGTGCAAATTATACCCTCATGGACATGTCGCTTACGTGTATCTTCGGCGGTTGGGAGCAGGGTCTATCCACTTTGGTCTACCAAATAGGGGCAGGTTTATTTTGGTCAGTTTTATCGGGTAAAACGGCAAAGGGGGCCGGCCTCGGGTTGTGATGAGGCCGGCCCCCTTTGGGGCGCTATGTGTGTAAGTCGGCGCGCGGTTGATTGCGATGCCGCAACTGAGGTGTTTCCGCAGATAAAACCTGCCAAAATAAACATCCCTAAATGGTAGGCTTTAGTGCTTGCCGTTGGCGGAAGCGGCGCCGTTGACGTGATCGCGGGCGTAGATTACGCCGTGCACGATCGCCAGGCCGGCGGCGTCTGCGGCGCGGGCGCAGGTATCCTGGAAGTCCTCGGCCTCGCGGGCGCGCAGCTGCTTGAGCACGTAGTCAGCGACAGCCATCTTGCCGGGAGGGTTGCCGATGCCGGTGCGGATGCGGCTGAAGTCGCGGCTGCCCATCTTGTCGATGATGGAACGCAGCCCGTTGTGGCCAGCATGGCCGCCGCCCACCTTAACGCGTACGTCGCCGGCGGGAATATCGAGCTCATCGTGGATCACGAGCAGCTCCTCGGCCTTGATTTTGTACTCGCGGCAAAGCTTGGAGATGGGACCGCCCGAGGTATTCATGTACGACTGTGGCTTGACCAGCACAATCTGACGCTTGCCGCCCTCTTCCTCGGGGTCGTTGATGTTGATGAGCGCGACCTCGGCGCCGGCCTGGTTTTTCCAGTACGTGACACCGGCCTGACGGGCCAACTCGTCGATTGCTTTGAAGCCAGCGCTGTGGCGGGTCTCGGCATACTCATCGCCCGGGTTGCCAAGTCCGGCAACCATGCGAATCTTAAGCGGCTGTGCAGCTGCCATATTTGTCCCTTCGTTACACAAATAGTTCAATCAACGACAAAGGCTACCACGCCCGCCGAAGGCGAGACTTCGTTTCAGCGAAATCCCACCAGACAAAAGCACGGTCGCGGCAGAGCGAGCCGCCGAAACAGAAGAAACCCCCGCGCGACCTTTGCGAAGCAAGGGGGAGCGCGGGGGTTTCTTCTGTTTCGGCGGCGATGCGCCGGGTTGCAAGGACGATGCGACTACAGCGCGAAGTCGCCGCCGACGAGCGTGGAGACGGGCTCCTCGTGGTAAACGGCGGAGATGGCCTGAGCGAACTCCTCGGCGACCGAGATGGTCTTGATCTTGCCGCCGACCTCGACGGGAATGGCGTCGGTGACGAGGCACTCGACGATGGGGGCGTCATTCAGACGCTCGATGGCCGGACCGGAGAAGATGCCGTGGGTGGCGCACACGTAGATATCGCCAGCGCCCATAGCCTTGAGCTCCTTGACGTTGGCGCACAGGGTGCCAGCGGTGTCGATCATGTCGTCGTTGATGATGCAGGTCTTGCCCTTGATGTCACCGATGATGCCCATGACCTCGGCGGCGTTGTGGCGCGGACGACCCTTGTGGGCGATGGCCAGGTCGCAGCCGAGCATGTCGGACAGCTTCTTGGCGGCCTTGGCACGACCCACGTCGGGGGAGACGACAACCAGGTTGTCGGTGTCGAAGTGCATGTCGTTGTAGTACTGGCCAAACAGCGGCAGTGCGGACAGGTGGTTAACCGGGATGTCGAAGAAGCCCTGGATCTGACCCTGGTGCAGGTCGAGGGTGATGATGCGGTTGACGCCGGCGCGCTCGAGCAGGTTGGCGACGAGGCGGGCGGTGATGGGCTCGCGCGGGCCGGCCTTGCGGTCCTGGCGGGCATAGCCGTAGTGGGTGATGACGGCGGTGATGGAGCGGGCGGATGCGCGCTTGGCAGCGTCGGTGGCGATGAGCAGCTCCATGAGCATGTCGTTGACGTTGCCGCCGGCCACGGACTGAATCAGGAAGACGTCGGCGCCGCGGACGGTCTCGTCGTAGCGGGCGTAAATCTCACCATTGGCGAACTGCTTTAGCGTAAGGCCCGAAAGCTCGACCCCAAGGTACTCAGCGATCTTCTGAGCGAGGGGACGGTTGGAGGAACCGGAATACACGCGGATGGACTTGCGCATATTCTCCGACTTCTCGGGATCATTAATCGGCATTACCCTTCTCCTTTATACATCGAATGCCATATAGATGCCTTGTTGCATTGTAACCGCGCGACGGGGTTTATCGAGTCTTGATAACGTCTTTACCGTCAACGGACACGAACCGACCACTCATCCGGTCGCGCAGGTCACGATAGAAAAAGGAGCCGTCCCCATGGGAACAGCTCCTTTTGTGCTTGGTAAAACGTTATACCTCGTCGTCCTCGCGCAGACGGCGGCGATAATCGGCGGCCCAGCCCTCAATATTTACCTGACGGGCGCGGCCCAGTCCGAGCGCGTCTGCCGGGACCGGCTCGGTGATGACGGAGCCGGCGGCAACGAGCGCGCCGTCGCCGATCTGGGCGGGCGCGACCATCATGGTGTCGGAACCGATGAAGGCATCCTTGCCGATGACGGTCTTGTGCTTGTGCACGCCGTCGTAGTTGCAGGTGATGGAGCCCGCGCCCACGTTGACGCCGGCGCCCATGGTGGTGTCGCCGATGTAGGACAGGTGCGGAACCTTGGAGCCCTCGCCGATCGTGGACTTCTTGATCTCCACGTGTGTGCCGGCCTTGGAACCGTCGAGCATATGGGTGCCCGGGCGCAGGTAGGCGCGCGGGCCGCAGTCGACGCCGTTCTCGATGACGGCCTCGATGGCGATGGTCTCATCGATGGTGCAGCCGCTGCCGACGGTGGTGTCGGTGAGGCGACTGTTGGGGCCGAGCTGGCACTCCTCGCCCACGGTGACGTGGCCGATCAGGTGCGTCTGCGGCCACACGACGGTGTCGCGGCCGATGGTGGCGTCGGGGCCGATCCAGGCCTGCGTGGGGTCGATGAACGTAACGCCCTCGGCCATCCAGTGCTCGTTGATGCGGTCGCGCGCGATGGCGGTGAGCTGCGCGAGCTGGATGCGGCTGTTGACGCCCAGGCCGTCGCGGTAGTCGTCACAGTGGAAGATGGAGACCGCCTGGCCGTGACCCTTGAGGATCTCGAGCATGTCGGGCAGGTAGTACTCGGACTGCGCGTTGTCGTTGCCGATCTCGTCGATATGCGCGGCAAGCTGAGCGCCGTCGAAGGCGTAGCAGCCGGCGTTGCACTCGAGCAGCGTGGCGGCCTGCTCGGGCGTGCAGTCCTTCTGCTCGATGATGCGCTCGATCTGGCCGTCGGCACCCAGCTTGATGCGGCCGTAGCCGAAGGGGTCGGGCGGGGTCATGGTCATGACGGTGCAGGCGAGCTCGCCGGTAGCGACGGTCTGCGCGAATTTGGCGACGGTGTCGGCGGTGATGAGCGGCAGGTCGCCGTTGAGCACGACGACGGGGCCTTGCGTGATGCCGCAGGCCTCGAGCGCGACCTTTACGGCGTGGCCGGTGCCCAGGCGCTCGGTCTGCTCGACGCACTCGACCTTGGTGGCGCTGTTGGCGTAGGCGCCGTCGATAAGGGCGCGCATCTCGTCGGCGTGGCTGCCGATGACGACCACGACGCGGCTGCAGCCGGCCTTGATGGTGGCGTCGACGATCCACTGGACCATTGGCTTACCCAGGATCTTGTGCGAAACCTTGCAGTGGTTCGACTTCATGCGGGTGCCCTCGCCGGCGGCGAGGATAATTGCGGTTGCGTCCATGTGATCTCCTGTTACGTTATAGAGACGTGTGTTTGGAAACGATACACGGCGCAATATGATACCGCAGGCATATGATGAGCGCGTAGCGATTGGCGCGTGACGGCCGATGTCGCTGCTGCCGGCGTGGTGTTTGCGCTGGCTGTGCATGGCGGCGGCGCTGCGGCGTTGGCGTTTGAGCGAGAGGATGGGGGTGCCCGTGGACATCATGCGAGGGGAATCGGGCAACGAACCCGTCGCGGCATTTTCGATGTCGCATCCGGCGGTGCCAGCGCTCTACATGGTGCTGACGCTGGGACTCACTATGTTCTCGATGCAGCCGGTGCTGATTGCGCTGTCGCTTGCGGGCGGGCTGGCGTACGGGTTTGCGACGCGCGGCGCCGCGCGCACGTTGGGGGCGCTTCGCTGGCAGCTGCCGGTGATTTTGATCATCGCGGTGCTCAATCCGCTGTTTAGCGCCTCGGGCTCGACGGAGCTGTTCCGTATTGGCATGCGTGCGGTGTATCTAGAGAGCATGGTTTACGGCCTGTGCATGGGCGGGCTGTTTGTGGCGAGCGTGCTGTGGTTTGAGGCGGCGGCGTCGATGCTCGAATACGACAAGGTGCTCGCACTGTTGGGCAACGCCGCGCCGGTGATCGCGCTCATGATCTCGATGTGCATGCGGCTTATCCCGCAGTTTTTGCGCCGCGGTCGTACGGTGCTGGCGGTGCAGGATGCGATTGATGTGCCTGGCCGCGCGCCGGCCGACCCCGTGCGCTCGCGCCTGCGGGCATCGAGCGTGTTGATGGGCTGGGGCATGGAAGATTCGCTGGAGCGCGCGGACGCTATGCGCTCCCGTGGGTGGGGCGCCGCGACACGCCGCACGACGTACGCGCGGTATCGGCTGGGGCGCGGCGATGTTGCCGCGCTGGTTGGGCTTGCGCTGTTTGGCGTGGCCACGACGGCAGTGGCGTGGACCGCGATGGCGCAGTATTCGTTTTACCCGCAACTATCGGTGCCGGCGCCGTGGCTGGGCTATGTCGTATATGCGGCCTGGATGGCGCTGCCCTGCGTGCTGTACGCGATTGACGAGAAGAGGTTTGGCTGATGACCCAGTTGGATAGCTGCTCGGTAACGGGCGTGGCGTGCGGCTCTGATGTACCCGCGATTGAGGTACGGGGCCTGAGCTTTACCTACCCCGGGGCTGAGGCGCTGGTGCTCGACGGGCTCGACTGGTCTGTCCCCCAAGGTGCGTTTGCACTGCTCGTTGGCGGTACCGGGTCGGGCAAGTCGACGCTGCTCTCGCTGCTCAAGCCCGAGATTTCGCCGACGGGTGAATGCGCTGGCGAGCTGTTCGTGCTGGGCGAGAGCGTTGCCGACATGGATGTCCGGGCGTCCGCGGAGCGTGTGGGCTATGTGTTTCAGGACCCCGAGAACCAGATCGTGTGCGAAACCGTGTGGCACGAGATGGCGTTTGGCCTGGAAAACCTAGGCATGTCGCGTGATGAGATGCGCCGTCGCGTGGCCGAGACCAGCTATTTCTTTGGGTTGGAGGATTGGCTCCACCGCGATACCGATACGCTTTCGGGCGGACGCAAACAGCTGCTGTCGCTGGCGGCTGTGCTGGCGTTGCGCCCGCGCGTGCTGCTGCTCGATGAGCCTACGTCCCAACTGGACCCCGTTGCCGAGAAGAGTTTTCTGCATGCGCTGTTTCGCGTGAATCGCGAGTTGGGCTGCACGGTTGTCATGGCGACGCACCAGCCGCGCCCAATGCTCGAATACGCGACGTGCGCGTACCGGATTGAGGGCGGACGCGTGTGCGAGGTGGCTGACATTGTCTCCCTGGGGTACCGTGAAGAGCTGTTTTCTGGCGAGGTGCCGGGGTGGGGTGCCTCGCGGCGTACAAAAAACGGAGTTTTCAGCAGCGCCAGTGGCCAGCCGGGCTCTTTGGACCCGCGCGGGGGCGCTCCGGGTGCAAAAAAAGGACTGAAATCGGACAAATCGGCTGAATTTGGGGCGCAAATACTGCCGCAGGGTGACTCGGGGGCGCCATCGCGCGCCGGTGGATGCCGAATACTCCCAAAAATGCACGCTGGGCCGGCTACCACCCTGGCAGGGAGCTGGTTTCGCTACGATCGGGCGTCCGGCTGGGTGCTGCGTGGGCTCGATGCGTCGTTCTCGGCTGGCGCGGTGCATGCGGTTGTGGGTGGTAACGGCTGCGGGAAGTCGACAATGCTTTCGGTGCTGGCCAAGACGGTCAAGTTGCAGCGTGGGCATATGGAGCGCGGGGCGGGATCGGCAGCGCTGCTGCCTCAGAACCCCAAGGCGTTGCTGGTTGCCGAGACGGTGCGCGACGAGCTGATGGAATGGGCTTCGACCTGCGGATATGACGAGGCTGTGGCGTGTGAGCGCGCGGCGAGCCTGGGGCTGTCGGGCCTGGATGGGCGCCACCCGTACGATCTTTCGGGCGGACAACGTCAACTGCTTGCGTTGGCAAAGCTGCTTCTGATTGGCCCCGAGCTGCTATTGCTCGATGAGCCCACCAAGGGTTTGGACCTGGCCAGCCGCCGCATCATCGCTCACGCCCTGCGTGACCATGCGAAGGCTGGCGGCACCGTCATCATGGCCACGCACGATCTGGATTTTGCCGAGCAGGTTGCCGACGACGTTGCCATGATGTTCGACGGTGAGATTGCCTGCATGGAGCCGCCCACCGACTTTTTTGCCGACAACGTGTTTTATAGGGCGTGATGGGATGACGGATTATCGCGTCGCGCGCCTGCTCGCAAAACTGGAGATTCCGCTGCTGCTGGCGGTTCCCGCGGTGATGGCTGCGGCGTTGCTGGCAGGCGTTGAGCAGGCGGCGCTTGCCATGCTTGTCGTGGTGGCGCTGGTGCTTGCGTTGTTCTTTGCGGGCTACGAGGCGTCGCGACCGGGCCTGCGCCAGATTATGCCAACGCTGGTTTTGGCGGCGTTGGCCGCGGCGGGGCGCATCTTGTTTGGCCCCATTCCCGACTTTAAACCCGTGAGTGCCATCGCCATTATCGCCGGGGCGACGCTCGGTCGTCGTAACGGCTTTATGGTCGGTGCGCTGGCGGCGCTGACCAGCAACTTCTTTTTTGGACAGGGCATGTGGACGCCATGGCAGATGTATGCCTGGGGTCTGGTTGGCTATGTTGGCGGCGCGCTGGCGCATGCGGGCGCGTTCGACCGTGCGGATGACACCGTGCGCATGCCGGCGCTGATGGCGTACGGTTTTGCTTCGGGCCTGCTCTACGGCGTGGTAATCAACGCCTACGACATCATCGGTTTTGTGCAGCCGCTCACGTGGGCGGGAGCCGTGGCGCGTCTTGCCACGGCGGTGCCGTTCGATATCACACACGGCCTTGCGACCTGCGTGTTTTTGGCCGCCCTGTACAAGCCCTGGTGTCGCCGCATCAACCGAGTCGTCGTGAAGTACGGACTGTAGGGCTGGTTGCGCCGGGGCGGGAATCAATACTGCCGAAGTGCCATTTGAAAACTATGCCGGTTTACGGGGCTAGATTGGCACGGGCAGACCATACCGGCTTTTTTCGAAATAGAGCAAGCCGTTCACCTGCGGTTTTATTATCTCGGAATTGCGTATGGTTGGGGGTTCGCGATTCAGCCCCGTAAATCGGCATAGTTTTGAAATGGCCGGCTGATATGACGGGCATCGTGGTCCTCAGAGAGCCAAATCGATCCCTTTTCCTCCGTCCCCAAGGGATCAGTTGGGCTAGAGCTCTAGTGTGAGGGTGACGGGGCAGTGGTCGCTGCCGAAGATGTCGCCGCGGACGCCGGTGTCGCGAACGTTGGTGGCGATTGAATCACTTACCAGGAAATAATCGATGCGCCAGCCTGCGTTGTTCTTGCGGGCATTAAAGCGGTAGCTCCACCAGCTGTAGACGCCCTCGACGTTGGGGTTTGCCGCGCGCCAGGTATCGGTAAACCCGGCGTTGAGCAGCTCGGTAAACTTGCCGCGTTCCTCGTCCGAAAAGCCGGCGTTGCCGCGGTTGGACTTGGGGTTCTTAAGGTCGATCTCCTCGTGTGCCACGTTAAAGTCGCCGCAGGTTACAACGGACTTGCCGGTCTCGCGCTCAAGCGCGCTCAAAAAGCCGCGATAGGCATCGTCCCAGGCCATGCGCACATCGATGCGCGCGAGCTCATTTTGGGCGTTGGGCGTGTAGACATCCACGAACCAAAACTTGTCGAACTCGAGCGCGCAGACGCGGCCCTCGGTTGCGGCTTGGGCGACGAGCTCGGCCGCCTCGCCCTCGCTGGCGTAGGGTAGCAGTGCGTCGGCGCGTAGCACGCGCAGCGGTTCCTGGCGGCTAAAGACTGCGGTGCCCGAATAGCCTTTACGCTCGGCGTAGCTCCAGGTTTGGTGATAGCCGGGCAGGTCAATATCGACCTGGCCCTCTTGCAGCTTGGTCTCCTGCAGCGCCAGGATATCGACGTCGAGTTCTTGCGCGATCTGGATAAAGCTCGGGTCCTTTTTGAGCACGGCGCGCAGGCCGTTGACGTTCCACGAGGCGAAAGTGTAAGTCTGAGGCATGGTGTCCTTTCGACGGGGTTGGCAGGCTTAAGATTAGCGCAACAGGGGCGGTGGTGGGCTCCGCGCGTGTCGATCCAAAGGCTGCGCGCCGGGCAAGCGCCCGCCGCCATCCGACCAACAAGGACGGAGGACTCATATGACGCAGGCAATAACGGATCCCAAGCAGGCCTCCGCCGCGCTGGAAGAGCTGTTCGGCACCCACAAGCGCGTGGTCTTCTTTGGCGGCGCGGGTGTTTCCACGGCGAGTGGCATCCCCGATTTCCGCAGCGTGGACGGCCTGTATCACCAGCAGTTTGCCTATCCGCCCGAGACCATGCTCTCGCATAGCTTTTATGAGGCGCATCCGGCCGAGTTCTTCGACTTCTACCGCACCAAGATGATCGCGCTTGGCGCCAAGCCCAACCGCTGCCACACCAAGCTCGTCGAGCTGGAGCGCGCCGGAAAGCTAAATGCCGTGGTGACGCAAAATATCGACGGCCTGCATCAGATGGCCGGCTCGCAGCGTGTGTTTGAGCTGCACGGATCGGTCCATCGAAACATTTGCCAGTCGTGCGGCGCGGTCTATAGCGCCGAGTGGATTTGCTCGCGCGAGCACGAGGACGCCGCGGGTGTGCCCGTGTGCCCTGCGTGCGGCGGGCGCATTAAGCCCGATGTGGTGCTCTACGAGGAGCCGCTCGATGAGCGTGTGCTGACCGGCGCCGTCGCCGCCATTGCCGCGGCCGATGCCCTCATTGTGGGCGGGACCTCGCTCGTGGTGTATCCGGCGGCGGGCCTTACGCGCTACTTTACCGGCGATACGCTGGCCATTTGCAATCTTGCTCCCACCGATCAGGATGCAAATGCCGACCTGCTGATTTCTTGCGACATCGCGGCCGCGTTTGCGTTCTAGCCCGTGTGCGCGGATACAATAGAAAGACTGATTGCAAAGCAACCCCGCCGCCTGCGCCCGAGCGCGGCGGCGCGGGCATTTTAGGAGGATGTTCATGGCGAACGATAGCAAGACATGGCGGTGCGGAAAGTACGAGCTCAGCTTTGACCGCCCGCGCATCATGGGCGTCCTCAACGTGACGCCCGATTCGTTTAGTGACGGCGGGGAGCACTTCGACCCGGATGCCGCCATCGAGTACGGCCTGGCGATGCTCGACGCCGGCGCCGACATCATCGACGTGGGCGGCGAGTCCACGCGTCCTGGCTTTACCCCGGTCAACCCCGACGAGGAGGCTCGCCGCGTGCTGCCTGTGGTACGCGCGCTGGCCAAAGAGGGTGCCATCGTCTCGATCGACACGCGCCACGTGGCGGTTGCCAAGGCGGCCGTGCGCTGCGGCGCCTCGATCGTCAACGACGTGACGGGCTTCACCGACCCCAAGATGGTCGAATTTGTCGCGACGAGCACCTGCGGTGTCATCGTGATGCACGCCGGCGAGGTCGCGGCGCCCACGCGCACGCATGCAACGGTGCAGCTCGATACCTCTGCTGCGGCGTTTGTTGCCGAGAAGGCACGCGAGGCGGCCGCGGAGGCTGCGCGCGAGGCCGAGAAGCCTGCCCGCCGTCGCCGTGGCAAGTTGCTGGGCGAGCCCAAGACGGAGGCCAAGCTGCCGGGCGGCGTGGTGCAGCCCTCGTTGCCGTTTGGCGATCCGGAGCCCGCGCCCGAGCCCGCGGACGAGCAGAAGCAGGAGGCACCGGCCGCCGAAGAGGCCGCCCCTGTCTCCGAGGCCGCCGCGACCCCTGAGCCCGCGCCGGAGCCCAATGACCGCCTGGCAGCCATGATGCGCCGCAGCGCCCGCCGCGAGGAGGCCTACGTGCCCACCTCTCAGCTCCGCCGCTTTACCCTGCCCGATTCGGCGCCCATCATGCGCCGTGTCATGGGCTTTCTGTCCGACCAGGCCCGCACGCTCATCCATGCCGGCGTGTCGCGCGACCGCATCTGCATCGATCCCGGTCCGGGCTTTGGCAAGACGGCCAACGAGGATATCGTCATCCAGCGCGAGACCGCCAAGATGGCGTCGCTGGGCTACCCGCTCATGTGCGCCGTGTCGCGCAAGCGTTTTGTGGGCGCCGTTTCGGGCGTGACCGAGGCCGCTGCGCGCGATGCCGCCACGTTTGGCGTGTGCCTGGGCGCTATCCAGGCCGGTGCCAACATCGTGCGCGTGCACGACGTCACCGGCTTTGCGCAGTTCCTGAACGGTTACTGGGCTGTCGCCAAGCCGCAGCCGCGCCGTGCGTTTGTGGCCGTGGGCTCCAACCTGGGGCATCGTTGCGATAACATCCGCGCCGCACGCGACATGATCGCCGAGATTCCGCTCACCTGCGTGTCCAACTGCTCGCGCATCTACGAGAGCGAGCCGGCCTACGAGACGCGCCAGGACGCATTCGCCAACGCCGTCATCGAGATCAAGACCGAGCTGGCGCCGCTGGTGCTGCTCGACGAGCTTATGAAGATCGAGGCCGAGCTGGGGCGCGACCGCTCCAAGAAGACCAAGGCCAACGGCCCGCGCACCATCGACCTGGACCTGCTGTGGATGGATGGCGAGACCCACGGCGGCAAAAAGCTGCGCCTGCCGCATCCGCTGATCGGCGAGCGCGACTTTGTGCTGGTGCCGCTCGAGGACCTGATGCACGACCCGGCGCGGTTCTTCCGCTACAACGGTGTCGAGGTCAAGGAGCCCGAGGAACGTGTGGGCCATATCGTGGGCGAATTGGGGCGTATGTAGATGATTGAGATGAATGCTGTAGCCGTCGGTACCGAGCTTGACGCCGCGCGCGACGCGGGTCGCGAGGGTGCGTCCGCGGGCTGGTGCGCTTGGAGCGCGGGCGAGGCGTCGTTGACGTTTTCGCTGGTCATGCGCCTGGATGTGAATATGCATGCCTTCCATGGCCTGCCGTTTGTGACGGCGATGGGCATGATGGACGCGCTTGTGGGCACGGCGTCGACGCCGGGTCTGGGCCTTGCCGGCAAGGTGGGCATTGAGTGGCCGAGCAATATCGTGTGCGGCGCGCCCGCGTTCGAGACGTCGTTCGCGCGCGTCGCCGTCAACGGCGGCGCCGGTGCTGCGGGCATGTTCGGTGCCGTGACGGTGGATATTGAACGTTCGGCGCTGAGCGAGCTCGGTGTGGATGCGGCCGACGAAGCGCTGGTCGAGGAGTTGGCTGCCGCCGTGCTGACCCGCGTGGACGCCTGGGCGGCTGTTGCCAACACGCCGCAGGGCGCCGCAGGTCCGCTGGCCCCCGTGCTGGGCGAGTATTTCGATATGGTGCCGCTGCTGGGCCGCCAAGTTGCGGCGGTGTCGCCCAACGGCCTGCCGCTTGCGGTCGGCGTGTTTGCGGGCCTGGACATCTGGGGCCGCGCGACTATCAAGACCGATGCCGGCGAGCAGGAGTTTCCTCCCGAGGCCGTACGGATTCGCGGGCTGTAACGCGGGGCGCCAGCGCTCAAAGATAACGATGACAACGAAGCCCTCTTCGGCCTGCACCGGGGAGGGCTTCTGTGTGACCCGAGAGAATGGCCGCGTCGGTCCTATTCCTCAAAATTGAAAAATTTTCGTTTTTGAGGAATAGGAAATATGCACGATATCGCTGTGTTGGGCGTATTCGAGGAGCCTCTATTCCTCAAAATTGAAAATTTTTCAATTTTGAGGAATAGGCTTGGCGAACGTTTGCGGGGGCTGGGGCATTGGACGTGCTCGACTTATGCCCCTGTCTTACCCCAGCTCCTGCATGCGGCGGTAGATTTCGCAGATGCCCTTGATGGTGAGCTGCCCGTCGACCACGTCGAAGGCATCGGTCGAATCGGCGACGATGCCGGCGAGACCGCCCGTGGCGATAACGGTGGCATCCTCGCGGCCCAGCTCGCGCTTCATGCGCGCGACCAGGCCCTCGGCCATGGCGGCGGCGCCCATCACGGCGCCGACCTTGATGCACTCCTCGGTATCGCGGCCGATGGCGTGCTCCGGCGCCTCGAGCGGAACGCTGGCGAGCTTGGCGGCACGGGCGGCAAGCGCGTCCATGGAGATGCGGATGCCCGGCGCGATCGCTCCGCCAATGTAATAACCGTCCTCATCGATGACGTCGATATTGGTCGCGGTGCCAAAGTCCACCACGATTGCCGGCGCGCCGTAGAAAGTTTCGGCCGCAACGGCGTTGGCGACGCGGTCGGCGCCCACAGCCTGGGGGCGCGCCGCACGCAGCTTGGTCACGGCGGCCGTCTGCGGCCCAATGACGATGGCGTCCGCGGCAATGCGGTCGGCTACGGCGTGCCATTCGCGCGAGAGCTGCGGCACCACGCCGGCAAAGGCGATCGCGTCGACCGCGTCGAGCGAAAGGCCGTACATCTTAAAGAAACCCATCAGGCGCACATGGATCTCGTCGGCGGTATAGGAGCGGTCGGTGGGCATGCGCCACGACTGCACCAGCTCGTCTCCGTCAAACAGGCCCATGGCCGTCTGCGTGTTTCCCATATCGATAGCGAGCAGCATGTCTACTCCCAGTGTCGGTGTAAAAGGACGCGCACCATTGTATACGCGCCGTCGACGGCGCTCGGCTGCGATTCGGTTACAGTGATATGGGCTGAGGGGTTTAAATATGAAGGAATTATGCTCTACGAGATTTTCCTTGCCGTTTACCGAACTCCCGCGTAATATTCTTTCTTGCGCACATGAGGCGCCCAGACATTGCGGGGTGGAGCAGTCTGGTAGCTCGCCGGGCTCATAACCCGGAGGTCGTAGGTTCAAATCCTGCCCCCGCGACCAAGAACTTGCAGCTCGTCGGCCTAGCCGGCGAGTTTTTTTGTTATTGCGGATCAATGTTTTCGACCCAGTTCTCAACTTCCCAAACAAAATCTCGATCTGTAACATCTGGACCCGATTTGGGCGGCTAGGTGTTACAGATCGAGATGTTTCGGCAGGACGATCTTTGTTTGTCTAAATCTGTAACACGAGGGACGGATTTTGCCGAGTTGTTGTTACAGATTGAGATTTTCTAGCAGGCGGGTTTGGTTTGTCTTGATCTGTAACACCTGGGGTCGTTTTTGGCCGATGGATGTTACAGATCGAGACATTTTGTTGGGACGGTTCCCGTTGTCCCGATCTGTAACGGGTAGGGGCCAAAAGTGGGCCTAGATGTTACAGATTGAGATGTTTGGTCGGACCGAATTTGTTCGTCTCGATTTGTAATATCTAGGGTCGTTTTTGGTCTGTAAGTGTTACAGATCGAGATTTTCCGACGGACCGCTCCCGTTTGTCTTGATCTGTAACAGTAAGACCCGGTTTTTGCCGAGTAACTGTTACAGATTGAGACAAACCGACGGGCCGTCCCGCCCCATCCACCTGCCGTCACCTGATATTCGCCGATTTTCGTTGTGCCGCCGTACCCCCATGCCATATCCTCTAGACAACTACGCGGCACCATCGCCGCCGCGCCTACAAGAGAGGAATGTCCATGACCGCACCTGCATCCAAACTGCTCCAGCCCATTACGGTTGGCCCCCTTGAGCTCAAGAACCGCATTATGTTTCCGCCGCTGACCACCGGCTACGAGGAGCGTGACGGCTCCATTGGCGAGCGCAGCCTGGCTTTTTACGAGCGCCTGGCCCGTGGCGGCGTGAGCTACATCGTCATCGGCGACGTCGCTCCCGTCATGACCGCGAGCCCCACGCCCAAGCTGGCGACCGACGCCCAGATCCCCACGTTTAAGGCACTGGCCGACGCCGTCCACAAGCACGGCGCCAAGATTGCGCTGCAGCTGTTCCACCCCGAGTACGACGTGCCCGGTGTCGGCCGCATGGTCATGGGTTCCATGGCTGCCGCCAAGGCCGCGCAGGAGGCCAAGGCTGCCGGCGACGAGGAGACCTTTGCCGCCAAGATGGCCGAGTCCAACGAGATCCGCAAACAGGCCTATGCCAAGCTGCACCACGACATGCAGCACTTCGTGAACGAGGCGAGCGTAGAGCAGCTCACCCAGATCAAGGAGGCTATCGCTGCCTCGGCCGCTCGCGCGCAGCAGGCCGGAATCGACGCCATCGAGGTCCACGGCGACCGCCTGGTGGGTTCGCTGTGCTCGGCCATCCTCAACAAGCGCACCGACGAGTACGGCGGCTCGTTCGAGAACCGCGTTCGCTATGCGCTCGAGGTCGTCGCTGCCATTAAGGAAGCCGCGCCGCAGCTGATGGTGGAGTACAAGCTCCCCGTGATCATGGAGAACCCCGACGGCACGCCGCGCGGTAAGGGCGGCCTGCAGCCCGACGAGGCCTGCGAGTTTGCCAAGCTGCTCGAGAGCGCGGGCATCGACATGATCCAGGTTGCACAGGCAAATCACACCGGCAACATGGGCGACACCATTCCGCCCATGGGCGCCATGCCCTACAACTGGACGCTACCCGTGGCCGAGCGCGTCAAGGCCCTGGTCTCCGTGCCGGTGGCAACCGTCGGCCGCGTGGTCTCGGTCGAGGCCGGCGAGAAGATTCTGGAAGACGGCGCGGCCGACATCGTCGCCTATGGCCGCTCGCTCATGTGCGACCCCGACATTGCGCTGAAGGCCGCCACGGGCGAGCCCATTCGCGAGTGCCTCAACTGCAATAAGGGCTGTGTCGACGCGATTCAAAACCGCAAGTACATCTCGTGCGTGCTTAATGCCGAGAACGGCGACGAGGCGACCATCGCCATCAAGCCGGGCGAGGGCGACAAGAAGATCGCCGTGGTGGGCGGCGGTATTGCCGGCCTGGAGGCCGCGCGCGTGGCGGCCAAGCGCGGCTACGACGTGACCGTCTACGAGGCGAGCGATCATCTGGGCGGCCAGATTGTGCTGGCGGCCGCGCCTCCGCGCAAGGACGAGATCATGCGCTCGGTCGAGTATTACGAGAAGATTCTGCCCGGCCTGGGCGTGAAGGTTGAGCTCAACCATGCCGCTACCGCTGAGGACCTCAACGCCGCCGACGCCGCGATTGTGGCCGTGGGCGCGCACGACGTGGTCATCCCCGTTCCGGGTGCCGACTCGGAGAAGGTCGTCTCGAGCTGGGACGTGCTGGCCGGCAAGGTGGAGCTCAGCGACCGCGTCGCCGTCATTGGCGGTGGCCTGGTGGGCACCGAGACTGCCGAGTACCTGCTGCAGCACGGCTGCGAGGTGGCGATCGTGGAGATGCTCGACAAGATTGCCGCGGGCGAGTCCGAGACCATTCTGCCGCTGATCATGAGCGACTTTGCAGAGCACAACGTGGAGCAGCACGTGAAGACCCGCCTGACCGCCATTACCGACGAGGGCGTGGAGGCCATTCGCACCACCGAGGACGGCGCCGAGGAGCCGGTGAAGATCGCCTGCGATTACGTGGTGATGGCCGTGGGCTCCAAGGCCAACGCGTTTGACCTGGACGGCGTGACGGTACCCGTGACCTACGTGGGCGACTGCTCGGGCGAGCGCACCGCCGACATCGCGAGCGCCATTCGCACGGCGTATCACGCGGCCAACGAGCTCTAAGCAAGAAAACTATCGCGTATTGAGTGGGCGGGGAGTGACGTATCGGTGCTCCCCGCCTTTTTGTCGATAAGAGTGCCTCTGACCAGCGGGTTCAGAAAATCCGAATCTCATGCACCAGAAAATCCGAATTATATGAACACGAAAATCCGAATCGCAACCACCCGAAAATCCGAATTTGCTACAGTGGTATAGAAGAATCAGAAAGCAGGAACTGGAAATCTGCGGAGGTGGCTCATGGCAGGTGAGAGGCCACATCGGGACGGATACATCCCACGTATCGTGGATGCGAAAATCGAGCGCTACCTTCGTGTCTTTGGCGCGGTCGAGATTGCGGGCACCAAGTGGTGCGGCAAGACGTGGGCCGCGCTCGAGCACGGGGCGTCCGCCTCGTATGTCGACGAGAATCTCGACCTCGCGCGTGCCGACCCAGCGATGATGTTGCTGGGAGACCGTCCGCATATTATCGATGAGTGGCAGCGCGTTCCCCAGATTTGGGACTACGTTAGACACGAGGTTGACCGCACCCGGGGTACGCGCGGCGCCTATATCCTCACGGGTTCCGCCACGCCCGCGTTTGGCTCAAAGGCGGAGGCGCCCGCGCATAGTGGAGCTGGCCGCATCGGCCGCGTCCGCATGCACCCCATGACGCTTGCCGAGACAGGTGAGTCCAACGGCAAGGTGAGCCTGGCGGGCTTGTTTGAGCATCGTTTTGAGCCCTGCCGGTGCGATGGCGATACACCGGGGCTTGTCGAAGCCGCTTGCCGCGGCGGCTGGCCCGAGGCGATCGATATGGTTTCGGCTGACGCCCAGCTCATCGCCCGCGAATATCTCAACACCACGTTTTCGAGCAGCTTCCCGGCGGTCGGTCTCGACCTCGATATTGCTCGTCGAGTCTCCGCATCGATCGCGCGCAATCTGGGACAGGCAACCACGTATAAAACGATTCTTATGGATATGTTCGGTGCCGAGGAGGAACCCGCAGCGTTTGCCGATGAGACCAAGGTGCGCAGGTACCTGGATGCCCTCAAAGGCATGTTCATTCTCGAGGAGGTCCCCGGTTGGGTTCCCGCCGCGCGCGACAAACGGCGCTTTACCGTCAAGCCCAAGCGCTATCTGGCAGATCCGAGCCTTGCTTGCGCCTTGCTAGGTATGTCCTCGCAGGCGCTGCTTGCCGACTGGCAGACATTTGGTCTGGTGTTTGAGAATTTGGTCATACGCGACCTTTCGGTCTACGCACGTTCGCTCGACCTGCTGGATAGCACGCCCGTGCGCTATTATCGCGACGATTCGGGCCTTGAGTGCGATGCTATCGTGCAGCTAGCCGACGGACGGTGGGCCGCCTTTGAGATTAAGGTAAGTGAAGATAAAGTGAGCGCCGGCGTTGAGAGCCTCAGGCGCGTTCGCAAGAAGGTCTGTGGAAATCCTCGTTCACGCACACGCGAACCGGAGTTTATGGCCGTGATTGTGGGGGTGGGTGAGTACGCCCGCGAGGTCGAGGACGGTATCTACGTGATACCCGTGCGCGCGTTGGGGTGTTAAGGGGCGGCACGCCGTGTGTCCGCTGCCCGGTGCTGCGGATTGGTGCAAGGGGGTCAGGTTTGTTTGCACCATGTTGGCGCGAAGTAACCTGACCGCTTGCACCAAGGGTTTGACTTTTAAGACATCATTAAGGCTTGCGTTGTGGAGCGAACCGCAGGTCAATGCTATTCTTTTACCTTATCGTACGGTGTTGTATTCTGCCTGAATTCTCTACCTGCGAACAACGGATAAACGCGACCGAGCGGAAAAGGATGGCAAGCCCGCAAGCAGGGCAAACGTAAGCGATGAGTGGCATGGACCGACATAGCGAGCTCCAGCAGCACAAGACGGCGGCCGAGTACCGTCAAGCTGCCGACGAGCACGTGCGGACCCTCAAGGATTTCTGGAAGGATTTCCTGGTGAGCGGTCTGTTTGTGCTGGCCGCCATCGTTGCCATCTTTGCGTGCCTGGCCTGGTTTGCCGCGAATAACCGAGTGAGCGCCACCGGGAGCACGATCGCGGCGAAGGCGGATCGGTACACGCTGACCGCCGCGGGCGAGGGTGAGTCCGGCGCACACGTGGGCTATTACGAGCGCACGGACGCCGAAAAGCAAAACATTGCGAAGCTCGATACGACCGACGCCATGACGGTAACGCTCGGCTCCAACCTGAACAACGAGACCGCGGGCTCTCTGTACCCGGGTGCTCGCGGCAAGATTACATTTACGGTGAAGCCGCTGGTGGATGACCTGGACGGGGTCACGATCAACTTGTCGCGCGTGCTTAAGGTCACGAACATTGTTGGCGTTGTTGGGGACGGAGGAACGCTGGCGCCCGAGGCGGAGGCGCTCCTTGGCTTGATCAAAGGCCACTTGCTGTTCTTTACGAGCTGCGACCAGAACGGGTATTACTCGGGCTGCGTGGTTGATAGCAAGATCGAGATTCGCAAGAGCGAATTTTGCGAAAACGGCGATATGACCAAGCCAACGAACCAGCCCGTCACCATCAATCTGTACTGGGTGTGGCCGGAGTACTTCCAGAACTTCATCCTTACCGGCAATACGAATTACTACAAGAATCTGTTTGCGGCGGCGGGCGACGCAAAGTCTGACTACGGCGCTCTGCAGGCAGATATGAACGCGCATAAAGCGAACTACTTTTACGGCACGGCAAGTAGTGTGGAAGCCGCCAACGCTCCTGCGGTTTCGGCTGACATGTCCTTCAGCGACACCGCCATCTGCTCGGCGCTGTACAACAATGCCGACGAGCAGATCGGCAATAAGGTCAAATACATCCAACTTAGAATTAGCGCTCAGGAGGGCGTGAGCTCATGAGCACCATGCAAACGCGCCTCGGCGATGCCCGCAATTGGATAGAAAGCCACCGCGCACAGGCCCTTGCGGTCCTGATATTGCTGGCGGCAATCGCTCTTATCATCGGCTTATCGCTCTCGTGGTTTGTGGGCAGCAAAAGTCTGTCTACGGTGGGCAAGATTCAAACGCCCGCGCAGCTCAAGATCATGGGTCCCAACCAGACAAGCATCGAGCCCATCGAGATTTCGTATGACGAGTCACGGGGCGATGTGAAAAACTCCAACGGCACCGTGACCGTTCGGCGCGCGTTTTGCGTGCGGAGCGACAATGGCGATCCCGCTGCCGGCGGTCAAGCGTTTGAGCTGCAGGTGGCCAACACAACGAATATCACGGGGCTGACAATCAACGTGTACCACGTGACGGTTAACGAATCGTCGGCAACGAAGGGAGATGTGGTCGGCCTCGACGGGCTCAACCACATCTACTCATGGAGCAAGAGGGACCCCGGCACCCCGATTCCGTTCACCTTTATTAGTGAGAAAAACGGCTTGGGTCAAGAGCTTGCCGACAATGATCCGACGTACGGCAAGTACGGGAATGTCCAGAAAAACGCCCGTCCGCTGTACCGGTACCACAGGTTTGAAAAGAGCGAGCTTGATGGCTACAAGGACGGAAAGGCCAACGCCGCTACGAACTTCATTATCGAGTGCACGTGGAATCCGGGCGCTGTGACCGTAAACGGAAAGACGGTCTCCAACGTCAAAGAGACCGACATGGTTTATCTAATCGCTCGCGTCACGAGCGGCAACTAATAAGTAGGAGGGGAGGGGCACCAGATGAGGAAAGACAAGAACGAGCAAAATGAAATCGCAAGGCCTGCTGGCAAACACTTTGCACAGGTTGATGATTCTAAGACAGAGCCTTGCTGTGCAGAGTCGGCGGCCCCTGCTTCCAAAGTGCGCAAACGTCTGTGGGCAGTTGCGGTGCTGCTGTGCGCCGTTGCGATTGTGACGGGTATCTACCTTACCTATACGGCCTTTTTGGCGGGCGACTTCCTTAAGTCGGTCGCCGTTTCGGGCACGTCACAGGCCCTGTTTGCCTCGGACATGCTTACGGGCTACACGAATGAGACGCTGAATGACGGGGGCATTGCCGTCCGAAGCGTCATCGCCGACACGAGTGGGGAAAACTGCTCTTTTACCTTCCGCATTTACAACCATCTGCTGGGCGACAAGAACAAGGTCAACGACAAGGACGTTAACGCGACGCTGAGCGTGGAGGCGACGGGAACGACGGGCACTTGGAGTGTTAACGGTAAGCCCACGCTGGCGGCGGGCGGCACGGTCGACCTTTCCTTCCCTGCCAACAAGGCAACCATGTATACCTATAGGGTTACGTTTTCCAAGGCGGACCTCAACAAAGCATCCTTCACCGTTAAGGCCCAGGTCGGCCCCAATAGCCCCGGCACCAACCTTAAATGGCTCGCTGCCAAGATTGCGCCTTCCGAGCGTGCAGAGGTAACGGCTTCGGGCGTTTCGGGCGAGTGGGTCGATAAGAACAAGAATGATACGAATGTCGATGACTTTGCCGCCTACAACTATCGCGTGACCGTCACGGGTGCTTCGACCAAGGTGAAGCTCACGTGGAAGGACGGGGTCGAGCTCGATCCGTTCTTTCCAAAGAACCACAAGAACGATGGTGGGCAGCCAATCGTCAGTGTCGACTCGGTCACGCACGTCGGCTCGGTCACATACGATGCCTCTCCCGGCTCGGAAATCATCACTTTCTACCGGACGGGCTCGAAGCCGACTAGCTTTAATGGCATTGGCGTTACGTGTTCGGTCGCGTAGAACAAGTCGCAAGCATAGATTTCGAGACCCCGTACGGGGCATGAGATAGAACGAGGTAGGACCAGATGAGAACGGCAAAGCGCATAACAACCGCATGCCTGACTGCGATCATGATTTTCCAGGCGCTCGCGCCCTCCACGGAGGTGTTCGCGCAAGAGCTCGACGCCGTTATGGAGGCGTCCGTCTCCGCCGCGCGTGCCGCGGGCAATACTGCCCGCTCCGTACAGGATGCCGTGGCCACCTCGCTGCAAGATGCTGACCAGGCTGCATCTGATGATGTCGCAACGACTCCGGGCGCCGACGCTGGCGCTACCGAGGGCGGCGACGGTTCTACCAACGCTGGCGAATCGCAGGACTCCACGACCGATGGAACCACCAGCGGCGATGCCCCAACGGAGGGTGACGCGTCCCAAGACGATGCGGCTGCCGATGAGGGTGCTGCTGACGAAGAGCAAGCGGATGACGCGGACGCGGATGCTGCCGCGCAGGCAAACACCGCCCCTGTCATCAAGACCGTCGAGCAGCTCGAAGCCGCGCTGGGCGACAACAAGGTCACCACCGACGGCTCGGGCGCCGTTGCGACCATCAAATTCGGGTCCAACGCCGACCTTATCGCCATCTCCAACACCGACCCTGTCATCTATCAAAATGCGATCATCTCCAGGGACGGTTTGAGCGGCGTCGACTTCGACGTGTGCAGCGCGCAGGCCGTGAGCGACCTGGGCAATCTCGCGTTCCAGGGGTTCGGCAGCGATGCCTACCCCTTCAAGGGCACGCTCGACCTGGGCGGCAGGTCCCTTACCGCCAACAAGACGCTCTTCAACAACATCGAGCTCAACGATAACAACGGCACCGTAAAGCTCACCTGGAAGGGCACCGATGCTCAGCCCATCGTGGCCGCAAAGGTCACGGGCGCGGACAAGACGCTCAGCGCTGCCATTACCGTAGACAAGCCCGAGAGCGGCGATACGAGCGTCGTCAAGCTCACTTCGCCGCTCGTGGGTGAGGTTACGGGCGAGCTCACGCTTGACGCCACGTATTCGACAAGCGCGAATAGCCCCCTGGCGATTGGCATGCAATCGTCCACGGGCAATCTGGGCCTACTCGCGAACACCCTTACTGCAGGCGCATCGCTTACGATCGCGGGGCTGAACGGTCTGCCGGAGAGCTTCAACGGCACCCCCACCATCGATGCTACGGGCGCTGGTGCCAATGCCGGCGGCCTTATTGGCGAGGCAGGCGAGGGGGCTGCCGTCGCCCTTGCTTCGAATGTCGATGTTTCGGCACTGAGCGTCGCGGGTAATAATGCGGCGGGCGGCCTTATCGGTAAGGCGACCAGGCTTACGCTTGCCGTAGATACGGACAACAGCGGAAAAGATGCCTCGGGCAAGGATATCAGTATCAAGCCAGCGCACTCGGTTGGGTCGTCATCAGCCGGTACGTATGCCGGCGGCCTTATCGGTGACGCCTCGTTTGCCAGCGATTTCACTATCGAGAATGGCACCTTCGATTTTGGCGAGGGCGTGGCGCTCAGTGTGGCCAACACGACCGCCGCCCCCTCTGTCGGTGGCCTGTTCGGCGTGCTCGACATCTCGAACGGCGATGTGACCGTAAACGGCGGATTGTATAAAAGCACGCTGCAAAACGGCGCGGACAACAGCAACAACAACGGCGTGCGCGGGAACTACGGCGGCTTGGTGGGCAAGCTGTGGGGCCAGAAATACGGTGACGCACTGCACGCGTTCACGGTGAAGGGTGGCGCTGAGGTGTCGTTTGGCGTGGGCTCTAACGGCAAGCTCGCGTATGCGGGCGGCCTGGTAGGCTACCTTGGTGAAGGCGGCGGGAGCGACAACGTGTCCGCCGTGGTCATCGGCGATGTAACGGTGACGTGTGCAACCTCGGGCTACGCCAGTAATAATGGCAAGTACGGCGGCGCCGTGGGTGTCGTGGGCACAAACAACGTTCTAGAAGTGCGTGGCCTGAAGGTCAAAACCGCCAGCGGCGCTACCATCGGCGGCACAAACGGCGGCTTTGCCGGAGTCGTTGGGTCGTCGTGGCTCGGCGTCGTCAAGTTCAGCGGTATCACCGACCTGTCGGACGCCAGATTCGCGGAAAACGACCACACCGCGCAGCTGGTCTACGAGAACTTTAACTCGCTGATTTTTGCCGCCGGCAGCGGAAGCGATGCGGGCGTCAAAATGGGCGAAACGACGAAATGGCAGTATAAGCGTCCCGGCAACCCGGTCAATATCGATGACGTGTACAGCTATGGCCAGGTCATTCGCCTGGGCGGCGGACTGAGCGAAAACCTCATCACTATCGACGAATCGCACCAGTGGCACTTTGCCTCGAACCTCACAAAAACCGACGGTGCGTTTACGCTGGCAGACGCCGACGATTTTGCGAAGCTGGCGATCACTTGGCAAACGAGTGGATACTTCCCTGTCGTGAACGGTGTCGCAAACGACAACTTCACCAGCCAGATTCCTTCGGCAAGCATCAATCTTTCCAGCGACATCAACCTTTCGGGAACGGGCCTCACCGGACTCACTAAAGACCGAGCCCCCATTGACTTCGGTGGCGTTAATGAGAGCGGGCACGGATTTACCGGCTCACTCGATGGCGGTGGCCACATCATAAGCTTGTCCGTGGGCGAGCCCTACGGCATGCGCGGGGACATTGCTCTCGACGGTAATGACGCGAGTGCGGGCAACGGCAAGATCTATCGCCATGGTCGCCAGGGCCTGTTTGCCATGCTGGGCACCGGCGCCTCCATCAGCAACGTGACCGTTAAAGGAAGCCTGCGCTTTGACAATGGTGTCGAGGTCCACGCAGGATCGTTTGCCGCGAACATAACGGGCAATGCGACGTTTAAGGGTGCTACCGCCCAAGCTGCGATTACCTGTGACCAGACATTTGCTAACGCTGCCAACGTGGGTGGCATTGCCGGCTCCGTGATGGGCACTGCAACGGTGGCGTTCGAGGCCAACGGCAACACCGCCTCCGCCGCCAAGGCGACCATCACGTTCCCGAAAGAGCTCAAGCGCGGCGAAACCAGCGAGCTCAAGAGCGGCGCAACCATCGGCGGCGCGATCGGCTGGGTCAACGACAGCGCCACCACCATTAACGTTACCAAGCTCACCGTCGGCGGCACGCTCAACGTCGGCAACGCGGCGAAAGACAAGGTCGTGCAGGCCGGCGGCCTTATCGGCTCCATTGCGCAGGGATCGAATAAGAAGTCCGTTACTATTACTGGTCTTAGCTTAAATGGATTCAAAATGACCGTGGGCAAGAATGGCGACAAGTTGAATGGCGCTGGTGGCCTTTTGGGCTACAGCTGGGGCAACACTATCGTTACCATTGGCAAAGACAAGGTAAACACCAGCGCCGACACCTATGCCCTCAAAACTTCCGACAACACGACCGTGACTGCGGATGGCTCTACTGAGCTCGGCGGTCTTGTATACGCTGCTAGCGGCCACTGGATCATCAATGACTACGCCATCGACCTTTCGGGCGTAACCATTAACGCGGACGTTGCCAAGACGCTCGGCGTTCTAGTTTGTCGTGGCTGCAAGGTGGATAATAAGACGGCATATGGCGTCGAAAACTATATAGGCCTGTACCTGGAAGACAGGGCTTATTGGGGTACCGCCTACAGGGTGCCCAGCGGCAGCGAAGCCATTAACGCGTCGAGCGTAGAGTCCTTTGACGAATGGGTTGGCAGCGGTGTACAACCAAACAAAGGCAGCAAGCTCATGGACGCCGACTGGAACACGGTCGTTTCGCTACACACACAGAAAAACAAGCTGGACATGGACGGCGATTCCACAAAAGACAACAGCTACCATAATCGCTCGTCTTTCGGTCGAAGCCAGAATACGAACGGCAATACCCGCTACTTCTACAACCTCGACATAGCCTCTAAGAATTGTGAAGGCGGCTTTAGCGGTGGCCAAATCAATACGGCGGACAAGCTGCTCTTATGGTCTGCTTTCTGCTATGCTCCCGCCGGTATTCGTTCGACAATCGTTCCCGATGGTACGACAGGGCTTGATGGTTCCATAACCATAACCGGCACAATCGATTTGGCCGGCTACAGCTACTATCCCACTCAACCGATCGGAGAGGTGACGGTTAATAATGCGGCCATCACCTTCTACTACTCCAAGATCAAGGCCGAGCAGAATGGCAACAAACTAAACTCCGATGCCACCCAGCACGAGAACATGCACTGCGGTCTTTTTCAAACGGTGGCAGACGGCGATCTCACAGTAAGCAACGTCACTTTGGGTGGTACCGTTGGGCCCGTTATCAATGACGGAAAGAGCTCTACTGACGCTATTGGCGCGGGCGGAAGCCCATCGGGCGCGCTCGTGTGCCGCTACGTATGTGGGTCCAGCGACGGCAATGGCACCAAGATTAGAAAGATCTCAATTGATGGTCTTACGCTCAACAATCTGATTGTCGACGGCGCCAACAGCGCCACGGACGCTAACGCCTATATGCCTCTGCTCATCAACGAGATGCAGAAGTACGTGAGCCTGAACGCGAAGAATATCAAGACTACTGGGTACACGAGTGGCACCAAGGCGGCTACGTCGCTGTTCGGAAAGCTTGGTGTAGGCAGTGAGGCCGATCAGGTGACGGCGAAGTTTGAGCAAATCAGCTTGCCCAGCCGAAAGAACAATACGATCTTCACCCATGCGAGCCTGCTGGAGAGTTTTGGCTACGGAAGCACGAGCACGGGTTCTGCGGACTACACCTTTACTAAGGCTGATGCCGATGCAGGCAAGGTGACCTACGGATCCGAGATTGATGGGAGTACGGAGTACCCGGGCAAGCAGCTTTGGTATTACGACGAAGCGACGTATGGCGCCGTTATCGGCTATGTGACGGTTGATGGTAAGAAGGACGGTGACGTCAGGCCTTGGTTTGGTGGCTATCTTCCTTATGTTTATAAGGGAAAGGCCACCGAGAGCGGCGTCCAATATCATGAAATTAAAGTCAACCAGCGCATTCCAAAGCTGGTAGAGGGATGCGGCACATATGGCGATCCGTATGCCGTTAAGGACGCGACGGAGATGAACGCCATCGCCAACTACATCAACAACCAAACTGCGCTCGACGGTTGGGAGGTCACCATTGCCGCCAACCAGAGTGCGCTCTGTACTCGCCGCGGCGACAATAAAACCGACAATGAGGTTACGTACGTCTATAAGCAGGCGAAAGACACTGGGAAGAAGTGGGAAAAGAAGACCGGCGACACCACTGATCCTTCGGCCACGCTTTCCGACGAGATGATGCACCGCTATATCCAAAGCGCGTACTACAGTATTGAACCTACCGGGGGTAATACGATCACCCTCGACGGTGCATCGTTTGGCGGTTTTGGCAACAAAGCCAACCCGTTCCGTGGCGTCATCGTTGGCAACCCTAAAGGTGATAAAAAGGCAACCATCAAGATAGAGAATAACGAGGGTTCGCTTCGCGGCCTCATTCCCTATAGTTATGGCAGCGTGGTGCGCAATCTCAACATCAACTATGTGAATGCGCACGCGACTATTACTTATTCTGAGAAGGATGCGGACGGCGTCCCGACGGCGTTTTTCGGCGGCGTTATCGGCTGCATTCTTGGCGGCGATAACATTATTGATGGCGTGGTCGTAAACAATCCAAATAACGGTTCGACAGCGTACGGCTTTACCGTTGTCAGCAACCCCGATGTCAGCAACCCCGATGTCAGCAGATCGCATCTTGTTCCCATTGGCGGCTACGTTGGCGCTATTGCGGGTGGCGGCGTGATTTTCCGCAACACGGGCACCTCGTGGCGTGGTGGTACAAAGAACAAAAAGTACAAGCCCATTGAGGAAGATGCCGCAAAGTATGACCAGTACGATAACCCTTACGTTGGCCGCGTGATCGACGGCTATGCCTTTAGCGAGGGCTGCAACGTCGATAACGGTGACGCCAACTACAAAATCAACGAGCTCATAAACAAGGAAACCCCCTGTGTCACCACCACGGGCACCGACAATAAGTACATCGGCACTAACGCCGAGGCGCCCGTGACCACGGTCGAAAACGCCCAGGGCCTTTTGGTGCTCTCGGCCATCATCAGCTCGGGTGCGGGTGCTGGCGCGGCACATACCAACTACTCCAATAATGGCGTGTTTCGCGGTTCCAAGGCTTACTGGGGCAGCGATTCGCAAGACCCGGCGATATGCGGCTACCTGTTTGGCAATAAGGAATATGGCAAGGTACGGAATGCTAGCTACGCAAATGTGGGCAAGCCTGAGAGTGCTGCCGGCGATTTCGAAATCGCCAAAAACGACGATCAGAAGGCCCCCGGCAAGCAGGGGTGGCACGGTCCGCTCGACCATGACGACGATGTGAATTCGCCCTACCTGGTGGCGTCCTACGCTGCCAGCTACGAAACGGGCTACGTGTGTGCATCAAAATCGATCGGCATGAGCCTGGAGTTCAAAGAAAATAGCACCTACGATATGACCGACTACGGCACGGGGTACGTGGGCCTAAACGGCCGCTACTATTCCAATGCTTGCAATTCGAACCAGCCGGGCACCGACCGCGACCGTATTACGCCGCACGTAGCCACGATCGACGGTAACGGCGCCACCATCACGGTGGGTACCGAAGGCACCGCCTACGGCGTCGTCGAATACGTCGACGACGACTATAAGGTCTCGGGCGTGGGTGGTCTATTCAGCACCGTGATGTTCACCTCCACCAATGTGGGGCAGAGCGTCACCGCGAACGACGGCGCGCAGGTCAAAGACCTCACCTTTAGCAACTGCAACGTAGCGCTCACCTATATCGACACCAACGGCGAAGCCAAACCAGGAGAGGCGCCGAACGACCTTACCGGTGCCGGCCTTTTGGCGGGTGCAACGGCCAACTACGACGACGGCACGTGCGGCATCTACCGCAACGTGCAGATGAAGAACTGCACCGTGTCGGGCGCAAAGAGCGTAGGAGGGCTTCTTGGCAGCTCGGGCCGCGCCAGACGAACTACGAGTGAAGACAGAACCTATATGGTCGAGTTCGGGGACGGGTGGGGCCCCGCGTATCTCTATGACTGCTCATACACTGGCCTTAACGTCACGGGCGAGAAGAATGTCGGTGGCTATGTGGGTACGGTCGCCTCGGCGTGCGGCGTGTGGACAACCGCAGACACAGGGGTGAGTGAAAGGACCGTTGGCAAAAACTCGACCATAACTGCCACAGGGACAGTGCCCTACGTGGGCGGCGTGCTCGGCTATGTCGAAAGAAGCGATATCTCGGTCAACACCAACATCGGCACCACCACAGCGGCCCAGTCGTCGTGCACGGCAGTCATCTCTGGGGTAAACGTGCTAGCCACCGGGTCGAACTCCGATGACCATATGGGCGCCGGCGGCGTGGTCGGACGCGCCCGTGGCGGCGTTATTTCTATGAGCAACGTGCGCATTGATGGCAGAGTCGGCACCGAGAACGCCGTCATCGGCGATGAGACCGGAACGAACAATAGCATCTACAATGCGGGCGGCCTGATTGGTGAGGTTACGAGTAGCGGTAGCCTCAACAAGTACTGGTTCGACGACTGCAATGTCAAGAATGTCAGCATTGCCGGCACCGGCAAATGCTCGGGAGGGCTTATCGGCTTCTTCTACAGCAATGTGAATATAGACTGCAACAACATTGAGATCGAGGGTGCTGCGATTAAGGGCAGCTGGAGTGGCGGTTTGTTGGGCGCGAATAACGCGAAGAACAGCGGATCCGTCGTCATCGACGTCACCAACACAAAGGTATCCAACACTACGTTTAGCGAAAGGTCCAACGGCGGCATTATGGGCGACGGGCGCGGCCAGTTCCATCTGGTAAACGTGCTCATGGACAGCAATAGCTACAATGCGGGCAAAACCCAGGGCGTACTCTTGGGCGAGGTTGACACGGGGGATGGTAAGTACAGCCTCTCCGCAGCGGGCGTGGAAGTAAAGCCCGGTAGTGGCAAGACCACGAGCGACCTGCCGCCGATGGTTTACACGACCAATACGAATACGGCTGCTGTTAACGAGAAAACTTATATTGCCTTCGGCGACTACAACGGCACGGCTGCCGCGCCCAACGAGAACAAAACGCTTTACGGCGCAGGCGATACTGCTACCACGGCAACGAGTCCGTACGTGACCACGAGGCCCGTGAGCACGCTGGCGGTGCGTGCCTCTGACGGCGACACCACCGACCGCTACCTGTTTGGCGACGGCGCCGCCATTGACACCGCGACGACCATCCAAAGCCAAGCGGGTGCCCGCGTTCCCGGCCGCTACACCTACACCAACATCGCCGGCATCAATGATGCCGGCGCGTACCAAAACACGAGCACCTATAGCGCGGACAGCTCAAAGAGCACTTTCAACACCAACAATGTTACTTCGGGCAAGAAGGCCGCAACCGACTTCCCTGTACTCATGATTTCCGGCAACGACACGACGACGGTCGAGAAGTATCTGAACATCGTGACTAACGGCGGCTTTTCCGATGCCCGCCGCCTCAACGGCAGCGCCAAGCACGTGACCGCCACCGCTGAGGTCTTCAATCTTGCCGATAACGGCGCCTTCGTCAAGGACGCAACCGCCTCGCAAGCGCCCACGCTCAAGGTGCTCAACAACGGCACGAGCTCCATGGCTTTCCGCGCGAGTACCGACTGGGACAACGAGCGGGGCCGCTTCACGCTGCTCACGGTCACTTTTAGCGAGGCCGGCCAGATCTACCGCGTGCAGGTGCCCATCATCGTTAGGCGCATGCTCGAGATCGACTTTACCGCCACCTACTCCGAAGGTGCGAACTTCAAGGCTGCCGACTATGCGACAAAATACGACAATCACGTGCTTGTGAGCAGCGGCGACACCATGACCGGTTACCTTACCTGGACCTATGGCAGCGCCCGGGGCGAGCCAGTCGCTTACGGCTGGAACACGCTGCTCGAAGCCGGCGGCTCCATGGGCCCGCTCAACAAAAGCATCACCTTTGGCGCCACGCTGCCCGAGGGCACGCAGCTCACACTCGTGGACACTGCTCATAACAACCGTGAATACCACTGCACGGTGGGCGCGGGCGGAGCGGTGTCGGTCAAACTCACCGAGTTTGTGGACGCTAGCAAGAAGGCCTACGTCGAGCCGTGGCTGAGTGAAACCGTGGGCGTGAAGGCCAAGGAGGACAAAGACGGTGCCTGGGTCAAGCTCACCGATGCCGAGGTCGAAGGCAAGAGCCAGGTCGAGCTCGAGAAGGCGGCCGGCGCCAAGGTCGGCGGTGCGTACTACCGCGCGCGCACTTCTTCCGACGCGACGGGCACGTTCTATACCCTCTCCGTTGATAAGGAAGAGCCCAAGAGTGAGAACTTCTACTTGGTGGTGCGCACGCCGGCGGGGTCCGCGGGCGTCAACGGCTACACCGCCACCGCGGTGGACACGAGCCTCAACGAGCACATCAACTACCTGCTGCGAGGCAAGAAAGCAGCCGACGACAAGGCTGCCGAGGATGGGCACCAGAATACGGCCTCGACTTACAGCGTGACATCCAACTACACGCACGGCCTCATCGATGACAACGAGGGCGGCATCAAACAGATGCAGCTTCACGATGTCACCTATCCGCTTACCATGAAGGTAAGCGACACCGTGAAGTTCGACCCGAACCAGCAATACACAAGCTCCGACGCGCTGTACTACCAGCTGGATTCTTCGCTCGTGAACTGCGGGAAGAACGGCAGTGCTGCGGGCGCGCATGGCTACCCGACTGGAACCCAGGGCACGTATTCGTTCTACGTGACAGTGGGGGGCAAGTACTACGCCCCGCATGCCTCAACCGTGAACGGCAAGACGAAGTGGACATGGGGGGAGGCCACCGCTGAAGATCATTGCGCCGCTACGGGTGTATGGACCGCGGACGGTACGGACATGAAATTGACGCTGGCCGACGCGGGTCTTGGGGCAATTGATCTTTCCGGCATTCGCGAAATCGCTAAGAACCATGGCAGCGAGTTCACCATCACCATGAAGGCGAGTCTCACCATGACGGAGCCCGCGTGCCAGGCCGGTATTATCGCTTCGCAGAATGGCGGCACAGATAGGTACACAAAGCCCAACTATCGTGCGTACCTCTCTACGAATGACGAAACGCTCAGCACCAGTAGCAACTCGGCATACATCGACGGCAAAGCTGGATACTACCGCATGGACGTGGGCTCCTCGACTATTGCGCTCGAGGCTTCAAAGAAGTCGCAGCTGGGTATCAACATCGATGACCTCAAGTCCGCCGACGGCGAAATCGCTCTGGTGGGAACGTATGATTTGTCCAAGCTCACGGGTGCCGAGGCAATGATTTCCAGTGCCGATACGGTAACGTATACGTTGAGCTTGCAGCAGCGCCAGGATGATGGCTCGTATGCTCAGGTCAGCGGTATCAAAAATTACATTACGGTGCTCGGTAGCGACAAGTTGGCTAACGGCTCTTTGAGCGCCGATGGCAAGAATTACGTATTTACTGATGGCAAGGGGACTGGCGGCGCGTTCGCCACGCGCGACGGCAACAGCCTTGCCTTTGAGCATGCTTTCCGCGTTAAGGTGAACACGGATGTTGAGGGCAAGCGCCAAACTTATGCCAACTACCGCTTGGTGCTTACGGCCAATATTATGACCGGCAACGTTGTCAACGACACACCGGTCAACGCTAGCAACCTTGATGGCTATTCGCACTCCGACTACGTGACGTACACGCTGGCGCGCATCAACACCAAGGGCATTCCCCATGAGACGAAAACCAACTAGCCACGCGAGGGGCGGCAACCACCCGGTTGCCGCCCTTTTTTCTTGTTCGCCTGGCCTGCTGCTGCCCCAGCTACCCACCAACTTTCCAACTTTCCACTCAGCTTTCCACCTAAGGTGGAAAGCTGGAAAGTAAGTGGAAAGTTGACATGTTAGATGCGGGCTGAAGAGGGGTTAATAATTACACAAAGCATACCAGCCAAACAAAAAGATACCAATCTGGTTGGTAAAACACCGTCAATGGGCCGCGAGCCAACTAGCTGCGTAAATAAAACCTAAAGAACTGTTGCAAATGAATGGCAAATGCCCAGATGCCACCGCTGCAATTTTCAATTAACTGTTACGCGCAAACAGCAAAATGCTACTATCTAACAAGCACGTAAGAAAGCAGATTAACGGTTAAGGCTAAGAAGTGGCAGGTATGTCGGAAGCAACTAGGACTCGCACGCATGCGCCCGAGGTTAGGCAGCGCGCCGTCGAGACCCTCCAAGAGGGGGTCGGTCATCGCGCCCTCGCCGCAAAGCTTGGCATTCCCCAGGCCACGGCTCGTCAGTGGGCCCGCGCATATGCCGTGGGCGGTGCCGACGCCGTGCTCAATGCAGGTGCTCGTCATCACACCTATTCGTTCGACGTAAAGCTCGCCGTGGTTAAGGACCGTTTGGAAAACGGTCTGACGGTTCGCGAGGCCATGATCAAGCACGGGATTCCCAGCGAGTCTTCGGTTAAGGCCTGGTGCCGCCAGTATCGCGAGAGCGGTGAATCTGCGCTGGTCGATAAGCCGCGCGGTCGCAAGCCGCGCGTTAAAAAGGCGGAATAGCAAACGGGATGGTGCGCCCACAGGGGCGCATTTTTCTTGCCGCCCCTCTACTCCAATGCGGACAGACTCCTTACCCCGTACGTCTAAAACTCCCCAGTTGGCCGAAAACCTGCCGCCGCTACTCCTCAACTGAGCTATAACGTTAAACAATTGCAGCGTTTTTGCATGGGGGAGTGATGGTATGACGCTACTGTATTTCCTTACCCTGTTTCCGCTGGTACCGGCGCTGGGCATGCTGCTCACGCGAGGTGACCGCGCCCGCGATGCAGTGGGGCTCATAGGCTCCGGCATCATTATGGTGGTGACAGTTGTAGTCGCCGTCATGTTTTTTGGAACGGGTCCGCAGAGCTTTGAGGTTGCCCCCGGCACCTCGCACGTGCTCTCCGTCATCAGCTCCGTCATCGACGTCATCCTGTGTGCCGTCATCCTGTACAACGCGTACAAATATAGGAACGCGCTCACCACGGTGCTCGGCATAGTCCAGCTGGTGGGCTCGCTCGTCTTTGCAGCCATGACGCTGCCCGCGGCCGAAGCCGTCACGGCGACGCCGCTCTACCTGGATTACATGAGCGTGATCATGGTCCTCGCCATTGGCATTGTCGGCAGCCTTATCTGCGTGTATGCCCTGGGCTACATGAAGGACTTCCAGGCCCACGACGAGCACGAGGCCGCGCTGCGCAGGCAAACCGCGCCCGACCGTCGCCCGCAGTTCTTGGCGCTCATGTTCCTGTTCCTCTCGGCCATGTTCGTCATCGTGATAAGCGACAACCTTGAGTGGCTGTTCTGCGGCTGGGAAATCACCACCGTGTGCTCGTTCCTTATGATTGGCTACACGCGCACGCCCGAGGCCATCAAGAACGCCTTTACCCAAATCATCCTCAACATGCTGGGCGGCATCGCGTTTTTGGTCGGACTCATGTACCTGCACGTTAACGGCATGCCGCTGACCATCTCGGGCATGATCGAGCTTTCCGGCACCGGAACCGCGCAGTCCGCGCTGCTGGTGATGCCGGTCATTCTGCTGTCGCTCGCCGCACTCACCAAGGCCGCACAGATGCCGTTCCACACTTGGCTGTTGGGTGCCATGGTTGCACCCACTCCCACGAGCGCCCTGCTGCACTCGTCAACCATGGTCAAAGCCGGCGTGTTTCTGATGGTCAAGCTGAGCCCACTCTATGCCATCTATCCCGTGACCGGCTTTATGGTCACGAGTGTGGGCGCCATCACGTTTTTGCTCGCTGCCCTCATGGCCATCTCGCAGAGCAATGCCAAACGCGTGCTCGCGTACTCCACCATTTCCAACTTGGGCCTCATCAACGCCTGCTTGGGTGTCGGCGCGCCCGAGGCCGTGTGGGCCGCCATCTTCCTGATCCTGTTCCACACGGTGGCAAAGTCGCTGCTGTTCCTGTGCGTGGGCACGGCCGAGCATCATATCGGCAGCCGCGATATCGAGGACATGGATGGCATGTTCAGCCGCATGCCGCACCTGACGCGCCTGATGATGCTGGGCATCATGGGCATGTTTGTGGCGCCGTTTGGCATGCTCGTGTCCAAGTGGGGCGCCCTGGTGGCATTTGCGCAGACCGGCAACGTGCTCATGATCATGGTGCTTGCCTTTGGCTCGGCCGCGACGTTTTACTTCTGGGGCAAGTGGCTTGCTAAGCTTTCGGGCGTCGATCCCACGGCTCAAAACGTTGAGGTCAATGTCCATAAGACCGAATGGATGGCGCTCAACACCATCGCCGCGCTGCTGATTCTGTGCTGCGTGGCGTTCCCGGTTATCTCGAGCGGTCTGGTGTCGCCCTACCTCGCCATGGTGTTTGGCCGCGTGCCGTACGTTATTGGCAAGGACGCCATGTATCTGATGGTGGTCATCGTGGCGTTTATCGCCGTGGTGCTGCTGACTTCATTCCGCGTGAGCAACAAACCGCACGTCAACGTATATCTTTCGGGTGTGGGAACCGACAATTACCGTCATTTCCGCGGCTCGATGGGACGCGAGGTGAAGGCCGAAAAGCGCAATTGGTACTCGGAGGACGCCCTTGGCGAGAAGCGTATTGGCCCCGCGGGTAGTGTTGTTTGCTGTGCCATCATCCTGTTTGCGCTGCTGTGCTGCGCGTGGATTGGGCCCGAGAGACTCGCCATGAGTGCGCCCTCGGTGCTGCGCGGCAAGTATTTTGAAGGCTCGGGCGTCGTGGGCATTTTTATTGGCACCGTGGCGTTTGCCTTGATTGCGCCGCTTGTGGGCGGCCTGATCGACGGCGTTGACCGCAAACTTTCGGCTCGCATGCAGGGCCGCGTGGGCCCGCGCTTGCTGCAGCCCTTCTACGACGTTGCCAAGCTGCTGCGCAAGGCTCCCGCCAGCGTAAACACCATGGACGATACTTATATGGCATGCGCGCTCATCTTTACCGTGGTGGGCGGCGGCATCTTTGTGTCGGGCTCCAACACGCTGTTATGCGCCTTTATGGTGACGCTTGCCGCGATCTTTGTGGTGCTGGCGTCCGCCTCGACGCAAAGCCCGTTTGCCCAGGTCGGTGCCGACCGCGAGCTGCTGCAGGTTATGAGTTACGAGCCCGCCGTTCTGCTGATGAGCGTGGGCCTGTACCTTGCCACCGACAGCTTTGATTCCATTGCCGTGACGGGGCAGTCGGCCCCCATCATCGTGTACAGCGCGCCCATTTTCCTTGCGCTGCTCGCGGTGCTCACCATCAAGCTGCGCAAGTCGCCGTTCGATCTTTCGTACTCGCATCACGCGCATCAGGAGATTGTCCAGGGCGTCGCCACCGAGATGAGCGGCGGCACGCTGGCCAAGATGACCCTTATGCACTGGTGCGAGACCGTGCTGTTTTTGATGTGGGTGGGCATGTTCTTTGTCTGGGACAACCCGGTGAGCTGGGTCGTAGCCCTGGTCGTGATGGCCGCGACGTATTTTGTCGAGGTGCTGATCGACAACACCTTCGCACGCAGTACCTGGCGTAGCTGCTTTAAGCTCGGCTGGGGCGTGGCACTGGTGTTTGGCCTGCTCAACCTTATGCCCATCCTCGTCGACGTGTTTATTTAGGAGGCGGCATCCATGGATCATAAAATGTCGCGCTCGCCGTGGGTTATTCATTACGACGGCTCGAGCTGCAACGGATGCGATATCGAGGTGCTGGCCTCGCTCACGCCGCTGTTCGATGCGGAGCGCTTTGGCGTGGTCAACACCGGCAATCCCAAGCATGCGGACATCTTTTTGGTGACGGGGTCGGTCAATGCCCAGAACCTGCCCGTCGTGCGCCAGATCTACAACCAGATGCTCGAGCCCAAGTGCGTGGTGGCGTGCGGCATCTGCGCGTGCTCGGGCGGCGTGTTTCGCGATGCCTACAACGTGATCGGCGGCGTGGACCGCGCGATTCCCGTGGACGTGTACGCGCCCGGGTGCGCCATTCGCCCCGAGACCGTGATCGATGCCATTGTGGAGGCGTGCGGCATCCTTGATCAGAAGGAGACCGTGATGCGTGCCGGCGGCGACCCGCTTACCGTAGGCGGCGCTGCTACCTGGGACGGTGGCGTTGAGCTGGGCGAGGACGGGTTTGTGGCTGCGGTGGCCGGGACTGATGGTGCCGGTGACGCGCCTGTCGGGAAGCCCGCCGCGCCCGCCGCTGCGAAGGAGGCCGAGTAATGCAAAAGGCAATCTATACCACCGTCGGGATCGACGAGCTCCTGGCGCATGTGCAGGCGCTCAAGGGCGCCGGCGCGCGCTTTGTACAGATGCATGCCGAGCGCTGTGTGGACGACGGATCGTATCGCCTGGTCTATACGTTTATCAACGTCCGCGCTGCGCAAGAGCAGATCGCGCGGGACGGAAACTATGCGATTGAGAACCTGGTGGTCGAGGGTATCGACCAGTACCAGGAGATTCCGTCCATCAGCTCGTATTACCCCGCGGTGTTCCCGTTTGAGAACGAGGCCCACGACCTGTTTGGTCTTGCCGTCACCGACATGCAGATTGACTTTAAGGGCTTTTTCTACCAGGTCTCGACGTCTGAACCCATGAGCGTTATCACGCCCGAGGTGAAGGCCGCGCGCGAGAAGGCCATGAAGGTCCGCGCCGCCGCCGAGGCCAAGGCGCGCAAGGCCGCTGCCGAGAAGGCCGCCGCTGCTGCGGGGGAGGGCGCTGGCGGTGCCGCGGGCGCTGCTGCCGCCCAGCCCGCTGCGGCTGCCGGCTCCGATGCTCAGCATGACGATGCCGCTGCGAAGGCCGCGCTCAAGGCCGCCGAGCTGGAGGCAAAGCTCGCCGCCATGGATCCCGAGAAAGCGGCCAAGGTCCGCGCGGCGCTTGCAGCCAAGGCCGCCCGCGACAAGCAGAAAAAGGAGGCGTAAGGTCCATGGCACATCGCTCCGTTATCCCGTTTGGCCCGCAGCACCCGGTGCTGCCCGAGCCGCTTCATCTGGACCTGGTGATCGAGGACGACCGCGTCATCGAGGCAATTCCGCAGATCGGCTTTGTGCACCGCGGACTCGAGAAGCTCACCGAAAAGCGTGACATGCACCAGTTTGGCTACATCGCCGAGCGCATCTGCGGCATTTGTGCCGTGGGTCACAGCTGCGGCTATGCCAGCGCCTGCGAACGCATGCTTGACATCGAGGTGCCCGGCCGCGTGCAGTATATCCGCACCATTCTGCATGAGCTTTCGCGCATTCACTCGCACCTGCTGTGGCTGGGCCTGCTCGCCGATGCCTTTGGCTTCGAGGCGCTGTTCTATCGTTCGTGGACCCTGCGCGAGCAGATTCTCAAGATCTTTGAGAGCACCTGCGGCGGGCGCGTGATCCTTTCGATTAACGAGATCGGCGGCCTTAAGCACGACATCGAGGACTCCGAGCTGGCGGGTATTGTCCAGACGCTCGATGCCATGCGCCCCGACTACGAGGCCCTGGTGCATACGTTTTTGGACGACGACAGCTGCGGCGAGCGCCTGCATGGCGTGGGCGTGATCAGCAAGAAGGACGCGCTGGATCTGTCGATGGTCGGCCCGTTCGGTCGCGCCTCGGGCGTGGATTACGACGTGCGCATGCTCGGCGACGGCGCCTATGCGGATCTGGCCGCGTTTGAGCCCGTCGTTGCTGCCGATGGCGATTGCTATGCCCGCTGCCAGGTGCGCTGTGCCGAGGTCACGCAGGCCATGGACATCATTAAGGAGCTTGTGGGCAAGATTCCGCACGACGGTATCGGCGGGCGTACCAAGCTCACGCCGGCCGACGGCGCGCGCGGCGAGGTTGTGATTGAGCAGCCGCGCGGCGAGGCGTATTACTATGTGCGCGGCAACGGCACCAAGAACCTGGACCGCTTCCGCGTGCGCACGCCGACGTCGCAGAACCTGGCGGGTCTGACGCATGCGCTGCAGGGCGTGCTCCTTGCCAACGTGCCCATGATTATCCTGACCATCGACCCCTGCATTAGCTGCACGGAAAGGTAGGCGCGGCATGAGTTTACTGACATTTGCCAAGACGGCCTTGGGTTCTATGGTCAAGCAGCCGGTAACGGTGTGCTATCCGCAGGAGAAGCTGACGGCGCCCGAGCGCTTGCGCGGGCATATCGTCAATGACATGGACGTGTGCATTTGCTGCGGCATGTGCGCGAGCCGTTGCCCGGCGGGCGCGCTCGCGGTCGATCGCAAGGGCGGTACCTGGTCGATTGACCCGTACGCCTGCGTGGTGTGCGGCGAGTGCATCGAAAGCTGCCCCAAACATTGCCTGAGCATGGACACCGCCCGCACTCCAGTTGCGGCGGACAAGACTCCCACGGTAGAAACTAAGTCGGAGTAGCGCTGGAATAGAGCTGGAATAGGGGCCGGTGGGGCAAAATTGCCCCACCGGCCCCGCGCGTGAACGCGCGGCTGGGCCGCCGCGAACAAAACTATGCCGGATTACGGGGCTGGATTGCGAACCTCCGACCATATCGAAAACCGCGAAATTAAAACTGCAGGTAGACGAACCGTCATTTTGCAGAAAACGCGGGTATGGATGAGGGCCCCGACTTTAGCCCCGTAATCCGGCATAGTTTTGAAATGCCACCATATCAGTACCAGCCCCTGATCTCCCGTGGACAGAGGGAAACGGATCATTTTGGTCCCGCGAGGCTTGCGGAGGCACTCGTGCAGGGCCGCCCGAACAAAACTATGTCGGTTTACTACGATGAATTCGACATTCCCGACCATGACTGCATTTTTCTAAATATTGCAAGCGCTCTACCTGCGGTTTTGCAAGCGCGCAATTTGCTGTGGTTGAAGGTTGGCGATTCATCGTAGTAATCCGGCATAGTTTTGAAATGGCGTTAAATCGGTAGCAGCGATTTTGCTATGCCGGGGGGCTCGGTCTTTGGGCAACTACCCTCGCAGGTAGGCGATGGCGATCTGCGTGCGGTTGCGCAGGCCCATTTTGGCAAGGATCGAGCTGATGTGGTTGCGCACTGTGCCTTCGCCCATATAAGCGGTGGCGGCAATCTCCTTGTTGTCGAGGCCGCGGGCGATGAGCTCGGCGACTTCGAACTCGCGGTCGGTCAGGCTGACAAAGGCCGCGGGCCGGCGGGTCGCGCCGGCCTCGACGTCCGCCCCATCAAAGTTGATATCCTCGATCGCCTTACCTTCGAGTACGCGTTTGCCATCCATGACCTGCGCTAACGCTGGCGGAATGGCGGCGACATCGGTTTTGATCAGGTAGCCGCGGGCACCCAGTTTGAGCGCCGACACAATGTACTCGTCATCCGGGAATGTCGTCAGAAACACCACGCGCGCCGCAGGGTCGCGCTCGAGGATCTCGCGTGCCGCCGATAGGCCGTCGCGTCCTGGCATCTGAATGTCGAGCAGCGCGATGTCGGGTGAGTACTCGGTGTAGAGCGCCACCGCATCGTTGCCGTTGGCGCCGGTACCCACCACCTCGATCTGCGGCTGGGCGCCCAGGATAATCTTGAGCGAATCGACCACCAAGCGGTCGTCGTCGACAACGATGAGCCTCATCGGTCCTCATCTCCTTGCTGTTTGGGAACGGTGGCAAACACGCGCCAGCCGCCGACGCCGGCGCGCGGACCGGCGGTGAAGGTGCCGCCAAGCGCCTCGATGCGCTCGCGCATGGAGGCGAGCCCCATGCCCTCCGCGGCGCCACGGCCGATTGCTTGGACCCCGCCCACGCCATCGTCGGTAACGATGAGCTGGTAAAACGACGGATGCTCCATGCACCGTACGGTGGCAGTATGGGCGCAAGCGTGGCGCATGGTGTTGGAGAGCGCCTCGCGCAGGACCGCCGCAAAGCAGTTCGCGACGTTTGCGGGCGCATGTTCGGTCATAACTTCAAGCTCAATCTGCGGGCCGCCGTCCGAGCGCGCGCCTTCAACAATGCGTTCGAGCTGCACGGAAAGGTCGACGGCGTTGTCGTTGAGCGCGTGGACGCTGGTGCGCACAAGCTGGAGCGCCTCGTCAACCGTGCGTTTGACGTCGGCGAAATCGACGGCGACGCCGGGCTCGTCGGCGTGGATCACGCGCAGGGCTTCGGCTTGTAGCGAGGCACGCGTGAGCTGGTGTCCGACGTTATCGTGGATTTCGCGCGCGATGCGGGCGCGTTCGGCGAGCGTCGCGAGCTCGACTTCGTAGTCCTGGCGGTCGGCAAGATCGCGGTTGCGCGCCTCCAGCGCCAGAGCTCGTTCTTGCAGCTCGTCGCGGATACGGCGCATGCGCTGCTGTTCGCGCTCCAACTGGGCGGTACGTAGCGATAACAAGGTGGCGGCAACCGAAAGGATGGTGGTCAGCAGGAGCGTTCGGGCGGTGAGCTCGTCGGCGCGAAGGTCCGCGACAAGCGCAAAGGTAAAGACGGAGCCAATGCTCAGTGCGATCCAGGCGTGCTCGCGGCGCACGCGTCGCGCGATGTCATAGAGGGCGAGAGGCGCAAACGGCACAAACGGCGGCACGAAGACAGCCGCGATGATGTAAGCGTAACTCGCGGCCTCGCTTACGCGGCGCGTGCGTTCCCCCTGTGCGACCTCGGCCAGCGAGGTGGCAATAATGCCAAGGCAAAACGCCGCGACCAGGCGAGCGTCCACAGCAAGACCCATGGCGGCCGCAATACAGCACGCCAGCACGATCGATTTGTCGAAAAGCCTGTTCATACGGGTATTGTACGCGAAGCCGCGCGTGGTGGAGGGACCGCCTGCGCAACTGTGACATTCCTCCCACGCGGCAAAGCGGCGTCGATCGCTCGCGCGAGCGGGGGTTTTCACCTCTGCCCCCTCGCACTCGTGACAAAGCTCACTGGCGCGCGCCGGCGGCTCCTGCGATGATGCAATCGTACCGGGCTGCAATCAACAGAAGGGCCGCCTCATGACAGACATCGTCCACGTCGAAAACCTCGTCAAGCGCTACGACGATCTTATCGCGCTCGACCACTTTAACCTGAGCATCGCCCCCGGCGAGATCTTTGGCCTGCTCGGACCCAACGGCTCGGGCAAGACCACGTCCATCAACTGTATTCTGCAGCTGCTCGCTTACGACAAGGGCACCATCGAGCTGTTCGGCGAGCCCATGACACCCGCCCGCTACGACCTCAAGCGCCGCATCGGCGTGGTGCCGCAGCAGGTGGCGGTATTCGACGAGCTCACGGTGCGCGAGAACATCGACTATTTCTGCAGCCTCTACGTCAACGACCGCAAGCGCCGCCGCGCGCTGGTGGACGAGGCGATCGACTTTGTCGGGCTGGGCGACTTTACCAAGTTCCGCCCCGGCAAGCTCTCGGGTGGCCTGGCGCGTCGCCTCAACATCGCCTGCGGTATCGCGCACAAGCCCGAGCTCATCTTTTTTGACGAGCCCACGGTGGCGGTCGACCCGCAGAGCCGCAACGCCATCCTGGAGGGCATCTGCCGCCTGCGCGACGAGGGCGCCACGGTGGCGTATACCAGCCATTACATGGAGGAAGTCGAGCAGATCTGCAGCCGCATCATGATCATGGACGGTGGGCGCGTGCTGGCACAGGGCACCAACGACGAGCTCAAGCGCATGATCCAGATGGGCGAGCGCGTGACCGTCGAGGTCGGCGCCGTCGAGCCCGTCACGGTCAAGCGGCTGCGCGCCCTCGAGCACGTGCTCAGCGTCGAGCTGTCCGGCGGCGAGCTCGTCTGCACCTGCGAGGCGAGCCCACACAATCTGGTTGACATCCTCGACACGCTGCGCGCCGCCGACGTGGCACTCGGCCGCGTGTGGAGCGAGCCGCCGACCCTCAACGACGTGTTTCTTGAGATCACCGGCCGCGAGCTGCGCGACTAGGGGGCGGCCATGTTCAACACCATTATCATTACGGTCAAGACGCTGCTGCGCCGGCCGAGCACGTGGGTTTGGGGCGCGATCTTTCCCATTGCGCTTTCAACGATGTTCATGTTTATGTTTGCGAACCTGAGCTCCGACGGCAAGGTCGACCCGGTGCCGGTAGCCGTCGTGGCTGACGAGGCCTGGGACGCCTCGACCTTTAAGGACGTGGCGACGTCGCTTGCCAAGGAAGGCGACGACCAGCTGCTCGAGATCCACGAGTGCGACGATGCAGCCGATGCGAACCGTGCGCTTAAGGCCGGCGAGGTCGCGGGCATCTATACGGTCGACGACGCGGGCACGCCCAACCTCACGCTGCTTTCGAGCTATGACAACTCGCGTGCGTCGTCGGTGCTCACCGACCGCAGCATTTTGGAGACGGTGGCAAGCTCGTATACGCAAAATGCCGAGCTCATGTCCCAGATTGCCCAGGACAACCCGGCGGCGCTCGCCGACCCGGAGGCGGTTGCGCGCGCCCTGTCGCTCGAGGGTGGCACCCGCCGCGTAAGCCTGACACGCACCACGCCCGATGGCACGGTCATTTACTACTACGCGCTCTTTGGCCTGGTCGCGATGATGTCTGCCGAGTTTGCCGCCTTGAGCGTCGTCGATCTGCAGCCCAATCTGTCGGGCCTTGGTGCGCGTCGCTGCGTGGGCGGTCTTTCCAAGACGACGTCGCTGGCCGGCATTTTTGTCGGCTCGTGGCTGGTCTCCTTTGCCTCGATGGCAATCGCGATCGGCTACGTGCGCCTGGTCGTGGGCGTCGACTTTGGCGGGCGCGAGGGGCTGTGTCTGGTGGGCGGTGCCGCCTCCGCGCTTGCCGCCACGGGCCTGGGACTCTTTGTGGGCACGCTTCCCGTTAAGGGCGGCAAGGCGTCCAAGTCCGGCATCCTTACGGGCTTTGCCACCACGTGCGCTTTGTTCGCCGGGCTCTACGGTGAACCGGCGATGGCGCTTGCCGATGACGTTGCCCGCGCCTGCCCGGCCGAATGCTGGCTCAACCCCGTCAAGCTCATCTGCGACATGTTCAACCGCCTGTATTTCTTTGAGGACTTGGGCCCCTTTGCCGTTCGCGCCGGCGCGCTGGTCCTTATGGCGCTGCTGTTCGTTGCCGCCGCCACGCTGATCTTTGGAAGGAGCCGCTATGAGCACCTTTAAGACCGCGCTTCGCATGGCGCTGGCGCACCCGTTCTACCTGCTCATCTACACGGTGTTCATCTCACTGATGGGCGTATTCATCGCGGCATCGGTGAGCTGGAACTCGTCGCAGCTTACCGAGTACAAGCCCTACGACACCAACGTGATCGTGGTCGACCGCGACGACAGCGACCTTTCGCGTGCGCTTACCAAGCATCTGGGTTCGCGTTTTGAGCTGGTCACGGGCATCGGCGACGATACATACGATCTTGCGGACGCGCTCTCCAAGAGCAATAGCGCCAAGGGTAGCGCCGACTGCGTGTTCTTTATCCCGGAGGGGTTTGAGGGTGACCTTGTTGCAGCCGCCCGCGCGGGGGAGTCTCTGCCCAAGCTCGATGTGACCTACGGCGCCGGTACCATGGCGGCAGCGCTTTCGTCTGCCGAGGCCTCGCGCTGGATCTCGCTCGCGGGCGCTGCGGCCGCACTTGAGCCCGCCGCCTCTAACGGTAGCGTCGCCAAGGCTGCCGAGCATGCGGCCGCGAAGCGCGCCAAGGTCGAGATCGAGCAGGTCAAGGTTGACTCGACAGCCGCCGCCACGCTCGAGTCGTATTTCAACTTTGGCGCGTACGCGATTATCTCGTCGGTCATCGTGTCGGTGGGATTGGTGTTCTCGGGCATGAACGAGCCCGAGCGCGTGCGCCGCATGGATGCCGGCCCGGTCTCCGAGCGCCAGCGTTCGCTCGCCGTGTTTGCGGCCGCTGCCGTGCTCACCGTCTGCATTTGGCTCGTGTCGAGCATGATGGGCGTCGTGGGCTTTGCCGGCGCGGTTGCCGAAGTCGGCGTGGGCCGTGTGTGCCTGGCGCTGGCGGCGACGTTTGCCCTGGCGTGCACGCCGCTGGCCGTTGGCTTTGCGCTTTCGAGCCTGGGTGCGCGCGAGGAGTTGCTCAACGGCGTGGGCAACCTGCTCGGCGTGCTCATGACGTTTTTGGGCGGCGCCTGGATGCCCCTGTCGCTGATGGGCCCGGCCGTGCAGACGGTGGCGCATTTTGTGCCGACATATTGGGTGAACGACGCGATCAGCAAGGCACTTGCCTCGGATTTGACGTCCGCCGTGCTGGGGGACATCGCCTGCGACCTGGGCGTCACGGCACTCTTCGCCGTGGCCATCGCCGCCGTAGGCCTCGCCCTCGCACGCACCAAATCCCGCGCCTAGCCACCTAGTCATTGGGTACTCATTGGGGACAGACTTAAATGAGTGGTTTCAGTCATTTAAGTCTGTCCCCAATGAGTACCCAATGACTGGTTTGGAAAAAATCGCGCACGTCGCTTAAAAATAGTTCGCCCAGGTTTACTATTACCCTAGAAAAGTAGCAGAAGGCTAACAACGGGGGATAGCATGGCAACGCGGGAAGCCTATGTCCAGGTCAAAGGGCTCAAGAAACACTACGGCGACGGTGACGCGCGTCTGACGGTACTCGATGGCATCGACACGTCCATCAACCGCGGAGAGGTCTGCGTCATGCTGGGGCCTTCGGGCTCGGGCAAGTCGACATTTCTTAATCTGATCGGCGGCCTGGAGGATGCCGACGCCGGCTCTATTCTGGTGGACGGCTGCGACCTCACGGTGCTCAAGCCTGCCGACCTGGGCGAGTATCGCCGCCGCGAGCTGGGCTTTGTCTTTCAGTTCTACAACCTGGTGCCCGACCTCACCATCAAGGAAAACATCGAGGTCACGGCGCACCTGTCCAAAAAGCCGCTCAACATTGACGACCTGCTGCGTTCGCTGGGTCTCTACGAGCACCGCAACAAGTTCCCGCGCCAGGTCTCGGGCGGCCAGCAGCAGCGCTGTGCCATCGGCCGCGCGCTCGTCAAAAACCCGGGCCTGCTGCTGTGCGACGAGCCCACGGGCGCGCTTGACTACAAGACGTCCAAGGAAATCTTGCAGCTCATGGAAGACGTCAACCGCGAGTACGGCTGCACCGTCATTATCGTCACCCACAACGCTGCCATCGCCCGCATGGCCAATCGCGTGCTGCGCCTGCGCGACGGGCGCATCGTCGAGGATGAGCTCAACGAGTCGCCCGTCGCAGCCGCCGAGCTCGATTGGTAGGCGGCGCCATGACACCTCTCGCAAAACGTCTCCCGCGCGAGCTGCGCCGCAATATCGGTAAGTACCTGGGCATCTTTTTGCTTATGTGCGGAAGCATTGCCCTTACATCGGGCTTTTTGCTTGCGGCGCATTCCATCGGCTGCCTTATCGACGACATGCGCGATGCGTACACGATTGAGGACGGCCGCGTGACCACCTCCTTCGAGGCCACCAAAGACCAGCTCAAGGCAGCCGAGGACGCGACAGACGACGTCGGCGGCGTCACGCTCTACAAGAATTTCTCCATCGACGCCATCATCAAAAAGACCGCCGGCGACGACGGCACCAAGCGCACGCTGCGCACCTATGCGCACCGCACCAAGGTCGATATCGCGTCCTACTGTGAGGGCAGGGAACCCAAGGCGGACGACGAGGTGGCCATCGACCGTGTCTTTGCCACCAATAACAACCTGTCCGTGGGCGATAAAGTCGAGCTCGAGGGTCGCACCTACACCATCTGCGGCATCATGACCCAGCCCGATAGCCAGGCGCTGTTCCTCAACAATTCGGACTTTACGGTGAACACCATCACCTATGGCGTGGCCGAGGTCACCGACGCCGGCTTTGCCGCGCTCGAGGATGCCGGCGGCGCGCCTGCCTACACCTACTCCTTTACCTTTACCGACCGCGACCTCTCTACTGCGGATCGCATCGATGCGGAGCAGGATATGGTCGAGGCGCTGACCGATGTCGATGCGCGCGTGGACGATCTGATCGATGCCGATTCCAATCAGGGCATTGGCTATGCGCGCGACGACGTGGACGGCGACTCCATGATGTGGACGACGTTGCTCGACATCATCATCGTGATCATGGCGTTTGTCTTTGTGGTCCTTACCGACGCCACCATCGAGGAGGAGAGTGCCATCATCGGCACGCTGCTCGCCAGCGGTTATCGCCGTCGGGAGATCGTCCTGCACTACCTGGCACTTCCCGCCATCGTGGGCGTGGTCGCGGCGCTTTTGGGCACTGCGCTCGGCGTTGTGTTCTTTACCGAGCCCATGCGCGGCCTCTATTACGGTTCGTACAGCCTGCCGCCCTTCCAGGTGTATTGGAGCTGGGAGATCTTTGTGAAGTGCGCCGTGGTTCCTGCCGCCGCGCTCATTCTCATCACGCTGGTGGGCCTGCTTCGCAAAATGGGCAAGACGCCGTTGCAGTTCCTTCGTCACGAGGCGAGCGGTAAATCGGGTACCAAGCGTGGCCTGCAGCTGCCGGAGCGAATGGGCTTTGTCTCGCGCTTCCGCCTGCGTATCTTCCTGCGCAACCTGGGCAACTTCGCCACGCTCTTCGTGGGCATTGCGTTCGCCTCGCTGCTGCTGCTCTTTGGCCTGGCGATTCTGCCCACGATGACGCACTACGCGGACAACCTCGAGACGAGCCTGGTCGCCGAGCACCAGTACACGCTCAAGGCTCCGCTGGAGCTCGAGGGCACCGCCGAGGTGCGCGAGCAGTGGTCGGCACTCGAGCGCTTGCAGTCGGTTGACGGCGCGCTGCTTTCCGCCGCTCAGGATGCCGATGACGAGCTTGACGACGCGGCCGATGCGGCGCAGGCGGCAGCCGATGCCGCGACCGCATCTCCGTCTGCCGAGAGCCTGACCGCGGCGCAGGATGCGCTTGCCAAGGTCCAGGACAAGAAGGATGCGCTTTATGCGCGCCTCGATGACCTTGCCGATGCCCTCGGCTGCAACCGCGACGAGGCTATCGACCTGATCGACAAGGCCTCTAAGATTGACGCTGACAACGACGATATCCACCCGGTCAATACGATCGACAATGGTGCAAGCGCAATCGCGCAGGCCGAGAAATACGCCGTCTACCAGCTGCAATACGACCGCGGCGATGGAAATGGCGAGGAGACGATTTCCGTCTACGGCATTTCATCCGACTCGCGCTATTGGAAAGACCTCAACGTCGGCGACGGACGCGTCGTCTTTGGCGGTGGCTTGCTCGACAAGTTCGGCTGGAGCGAGGGCCAGAAGGTCACGCTCAGCGACAAGTACGAGGGCGAGCATTATTCCTTTGAGTACGCGGGCAAGGACTGTGCCTGGGGCTCCAAGTCGGATATGAATGTCTATATGAGCATCGACGACTTTAACGAGCTGTTCGACAACGACGCCACCTACTTTAACGGCTATGCGAGCAACAAGAAGCTCGACCTCGATGCTCGTTACTTTGCCGGCGACACCACGCCCGACGACATGCGCGCCGTGGGCGACCAGTTCATCGGCATGATGAGCAAAATGATCGGCATGATGGTTGGACTTGCGGTGTTCATCTTCCTGCTGTTTATGTACCTGCTGACCAAGGCTGTGATCGACCACAGCGCCCGTTCGATTAGCTACATGAAGGTCTTTGGCTATCGCGAGAGCGAGATCTCGCATTTGTACATCCGCTCGATCACGCTGTGCGTGGTGGCGTCGCTCGTGCTGAGCCTGCCGGTCATTATTGGCTCGCTCACGGCCATCTTCCGTTCGATGCTGCTCGCCTATAACGGCAATATCGAGATCTATGTGCCCGCTTGGTCCATGGCGGCGTGCGTAGGAATCGGCTTTGCGACCTACCTGGTCGTGGCGCTGCTGCACACGCGTTCTATCAAACGTGTGGGCCTGGCCGAGGCGCTCAAAGTCCAAGAGTAGTCATTTAAGAACGTCCCCAATGACTAGGTTCCGTACTTGACTTTAACTCTGCTTTAACTGGTACCATCCTCTATGTCTGTAACGCCATATAGACCGAGGGGATATATCTATGACCGCAACTGCACCCGCAGCACCCGCTAAGGTGTACTTCACCAACCTGCGCACGCATGCTCGCGAGAGCCAGCTCGACAAGCTCAAGCGCCTCATACGTCACGCCGGTATTGAGCAGATCGACTTTGAGAACAAGTTCGTCGCCATCAAGATTCACTTTGGCGAGCTGGGCAACCTGAGCTTTTTGCGCCCCAACTACGCCCGCGCCGTCGCGGACGTGGTGAAGGAGCTGGGCGGCAAGCCCTTCCTCACCGACTGCAATACGCTCTATGTCGGTAGCCGCAAAAACGCGCTCGAGCACATCGACACTGCCTACCAGAACGGCTTTACCCCGTATGCCACGGGTTGCCAGATTATCATCGCCGACGGCCTCAAGGGTACCGACGAGGCGCTCGTCCCGGTCGAGGGCGGCGAGTACGTGCGCGAGGCCAAGATCGGTCAGGCGCTCATGGATGCCGATATTGTGATCAGCCTTACCCACTTTAAGGGTCATGAGCAGGCCGGCTTTGGCGGCGCCATGAAGAACCTGGGCATGGGCGGCGGCAGTCGCGCCGGCAAGATGGAGCAGCATGCCGCCGGCAAGCCGAACGTCGCGACCGAGCACTGCGTTGGCTGCCGTGCCTGCGAAAAGATCTGCGCGCACAACGCCATCTCGTTTGGCGATACCCGCGAGCGCGAGCTTGCCAACGGCAACACTCGCACGGTGCACGTGGCTGCCATCGACCACGATCGCTGCGTGGGCTGCGGACGCTGCATTGCGGCATGCAACCAGGACGCCATCAAGCCCGGCTATGAGGCCGCGGCCGACGTGCTCAACTGTAAGATCGCCGAGTACACCAAAGCCGTTGTCCAGGATCGTCCCAGCTTCCACATTTCGCTGGCTATGGATATCAGCCCCAACTGCGATTGCCATCCCGAAAACGACACACCTATCGTCAACGATATCGGCATGTTCGCGAGCTTCGACCCGGTCGCCATCGACCAGGCCTGCGCCGACGCCGTCATGGCGTCCGAGCCGCTGCCCAACACCGAGCTTACCGATAGCGCGGCCAAGATGGAGCACAACCACGAGCATCTGGAGGGCGAGCAGGCCAAGGATCCCTTCTGCATCACGCATCCCGACACCGACTGGCGCGTGTGCATCGCGCATGCCGAGAAGATCGGCCTGGGCACGAGCGAGTACGAGCTCATCGAGGTCAAGTAGCGTCGTCCTATTGGACAAACCAAGCGCCTTTGTGGCGTTAGTTGAGTAAAAGCCGCCCACGAGCACAACGCTCGCGGGCGGCTTTTTGGAAGTGCGGCGAAAAATCGAACCCCGCCGACCACAAACCGTTTTTTGGCAACAAAACCCCAGACGTTGCTTTTTGCCTAAAAATTCTTGTCGAGGAAGTTGTCGACCGTGTCCCAGTAGAGTTCGGGGTCGACCTGCGCGCTCTTGGCGTGGGTGGCGCCATGGATGGTGAGCTTTTGCTTGACCTTGCTGGCGCACGCGTCGTAGTTTTGGTCGAGCATATCGTACGGCACAAAAGTGTCTTGGTCGCCGTGGATAAACAGCATGGGAACCGTCGCGTGTTTGAGTTGCTCCACACTGCTCGCCTTATGAAAGTCGTAGCCCGCGCGCACGTTGCACACCAAGTTTGCTACATCGAGCAAGGGAAAGCTGGGCAGGCCGAACACGTCCTTGAGCTGCAGAGAAAACTCGTCCCAAACACTTGTATAACCGCAGTCCTCGATAATGCATTTCACGTTTGCGGGCAGAGATTCCCCCGCGACGTTCATGGCAGTTGCCGCACCCATCGACTCGCCAAAGACCAGGATGCGCGCCTCGGGGTCAGCCTGAACGATTTGCTCGATCCATGCGACGATGTCGAGGCGCTCGGGCCAGCCCATGCCGATATAGTCGCCGCCGGAGCGCTCGTGGGCGCGTGCGGCGGGTGCGAGTACGTTCATGCCGCGGTCGTGGAATCGCTTGACGTATCGGGCCATACCGATGGGCTCGTTGGTATATCCATGCAGGCAGACGGCGTAATCGTGTGCGCTCTCCGACGCAGCAAAATACCAGGCGGCAAGCTCGGTCCCGTCGTTCGCGGTGAGGCTGCTGCTCTCGCGGTTTTCCTTAAACCACGCCCGTGCCTCGCCCTCCTCGGCGTCCATCTGCTCGCCCTTTTCGGCGTCCTTGCCATCCTGCATCATCTTCATGGTGTACGGCGCTTGGGGGTTCAGGGCAAAGTCAAACAAAAAGTTGCCGGCAAACCCCAGCAGCGCGACAACGAGCACCAGCGCAACGACGCCGGCTATCTTGAGCTTTCGATGGGAACGTGCGTTTTGAGACATAAGAAGCTTTCCTATAAGATGTTAATACATCAACATTTAATGCAAGCGCATTATGGACGTTCGCCGTTGATGCGTCAACAGGCAAAGAATGGGTAAACAAAGGGTCACGTATGGTGCAAATTTCGCACGTACCCAGACGCTTTGATATAGTGTTGAGAACTCTTTACGTTGGAGGATGTAACCGGCATGTCCGATTCGAGCGACAGTTCTAAGCCGCGACCCAAGACCGCGGCCGTTCCACACTACACCATGGGCGAGGAGATCATGAACTCCGTCACCCATGGTGTTGGCTGCCTGCTGGGTATCGCGGGCCTGGTGCTCCTGATCGTATTCGCCGCCCTGCGCGGCGGAGGCCCGGCCCACATGGCCGCGGCGATCGTCTATGGCGTAAGCATTATCCTTGAATACTTGGCCTCCACGCTTTACCACGCGATTCAGTCCGCGGGTGCCAAGCGCGTATTCCGCATCATCGACCATAGCTGCATCTACCTGCTCATTGCGGGCAGCTATACGCCGTTTTGCCTCATTACACTGGCAAACGACGGCGGCGCTGTGCTGTTCTTTGCCGTATGGGCCATCGCCATTATCGGCATCGCCCTCGAGTGCTTTATGCGCGAGCGTCAACCGCACTGGGTAAGCGGCCTGGTCTACCTGCTGATGGGCTGGCTCGTCGTCTTTAAGCTGCCCGAACTTGTGGCACTGCTCAGCCCCGTGGCACTTGCCCTGCTCGCCGTCGGCGGCGTGTGCTACACCGCGGGCGTGCCGTTCTATATCGCCAAAAACGTGCGCTATCTTCACAGCGTGTTTCACCTGTGGGTGCTCGCCGGCAGCATCTTCCAGTTCATGGCGGTGATTCTCTTCGTAATCTAGCGACCACGCCTGCGCACCCGCGTCCTTGTTTGGGCGCCGGTGCAATTGCCGTATCCGCCGTCAACGTTTTAATCCGACGTCCCGAATCTTGGAGGTTCGAGAAACTCCCGATGGACATAACCATCTCCCTTATCACCACCCTCGTTTTGACCCTCATCAACGGCTACTTCTCTATGTCCGAGATGGCGCTCACCACGGCCAAGCGCGCCGTGCTGGAGCACGAGGCCGAGGAGGGCGACAAGCGCGCCGAGCGCGCCATTAAGCTGGCTGCCGACTCCGACCAGCTGCTGGCCACCATCCAGGTTGCCATCACACTCGTGGGCTTTGCCTCGTCCGCCGTCGCCTCGACGAGCCTGTCCGACCCACTCGCCGCTTGGCTCACGAGCTTTGGCATCGCGCCGCTCTCCGCCATCGCGCGCGGCCTGGCGCCGGTCATCATCACCGTCGCGGTCGCCTTCGTGTCCATCGTGATTGGCGAGCTTGTGCCCAAGCGCATTGGTCTGGCCAATGCCGAAGGCGTGTCCAAGCAGGTCGTGGGGCCGCTTTCCGTGTTCCAAAAGATCGCCCGTCCGCTCGTGTGGCTGACCGGCGCCTGCTCCGATGGTCTGGCTCGCATCCTGCGCATCAAGAGCGCCGACGACCGTCAGAACGTCTCGGAAGAAGAGATCAAGTACATGGTCTCGGAGCAGGACGACCTGCTCGACGAGGAAAAGCGCATGATCCACGAGATCTTCGACCTGGGCGACACCGTTGCCCGCGAGGTCATGGTGCCGCGCGTGGACACCACCATGTGCGAGGACGACGAGACGGTCGCCGACGTGCTGTCCACCATGCGCCAGACCGGCTTTAGCCGCATCCCTGTCTATCACGAGGATCCCGACAACGTCGCCGGCATCGCGCACATCAAGGACCTGATTCAGCCCGCGCTCGACGGCAAGGGCGACCAGCCCATCGCCGGCTTTTTGCGCGACGCCACCTTTGTGCCCGACACCAAGGACATCCTGCCGCTGCTGTCCGAGATGCAGACCTCGCACGACCAGATCGTGGTGGTCGTGGACGAGTACGGCGGCACGGCCGGCATCATCACCATCGAGGACATCGTCGAGGAGATCGTCGGCGAGATCGAGGACGAGTTCGACCCCGACAACAAGTATCTCACGCGCCTTTCGCGCCGCGAGTGGCTCGTTGATGGGCGTTTTTCGTGCGATGACGCGATTGAGCTTGGTTGGCCGCTTGAGGAAAGCGATGATTATGAGACCATCGCCGGCTGGATTTTGGAGCTTTGCGACTCGGTGCCCGACATCGGAGAGGTGTTTGAGGTTGCGGGGTACAAGTTTAAAGTGCAGTCGATGCGTGGCCAGCGCATCTCGCTCATTCGCGTGATCGCTCCGGTCGAAACCGATAAGAAGGATTCCGAGTCTTCGGCAGAGAAGCCGGCGGCGTCGGGTGCGGGCTCTGTGGATCCGCACGATGGCGACGAGTAGGGCAAGGAAGAGTAGGGGAGAGTTATGGCAGGCCTGTTCAACATCCTTAAGGTCACCGTCAGCGAGGACAAGATCTGCGCGCATGTGCTGGTGAACCCCGGCATGCCGCTCATGACCTCGGAGGATATCGAGGCCACGGCGCGCGTGTATTACCTGGTGCCGGCGATTGCCAAGCACCTGTGCCTGGGTGATTCCGGTCGCGAGTTCCAGGACTGCATGGGCCAGACCGAGCTTTGCCATCTGCTTGAGCATGTGACGGTCGAGCTCATGAACGAGACCGGGCTTGCCGGCAGCATCTCGTGCGGCCGCACGCGCGTAAGCGAGCACGACGAGCGCGTTTTTGAGGTTGAGCTTTCGTGCCCCGACGACGCGCTGGCCATCGGCGCGCTGTCTTCGGCCACCTTTATGATGGACTGGGCGTACCTGCACGCCGACCAGCCTGCCCCTGACGTGGAAGGCACGGTCGCGGGCCTGCGCAACCTGGTGCTGGGCATGCGCGCCGAGGCCGAGGGCAAGGATCCTCACGAGGCCGTCGCCGCTGCGAACGGCGAAGATGCTGCCGAGGCCGAGGGCGCTGACGAGGGCGATGTGCCGGTCGACGCCGAGCCCGTTGCCGATGCGACCGCCGAGCCCGTTCCCACCGAGCCCCAGGGCGTCCCCAACTTTGACGACGAGCCCCAGGTGGCGATTGATACCGAGGGCGCGGTTGCCGAGAACCACGAGGCCTCCGCTGCCGTCTTTGGCGGTGCGGCGACGGTTCCGGCAGGGCCTGCGCATGAGGGCGGCCTGCCGCTCGTGGACGGCGCCGGCGAGGACCCGGGTGCCACGGTGGCCATGCCGGCTATGCCTCAGGAGTAGGCCTACGCGTTTATCACCATCACGTACCTGCGCCTTTGCCGTACGCAGATGAGCGGAGCGGCAAGTGATGCGCTGCGGGTATAATGGACAGCATTCAAACGGTGGGCACCGACGTGCCCGCAGGAGAGGAATGATCATGGGTAAGACTTTCAGCTTTGTCTCCGGCGCACTTTTTGGCGCCGCTGCCGGCGCTATTGTCGGCGTTGCTCTGGCCCCGCGCTCGGGTGCCGAGACCCGCGCCATGGCTGCCGATATCGCTAACGACGCCTGGGACAATATGCGCGACACCTACGAGCACAGCGCCGAGGAGGCCCGTGCTGCGGTGAATGACTTTGGCCCGATGGTTGACGCCAAGACCGACGACCTGCGCGCCAAGGTCGACCTGGCCCGCGAGCGCATGGACCAGCTGCGCGAGCAGCTCAACGACGCCATTTCGGGCGGCAACGTGACGCCTGCCGCCGACGTCGTGGTCGAGAACGCCGTCGAGGCTGATACCGAGGCTGCGGAGCCCTCGACCGAGGCATAATGCGCGCCGGGGATTTTGTCGGCGCCAAGATCTATCGCAAGCCTACCGAGGACAAGCGCACCAAAAAGGATGGCACGCCGCGCAGCCCTAAAAAGCTCGGAAAGATTCACTTTCCGGTCTTTACCCCGGGCGGTACGCGCGTGGTCGGCTTTATGGTCCGCCAGTCCGATATCGCGGGCATGATCGAGCGTCCCGACCGATTCGTAGCGCTCGACGCCATTGGTGTCTACGAGGGCGCCATTGCGGTCGATGACGTCAAGGACACGTACGATTCCGCCGCCGCTAAGCGCCTCGACATCAACTTGGACGATTGCATCATCTGGGTCGGTATGGACGTGCGCACGGAATCGGGCGACGTCGTGGGCTATTGCTCGGACGTTGAGTTCAAGCCACGCTCGGGCATCGTGCAGGCATTCTATGTGACCGCCGGTGCTGCTTCGAGTGTTTTGGTTGGTGACACGCAGGTGCCGCCGACGATGCTGCGCGGCTACGAGAACGGTGCGATGGTCGTCTCGGACGAGGTCAAGTCGCTCGGGTATTCGGGCGGTGCGGCCGCCAAGGCCGCCGAGGCCAGCGTCGTGGTGGGCGACAAGGTCAAAAAGGGTGCCAAGGTACTCGACGACAAGGGATCGGTTGCCGTGGACAAGGGCAGTCGCGCACTGGGCAAGCAGCTCGGCAAGACGCGCGGCATGTTCAAGGCCTTTAAGGACGAATACCAAAAGGCGAGCGGAGGCTCGTCAAAAGCTACAAAATAGCGACGTACCAAATGATGGGAGGCAAGCCGGAGACCTGTTGCTCCGGCTTGCTGTGTTTATGGGGGAGGGCACATGCACCAAAACGGATCCAACTTAAACGGGCGTTCGGGTGCGCATCCGACAGCGCGCCGCGACCTGGGGCAGCTGCCCAGCGGTCAGCGCCGCCGTCACCGTAAGCCCGGCGCGATGTATCTCAACCATAGCCGCGGCTTTAGCGATCGCAGCGCGCGCATCGGCAACAGCCGCACACCCCGTCGTTCGTCTCGCCTGCCCTATGCGCTGATCGCCGTGGGTTGCGCGCTCGTGCTGTTTATCGCTGCCGTCGTGGGCTACGTCAACCGCAGCGTGGACGTGGAGCTCAACGGCCAGAAGACCGCGGTGCGCGTGGGCTCTACGCTGCAGAATCTCATCGACGAACAGGATTTGACTGACACCTACGACGCAGGCGACCTGCTAGCCGTCGATGACAGCGTGCTCAAGCGCCATGGGGGCGAAAAGCTGTCGGTGAAGGTCGACGGCAAGCGCGTGAAGCAGGGCAAATGGGATAGCCGCGAACTCGAGGGCGGCGAGAAGGTGACGGTCAAGGATGGCCGTAACACTTACGAGAAGCACGAGGTTCAGGCTACGGTTATCGAGCCCAAGCTCAAGGTCGAGGGCACGGGCGCTATCGAGTATGTGCAGACATGGGGTGTCCAGGGCCGATCCGAGGTGTGGGTTGGTGAGCGGTCAGGCAAGACGCAAGACCGCGGCGAGGTTGTGCCCGCCACCGATTGCGTTGTTGCGTGCGCCAGCGTGGCGCCCAAGGGCAACAAAAAGTACGTGGCGCTGACGTTTGACGAGGGTCCGAGCGGCGCCACCAAACAGATCTTGCAGGTGCTCAAGGAAAAGGGCGTCACCGCGACGTTCTTCCTTTCGGGCGATGCGGCCGAGGCCTCGCCTGCCACGGCCAAGGCGATTGTCGACGCCGGGTGCGAGATCGGATCCAACAGCTACAGCGACGATTCGCTCAAGGGTCAGGACCGTGAGGCGGTGCGCGAACAGATCACGAAAGGCACCGATGCGATTAAGTCGGCGACCGGCGTGAAGACGATGCTGCTGCGTGCTCCCTACGCTGCCTTTGACGAGCAAAACTGGATTGATGCGATGGACCTGGTCTCCGCCGTGGTCTCGTGGAATATCGACTCGGGCGACTGGCTGCTAAACGGTGCCGACGAACAGGTCTCGACGGTGCTCGATTCGGTGACGCCGGGCAATATCGTGCTGCTCACCGATAGAGACGAATGCGCCGAGCAGACACTCGAGGCGCTGCCGCAGATTATCGACGGCCTCATTGCCGACGGCTACAAGATCGTGACGCTCAGCGACCTGGTCAAGACGGACACGTCGCTGAGCAAAAAGCTCACCTCGCTGACGAAGGTCACCATGCCCAAGGACGCCGTGTTCCCCCAACTTGCCGAGGACGACGACACCACAGAGTAGTCATTGGGTAGTCATTTAGGAACGTCCCCAATGACTATGTCACGGATGCGTCAGCGTTTGGTATGCCTGCAATGTGCAGCGCATAAATTCGATGCCGCAGGGCGATGCTGATGCTATAGTTACTGCGGTTAATGAGGGTCAAGAGAAAGGTTACAGGTGAAATCCAAACCTCGACCATACAGTCGATGACCCCATGCAGGTGCTTTTTGCGCATGCACGGGGTGTAAGCGTCGAGCGGCGTGCCGCCCGCGCATGCGTATACATATCCAGAAGCCCCCGGACGTCGCACATGCGGCCGCGTTCGGAGGAATAATGATGGGGAGCACCATTGAATTATCTGAGTGAGATGCTCAAATTGCCGGTCTTGGACGTCGATGGAGAAAAGCTCGGCGTGGTGAACGATTTTGGTATTGCTACCGGCGAAGTTTTTCCGCACGTGACGTCGCTCGCGTTCCGCGGTCCCGGCAAGACGCCGTTTATGATCAGCTGGCGCAAATGGGTCGACCGTATCGACGAGACGGGTGTACACCTTAAGACGTCGGCCACCGAAATCCGTTTTTCGTACCTGCAGCCGACCGAACTCTTGCTTGCCCGCGACGTGCTCAACAAGCAGATTGTCGACACGCAGGGCATGAAAGTCGTGCGCGTAAACGACATCAAGTTTTCCATGTCGGGCGAAAATCAGCTGCGCCTGCTGGGCGCCGAAGTGGGCGCCCGCGGTCTGCTACGCGCGATCAGCCCCGCACTCGAGCATATCGTCGAAGGCTTTATGAAGCACCTGGGCAAGCCGCTCAGTGAGGACATCATCGCTTGGTCCTACATGGACCTGCTCGATCGCTCGACCAAGAACATTCAACTCTCGGTGTCGCATAAGACGCTCGGCGAGCTGCACCCTGCCGACATCGCCGACATTATCGAGCAGCTCGACCCGCGCCTGCGTGCGCAGGTGTTTGCACAGCTCGATACTGCCCAGGCCGCCGAGGCCATCTCGGAGTTCGATGACGACGAGCTTATGACCGAGATGCTCGAGGGCCTGTCCGACACGGACGCATCGTCGATGCTGGCCATGATGGACCCGGACGACGCCGCCGACCTGATCGACGAGCTCGATTACGAGAAGGCCGAGAAGCTCCTGCGCCTGATGGGCGTCAAGGAGGAGAAGGCGATTCGTAACCTGCTGGGCTATGAGGACAACACCGCCGGCCGCATCATGACCTCGGAGTTTGTCTCGCTGCCCGCCACGGCGACGGTCGGCGATGCCATCGAGGCGATTCGCAAACTCGATGAGGACTTCGAGAGTGTCTATTACGTCTATACCGAGGATCCGAGCGGCATGCTCACCGGCGTGCTCTCGCTGCGCACGTTGATCGTTGCCGACCGCGATGCCACGCTGGGCCAGCTCGCCTATCGCGACCTGGTCTACGTGTCGCCCGACGAGGACCAGGAAGACGTGACGGACGAGATGACCAAGTACGACCTGGTTGCCATCCCTGTCTGCGACGAGAACCGTCATATCCTGGGCATCGTGACCTTCGACGACGCCATGGACGTTATCGCCGAGGAGCATCAGGAGGACCTGCAGATCGCCGGTGTCGGCTCGGGCGATAGCGCGTCGGACGACTCGACGAACGTGCTCAGCTGGTTTGTGCATCGCCAGTACTGGGTTGTCGTGTGGGGCATTGCCTCGTGCATCATGGCAACGGTGCTGGGGACGGCGCTCGGCTCCGCGCATCTGGTGGTGTTCCCCATGTGCGCCATGCCGCTCGTGCTGCTTGCTGCCTCGCGCATGGTGTCGTTCGTCAAGAACTACTTCTTGGAGTATGACGGTCACGACGACGAGCCCAAGCCGTATCTGGGGTTCTTCTTCCAGAGCACGGGCATGGGCCTGATTCTGTCACTCGTGACCTACCTGTGCGCCCAGCTGGTGCGCACCGCTGCGTTCCCCGATGCGCCCATGTTTGAGGAGCAACTCTTTACCGGGTGCTTTAATATCGCTGCCATCATTTGCCTGGTTGGCAACATGAGCGCCGTGATTTACCTGATGGTGCTGTTCTGGCGTGACGAGCATGACCTCAACACGTCGGGCACCGCCATGAACGTTATTGCCGTCATGATCTCGTGCGTAGCGTACTGCGCCGCTGCGGTGCTGCTCACCATGTCGGTCATGGGTTAGGTGGTCGCGTGCAAAATACCAAGCAAAAGTCGGGCACCAAGCAAAAGTTGACCATCGCGGCCATCTTTGGCGCTATGGGTCCCGGTCTGCTGGCGGCGCTTTCGGGCAATGACGCCGGCGGCATTGCAACGTATTCCAGCGCGGGCGCCAGCTATGGCTACAAGATGCTCTGGATGCTTCCCGTCATGACTGTGCTGCTTATCGTGACGCAGGAGACCGCGGCGCGCTGCGGATGCGTCACGGGTAAGGGCCTGGCCTCGCTCATCCGTGAGCGCTTTGGCGTGCGCAGGAGCGTGCTGGCCATGGCGGCGCTGTTGATTGCCAACACGGCGGTGACCATCTCGGAGTTCGCGGGTATCGCGAGTGGCCTTGCTCTGTTTGGCGTTCCGGCGAGCATCTCGGTGCCGCTCGTGGCGCTGCTGGTGTGGATGCTTACCATGTCGGGCAGTTTTCAGCGCATCGAGAAGATTTTGCTGCTGGTAAGCTGCGTGTTCGTGACCTACATCGTCGCCGCGTTTATGGCCGGCCCCAACTGGGGCGAGGTCGCGGTCGACTTGGTCGTCCCCAATATTCAGAACGATCCCAGCTACGTGTCGCTCGTGGTCGCAACAATCGGTACCACCATCGCACCGTGGATGATCTTCTTGGCGCAGAACAACGTGGTCGATAAGAACGCGGGCGAGGACGATATCGTGCTGCAGCGCATCGATACCGTGAGCGGCTCGCTTGCCGCCGATGTCATTGCCGGCTTTATTATCATCACGACCGGTACGGTGTTGTTCCCGGCGGGTATTCAGATAAGCGATGCTGCCGATGCTGCCCGCGCGCTGGAGCCTATTGCGGGTCAGTGGTCCACGGTACTGTTTGCCTCGGGCCTGGTCGCGGCGAGCTTCTTGGCCGCCTGCGTGCTGCCGGGCGTTACGTCGAGCGCTATCTGCGAGGCATTTGGCTGGGAGCGCGGTGCTGACCGCAGCTGGGACGAGGCCCCGGTCTATCGCGGCATCATTACGGCCATCATCGGTATCTCTGCCGTGCTGGTGCTTATGCCCGGCGTCGATCTGTTCCAGATTATGATGACCTCGCAGGTCATCAATGGCGTGCTACTGCCCGTGGTTCTGGTGTTCCAGGTGGTTATCGCCGCTGACCGTCACATTATGGGCACTAACCGCAACGGCCGCGTGTGGAACGTGCTCACTTGGGCGACTATCGGTGTGATTACGGTGCTCACGGTCGTCATGTTTGTTCTGCAGGCGATGGGTTACAGCGCTTAGCGCCTCTTTTGGACTCCAAACAGGCCGCCGCCATGGGCTGCGACCTGTTTTTTTGCCTGCTGTAGGGTGTTAGCTATATGGCAGTGGGCAAAAAATGCCAAATATGAGTACTGTTGCTAAGTGAATAGCATTTACATCCAAGAAGATAATGAACATAAACTATAGTATGTTCATTAAAATTGGTTCCAATACGCCTTAAACCAGTCAGGTTGGCTGCTTTAGGGGTTGTAGGAGACGCTCAGACGTCATTTTGGGTGGTTTTGCCTGTTACTAAAATGGTAACACTACTCATATTTGCCTTTTTTGTCCACAGACCTTTGAGGTTGCGGCGAAAAGGGCTTGTTTTGATTGTTTGGGGCAGGCGCGAGGCGCGGAAACGATGTCTGGAACGGCGGAGCGGCTTGGAATTCATCCGTAGAGGTCTTCATTGGCTGCGCCAGGAGTGTCCCTAACTGCCGGAGGGGGTGTCTGCCGTAGCAGACACCCCCTCCGGATGTGGGAAGTTTACGCTGCAGGTTACTTGTCGGTGCCCAGCTTGTGTGGCTTGAGAGCGAGCGCATTGACGAGTGCGTCGGTGGCAGACTTGACGGCTGCCGGCTGCGGATCGTTGACGTGATCCTCGGGGTGTACGGGCAGGTCCTTCTTGACGGCATCGTGGATCAAGTTGAGGTACTCAGTCACGCCAGTGGTCGATAGGTGCGTGCCATCGCCATCGAACAGGTCGTTGCGGTTGGCACTGTATCCGTACCAATCGATAACGCGCACGTTCTTGTAGCGCGTAGCGGCGTTGGCGATGGCCTGGTTGGTAGAGCCAACCCACGGCTGCGGGCTGCGCGTGTTCACAAACACCACAATACGCTTATCTCCTGCATCGGCCATGATGGCGTCGATCTGGTCGTCGGTTACCAAGCCGTTGGTGCCCAGCGCAAAGACCACGATCTTGCCGGCAAGGTTCTGCTGGAGATAGCCCTCAAATGTCGCGCGGCCCGCATCAAACTGGCGGCCCTTTTCGGCATCGATATGGCTGTGTGGGAACACGCCATCAAAGGAATCAACGGCACGCAGCGACACGGAGTCACCGATCATCAACAGGTCGTAGGAGCCATCGGGGAAGCCGTCGTTGTCCTTGTCGGTGTCGTCGGCCGCCTGCTGGTCGGTGGGCGCGGTGTTTTTGGCTTCCTTGTTCAGAACTTCGGCGCCCTCACCGCTCAGCGCAGACGTCTCGGGCACAAAGATCAGGCCGCCCAGTGCAACGACCAACACGACAGCGCAGGTTGCGCAGGCAGGGACGTGCGCGCGTGCCCAGTTAGCGGGCTTTGTGGTGCCATCGCGGAACTCGGCGACGGTGCGGCCGAAGGCGCCCTTCCTAAACGGCGTTTCGATAAAGCGATAGGAGCACTCGGCTACGGCGACCACCAGCAGCACCTGCAAAATGTACTGCCACCAGGGCGTATCGTTGATGTTGGCGACCGGGTTCATGAGCAACAGCAGCGGATAGTGCCACAGGTAGATGCTGTACGAGCGCTTGCCAATCCACACGAGCGGCTCGGCGGACAGCGCGCGGGCAACCATTCCCTGGGGCTGCACGCAGGCCGCGATGACCATGAGCGTGAGGATCGAGCACAGCAGTGTGCCTCCGCGATACTGGAAGGCGGTGTAGCCGTTGGTGAGCGCGACCATGGCGGCAAGGCCAACCAGACCCACGACGCCCAACACATCGATGGATGCGGGCGAGGACCAAAAGCGCACGAGGGCGCTCGGCTGTGCCGGGGCGGTCTCGGCTGCTTCGTCGGCCTTCTCGCCAGGCTTGCCCTCGGCGTTCTTGCCGTGCTTGGCGGCGCCAGCTAGGCGATTGAGCCCCAAACGACGAGCGAGACGCACCGGCGCCAGGTCGCGATCGGGGATAAAGGCCATCCAGGCACCCAGCAGCAGCGAGAACACGCGGGTGTCGGTGCCGTAGTACACGCGGCTGGGGTCGGCGGCAGGGTTGTAAAGCACCATCATGGCTAGGGCAGATACCGCGGCAAGGCCCAGAACCACGCGGCGCGTGTTGGGCTTGCTCACATGCATGGATACCATGGCAAACAGCAGTGGCGGCCAAATCAGGTAGAACTGTTCCTCGATGGCAAGCGACCAAAAGTGCGTGAGCGGCGAGGGGTCGCCCAGAGCATTGAAGTACGAGACGTTTTGGGCAATCTGCCACCAGTTGTTGAAGAACAACAGCGACGGCAGGATGTCGGGGCGCATCTTGGTGAGCATCACGTGGTTGAAGACGGTGCACAGCGCACAGGTCACCACCACGACGGTCACCACGGCGGGGACCAGGCGACGGATGCGGCGGATCCAGAAGCTCTTGAGGTCGATGCGGCCGGTCTTAGCGACTTCGTTGAGCAGCAAGCGCGTGATCAGATAGCCCGAAAGCACAAAGAAGATCGTGACGCCGAGCAGGCCGCCCTGAGCCCACGTGAGGTTAAGGTGATAGAGCACCACCGCGACGACGGCGAGCGTACGCAGGCCGTCGAGTGCAGGGATGTAGCGGGACTTGGGGCGAGCGGGCGTCTGCTCCGCGGCGGGAGTGTTGGCGCGGCCCGCGTTGTTGGCAGAAGCGCGATGGGGGCTCGCGGTGCGTCGCGGTTCGTCGGCACGGCGTTCGCCCTTCACGCGTTCGTGCGGCGCCGGCTCGTTGCCCGTGCGGCGTCGACCGCGCGAGCCCGATTGCGAGAGTTGTTCCATAAAACATCATCCAATGACGAGAATAATCATCACGCCTTCATTGTAGCTGCCTGCTCCTGTGAATGCTTGCTGCTGGCGCAAGCTCAAGCGCGCGTCCACATCAAAGTGAACTAAAGTTATAGGGGGTGCGAGAGTGCACGATCGACGGCCGACGGTGGGCATAAGGCCCGCAGATGAGGAGGTTTCCATGGCAGATCGCGGCATCGTTGCGGTGTTCGGCAGCATGAACATGGACCTTTCGGTGGCGTGCGAGCGCATACCGCGTGCGGGCGAGACCGTCGGCGGCAGCGGGTTTATCACCAACGCCGGAGGCAAGGGCGCCAATCAGGCCGTAGCTGCCGCGCGTATGGGCGCGTGCACGCACATGATTGGCGCGGTCGGTCGCGACGCGTTCGGCGCGTCGCTCGTGGCGGGGCTCCAAGACGCCGGCGTGGACTGTGACTTTGTAGTGCATCGCGATGACGTGGAGACGGGAACGGCGACCATCATTCGCTGCGAGAGCGACAACCGCATCATACTGTCACCGGGCGCCAACCATGCGCTTGCGGGCGCGGACGTTGCCTGCGCGTTGAGGCGTCTGGTGGCCCATGAGCTCGACGGCGACGCCAGCGAGATTGCCCCGGCTGCCGGAAGCGTCTTTATCGCCCAGGGCGAATGTGACCTTGCGGCGACGGCCGAGGCGCTTGTTTGCGCTCACGAGCTGGGGTTCTATACGGTCTTTAATCCAGCGCCCGCCTGCGAGCTGCCTGCGGAGGTCTGGCCTGCGGTCGACCTGGTCTGTCCCAACGAGACCGAGTGCCAGGTGCTGACGGGCATTCTGCCCACGGATGATGTGAGTTGCGTCGCCGCGCTCAATGCGCTGCTCGACAAGGGCGCCGGCGCCGCGGTCATCACGCTGGGCGGTGCCGGCTCGGTTACGCTCGGCGATGGCGGTGAGCTGCTGCGCATGCCGGCACTTTCGAGTGCGGTAGTCGATACCACGGCCGCCGGCGATACGTTTATCGGCGCGTTGGTGGCGGCTCGCCTAGAGGGCTTGCCGCTCTTTGAGTGCATGGCCGCGGGCGCTCGCGCCTCGGCAGTGACGGTGTCGCGCCTGGGCGCTCAGCAATCGATTCCCACGCGCGCCGAAGTTGAACATTGGTTTGGTTAAACGATAAAGACGGAGAAGCGGAGTAGAACAATGGCAATCAAGAAGCTGATCCTTGATCTGGATATGGGTGTGGACGATGCGATGGCGCTGGCCTATGCCATCGCGAGCCCCGAGGTGGAGCTCGTGGGCATCACCACGTGCTTTGGCAACGTGCGCGTCGAGCAATCGGCGCACAACTGCCTGGCGGTGCTCGATCTGCTGGGTCGCCCCGAGGTTCCGGTGTACCTGGGTGCCGACCGTCCTCTGCAGGCGACTGAGCCCTATACGCCGCCGGCGTCCACCGCGCTCATTCACGGCAAGAACGGCATCGGCGGCGCGAGCGTGCCCGCGTCGCCCTACGAGCCGGTGGGGGCGACCTCGGCCGACGGCAACGCTGCGGTCGATTATCTGATCGATGCCGCGCGCACCTATGGTCCCGATCTGGTCTACGTAGCGACTGGCCCGCTCTCCAACCTGGCGCTCGCCCTGGAGCGCGATGCGGCGGCGATGATGTCCATCGGCCGCGTGGTCGTGATGGGCGGCGCCCTTACCGTGCCCGGTAACGTGAGCGCGGGCGCCGAGGCCAACATGGCGAGCGACCCCGAGGCAGCCGACGCGGTGCTGCGCTCGGGCCGTAAGCTCACCATGGTGGGTCTGGACGTGACGCATCGCGTGGTGCTCACACGCCGCGACATTGCCGGCTGGACGGGCTCGGGCACCATGGCGGGCTGCGCATTTGCGAGCATGGTCGAGCACTACATTGGCTCGTACGAGATGAACGCACCCTACCTGGGTGGTTGTGCGCTGCACGATCCGCTGGCCGTTGCCGTGGCGGTCGACCCCACGCTCGTAGGTGCGCTCGGCTGCAACCTGCGTGTTGATCTGCTGGGCGAGTACCGCGGTCGCACCATCTGCGATGAGCGTCGCCTGTCCGATCCGGACAAGAGCGCGCTTGTGGCACTGACCGTGGATGCTCCGCGCTTCCTGTCCGAGTTCAAGACGCGTATGGCCCGTGTCCTTGGCTAAGTTGTCTTTTTGGGACGGGGCTTTTTTGACTGGTATGATTGGTGTGACCATTCGAACCAGCTAAAAGAGCCCCGTCCCAATTTGACTATCGAGAGGATCTGCCATGGAGCGCATCGCGAGCTTTTCCGTTGACCATCTGCTGCTTGAGCCCGGCGTGTACGTGAGCCGCATCGACCGCGATCCGGCGACCGGCGCCGCCGTTACCACCTTTGACCTGCGCCTGACCACGCCCAATAAGGAGCCGGTCATGAACACGGCCGAGTGCCACACCATCGAGCACCTGGGCGCGACGTTCCTTCGCAATCATGCCGAGTGGTCGAGCCGCATTGTCTACTTTGGCCCCATGGGCTGCCGCACGGGCTTTTACCTGGTTGTCTTTGGCGAGCTGACGAGCGAGAAGGTCTTGCCGCTCGTCCGCGAGCTGTTTGAGTTTGTCGCCGGCTTCGAGGGCGATGTCCCCGGTGCCGCTCCCGAGGAATGCGGTAACTACCTGGACCAGAACCTCCCCATGGCCAACTGGCTTGCGCGCCGCTACCTCGACCGCGACCTGGCCGATATCGACGAGAAGCATCTGCACTATCAGCAGGCGTAAGGGCTTTGTCGTCCAAAACGCGCGCATTGGGCGCCTTCGCTTATGCGGGGGCGCCTTTTTGTTGATTGGTCGGGGTGAGCGTTCAAAATCGCTCATGTTTGTTCTAGAATGTTCGTATAGTCACATTTACGAACAGGAGTGAACATGCATATCTACTCTGTCAACGATCCCGAGTTCAAATCCTATGGCAACGTTTGGGATGACGTTCCGTCTGAGCTCACGTCGCCCGTGCTCGAGGCGCTCTCTGCCACGCCCATCCCCGAGGGCAGCAAGTACGTTGCAAGTGCGCCGGAGCTCGAGGGCGTCAAGGATGCCGATAAACTGGGCTTTCTCATGTTTGGTGGCCGTCCCTTCCAGCTCGGCTGGTGCAACGGCCACAACACGCGTCTCAACTGCCTGGAGTACCACCGCGCGAGTGAGTTCAACCTGGGCGCGCGCGACTTTATCCTGCTCGTGGCGCATCGCTGGGAGATCGAGGACGGCAAGCTCGATACCGCGTGCGTCAAGGCGTTCTGCGTGCCGGCGGGCAAGGTTGTCGAGGTCTTCAACACCACGCTCCACTACACGCCGTGCATGGTCGACGACGGTGGCTTCCAGGTGATGGTGGCGCTTCCCGCCGGCACCAACGGCCCGCGCCCCGAGGCCGCAACCGACATGCCTACCGCCGGTGACAGCTACTGCTACTGGAAGGCCGACAAGTGGGTTCTCTGCCATGCTGACAGCCCCAAGGCTGCCGAGGGCGGCTACGTAGGCCTCATCGGCAAAAACCTCGATATCGCCTGCGACTAGAATCTTCTGTCTCGATCTGTAACATCTAGCGGGCTAAATCGTCTCTACCTGTTACAGATTTAGACAAACTGCAGGGGACAGACCGAACAATCTCGATCTGTAACACCAGGCTCGGTTTCGACGGCCTACCTGTTACAGATCGAGCCAAACCGGGCCCAAGCCGCCACAAAGGTGCCTGTCCCCTTTGTGGTGGCTGCCTAGAGTTGGCTGCGCAGATAGTCAGCCATATATGGAACGGCGAAACGCACGTAACCGCGGCGCGCCTGTTCGATTACGCCGGCGTCGATGAGGCGCCGGCGATACTTTTGCGCATAGTCGGGTGTGACTGACATACGTTTCGCTACATCGGAAATGCGCGAAACGGCGTCTTCGTCATCAGTCATTGCGTCGAGAAACGCGACGTCTTGGTCCGATAGCGCGGCGAGCGTCGTTTCACAAACATCGTTTTCGAAATCGGCTTTTGACGCTTCGATAGCTCCGTCGACTTGCTCTGGCGTTACGTGTTCTCCTGTCTTGCAGCGATTGCCGATGTTATAGCCGATGAGCTGCAGCATATAGGGCGAGCCTTGGGTTGCGCGAGCGGCACGGAGGCGAAGATCGCCTGGAATATCAAGGTCGAGCTCTTCGAAAGCCCGCTGATAATAGGCATCGACATCTCCGACTGAAAGCGGTTCGAGCGTGACCTTGCGAGCGCGGTTGAGAAATGTCAGCACGCGGTCATTGAGCGTTGCACAGACGGCTCCCGGGAGACCTGCCATAACAAGCGCGACGTTGAGTCCCTCACCGACCAGCTCTTGATAGGCGGTGACGAGCTGTCTAATCTCAGGTGAATTAGCTTGGAGCTCATCGATAAGGATGAGGATGCCGTGCCCCTGCTCGGTCAGCTTGCGCGCCAGCTGCGTGAGTTTGAACTGGAAACTCTTGGTCTCCTGCACATCGCGTGTGAACTCGAGACCGGCTGAGAAGCCGAAGACGCTCAAGCTACCGCCAGAAAGTTTGGGGAGATGACGCTTGCTGACATAAGGCTCGCCTGCTTCTTGGATTTTTTCAACAATGCGCTCAAGCATATCTTCGGAGGCTACGGTGGGTGTGGCGACAACAAAACCGAGCTTGCGTGCGCGGTCGGCAAGTTCCCACAGAAGAACCGTCTTGCCGCTGCCTCGCTGGCCGAGCATGAGCATGGCTCGGTCTCGATTGCCCGGCTCCTGCTCAAGACCGGAGATGAATGTCGAAATCACGTTCCCGCGACCCACCAGATAGGACGGGCGATTTCCAAATGAGGGGGAGAAGATGGTTTCAGTCATAAGTCTCCTTTCCTTTTTTTCCTATTTTTTCCTTTCTTTCCTATTCAGTCAAATGAATTGCTGAGCGAAGGCGGTTACGTAGGCCTCGTCGGCAAAACCTCGACATCACCTGCGACTAGAATCTTCTGTCTCGATCTGTAACATCTAGCGGGCTAAATCGTCTCTACCTGTTACAGATCGAGACAAACCGGGCCCAAGCCGCCACAAAGGTGCCTGTCCCCTTTGTGGTGGTTTGGGGCGGCGGTATCAGAAAGTGTCAGACGGGGGCGGCTGCCGGGCCGCCGTGTGCGAAAAGAAGTGTCGGCCTGCGTCGCTGTCGTTGGGCGAGGCCCTATTTGCGGGGATACTGAAACCACGACAAGCAGCGTATGAAAGGATCGATGCATGGCTTTTCGTAAAGACTTTCTGTGGGGCGGCGCGACGGCTGCCAACCAGTGCGAGGGCGCCTATAACGTGGACGGCCGCGGCCTTGCCAACGTGGACGTGGCTCCGCACGGCCCCGAGCGCTATGCGGTGGTCTCCGGCCAGCGTAAAATGCTCGACTTCGAGGACGGCTATTACTATCCCGCGCAGACCGGCATCGATTTCTATCACCACTACAAAGAGGACATTGCTCTCTTTGCCGAGATGGGCTTTAAGACCTTCCGTATGAGCCTGGCTTGGACCCGCATCTTCCCCAACGGCGACGAGACCGAGCCCAATGAGGCTGGCCTGGCCTTCTACGAGGATGTATTCCGCGAGTGTCAAAAGCACGGCATCGAGCCGCTCGTGACCATCGCGCACTTCGACTGTCCGATTCACCTCATCAAGGAGTACGGCGGCTGGCGCAACCGTAAGCTCATCGACTTCTACAAGAACCTCGCGACCACAATCTTTACCCGCTACAAGGGTCTGGTGAAGTACTGGCTTACCTTTAACGAGATCAATATGATCTTGCACCTGCCGTTTATGGGTGCCGGTCTGGTCTTTGAGGAGGGCGAGAACAAGGAGGCTGTCGAGTACCTGGCCGCCCACAACGAGCTCGTTGCCAGCGCTTGGGCAACCAAGATTGCCCACGAGATCGACCCCGAGGTCAAGATTGGCTGCATGCTCGCCGCAGGTAGCTACTACCCCTACAGCTGTCGTCCGGGCGATGTGCGCCAGGCGCAGCTCGACAATCAGGACAATTACTTCTTCGTCGACGTTCAGAGCCGTGGCTACTACCCGGCCTATGCCGTCAAGAAGCTCGAGCGTCTGGGTATCGATGTGGGCATGACGGACGAGGACCGCGAGATCCTGGCCGCCAACACCGTCGACTTCATCAGCTTTAGCTATTACAGCACCCGTTGCTCCGCCGGTGCCGATAACCCCGATGTCGAGCGCACCCAGGGCAACGCCTTCGCCGGCGCCAAGAACCCCTACCTGCAGGAGAGCCAGTGGGGCTGGGCCATCGATCCACTGGGCTTCCGCATTACGCTCAACGACCTGTACGACCGTTATCAGAAGCCACTGTTTGTGGTTGAGAACGGCCTGGGCGCCAAGGATGTTGTCGAGGAGGATGGTTCCATCAACGACGACTACCGTATCGACTACCTGCGCCAGCATATCGCCGCGATGCGCGATGCGGTGACCGAGGACGGCGTTGACCTGCTGGGCTACACCACCTGGGGCCCGATTGACCTGGTGTCTGCCGGCACGGGCGAGATGTCCAAGCGCTACGGCTTTATCTATGTGGACCGCGATGATGCGGGCAACGGCACCCTCAAGCGCTCCAAAAAGAAGAGCTTCGACTGGTACAAGAAGGTTATCGCCACCAACGGCGAAGATTTGGCCTAGGCTTTCCCGATAACCGTAGCCTCCTAACCAAGGCGCCCGGCGAGTATGTGCTCGCCGGGCGCCTTGCCGTCTGCGAATTTTGGGACATGCGGCCCGCTTTTTCGACCCATCTGTCGGTACACTAAAAGCACTATGGGTACCCGCGAGCGACATATCGGCCACGCGGCCGCCCGATCCGCTCCCGTGGCGGATCCCAGGGGCGGCAGGCTCTTCGCCATGCCGCGATTCCTTGTTGGCATAACACATCAGGTGTACCGCCACCGCGTCTTTGCTATCGCCGGTGTCATCACCGCGATGTTCCTCATGCTTTTGGCAGTCTTGCCGGCACTGTTCGCCTTCGACCCCAAACTTTCTAACGCCGTGCCAGCCTATGGCGAGGTGTCCGAAGAGGTCGTGGATGCGCTTGTCCATTCGAGCTCTCTCCCGCTGCTTGTCGCCGCAATTATATTTTCGATCTGGGGCGTATCGGTCTATCTGCGCTGTTTGGACTATGTGCTGCGCCGCCGCCTTGTTGCCGTCGCCACCATCTGCGCCCTGTGGATGATCGAAGTCATTCTCAAGTACAAGTCGTTCACGCCGTTCTATGCCACCGTGCTGTGGTACCTGTACTACGTGCCCATGACGCTCATTCCGCTGCTCTACCAGTTGTGTGGTCTGCGCCTTGTGGGCCTGGAGCAACACCGCCTGGGTCGCCGCTACTGCGCTGCGCTGTGGATTATGGCTATCCTGCTTATCGGATTTGTGCTCACCAACGATTTTCACCAGCAGGTCTTCCACTTTGACCGTACAAGCGACACCTGGAGCAACGATTACACGTACGGCTGGGGTTATTTCGCCGTCCTCGTGTGGACGGCCTTTAACTTTGTGGCCTTTTTTATCCTGGTGGGCCGGTCCTCGTCCTTTCGCATCCAACGTTTCTCGGGCACGGCGGCGCTCGTGCTGCTGGGCGGCGCGTTCTTTGCCATCTCATATGCGTTGCGCGTGCCCTGGGCATGGAGGCTCAACTTCTCGCTCGTCTATTGCGTCTTGTGCGTGGTGGCGATGGAAATCTGTCTCGATTGCGGTGTCGTTCCGTCATATCACGACATCGCCGGCATTTTCGACACCTTGCCGCTTGACCTCAAAGTTCTAACGCGCGACCTGCAGGAAGTCTATGCCACGCCAGTGTCAAAGCCAATGCCGGTAGGCGTGCGCGAGGAGTTGCGGACCCAGGCGCACAGCCGCGCCCATGCCTTTGCCGTGGCGTCCGATCCCGATGTGATGTACCGTGCCTTTCCACTGCTGGGCGGATCGGCCCTGCTTGCCCAAGACGTGTCGGATCTCAACGAGCTTAACCGTGAACTGGCACATCGTCGTATGGAGCTGCAGCGTCAAAATGAGCTGCTCGCCGCCGACTACGACCTTAAGACGCACCTGGCAGACCAAGAGGCCGAGACCTTGCTGGTCCAAGACGTGGACCAGGCGCTTGCCCGCGCGCTCGAAGGGATGTACGACCTGCTGAGCTCGCTGCCGCCGTTGACCGATGAATCGTCTTCGCACGAGCGTTACCGCATGCTGCAGCGCGCCAAGATGCTCGTCGCCTATTGCAAGCGCAAGGGGTCGCTCACGTTGGCACAGCACGGGGAGAGCGGTTTTGATCGCGACCGCATTCAGCTCATTGCCAACGAGCTCGCAAGCGACCTGCGCACCATCGATATCGATTGCGCCTCGATTATCGCCATACGGCGCCCGCTGCACGCCAGTACGGTAAGCGCCCTGTACGACTGCGTGTATGACTTTGCGTTTTTTGCCTACACCACCGACCATCCGGCGCTTATGTATCACTTGGGCGACCATGACCGATGCAGTGTCGAGCTGCGCGCCACGCTTTTTTCCAACGATGATGCAGATCTTTCGCAGACGCCCGCCGCGCAAGAGCTCGAAAGCGCTCTGCAAGGGCGCAACGTGGCATACCGCCTTGAGGGCGAGCCCGGCCAGCTGCGCATGATCGTCTTGATGCCGCGGGCGGGTGAGTGACGATGCAGATTTCGCTCATCCTTCCCCAAATCGTTGCGCTCGATGTTGTCTTTGCCCTGGCTGCGTGTCTGCAGACGATTCACGTCCCGCTCATCGCATCGCGCCGCTCGTCCTATAACCGTAAGGTGATTTGTGCCTACGAGGCGAGCCTTGTGCTTCACCTAGTTATTTCGGCGCTCATCTTGTTCGCGTCGTCTGGCTCATATCTGGTGGCGCCGCTTGACGTTTGCGCCAGGGCAATGGGCGGAGCGTTGTGGCTCAATGCCGTGATCTTTGCCTACGGCATGGTGCTTATGGTGCGCTATCGTCGCCCCGTCATGCTGGCCGAACTGTTGCTCGTTGCCGCCGTGACACCGCCGGTGGTGCTTGCCATGGGCTCGGCGTGGACCACGGTCCTTATCGCAGAGGGAGCGTTTTTCCTGTTCCGCTCCATTGCGGCGCTCTTGATGGATGTCCGCAACCGCCAGGAGGATATCACCGCGTTCTCGACGATCGAAACCATCAACGTGATTCCCGTGGGCATCCTGTATCTGGACCCGAGGGGCCGTCCGCTGCTCATGAACCGCTGCATGCGAAAAAACCTGGTGGAGCTTCATATGCCCACCGACCTAGGCGATATGAGCGGTACATGGAACGACCTGCGCAAGCTCAGCATGCAAATGCCCGAAGGCGGTAAGAACCGCGTGCGGATCAACCTGGACCGCTTTGGTGAGGCGCGTGCGGTGGTCGAGGTTTCTCCCGCCGAGATTCGCCTGTTTGTGTGCGATGACGTTATGGTCTCGGGCCGTTCGTTCGAGCGCATAATCGGTCTGGACGTGACAGAGTATGCGCATGCGCATGACCGTCTGGCGCAGGCCAACCACCTGCTTGAGCTTGCGGGCCAAGAGCTCCAGGCCCAGATCGAAGAAGTCAAAAAAGTTGCCGACAATGCGGCCTATCTGCGCATGCGCGCCCGCGTTCACGATGTGATCGGCCAGCGCCTATCAATCCTTCATCGCTATTTGGAGGAGGGGCGCTTGGACGACGAGTCGCTCGAGCAGATCGACCCGCTGCTGCGCTCAATCGCTGCCGATCTGCGCAGCGGGGGCGACACCGAACCGGCAGAGCAACTGGGCGATATCGTCCATGCTTTTGGCCTGGTGAGCGTGCAGATCGATGTTGAGGGTGCGCTGCCTGAGGACGCGCGTGTCGCCGCCGCCTTTTTGCAGATTATCCGCGAGGCCTCGACCAACGCCACCAAGCATGCGCAGGCGCATCGGGTCCATGTGCGCTTGTGGCAGGAGAGGACGGATGCTGACGCCGTCGCGCACATGACGATTTCTAACGACGGGTCCCCGGCCCCCGTATCGTATCGCGAGGGAACGGGAATCCCAGGTATGAGGCATGTCGCACAAGATCTGGGTGGCAGCCTAGAGGTCCACGCCGCCCCGCCCTTTACGCTTGCGGTGTCCATTCCGCTTAACGCCAACGACACGTCCCAAAGGAGAAGCTCATGATCCGCGTCCTTATAGTCGAAGACCAGGCCATTCTGCGCGAGAGCCTGGCACGCTCCGTTGGTGACCAGCCCGATATGACCGTCGTCGCCGCGATTGCCGCCGCCACCGAGGCCTTGGGCGTCGCACTCAGGGAGCGCCCGGACATGATACTGATGGACGTGTGCACCGAACACGATTCAAACGGCATCGTGGCGGCGGCGCGCATCAAGGAGCAGCTGCCCGAGTGTCGCATCATTATCATGACGGGCATGCCCGAGATCACCTTTGTCGATCAGGCTCGCGAGGCGGGCGTCGATAGCTTTGTGTACAAGAACGTCGGTATCGACGAGCTGTTCGCTGTGATGCGCTCCACGCTGGCGGGCTATTGCACGTTTCCCAAGCCGCCCGAGAGCATTTTTTCGGGCACGGCGGCCCTCGACGATGTCGAGCTATCGATTTTGCGCCTTGCCTGCGAGGGCAAAAGTCGTCGCGAGATCGCGGCCGAGCTGTTTATGAGCGAGGGCACCATCAAGCGCCGCATTTCGGAGATCCTGAGCAAGACTGGCTACGACAACATCATGCGTCTTGCCGTGCATGCGGTGACCGAAGGCAGTATCGTCCCCAATATGGAGCGCCCGTAGTCGGTGCGCCGCCCGTGCTCCAACGCCAAAGATAGGCCGCCCGCCGTTTCGCATCTAAAAACGGCGGGCGGCCTGCTTGTATGGGCAGTGCTGTCGGCATAAAGCGGCGGGGCCGCAGGATTATCTCCTGCGGTCCCGCCTGACATGTGCGCGGATGTGTCCGCCAATCCGCGGCTATCGGTGTCTGCCGTTACGCGATGGTTGCGCTGTAAGAGGCGACGTCCTCGTAGGAATCGGTCAGGTAGGCGTCGATGCCGATGGTCGTATTGACCAGGTCGTCAAGGCTGTCAAGCTCGCCGTTCGAGAACGTGAATTCCTCGGTGGCGTTGGTGCCGGGCATCAGGTGAGCCGAGAACCAGGGTTCCTTCATGGTGCCGTTGACGTTGGTCTTGCCGGAAGGAGCGTAGAAGGTCAGGTCCTTGTCGCTCTTGTTGGTGATGTTGACGACAAAGCCGATGTCGCCCCAGTCGTCCTTGAACTTCTCGGTGATGGTGATGGTGCACAGATCGTCATCGGCGACGGTGACGGCGGGGGAGATTTCGACGCTCTGGACATCGTCGTCTTCGACGGCCTCATCGATCTCATCTTCCTTCTCGGCCGCCTCGCGATCCTTCTTCACCGTACCGGACAGGTCCTTGTCGGACTTGGTGAAGATAAACTTGTCGCCGTCCACCTCCAGGACGAGCTTGTCGTCCTTGAGCTTCAGATCGTGCGATTCATCTTCGGCGGTGACGGTTGCGGTGGTGGCGTCCTTGGCCTCCCACTTAAGGTCGACAACCTCAAGGAACAGGTCGAGGGTGCCCGTGCCGTCCTCATCGAGGATCAGGATGCAGTTGACGCCCCACTCTTCGAGCATATCCATGTACTCATCGGTGAGCTCTTCGCCATCCAAGGTTCCACCCGAGTACTGCCAGCTGCCGACGAAGTTGGCCTTGGGGTCTTTGCCGCCGCCGCTGCAGCCCGTCAGGGCAAAGGCGAGCGCCAGGACGCATGTCAGAAATGCGAGTACGGACTTTTTGAACGTTGTCTTCATGGTGTCCTCCTTCTTGTGTGAAAGCCCATAGAAGCAAATGCGGGGGTGGCGGACCCCCCGCCAATTACCAGATAGAGGGGTTAGGGCCTGGGCGTTCCACAGTTGCTGCAGAACTTGCCACCGTTTTCGCTGCCGCAGTTGGGGCAGAACCACTTGGTCGGTGCCGGGGCGGGTGCGGGACTGCCACACTCGGGGCAGAACTTGCCGGTGTTGGTGGCACCGCAGCTGCAGGTCCACGTGCCGGCCGCGGGGGCAGCGGCAGGAGCCGGTGCGGGGGCGGGTGCCGGAGCTGGCTGTGGGGCAGCCTGCTGCTGTGCCTGGCCGGCGGCGAACAGCTGGCTGGCGTTCATGCCGCCCATGCCGCCCGCCATGCCCATGCCCATAAAGCCGGCCATCGCGCCGTTGGGGTTGGCGGCTGCCGCGCGCATCGCATCGCTCTGGGCGCTGGCGATGTTGGCGGCTGCCATGGTGGGATCGCGCATGACCGCGGCCTTCTGCAGGTCCTTGATCATCTGCTCGTCTTCTTGCGAGGCGGCGATGGAGTTGACGCCAAAGCTCACGATTTCGACGCCGCGCAGGTCGCGCCAGTCGGCCGAGAGGACCTCGTTGAGCGCGCGGGCGAGCTCGGTGGTGTGACCGGGGATGGCGCTGTAGCGAATGCCCATCTCCGAGATCTTGGCGAAGGCGGGCTGCAGGGCGGTGAGCAGCTCTGACTTAAGCTGGCTGTCGATCTTATCGCGCGTGTAGCTATCGGTCACGTTGCCGCACACGTTGGTGTAGAACAGCAGCGGGTTGGTGATGCGGTACGAATACTCGCCGTTGCAGCGAACGGAGATGTCGACGTCCAGGCCAATGTTGTTATCGACTACGCGGAAGGGCACGGGAGAGGCGGTGCCGTACTTGTTGCCGATGATCTCCTTGGTGTTGATGAAGTAGACGCGCTGGTCTTTGCCCGCGTCGCCGCCAAAGGTAAAGCGGCTGCCGATATTGGCAAAGGTTTCCTTGATGGAGTCGCCCAGGTTGCCGCTGAAGACGCTCGGCTCGCTGCCGGTGTCAAAGACGAACTCGCCGGGCTCCAGCGCGACCTCGATGATCTTGCCGTTTTGCACCACGAGCATGCCCTGGCCGTCGTTGACGGCGATGACGGAGCCGTTGGAGATGACGTTGTCCTCGCCGCGCGTGTTGGAGCTGCGGCCGCCGGTGCGCTTGCTGCCCTTGCAGGCCAAGACATCAGCGGGCATCGATTCGCAATAGATAAATTCCTTCCACTGGTCGGCCATGACGCCGCCGGCAGCTCCCAATCCAGCTTTCAAGAGTCCCATGGTGATCTTCCTTTCTCGTCAAAGGCCGGGTGGTATTGGTCAGAATGGCTAATCGTCCTTGTTGTCCTTCATGACAACGGTGGTCTCGGTGTGGCTGAAGGTGTCGTGCTTCTCGGTCAGGTCGAGGTCTCCGCAGTAGTAATCGGCGTGGGTGGCCTCGTTGGCTGTCTTGAGCTGGCCTACCAGCAGCACGTCCGCGATGATTACGATGATCAGCGGTGCGACGATGTTGATGAGGATGCCCTCGACATCGAAGGTGAGGTAGTCTGGATTGAAGGCGTTCTCACCCATGAAGAGGATCTGGGAGAGGACAAACCCGATCACAAAGAACAGCACCGAGGCGATGGCGAGCTTGGGCTTGGAACAGGGGAGCTCGCCGACCATGCGGCCGGTCTGGCCGTTCATAGCAAACAGGTAACTCTTGCCGTTCCACGAGGTAGAGAGCATCCACACGGGGAACAGGGCATAATCGTTTTCTTCCCAGGTGTAGTCGAGCTGCTTGCTTTCGACTGCGGCGTCGTCGTATTCGTCGACGACGGTCTCGCGCAGGGCCGAAATTGTACTTTCTTCCATACGACGCTCGGCGCGCGCCTTGCAGGTTTCGCAATCCTCGTCATAGCGGTTGGCGATGTAGCCGGGCATATACGCGACCGAAAACGGGCGCAGCGCGTCGTAGTCAAACGGCTCGATGGCGTCCATATGGCCGTCGGGCATCTTGGACGATCCGTCGACGGGCACGCGCTCAAACGAGATATTGCCCTTACGGTAGGCGTCGTAGTGGTCGGTGGTCGTGACGGTGCGGTCGGATTCCTCGGTTACAGTCTCGTTGGTCGCATCGAAGTGCACTTCGCCGTCCACGTGGGCACCGTAGAGCCAAAACGGCACGTAGACACCTTGGACTTCGTCGATGTGGTTGCCGGTGACAAAGCTCTTGGGCAGCAGGATCTTGCCCTTGTAGTGGTCTTTGAGCGCGGCCATGACATCGTCGCGTCCGAGCTTAAACGGAATCACCAGGTCGGGTGAGAAGTCGCCCGAGAGCTGGCCGGGTGCCACGGCAGAGTTGCCGCAGTATGGGCAGGTGGTAACGGCGACGGTGCCGTCCGAGACCAGCTCGGCACCGCACGATGAGCAGATGTAGCCGGCGTTTTGAGCCAGCTCCTGCACGGCATCGTCGACAGCAGGCTTGGGGGCCGCGGCTGCGGCATCGGCTTTGGCATCTGCCTTGTCCTGGCGCTCGCGATAGAGGGCCTCGACTTCTTCGACTTCAAAACGCGAATCGCAGTAGTCGCAGACGAGCTTTTGCTCGGCACTGGCAAAGTGAAGGGGACCGCCACACGCGGGGCACTGATAGTTGACGCTCTCAAAGGCCATGATCGGTCCTTTCCGTGCCGGAGGCTATGCGCCGATGGCGCCGCCGCAGTATTCGCAGCGCCCACTGGCATCGGGAATGGTGGTTGCGCCGCAGAAGGGGCAGGTGACCGCGGTCTTGGGGGCCTTGGCGGCCACGACGCTGTCGCGCGTTTCCTGGCGCAGCTGTACCAGCGCGTCGCGAACTTCGGTTGCCTGGCGCTTGGCCTCGCGGTATTCGATGGAACCGCGCTGATCGATGGTGGAGTCGTTCACGCGCAGGTTGATCTCGGTAAAGTACGGCGTGTTGACGTGGATGGTCAGATTAAAATCGTAATCCAGGTCGTAGCGCGGCGGGTTGTAGCTCTCACGCTCGCCGTCCTTGGTCTCGCGATAGATCTCGGTGCGATGCTCGTCGATATCCATATCGCAGCCGAGTACCTGTGAGAACTCGATGATGTCGGGATTGGCGTCGCGCCAGCGGCTCTGCGAAGTGATGATTAGCAGGCCCGCGTCCTCATCGAGCATGATGTTGGTGCGCCCGGCAGAGAGCGTGCGCGTGGGGTTGAACGAGGCCAGGCGATCGGCATTGGCCTCGCGGTAGGCGAGTTGCTCGCGGATATCGTCCGCGGTGCTGGAACGATAGCCGCCAAAGAAGGGGGAGAGCTTGCCGACGCACTCTTTGCACAGGTAGCCTTCGCTGATCTTGGTCTTCCCCAAAAGTCCCAGCTCGGTACCGCAAATCGCGCACTCTTTCTTCTCGAACATCTTGTCAAAGAAGCCCATGGCTGCCTCCCATCAACAGGTAGCGTGTGTCACTTTTGATGATGGGGGAGTGCGCGATCTTTCACGATACCCAGACGGCTCAAGGAGTCTCCACAACTGGGACACATGGCCCATTTTTGACTAGTCGCTGGGGACACTCTTCGGCCACTCATTGGGGACGTACGCTGCTGGGGCAGTTGGGGCGACGAGCCGATGATGTCGTGATGTGGGATGGACTGGCACTTGCTACCGACGATTTTGGTGAGGATTTTGCACCCGCATGTTCCGATTCCGCGCCCGTGGAGGCAGCGGAGTTCACGCCCGATGAGTGCCTCGATGCCTTCGTTGCCGCCTTTGGGCTTACAGAGCACGAGCGCGATATTCTTGAGGTCTTGGTCGTTTCGGACCAGAGCGTTCAGGACATCGCCGCAACGCTCTTCCTTTCGCGCTCAACGCTCTACCGTCACATTTCCTCGATCAACAAAAAGACCGGCACCACCTCACGTGTGGCCCTTATCAACTTCTTCTGGTCCTGGACGCCCAAGGACTAGCTAATCCTCCAATAAGTTGCGGTGGAATAGTCCCTAAATCAAAGTCATGGGGCTTTAAACAGGAACTATTCCACCGCAACTGCTGAGGGGACAGACTGCGGCAGCGGCAGAGGCGTTGGCAGCTGTGGTAGTGGCAACGGCATCTGGCAGGGTGTTTTCCGTCTGCTCGCTACAGCAGCTCGCCGTGGCGGGCAATGTAGCGGCGCTTTGCCAGCTGGGTGAGCGCGATATAGGCGGTAACGATGCCAATGAGCAGCCCAAAAAAGCTCGTGGGCAGCGTCATGAGGCCGAGCGCATCGGCGATGGGGCTTGCCGGCAGCCAGGTGACAAGCGCCAGGCCTAGCACGGTGAGAGCGCACAGTGCCGGCGCGGCGTGGTCACGTGGGCTCGGCAGATGCGGGGAGCGCAGCATGTGGACCACGAGTGTCTGCGACCACATGGACTCGACAAACCAGCCGCTCTGGAAGAGTGCAGCGAAGGTCGCCATACCCGCGACGTTGCCCGTCCCGGAGAGCTCGGACCAGCTTGCGCCCACGGTGGCGGGGCACACCACAAAGAAGAGCGCGGCGAAGGTCACGATGTCAAACAGCGAGCTCACAGGGCCCAGCTCGAGCATAAAGCCCTTGATGGACGCGGCGTCCCAGGCGCGCGGGCGGGCAGTCCAGGCGTCATCGACGGTGTCCCACGGCAGCGCGATGCACACGATCTCGTAGACCAGCGACAGCAGCACCAGCTGTAGGGCACTCATGGGCAAAAACGGCAAGAACAGGCTCGCGACGGTCACGGACAGCACGTTGCCAAAGTTGGAGCTCACTGTGGTCTTGAGGTACTTGAGCAGGTTGCCGTAGGTGCGGCGGCCTTCGATGATTCCGCGTTCGAGCACGCCCAGGTCCTTCTGAAGCAAGATGATATCGGCGGATTCCTTGGCAATGTCGACGGCCGAATCGACTGAGATGCCGCAATCGCTCGCACGCATGGCGGCGGCGTCGTTGATGCCGTCGCCCATAAAGCCCACGGTGTGGCCGAGTAGCTCGCGCATGACGCGCACCAGGCGCGCCTTCTGCAACGGCGAGAGCTTGGCGAAGAGGTGGGTTTTCTCGGCGCGCTCGGCAAGCTCGGCGTCGTCGAGCGCATCGATCTCGGAGCCGAGCAAGACGTTGCTCGCATCGATGCCGATCTGCGCGCAGACGGTGGCGGCGACGCGGTCGTTGTCGCCGGTCAGGACCTTGACCGCCACGCCCTTGGCCTCGAGGGTGGCGACGGCGCCCGCGGCACTTGCTTTGGGCGGATCGAGGAAGGCCAAAAAGCCCATCAGCACCATGTCGCATTCGTCGGCGATGCCAAACTCGCCCACGCAGCGCGGATCGGTCTTCTGTGCCACGGCAATCACACGCAGGCCCTCGGCGTTAAGATCGGCGACCTGCTTGCGAATCTGGGCGAGCTTGTCTTCGGCGAGCGGCCGGGCGATGCCATCGACCTCGACAAAGGAGCAGATCTCGAGCATTTCCTCGGCAGCTCCCTTGGTAACCATCTGGGTTTTGCCTTGGGAGTCGGCGACAACTACGCTCAGGCGACGGCGCGAGAAATCGAAGGGCACCTCGTCGACCTTGGTATAGCGGTCGCGCAGGCTCTGGCCCAGCATGGAATCGGGCACGACGGTCGAGGGCGTCACATCGGCACGGTCGATTACGGCCAGGTCGATAAGGTTTTTGAGGCCGGTCTGGAAGAAGCTGTTCAAAAACGCATGGCGCAGCACGCGCGCGTCCTCGTTGCCATCGGTGTTGAGGTAGCGCTCGAGCACGATGCGGTCTTCGGTGAGGGTGCCGGTCTTGTCGCAGCACAGGACGTCCATCGCGCCGAGGTTTTGAATCGCCGGCAGCTCCTTGACGATAACCTGGCGACGGGCGAGGTCCTTGGCGCCCTGCGACAGGCTTGTGGTCACGATGACGGGAAGCATCTGCGGCGTGATGCCCACGGCCACGCTCGTGGCGAACAGCAGCGCGTCGATGACGTTGCCCTTGGTGGCGGCGTTGATGGCAAAGACGGCCGGCGCCATAACGAGCATGAGGCGTACGAGCAGCATGGAGACGCTCGAGACGCCGTGGTCAAACGCGCTCTTCTCGCCGCGCCCGTTGAGCATCTTGGCGATGCCGCCCAGGTAGGTGTCCGAGCCGGTGGCAACGACAAGCGCCATGGCGGTGCCGTTTTGCACGGAGGTGCCGGTAAAGACGATGTTCTTGCAGGCAGAGAGCGGCAGCGCGGAGCCGTCGGCACCATCGACGACGGTGACGGCAGCGGTCTTCTCGACGGCCTCGCTCTCGCCGGTGAGTGCGGACTCGATCACAAACAGGTCGCGCGCGGTGATGACGCGGGCATCGGCCGGCACCATATCGCCGGCAGAGAGGCGGATCACATCGCCGGGGACGAGCTCGTCGAAGAGGATCTCGACGCGCTCGCCGTCGCGCAGGACGGTGCAAGTGTTGGAGACCAGGTCCTTGAGGGCCTCTGCCGCATTGCCGCTGCGGGCTTCCTGGATAAACTTCATACCGCCCGATACCAGCAGCATGATGCCGATGACGATGACCGTGGAGGGGTCGCGCTGCGGCTCGGGCACGGCGAGCACGTCGATGTAGAGTGAGACCAGCGCGAGCGCGGCGAGGATGCCGGCGAAGGGATCGATGAACGCGTCGGCGATGCGGCGGGCGAGCGTCTTGGTCGGCGCTTCGATGGTGTTGGGGCCGGCGGCATCCAGGCGCTCGGTTGCCTGCTCGGCGGTGAGGCCGTTTGCCGTGGCGTCAAGCAGTACGAGAGCGTCCTCGGCGCTATGGGTGGCGGCGAATATGGTGTTCTTGGACAGGCCGGTGCGAGCGGCAGGGCGCGCCGTGCGGCGGCGCTTGGAGATGGCTTCGAGAACCGTGGCGGTTTTGAGCATCAGCATAGGGTCCTCCTTGTTGAAGGGAGTTAGCGTACGTGTCGTATTGAGTTGCAAAAAACCTAGATGTCGCTCACGTCAAGCTCACGAACCACCACAAAGGGGGCAGGCACCTTTGTGGGGGGGGTTGACGATCTGCCGGTGGCGTTTATGCGTGTGCGGAGTCCTCGCGGCGTGCCGAGGGCGACATGCAGGTTTTTCGACTAGGACTGCCTTCCATGGCACACCTCCTAAAGGCTGAGCGCAGCGCGCTTTGGGTATCTCGTACCCCTTTTTAATCCGCCCGTATTCTTGATGAGGGGGTTTGACATGTCAACCCCATTGTTCGGAAAACCATTCCCTCTGACAAAGCCTTTACAGAATGCCGTGGCCCCAAAGCGCGCCCGCATCGACGCTTCGCCTGCGCTAAACTGGAAGGCACGTACGCGATTACGAGAGGAGCCCGCATGGAGGCTTACAAGCAAGAGTTCATCAAGTTTATGGTTGAGTCCGACGTCCTTAAGTTCGGCAGCTTTACGCTCAAGAGCGGCCGTCAGTCTCCGTTCTTTATGAATGCCGGCGCTTACGTGACGGGCTATCAGCTCAAGAAGCTGGGCGAGTATTACGCCCAGGCCATCCACGATAACTTTGGCGACGATTTTGACGTGCTGTTTGGGCCGGCCTACAAGGGCATTCCGCTGGCCGTCGTGACCGCAATTGCCTACCACGAGCTGTACGGCAAGGAGGTCAAGTACTGCTGCGACCGCAAGGAGGCCAAGGACCACGGCGCCGACAAGGGCAACCTGCTGGGCTATGAGCCCCAGGACGGCGATCGCGTGGTCATGGTCGAGGATGTCACCACCAGCGGCAAGTCCATCGACGAGACCTATCCCAAGGTTAAGGCTGCTGCCGACGTCGAAATCAAGGGCCTGATCGTGTCCCTCAACCGCATGGAGGTCGGCAAGGGCGGCGTGACCACCGCGCAGAAGGAGATCGAGGCCAAGTACGGTTTCCCCGTCGCGAGCATCGTTTCCATGGCCGAGGTCGTCGAGACCCTCTACAACCACGAGATCGATGGCAAGGTCGTCATCGATGACGAGCTCAAGGCCGCCATCGACGCCTACTACGAGCAGTACGGAGCACGCTAGTTACGGCGTTTTACCAAACGCCGTAACCGGCCGACGCTGCGCGCCGCCCAGGACGACAATTTGTCATTCAAAAGGCGAGGCATGACCAGAAGGTCTATGCCTCGCCTTTTTCATGCCAACTTGTTCGTCCTGGACGGCGCTCGCTGTCCGTCCTCTACCTGCGTCGTTGTCTCGCTTCGGATGGGTGGTCATTGGGGACGTTCTTAAATGACTAGTCAGAAATGAGCGTGGATAATCTCCCGGTTTTGGCCTGTGTGCGGGCTCAAAGTGGGAGATTATCCACGCTCGTTAGATATGCGTCCGAAAATCCACGCTCGTCGCTACTTAAGCCCCGGGAGGCGGGTGTAGGGAAACGAGTGCTCCAGGAATTCGGAGCAGCGGGCGTAGTCTTTGGCGAAGTAGCTGCTGTAGAGCGAATCGAGCACGTATTGCACGGCGATGTGGCTGGCGAACTGCGTGATGCGATGCGTCATACTCTCGTGGTCACTCACCGTGAGGTAGGCGGCAAAGCCAGGGTGAATGCGAGCGCAATAAGGCGTGCCGATGACGATGACCGGGACATGCCGGCTGCTGAGAATCGGCAAGATGTCCTTGAGGTTGGGGGCAAGGCCGCCGTAGGAGATGACGATTGCCGCATGGTCGGGACCCGAGGCGAGCGCCGTACGCACCTGGGCCTCAGCGCCGTCGTGGCACGTTGCGCTTTTGCCGGCGGAGAGCAGGCGGTCGCGGAACATTCCTGCTGGATAGAGGTTGTGCGAGCCCGTGTAGATGTCGACCTGTCGGGCGTTCGCGATGAGCTTGGCGGCGTGGTCAAGCTGCGTGGGGTCGAGCAGCTCCTGCGTTTCGGCCAGCGTGGTCTGGTAGAGCCCTTCCATGCGCTCCATAACCTGCAGGCGATACTCAGCTTATCGACCCGCGATGCAAAGGAGATACTCATCCCACGAGCACTACCGGGAAGGGCTTGCGATTCGAGCCCTCACCTTAGCAATTTGACCATTTGGCACTATAATCACCATAGGCATGCGCATAACGTTGCGCTTAATCAAGAGGAGAAAACATATGGGTCTGTTTGACATGTTTAAGAAGAAGACTGAGCCCGCGGCAGCTGCTGCTCCGGCCTCCATCTCTGCTTCTGCTGGCGCCGACGTGCTGTGCTCGCCTGTCAAGGGCAAGGTCATCAAGATGGCCGACGTGCCCGATCCCGTCTTTGGTGGCGAGGTTCTGGGCAAGGGTTGCGCTGTGTGGCCCGAGGACGACCTGGTCTACGCTCCCTGCGACGGCAAGGTGACCGTCACCATGGGTCACGCCGTGGGCCTGCAGTCCGATAGCGGCATCGAGGTTCTGGTGCACGTTGGCGTCGATACCGTCAACATGAACGGTGATGGCTTCGAGGGCTTCGTCAAGGCCGACGACGTTGTCAAAGCTGGTCAGCCCATACTCAAGATCGACCGCGCCAAGATCGCTGCCGCCGGTTACAAGGACTGCGTCGTCGTGGCCGTGTCCAACACCGCCGAGTTCGCTGACGTCGAGCTCGCCGTCGAGGCCGAGTCTGCCGCCGCCGCCGGTGACGCCATCGTTAAGGTCGTCCGCAAGTAGTCTGCGGCATCCAGAAGATGCGCAAGGGTGGTCGGGTTGTCCGGCCACCCTTTTTTAATAGGCTAAACAGGTGCATTTTATTGCAAGGGGCTTGCTTTACGGGCCATTCGTTCGTCAAATTGAGCCGCCTGCGCTTTTGCGACGCAGGGGGTTGGGCCGGGCCGCTAATATGGACTTGCTGTTACGACGTGCGCTGCGCAGGGAACGCGGCGCCGCTTGTTTGGAGGAATGTCATGAAAAAGAAGCTGCTGCTTGCGCCCCTGATGGCTGCCCTGGTCGCGTGCGTGGTTTTGCTTTCCGGCTGCGGAGGGCCTTCGGTGGAGGAGCTCATCACCAACGACCTTACGAGCCAGTTTGACGAGATCAAGAACGGCGGCGATGATTTCCTCTCCGGTCTGGAAGAGGCTTCGGGCGACGAGTTTGAGCAACTGGGCATCGATCCCAAGGAGTACGCCAAGAGCTATCTCGAGGGCTTTGATTACAAGATCGGCGATGTGACGGTCGATGAGGACAAGGGCACTGCGACCGCCGAGGTTACCATCACCTGCAAGTCCATGAATAAGATCGTCGAAGATTTCGCCACCCAGTATCAGGAGAAGGTCGCCGCACTCGATACGATGCCTTCCGAGGATGACCTGTACAAGATGGCCGGCCAGGTCATGGTCGACGTGACCAAGGCCGCTAAGACCAAGGACACCAAGGTCACCTTTAAATATTCCGCCAACGAGGATAACGAGTGGTCTGCCGACGATTCCGCAACCACCGAGATGATGAATGCGATGATGAGCTAGGGGGTTACGCGGTAGTTCGTTACGGCGTTTTACCAAACGCCGTAACTGCTCGACGCTGCGCGGGCACCAGAGCGACAACTTGTCATTCAAAGAGGACGGCATGACCAGAAGGTCTATGCCGTCCTCTTTTCATGCCAATTTGTTCGCTCTGGTGCCCGCTCGCTGTCCGTCCTCTACCTGCGACGCTGCCATCGCTGGAGTAGTCATTGGGAAGGTGGCAGTTGGGACGTTCCTTTTCTGCCGACAGTTGGGGACACTCCCTTGGTGCAGGGGGGCAGCTAAAAGAGCCCCGTCCCACATTAGCATCCCGTGGGAGGGATGAGCGGTTACTCGCCCAGGATCAGCGCCGCGAGCTCGTCCTGGGTGTCCACCACGTAGTCGGCGCCGGCGGCTTCCAGCTCTGCACGGCCGCGGAAGCCCCAGCTGACGCCCGCACTCTTAAGGCCAGCGTTGTGGCCGGTCAAAACATCGACATTGGAATCGCCCACATAGAGTGTGGTTGCCGGGTCGGCGCCTAGCTCTTTCATCACATGCAGCGTAACAGGCGCCTCGGGCTTGGGAGGAAACGCATCGACGCGGCCCTGCACCAGCGCAAAGCGCTCGGAACCAAAATACTTCTCGATAAGCGGAGCGGCCAAGACATGGTCCTTGTTAGTGAGCACGGCAAGCTGCACGCCCGCGGCGCGCAGGCGGTCGAGCATCTCGATCGTGCCGGCATAGGGAGCGGTGTGGTCCTCCTTGTGCTCGCCGTAATAAGCCCTAAACTCGGCAAGCGTCTGCTCAAACATGCGGCCGTCGCCCGCATACTCGGCGGGCATAAAGCGCTCAACCAGCTTGAGCATGCCGTTTCCCACCTTATAGCGGTATTCGTCAACGGCAAACGTGGGCCAGCCGTGCGTCTCGCAGGTATGGTTGCCGGCGGCCGCCAGGTCCTCGAGCGTGTTGAGGATGGTGCCGTCCAGGTCAAAGATCACATGGGAAAAAGCTGCTGCCATGGGTGCTCCTGCCGCTTGAGTTGTAAAACGCACCCCATGATACTGGGCATGCGTGCCGGGCATGTTTGGAATCTGAATATCTTTAATAGCCCTGAGCCTTTGTCGTTAGCAAATCCTCGGCAGCTGCTCTCCTACGAGCATGTCGAGGATGCGGGTCGAGCCCCAGCCGGTGCGTACGCGCACGGCGGGTCGAGCGTCCGATCCAAGCGGCAGCACGCGGCCGATAATCGCGGCATTCTCGCCGTAGCGGGCGGCGCGCATGGCGGCCAGTGCCGCATCTGCCTGCTCGGCCGGCACCACGGCAACCATCTTGCCCTCGTTTGCTACCTGCAGCACATCGTAGCCGAGCATCTCACATGCCGCCTGTACGTCAGGGCGCACGGGCACGGCATCTTCGTCGACCTCCATGGCAACATTGCTGGCCTGGGCAAACTCGTTGAGTGTGGACGCCAGGCCACCGCGCGTGGGGTCGCGGAAGCAGCGTGTGCCGGGTGCTGCGGCCAGCACATCGGCAATCAGGTGGTTGAGCGGCGCGGCATCGCTTTCGATGGTGCTCGAAAACGCCAAGCCCTCGCGTTGGCTCATGATGGCGATGCCGTGGTCGCCGAGTGTACCCGACACAAGGATGACATCGCCAGGCTGGCAGTTGGCGCCGCTGAGCGTCACGCCCGCGGGCACCTCGCCCACGCCGGCGGTATTGATGTAGACGCCGTCGGCCCCGCCGCGCTCGACCACCTTGGTGTCGCCGGTGATAATCTTCACACCCGCCTCGCGCGCCGTCTCGGCCATCGTCTGCACAATTTGGCGGAGCTTATCCATGGGATAGCCCTCTTCGAGGATAAAGCCGCACGACAGGTAGCGCACGTGGGCACCCGAGGTCGCGACGTCGTTGACGGTTCCGCACACGGCGAGGCGGCCGATATTGCCACCAGGGAAGAACTGCGGCGAGACCACAAAGCTATCGGTCGACATGGCGATGCGCCCGCTCGCGGGCAGCGCAGCGACGCCGGCATCGTTGCCCTCGAGCAGTTCGGGCGACCCAAAGGCATCCAAAAAGACCTCATCGATGATGCGTTTCATCATCTGGCCGCCAGAGCCGTGGCCCAACAGGACAGTGCTATCGGTGGCAGTACGGGACATATCGAAAACTCCAATCGAGGACGGAATTATATGGGTGAGGTGCAGCGTCGACCGGCCCGCCGTTCGTTAGAGCGGCAGAACCCATTAGCCTCGGTAGCGGAAATATGCTGCACAGCTGCCCTCGGAACTCACCATGCAGGGGCCGACGGGATGCTCGGGTGTACAAGCGTGGCCGAACAGAGGGCAGTCGCTCGGCGTAATGGCCCCGCGCAGCACGTCGCCGCAGCGGCACCCACGCGGCTCGACCGTCGTCTCAACGGGCACATCAAAGCGAGTGCGGGCATCAAAGCGCGAGAACTCGGGGCGGATGGAAAGGCCCGAGTTGGCAATCGGCCCCAGCCCGCGCCACGTGGTGTCGCATGGCTCAAACACCTGTTCGACCAGCTGGCGCGCCACGGGGTTGCCGTCTGCGTTGACGCCACGGCGGTAGGCGTTGTCGATCGCCGGCCTGTTCTCGACAACCATCTGGACCAGCATGCAGATGCCCTGCAGGATATCGACCGGTTCAAATCCCGTGACCACACCCGGGGTATTGAACTCGTCGACCAAAAAGCTAAAGGGCGCCAGGCCCGTGATGGTGGCGACGTGGCCCGGCAGGATAAAGCCGTCGATGGTCGTCTCGGGGTCGTTGGAGATCGCGCGCAGAGCCGGCGGCGTGGTCTTGTGGGCGCAATAGACCGAGAAGTTCTGGAGTCCGCGTGCATCGGCCTCCAAAATGGCGGCGGCGATGGTGGGCGTCGTGGTCTCAAAGCCGACGCCCATAAAGATGACCGGGCGATCGGGGTTGTGTTCGGCGATATCGAGTGCATCGAGCGGGGAGTAGACGATGCGGATGTCGCGTCCTGCCGCCTTTTGCGCAGCGAGCGAGGTGGACGATCCGGGCACGCGCATCATGTCGCCAAAGGTGGTGATGATGGCGCCGTCCATCTTGGCGAGCGCGATTGCATGGTCGATATCGCGGTTGGCGGTAACGCAGACGGGGCAACCCGGACCGCTCAGCAGTTTGAGCCCGGCAGGCATAATGGAGCGAAAGCCATAGCGCCCGATGCTCACGGTATGCGTGCCGCAGACTTCCATAAGGTTGATGCTGCGGTTGCCGACAAGCTCATGAATGCGATCGATGAGCTCGCGAGCCAGCTTGGGATCGCGGAATGCCGAAAAGTCGATACCGGAGCGAGCCGGCTGTCCGGCCGCCACTAGTAAGCCTCCGCTGGGTTGGTGGCCAGCTGGTCTTCTTCGACCAGTTCGGTCATGGTATTGACGAGCTCGAGTGTCTCTTGGGCTTCCTGCTCGTCGACAATCTGAATGCCAAAGCCGGCGTGCACGAGAATATAGTCGCCTACCTGTGCCGTCGGCACGAGGCGCAGCGAAACGGGGCGCTCGATGCCCATCATGTCGACGGTCGCCTTAAGGTCGTCGTCGCGTTTGACCACTTTACCGGGAACGGCAAGGCACATAATGTTCCCCTTTTATACGTTTTGCGCTGGATAGGCGCCTAATTACCCATCAGTTGATGGTAGCGCTCGCGGGAGTTACGAGCAAACGCGTTACACCTGTGAGACGGCGGCGCGCAGGCTGGCAAAACAGCCTATCACGATGCTGTCTGCGCGAGGCGAGCGCGAGCGATGGCGGCCTGACCGTAGGCGATGCAGCCGTCGTTGACGGGCACGGCGTGGGGGACCAAGACGGCAAGACCGGCGTCTTTGAGTTCGTGGGTAAGGAGCTGAAGCAAAAGCCGGTTCATGAACACGCCGCCCGAGAGCGCGACGGTATCGATGCCTTCGCGCGCGCAGATTTCGTGTGCGATTCGTGCCGAAGAGCGCGCGATGGCGATGTGGAACCCGAGCGCGAGCCTGCCGGCGGGCACGCCGGTCCTGATTCCCTCCAAAAGCGCCTCAAAAAGCGGTCTGGAGTTCAGAACATGGCAGTCGTCCGGACGGGATGATTCGGTTACGGAAAAGCTGGCCATATTGCCGGTAGGGCAGGCACTTTCACTGCTGAGCGCGCGCCAGGCGGCGGCTTCGAATTCTATGGCGGGTTCGCCCTCGTAGGTTGCCTTGTCGCAGATGCCCAGAATTGCTGCCGCGGCATCAAAGAGACGCCCCATGCTGCTGGTATGCGGGCTGTTGATGCCGCGCTCGATCATGGTGGCTGTCACGCTGCGCGTTTGCTCGTCGAGGCTGTCCAAAAGCCGAGCGGCGCCTGGGTGCTCGAGCAGGCCGAGCTCACTGAGCAGGGCAAAGGCGTTGCGGCGGGCGTCGCGCACGGAGGCCGCCCCGCCGGGGAGCGCCCAGGTGCGCAAATGCGCGGCGCGCTCAAAGCCGCCAAGGCTGGCAACAAGAAACTCGCCGCCCCAAATGGTCCCATCGGTACCGGCGCCGGTGCCGTCAAAGGCGATGCCAAGGACGCGCGCGTCGGTTGTAAGCTGGCCCGCGGCGATGGCCTCGGCCATTACGCTCGCGATATGCGCATGATGGTGCTGCACCTCGACGAGCGGCAGATTGCATTTTCGCGCCTGCTCGCGCGCCCACTGGCCCGATAGATAGCTGGGGTGTACATCGCAGGCCAAGGCGGCGGGCGCCAAGTCAAAGAGATCTTCCAAGCGCGTGCGCGCGGCGTTCCAGGCATCGAAGGTCCCGCCGTTTTCAACATCGCCGATATGCTGCGACACAAAACAGGTTGCCTCGCCGTTCGTCCCTTCGCGCGTGAGCGCAATCGTGGCCTTTTGCTGTGGGCCACAGGCGAGCACGCAAGGCGCGACGGCGTCGAGTGCCGGCAGCGCCAGCGGCTGCGGCGCATATCCGCGTGCGCGACGCACGGGCATGACGGTGCCGTCGATCACACGCACCACGGAATCATCGTAGCGCGAGAGGATCGCGCGGTCGTTGCCGAGTAGCGCGTCGGCAATGCCGGCGGCAACGAGGTGTTCCCATGCAAGGGCATCGTCGGTCTCGATGGGCTCTTCGCTCAGGTTTCCGCTGGTCATAACCAGCGCGTGCATGTCATGCGACGCGGCAGCTGCAAGCAGCAGATGCTGAAGCGGTGTATAGGGGAGCATGACGCCGAGCTCAGGTAGATCGTGCGCGACGGATGGCGCGAGTGTAAGGGCGTCGGGGGAATCTCCCTCGCCAGCAGCACGCCGGCGCAGCAGCACAATGGGACGAACGCTGCCGGCCAGCAGGTCGCGCTCAACGCTATCGATATGACACAGGCGCTCGGCGCCGTCCAGGCCGCGCACCATAACGGCAAGCGGCTTATTGCTACGGCGTTTGCGGCGGCGAAGCTCGGCTGCCGCCTGCTCGTTGGAGGCATCGCATGCCAAGTGAAATCCGCCCAGACCCTTGATGGCGACGATACCGCCGTCGGCCAGCAGCTCAACGCAGCGGTCGATAATGGCGTCGCTGGTCTCGAGCGTGGTGCCGACGGCCGGCGACGCGGCGGCTTCGCCCGGCTCATTGCCCACGCCCGTCTCACGCCATGTAATATGCGGCCCGCAATCAAAGCAGGCATCGGGCTGCGCGTGAAAACGCCGGTCGAGTGGGTCGGCATACTCCGCGGCGCACTTGGGACACATGGGAAAACAATCCATCGAGGTGGCCGCTCGATCGTAAGGCAGCGAGCGGATGATGGTAAAGCGCGGCCCGCAGTTAGTGCAGTTGATAAAGGGGTAGTGATAGCGTCGGTCGGCGGGATCGAACAACTCGCGCAGGCAATCGTCACAGGTAGCGATATCGGGCGAGACGAGCGTGGTATGAGCGGTCTGATCCTGCGATGCCACAATGCGAAAGCCCCGCTCATCGGCAGCGCTCCAGCCGCCAGACCCCAAATCCGCAACATCGACTCGCTCAACGCGAGCCGCCGCGGGCGCATGCTCAGAAAGCGCGGCAACAAAAGCATCGAGCGCATCGGCCGGAGCGTGCGCCTCGATATGCACGCCGTCGCCCGCATTGAGCACCCATCCGCAAATGCCATGCGCCATGGCCTCGCGATACACAAACGGTCGCATGCCAACGCCCTGCACAATGCCCGTCACATGAATATACACATGCCGCATGCGACACCCCTCATCAAAACCGACCAAAAAAGGACAGGTTTGTTTTGGTGGGTAAAACTTCTAAACCTGCCAAAACAAACCTGTCCCTTTATGGCAGGTGCGCTGTGGGAAATCCCGCTACAGCCCCAGGCTCTGCTTGGTGGCGGCGCACGTGAGCTCGCCGTGCTTAACGCCGCGCAGCCCCAGCAACCGGTCCGCTAGCTCGTAGACGCGTTTGCCGCGACCCTTGAGCGCCAGAATCTCCAGGCAGTTGTGGTGGTCCAGATGCACGTGCATGGTCGAGACGATCTCGTCGGTGTAGTCGTGCTGCACCTCGTCCAGACGGCGCGTCAGATCGCCGGTATGGTGGTCATAGATCATGGTGAGCGAACCGATGACCTGCTCGTCGGGCGTGCGCATCTGTTCCTTGGCGATCGAGGCGCGAATCAGATCGCGTACGGCCTCGGATCGGTTAGCCACGTCACCACGGCGCGCGATCTGCTCGTCAAAGCGGCGCAGCAGGTCGTCGGGCGCGGTGACCGAAAAGCGGACCAGCTCGGAGCTGGAGCCGCTGTAGCGGCAGCTCGCATCGTCGTCCGCACCGTGATCGTGCGCGTGCTCGTGCTCGGCCACGTTACACCAGTTTCACAGAGCCGACGGAGTTGTGATCTGCCTCGATGGCCTCCTCGTAGCCCTCGAGCGCATCGTGCGCCTCGTGCAGCGCAGACATGGCGGCCTCGAGCTTGGCGCCAATGCGCTCCATATCAAAGTTCTCGGTCGCATGCAGCAGCTGATGGCTCCACTCGTGAGCGAGCTCAATGGTGTCGTCGACCTGCTTGACGCTCATGGCAAGCTGGCTCATGTTCATTCCGACGTCATGCATAGGAATCTCCTTTTGTACGGGGCGATATGGTGGTTCAGATTCTACTACGCCCGCCTTGAGCGCCGCCGCATAAGAAAACGGGTGCGAGTCCGTCTGACCCGCACCCGTTCACTGGGGGCTGTTTGTAACTACCATACTATCCGTGGTCGCATGCCTTGCGTTTGGCACTCCGGTGAGCGGTGCGAAACCGCTCATGGACGGCAGACAAGTAACAAGCGTATTACAGATGTTTCTCCAGCAGTGCCTGAAGTCTTGCCTTGGGTAAGGCGCCAACCGAGCGGTCGACCTCCTCGCCGTTCTTAAAGACGATCAGCGTGGGGATGCTCATGACGCCAAACTTCATGGCCAGGTCCTGGTTGTCGTCGACGTTGCACTTGGCCACAGCCAACTTGCCGGCCAGCTCGTCGGCAACCTCGTCTACGATGGGCGAGAGCGAGCGGCAGGGGCCGCACCACGGGGCCCAAAAATCAACCAGTACGGGCAGGCTATCGTTGACGACAGCGCCGAAGTTCTCGGGGGTAATCTGCTTAATGTCAGCCATGGTGACCTCCATAATACGACGCGGCTCGGCCGCGTAAAACTCAGTACGACCGTGCTTATACCCAGCGGCCCGCAAAGCAACCACTCGCGGGCGGCTCTTTTATATAATGGTGGGCACGCAAACGATTGGAGAGCGCATGCCCACGTCACAAAGCCAGAAAAAAGAAGCCATCGCTCAGGCGACCGAGCAGGAGCTCGCGTCGCTTGCAGATCGCGGTGTGCGTATCGCGGGCAACGCGTGCTCGCCGATTGTGCTGGTCAAAGGCGATTTGGATGAAGCCGAGTGCTCGGGCGGCGAGCTGGCCGCCGGCGCGGATGGCGCCGCGTTGCGCAAGGCGCTCGGTGCCATCGGATATGCCCCCGAGGATTTTTGTGTGCTGGCAAGCGTCGCCGGCGCGGGCGACGGAGCGGTCGCGGCGGGCGAGGCCCTGACGTGCGACCTGTTCCGCGAGGCGCTGGAGACCTTGGACCCCGAGGCGGTGCTGCTGCTGGACAACAGTGCGGCCGATGTCATGCGCGAGACCTATGCCGATATGCTTGTGGCAATTGATGACTTTGACACCGCCATGCTCAAGCCCGGCCTGGTCGCCCATGTGCAGGGCCGCCGCGTGCTCGCGCTCGACGGCTTTGAGGCGGCACTCACCGACAAGGCCGCTAAGCAGCGCATGTGGGCCTACATCAAGCAGCTGACCCCGGCGGCCGCGCCGCTGTAGCGAGCCCGCGTCGACAAACGACCCCGAGCGGGCGAGCCGTACCCGCGGAACGCAAATCCGTCGCGCCCGCGCCCTTACATCACAGCGCGCAGCTCAAACCGATCGCCGTTAATGCGGAACTGGCAGTTGCCGTTCATACGCTCCACGGCAAGTTTGATGCTCTTGGTGCCAAAGCCGTGGCCCGCATGCTGGGTCACGGGCATGCCGTCGACCATGCGCGGCGCGCGGTCAAACGTGTTGGAGACTAACAGTAACAGCTGGCCGTCCTCAAGTCGCAGGTCAAGGTCGACGAATCGCTTTCCTTGGGGTGCGGCGCTTGCGGCGGTGATAGCGTTTTCCAAGGCATTTGAGAGCACGCTAAACAGGTCGGCGTCACCTACATGGATGGTTTCGGGTACGGCGGCGCGCAAGTTGGCGGTAATGCCGTTTCTATTGATATCCGAGTTAAATGATGAAAGCGCAATGTTTACGGTCTCGTTGGCGCAGAAGCGGCGTACGGCGGTGCGGTCGCCGGCTTCGCAGAGCTCGTCGATGCGTTTGAGCGCCTCGTCGGTGTGGCCCTCCTCAATTAAAGCGGCCAGGCCGCGTAGGAAGTGGCGCATATCGCGGCGAAGAATCGACAGCTCGCGCCCAGATTGACGCCAAGCCTCGAGTTCTTTGATGGCGGCGCTGTCGCGGGTTTCGAGCATCCAGCGCTCTCGCTCGGCGGTTTCCTTTTCTTCGTATTCGCGCAGGTAAACGGCAAGAAACATAAGATAGAAGGCACAGAGCGCAAATGCCAAAAACTCAACCGTCACCACCGAGCCCGAGTGGAACAGCGTGGTGTAGACGTTGGTGGCGTAGTCAAAGATGTAATAGACGAGCGGCAGGATGAGCAGAATCTCGAGCTCGGTGGGGGTTTTGACCGCCAGGCGCGGACCGATGTCGCTTGCCCAATGCAGCAGGATCGCAAAGACGACGGCCGTGGTGATAATGCGTGCCGCGTAGTACGCGATTTGCGAGTCGGTGGCGGCGAGCGCGGCGATGCCCATCCAGTTGCTGAACTGGCAGCTCAGATAAGCACTGGTGACGCCCAGCATAACGAGCAGCGGGCTCAGGCGATAGCGCGCGCACAGATAGATGACGAGCGGCAGATGCACGACGAGTGGATATACCTGACGGGCGAAAAGCTCGCCGCCGACGGCATTGGCGAGGCCGAATGCGCATCCGGTTACGGCGCCGACCATCACCAGCTCAAGCGCATGACGCCGGTTGATCTCGATACCGCAGAGCGCCGCCGAGGCAAAAACGCCAAAAAGCAGGGTTGTTGCGTGGTGAATTGCCCAAAGTACCATCTCGGCCGTGGGGAGCATTAGCGCCTCCCGCCCTCGAACCGTGCCGCAAAGTAGGCATCCTGGAAACCCTGCTTGCAGCTGCGCGCCAGCGGGATGCAAGCGCCCGAGCGCATGACGATATCCGTGCGGTTGAAGTGGTCGATATTGCGCAGGTTGACCTGGTAGCTACGGTGACATTTAAAGAAGCTTGCGTTTTTGGCTAGCTGGTCCTCGATGTTGCGGAACGGCTCAAGCGCCTCGATATCGCGCCCGTCGCGCAGGTGGAATACCACGTGCTTGTTGCGGGCCTCGGCATATTCGATATCGGACAGGCGCAGGGCGTGGTAGCCAAAGGACGTTTTGGTTACGAGCTCATCGGTCACGGCGGGTCGCATGCTCGAAAGCTCGTCGAGCAGTTGCGCCAGGCGTTCGTACGTTACGGGCTTGAGCAGGTAGTCGAAGGCACGGACCTCATAGGACTCCAGCGCGAACTCGGGCGATGAGGTGAGGAACACCAGTCGCACGGCGGTGTCAGATTGGCGCAGCTCCCGCGCGGTGTCCATGCCGTTGACGAGCGGCATGATCATGTCGAGCAGAATGATGTCGGCACGCGATGCGGCATGGCGGGCCAGCAGGTCCTCGCCGCGCGTGACGAGCGCAACGTCGACTGCCGTGCTCGTCTCGGTCGACCAGCGGTCGATCATCCGGTGCAGTCTATCTAGAAAAGCGACGTCGTCGTCGCAGGCGATAATCTTGAGCATTCGAGCCCCCTTAGTAGTTCGATTTTGCCACATTGGGTGCGCGCCGCCCGCGGAGGCGTGTTCCATTTGCGCCCCAAGGCGTGCAACTCGCGCCAAGCGGCAGGGCGTTAGAAAGTGCAGCAGCAAAATAATCCGTGGATAAACATGTCAACAGATGCTGGCGGCCGGTCGGGGACCATGCCGACCGCCAGCGCCAAGCGATAACGAACATTGCGAAAGCATAGGGGTAAGGGGAGCTATGATGAGGGAGAAGAAGATGGGGATGCGCACTGTGTTGACGCGTCTGCTGGGCATCGCCACCGTAGCATGCGCGCTTGTGGCGACGCCGGGGGTGGCTGAGGCGGCGACTACGGCGGATATTCCTTCGAATGTGAAGATAGCCCAAACAGAGAGCACCAACCCCTACGTTGCCGACACGGTGACGCTCGAGGCGGGTGAGGATTACGTTGTCGGTGGAGAGATCAAGATCAACCATTACGTCGTAAAGGGCGGTACCGAGCAAGATCCGACGCGCATCTATCTCACCGGGAATGCAAGTGTTGGTCACTGGCCTGGTTCCATTAAGGACAAAAGAGGCAGCGGCTACGACGAGCTCTTTGTGCTTGACGGCGGCTATATCGAGTTCATTGGAACCAACGGGAATGGCAGGACTCCCGTCTATTGCAACGGCAAGAGCTTTTTGTCCGACAATGCCGGCAGAAAAGACGGTTACGGCGATGGTGCCGATAAAAACAGGGTCCCCAACAGCCTGAACCTTAAGGTTTCCGGCATCGAGCTTATAACGGTAGGCTCAGGGGTGTCTAAAAGGCCAATTGCGCTGTACGGCACGATGGTCGATGGCGAAACCGCGACCTTCGACAATGTCAAGGTCAGCAAATGGGATTGCACGCCGAACGGTGCGACTTATGGCAGCAGTCACGCGTACAGCAACATCGCAACAGAATATGAAGCCTCTCCGGCTCCGGTAACGATTCTCAGCTCGGCGAACGGTGCAAAGAGTTTGGACGTCGCGTTTAGCAACTGTGAATTTACGGATAATGAAGATGACTGCGCTGGTGCGCTAAGCGTCGTAGGCCGTGGGTGCAGGCCCAAGGTTGTGCTCAACAACTGCACCTTCAAGAACAATCAACAAGAATCGATCTGGTGCAAAGAACTTAACGTGCAGGATAAAAATGAGCATACCCATGCTGGCAACATTGTTGTCAATAATGCGGACATTACGCTGAACGGTTGCACCATCACATCGACGCAAGAAGCGGCGAACTATACGCAAGATATGGTTATGACGAGCGCAATTGCGGTGGCTAAAAATTCGACATGCACGCTCAACAATACGCAGGTGAGCGACACTTATGCAGAGGGCACGTACTACCATTCCGATGCGAACACGCGTCGAAACACTGTGTATGCCCGCGGAACGGTGACGCTTGCTGGCAATACGACCATTACAACTAACGGCGAGAAGGGCGCCCGAGGCCTTGCGCTTGACACGCCGGGGATTAATTACTACGGCAAACTGAACATTGCCGACACCTTCACGGGTAAGGTCCAGCTGTCGCTCAAGGACGATCAGCTGGGCGCCTATGCAGGCACGCAGTGGAAGCTTGGCACCTGCGGCATCGAAGAGAGCGACCTGCGCGCTCGTGTTACTACGGACGACCCGAGCGTTGGCATCGGAAGGACAGACGACGGATATGTGTACGCCTCGCGCCTGCCGCACGAACATGTGTGGTCGGTGGAAAAGGCTGCCAACAGCTCATATCAGCTGAAGGTCACCTGCTCCGGCAAGATGCGCCCGAGCGATTGCAGCTACAAAAATGGCTATGCCGTCGAGCTGGGTATCGATGGGGCAACGCCGGATAAGGGAAAGCTGGGCGTTACATACAGCGGCGGAGAAGTCACTCCAACGCTGATGATGTCGAATAAGGACGGCTATGCTAGGGACGATATCGTCTCGAAGGGCGACGTCTATATCTCCGGCTCTAGGTATTACAAGCTTACGAAGTGGGGCGACAGCGCGGGCGAGGCGCTGGAGCATGTTCCTACCGATGCGGGGATTTACCGTATCGAGTCTACGGTTAAGGTCAAGGGCCAGGAGGGCGACCTGACGCTTGCTCGCGAGTTCCAAATAAGACCGCTGGAGTTGAGCAAGGTCAGCGGACTCACGTTTGAATTCAATGACGGCGGAACAGACACCACGGTTGATGGTGAGAAAGCCCGTGCGTACCCGTGGACGGGTAAGACGATCAAGCCCAGTTTCTCTGTCAAGATTTATAACTACGGCTCTCAAAGCTGGTCGTACTTTGTCAAGGACAATGACTACGTGATTGACGGCGATTCGACGTATAGCACAGTGAGCGCGATCGATCCCCCCCCAGCTCCAATTCCTACTTCCCGTACTATCAGATCTATATCAAGGGTACGGGTAACTATACGGGTTCGGCATACGCAAACTGGACCATCACAGGTACGCAGTTTGAGAACGTGACGGCAGAGGGATTCGAGGGCGTCTACGACGGACAGCCTCACGGCGTCAACATTTCGGTGTCAAATGCCCCTGCCGACATGACGATCGAGTACAGCTTTGATGAGGGCGACAGCTGGACAACGGAGGCGAAGAGCTATACGGACGTTCAGCGTAACCGTAAGGGCGAGATCTGCTCCGTAACGGTCGATTACCGCATCACCGCGAAAGACTATGTGACAAAGAGCGGGTCGGTTGAAATCAAGATCACGCCGGCCAGGCAGCCTGTTCCGTGGCGTTATATCGCTAGCGAAGGCACGGGTGTCAAGGTCAAGGACCAAAGTGCGCATTTGCTCGAGGATGGGTCGCTCTCCAACTTGAATAAGACCTATGAGTGGAGAAAATACGGGGACACATACTGGGAGTCCATCGGTGCCGGTAAAACTTCGGTCGATGGACTGCCTGCCGGAAAGTATGAGGTGCGCTTCAAAGCGGACAACAACCACTACGCTTCGGGGGCTAACGTCTTCGAAATTGCGGAGGGTCCTTGCGCGTCCGCTGACGGTACTTGGTATAAGACCGAGGGTTCGAATGGCGCTCACTGGCAGGTGTGTCGATGCGGCAAGAAGCTCAACGAAGACACGCATGTCTTCTCTTGGGAGGAAGTTAAGGCTCCCACCACCGAGAAGCCCGGTCTAAAGCGGTATCAATGCTCCACGTGCGGCTATGTCCTGCGCGAGGAGGAGATTCCTCCGGCGTGCATCGGCGGTTATGTCGGCGTGTATGACGGCAACGAGCATGCCGTGAGCGTTGACCTTAAGGATGACGCGACGGCTCAGTTCAGCATCGACGGTGGCGTCACGTGGAAAACGGATGCTCCCACAATCAAAAACGTCGGCAAGACCACTGTCGACTATAAGGTGACCACCTCTGGTGCTTCCGACATCAAGGGTCAGGTGACGCTCGAGGTGACGCCGCTTGCGATCACGGTGGCGCCTGCTGCCGCATCTAAAACGTATGGCGACCCGGATCCCGACTTTACCTATGAAGTGACGGCCGGCTCTCTTATGGAGGGCGATACGCTTTCTGATATTACGTATAAGCGTGATGAGGGCGAGAGTGTTCTGACCGGTTATAAGACGTACAAGGTGACGGCTTCTCAGAAAGAGGGCGCCAACGCTAATTACGACATTACGTTTGAGGCGGGCGAGTTCACCATTACGCGCCGTACTATCGATGTGAAGTGGACGGTTGGACAATACGTTTACAACGGCCAAGAACAGGGCCCTACGGCAGAGATAACCAATCTGGTTAACAACGACGACGTGTCTCTCAAGGTCGTTGACGCCGCAAAGGTAAATGCCGGTATGTATACGGCGAAGGTGACTGGGCTCGTCGGTGAGGATAAGGTTCTCGCTAATTACCGCAAGCCGTCGGGCATCGAGTGCAAGTACGCTATCGCCAAGGCCAAACGAGACAGCGCTCCCAATGTAAAGGCGACGGCGGAGACCGTGAGCGGCAAACACGACGGCACGATTGAAGGTGTCGATACGTCGATGCAGCTGGGTAAGCCTAGCAAGCAGATGATGTTCATCAAGACAAGTGATCTGGCCGATGGCGACAAGCTTGAGAATCTTGCGCCCGGTTCCTATCGCCTGTGCTACGGGGCGACGACGAATTACGAAGCCTCCGAGATCGTTACCGTTACGATTGCCGCTGGCCGCAAGCTCAAGGTAACGCTGCCGGCCGAGCAGACGGGCTACACGCTCACGGCTGACGCGACCGAGCTCGACTGGCATGGCTCTGCCACCCTCACTATCAGCATCGAGGATGGCTACTTTGCCGACTCCCTCACCTATGTCGTCAAGGTCAACGGAGGCGCCGTGACGCCCAACGAACGCGGCGAGTTCACCGTCCAGGACGTCGAGGGCGACGTGAGGGTAACGGTCGAGGGTGTGCACAAGCACGAGGCCGTGAACGATAAGTGGCTCTCCGACGATAACGCGCACTGGCACGAGTGCACCTGCGGCGAGAAGATCGACGAGGCTGCGCACACCTTTGAGTGGGTTGTCGACAAGGCGCCCACGGCAACCGAGGCTGGCTCCAAGCATCAGCAGTGCACGGTCTGTGGACATGCGTTGCCTGCAGTCGAGATTCCGGCTGCCGCTATCGCTGGCTACTCCGACGAGTACGACGGTGCGTATCATACGGTCGATGCGACGAGACTGCCCGAGGGCGCGACGGCCCAGTACAGCACCGACGGCAAGAACTGGTCCTCCGAGGCCCCCAAGATCCGCGACGTTGGCACACTGACTGTTTCCTATAAGGTGACGATCGACGGTACGACCGCCGAGGGCGAGGTCACGCTCGAGGTCAAGCCGTGCCCGATCACGGTTGCGGCCGACGATGCCTCCAAGACCTATGGCGAGGCCGACCCCGTGTTTACGTGGACGATCACATCCGGCGAGCTTGTCGAGGGTGAGAGCCTTCAGGGTATTGAGATCGAGCGCGAAGATGACGACAACGTGCGCGAGGGCGGCTATGCTCTGCAGCTGACGCAGCCCGAGGGTGCAAACCCCAACTACAGCATCACGTTCGTCGATGGCGCGTTCACCATCAACCAGCGTCTGCTCACTGTGACGTGGGGCACCACCGAGTTCACCTATGACGGCAAGGAGCACTGCCCTGTGGCCACGCTCGGCAATGTTATCGGCAATGATGACCTCGGCGCGACCGTCGAGGGCTCTCAGACCGAGGTCGGCACCTCTTATAAGGCGACCCTCACCGCGCTGACGGGCAAGGCAGCGGGCAACTACGCGCTGCCCGCCGATGGCTTGACCTGCGAGTTCTCCATCAAGAAGGCCGCCCAGGACGCGCCGAAGGTCCAGGCCGAGGCCGAGACCGTGAGCGGCAGGCACGACGGCAAGATCGCGGGCGTCAACGCGACGATGGAGTGGCGCGCCAAGGGTGCCGCCGAGTACCAGGCCGTGGGCGAGGGCGTGACCGAGCTCAAGGATCTCGCCGCCGGCGTGTACGAGGTGCGCTACCAGGCCAAGGCCAACTACGATGCCTCCTCTGCTACCGAGATCACCGTGGCTGCCGGCCGCAAGCTGGTCGTGGCGCTGCCGACTAACCAGCAGGGCTACACGCTTGCCGCGACGGCAACCGAGCTCGACTGGCACGGCTCCGCAACGCTTACCGTGAGCATCGACAGCGCGTACTTTGCGGGCAAGGGCTACGCCGTCAAGGTCGATGGTAAGGCCATCGAGCTCTCCGACAAGGGCACCTATGAGCTCAAGGATGTCGAGGGCGACGTGAATGTGACGGTCGAGGGTGTCCTCAAGCACGAGTCCGACGGCACGGGCTGGGCGCACGATGCCAAGAATCATTGGCATGTCTGCCGCTGCGGCGACATCATCGACAAGGCGGAGCACACCTTTGAGTGGGTCGTCGACTGGCCGGCGACGGTCGAGGCCAAGGGTGAGAAGCATCAGGAGTGCACCGTCTGCCACGAGAAGGGCAAGACTGAGGAGATCGCGATTCTGGCGCCCGAGATCACCGACGGCAAGGGTCAGACGATGGTGGTCGAGGCCGCCAAGGACCTGACCTTCCGCTCGAGCGCGCCGCTCGAGTTCTTCCGGAAGGTGCTGGTTGACGGCAAGGAGGTCGCGCGCGAGAACTACGAGCTCACAGAGGGCTCCACGATTGTGACGCTCAAGGCGAGCTTCCTGAATACGCTCGGCGTGGGCGAGCACACGCTGAGCGTGGTCTCGACCACGGGCACGGCCGAGACGACCTTTACGGTCGCCGAGGCTGCCAAGCCCGCTCCTGGCCAGACCACTACGACTACTACGACCACGACTACGACTTCCAAGCCTAAGAAGAAGGCTGGCAAGGAGACGTTGCCTGAGTCCGGCGACAGCACGTATGTCATGGCTGGTGCCGTACTCGCAGTCGGTGTGGCAGCTCTGCTGCTGGCGTGGGCCATGAAGCGCCGCGCTTAACTGCATGCCAGTTCCCAGCGGGTCCGGATCGAGCGATCCGGACCCGCTTCTATGCCCACCGCCTCTTGGGCCAAGGCAAAACGGGCCGCTCGAACCGTGCGGCAGGTCCATTTTCGACTATCCTCAGCTTGCCAGTTCGAAAATGGACCTGCCGCATGATTGAATCTTTATTTCAACTTTACACCTGGCTTTACAGCTGTCTTGTCAGCTGTAAAGCCAGGTGTCATACTAAAGCTCCAAGATTCGCCAAAAGAGAGGGGCCTTGATGGCACAGAGCGCGAACATGGATGCGTCGGAGCTTGCACGCGATATCGCGGCCGGCCTAGCATCGGCAACGACGGCAACGGAGCGCGCGGCACTGGTGCCCACAGAGCTCGTCGAGGCCATTCAGCAACTAAAAACTCAACGTGACGCGGTGATCCTGGCGCACTACTATGTGGCGCCCGAGGTCCAAGCCGTTGCCGATTACGTCGGCGACAGCTTCTACCTGGCAAAGCTCGCCAAGAGCCTGCCGCAGCAGACCATCGTGCTGTGTGGTGTGGAGTTTATGGGCGAGAGCGCCAAGCTGCTCAATCCCACCAAGACCGTGCTGCTGCCCGAGCCGGGCGCGGACTGCCCCATGGCTCACATGGTCAAGCGCGAGACGGTCGACGCGGCGCGCACCGAGTACGGCGACGACCTTGCCGTGGTCTGCTACGTCAACTCGACGGTCGAGATCAAGAGCTGGAGTGACGTGTGCGTTACCAGCTCCAACGCCGTCAAGATCGTCTCCGAGCTGCCGCAGCAACACGTCCTGTTCATCCCCGATCAAAACCTGGGCCGCTTCGTAGCCGAGCAGGTGCCGCAAAAGCACGTCATCCTCAACAATGGCTACTGCCCGCGTCATCACATTATTACCGTCGAGCAGATTGTCGATGCACAGGAGGCGCATCCCGACGCGCTCGTGCTGGCGCACCCCGAGTGCAAGGCCGACGTCCTGGCCGAGGCCGACTACATCGGCTCCACTGCCGGCATCATCAAATATGCCGAGGAGTCGGACGCGAGCGAGTTCATCATCGTGACGGTCCGCGGCGTGCTCTACGAACTTGAGCGCCGCTGCCAGGGCACCGGCAAGAAGTTCTACTTCCCTGCGGTGCAGCCCACCTGTGTCAACATGGATCTCATCACGCTCGAAAAGCTCGTGCACTGCCTGGAGACGGGCGAGGGCGAGGTGCAGATTGGCGTGTCGGACGAGGCCGCCGATCAGGCCAAGCTCACGCTCGACCGCATGCTCGAGTACGCGGCGCGCTAAGCCAATGTGACATGAGGGACCATCCCTTATGCCACATTACAAGGGAGAGGATTCCTGTGGAAACCAAACAATACCCCGATATGGAGTGCGACGTCGTCATTGCCGGTTGCGGCGTGGCAGGCCTGTATGCGGCTCTCAATCTGCCGACGAGCACGCGCGTGATCATGCTCTCCAAGGGCGCGGTCGACGAGTGCGACTCGATGCTCGCGCAGGGCGGCATCTGCGTACTACCCGAGGGTTCTGACTACGATGCCTTCTTTGAGGACACCATGCACGCCGGCCATTACGAGAACCGCCGCGAGAGCGTCGACATCATGATCCGCTCAAGCCGCTCGGTCATCAACGACCTGCTGGCCATGGGCGTGGACTTTGAGCGCAAGGCCGACGGCAGCCTCGACTTTACCCGCGAGGGCGCGCACAGCCGCCCGCGCATTGCCTTCCATGCCGATATTACGGGCAAGGAGATCACAACCAAGCTGCTCCAGGCCGTTCGCAAGCTGGACAACGTGCAGATTTTGGAGCACGTGGCCATGACCGACATCCTGACGGGCGAGCGCGATGGCGCCACGGTGTGCACCGGTGTCGTCGCCGTTTCCGTGGACGAGGGCAACTCAGTTCGTCCCGCCGACGAGCTGGCAAATGCCGCCGAGGGCGTGCATGCTGGCGAGCCGTTTAAGATTCATGCCCGCCACACGCTGTGGGCGACGGGCGGCATCGGCGGCGTATACGACCATTCGACCAACTACCCGCAGCTCACAGGCGATGCCTGCTACATCGCGCAGGAGCACGGCATCACGATGGAGCACCTGGACTACGTGCAGATTCATCCCACGGGACTGTTTTCGCCGCAGCCGGGCCGCACCTTCCTGATCAGCGAGAGCTGCCGCGGCGAGGGCGCGATTCTGCTCAACGCCGCCGGTGAGCGCTTTACCGACGAACTGCAGCCGCGCGACGTTGTCGCCGCCGCTATTCGCGAGCAGATGAAGCAGGACGGCACCGAGCACGAGTGGCTGAGCTTTGCTCCCGTCGAGCGCGACGTGGTGACCGGGCACTTTGCCAATATCCGCGCGCGCTGCCTGGAGGACGGCCGCGACATCTTGGACGAGCCCATTCCCGTCACACCCACGCAGCACTACTTTATGGGCGGCGTATGGGTCGACAAGGACGGCCACACTTCGATGCCCGAACTCTACGCCGCCGGCGAGACGGCCTGCAATGGCGTGCACGGCAAGAACCGCCTGGCTTCTAACAGCCTGCTCGAGTCTCTGGTTTGGGGCCGCCGCGCCGCGTGGTATATGCGCACCGGCGAGTCGCTAGCCGTGGAGCAGGCCGGTGAGCCCGCGCTTGACGGGCGCCACCGCGCCCTGAGCGCCGATGCCCTTGCAATCGATGATTTGGCCCGTGCCGCCGGCACGCAGGCCGTGGAGGAGTAGACCATGAATCCCATTACTATGAAGCTCGTCGTCGATGACCTGATTTTGCAGGCTCTGCGCGAGGACATCACGTTTGAGGACGTGAGTACGGTGAGCGTGTGCCCCACGGCGCGCCCCGCTACCGTTGAGCTCATCGCCAAGGCCGACGGCATTATCGCCGGTCTGGACGTGTTCGCTCGCACCTTTGAGCTGCTGGATTCGCAGAGCTCGGTGCTGTTTGATGCTGCCGACGGTGACGAGGTGCACGCCGGCGACCACGTGGGCCAGGTGCGCGGCGACGCGCGCGTGCTGCTTTCGGGCGAGCGCGTGGCGCTCAACTACCTGCAGCGCATGAGCGGCATCGCAACTTACACGCATCGGATGGCGGCTGCGCTCGAGGGCACCAAGACCGTGCTTGTCGACACGCGCAAGACCACGCCGGGCATGCGTGTCTTCGAGAAGGCCGCGGTCGAGATCGGCGGTGGCAGCAACCACCGCTATAACCTGTCGACGGCTGTCATGCTCAAGGACAACCACATCGACGCCGCCGGTGGCGTGGCGCGCGCGATTGAGATGGCGCGCGCCCATGCGTCGTTTACCACGACGGTCGAGATTGAGTGCGAGAACCTGGATATGGTGCGCGAGGCCGTGGAAGCCGGCGCCGACATCATCATGTTCGACAACATGACCCACGACGACATGGCTGCCGCGATTGAGCTTATCGACGGCCGCGCCAAGACCGAGTGCTCGGGCAACGTGGACGCCAGCAATATCCGCGCGCTCGCCGACCTGGGCGTTGACTTTATTAGCTCGGGGGCGTTGACGCACTCTGCGCCGATTCTCGACCTTTCGCTTAAGCACCTGCGTCTGCTGGACGGTAAATAATGGACGCCCGCGAGCGTCGCCGTGCCATCATGGGCGTGCTCGAGGGAGCCACGGGGCCCGTTTCGGGCAGTGCGCTTGCCCGCGAGGTGGGCGTGAGCCGTCAGGTCGTGGTGCAGGATATTGCCCTGCTGCGTGCCGATGGGCACGATATCGTGGCAACCAACCGTGGTTATGTGCTGCAGGAGGCCCCCAGCAGCCCCGCCGTGCCCACGCGCTTGGTCAAGGTTCGCCACAGCGTGGAGCAGGCAGGCGATGAGCTCACGAGCATCGTCGACGCCGGTGGCGCCGTGCTCAACGTGATCGTCAATCACCGCGTGTACGGTAAGATCACGGCCGACTTGGACATTCGCAATCGTCGCGATGTTGAGCGCTACCTGCACGATATCGAGAGCGGCAAGAGCTTTCCGCTATTAACGGTGACGAGTGGCTATCACTTCCATCGCATTGCGGCAGATGACGAGCAAACCCTCGACGAGATCGAGGCCATGCTCAAAGAGAAAGGCTACTTGGCAGATCTAATGCCCTACGAGGACGATCTCTCTTAGCCGACGCTGCAAACGCTCCTAAGCGGCAATCTGCGGCGGTGCCAAATTAGTTATCCTCACAAACAAAAGGAGGCCTCCGCGGCGATGCGGAGGCCTCCTTTTTGTGCACGGTGTACTTTTGAGTGTGCAAGCGGGGGAGTTGTTACTCCTCGACGATCTCGGTGATCGCGCCAGCGGGGCAAGCGTCCTGGCAAGCGCCACAGGCGACGCAGGAGTCCTCGTCAGCGACGGTGGCGACGTCCTGGAGCTCCAGAACGCCAGCGGGGCAGGTGTCGACGCAAACGCCACAAGCGATGCACTCGTCGGCATCAATTACGGGATGAGCCATGGTAGTTTCCTCTCTGTTGACCGACGCTACAGACGATGCGCGCCGGTTTGATTCGGGCAAAAACATACCACGGGAGCGACCGTTTGCAATACCCTCTGGCCGGCATCTTCATACCGTTCGCCGAGTATGCCAAGGTTTACTAAAAAACGTGCAGGTGGGGCCGTTGAGCTGCGCAAATGTTAGCTAAAGGTGACTTGAAATATTGAGCGATTGAGCGCGCTTTTGGAAAGCGTGTCCCGGAATCGACGCTCGAAACGGGTCGCGCTTTCCCCCGGGGTCGCCTCAAGCCACCCCATGCGGCCTCGGGCCCAAACCTCAGCCATCTCTACATAGATCTCGATAGATTTGCCGAGAACTCAATCAGTGCGTCTACCTGCGCATTTGTGAACCTAAACTCTCAGCAATAAGAAATCTTATATGAATTGACTTAGATTTTGTATATTCCGGCCCATAAGGGGATACACTACATCCTGAAAGACAAGCCGAAACACCGCGCGGCAGACCGCCGAGTCGGTGCAAACGCACAAGAGAGAGGGAATTTCTAATGGGCAAGATTCTTGGTATCGACCTTGGTACTACTAACTCCGCAATGGCCGTTCTCGAGGGCGGTTCTCCGACCATTATCGTGAACGCCGAGGGCGACCGCACCACCCCGTCCGTCGTGGGCTTCCGTGCCGACGGCGACCGCGTCGTGGGTAAGGCCGCTAAGAACCAGGCTGTCACCAACCCCAAGAACACCGTGTTCTCCATCAAGCGCTTCATGGGCCGCAAGTACTCCGAGTGCACCTCCGAGATCAAGACCGTGCCGTATGAGGTCAAGGAGGGCCAGGGTGGCCGTGCTGTCGTCGACATCGAGGGCAAGGACTACACCGCCGAGCAGGTGAGCGCCATGACGCTCGCAAAGATGAAGGCCGACGCCGAGAAGTATCTGGGCGAGACCGTCACCGACGCCGTCATCACCGTCCCGGCCTACTTCAACGACGCCCAGCGTCAGGCCACCAAGGACGCCGGTAAGATCGCCGGCCTCAACGTCAAGCGTATCGTGAACGAGCCGACCGCTGCTGCTTTGGCCTATGGCCTGGATAAGCAGGGCACCGACCAGCGCATCCTGGTCTTCGACCTGGGCGGCGGTACCTTCGATGTCTCCATCCTCGACCTCGCCGACGGCGTGTTTGAGGTTCTGTCCACCTCGGGCGACAACCACCTGGGCGGCGACGACTGGGATCAGCGCGTCATCGACTGGATGGCCGATAAGTTCCAGCAGGAGAACGGTGTCGACCTGCGTCAGGACCCCATGGCCCTGCAGCGTCTGAAGGAGGCCGCCGAGAACGCCAAGAAGGAGCTCTCCGCCGCCCAGCAGACCACCATCAACCTGCCGTTCATTACCATGAACCAGTCCGGCCCGCTGCACCTCAACTACACGCTGACCCGCGCCGAGTTCGAGAAGATCACCCGCGACCTGCTCGAGCGTTGCAAGCAGCCTGTCACCAACGCCCTGCGCGACGCCAAGCTCAAGCTCTCCGATCTGACCGAGGTCATCCTCGTCGGCGGCTCCACCCGTATGCCCGCCGTCCAGGAGCTCGTCAAGACCATGACCGGCAAGCAGCCCAACATGTCCGTGAACCCCGACGAGGTCGTTGCCGACGGCGCTGCCGTCCAGGGCGGCGTGCTCACCGGCGACGTCGAGGGCATCCTGCTGCTCGACGTTACCCCGCTGTCGCTGGGCGTCGAGACCATGGGCGGCATCATGACCAAGATGATCGACCGCAACACCACGATCCCGACCTCCAAGACCGAGGTCTACTCCACCGCTGCCGACAACCAGACCAGCGTCGAGATCAACGTGCTCCAGGGAGAGCGCGAGCTTGCCCGCGACAACAAGTCGCTCGGTAAGTTCCAGCTGACCGGTATCCCGGCTGCCCGCCGCGGCGTGCCGCAGATCGAGGTCACCTTCGACATCGACGCCAACGGCATCGTCAAGGTCTCCGCTAAGGACAAGGGCACCGGCAAGGAGCAGCAGATTACCATTTCCGGCTCCACCGCTCTGTCCGACGACGAAGTCGATCGTATGGTCAAGGACGCCGAGGCTCATGCCGAGGAGGACAAGAAGCAGAAGGAAGAGGTCGAGGTCCGCAACCAGACCGACAGCCTGTGCTACTCCACCGAGCAGACCCTCAACGAGCTGGGCGACAAGGTTTCCGCTGACGTGAAGTCCAAGGCCGAGGCCGCTATCGCCGACGCCAAGAAGGCGCTCGAGGGCTCTGACGTCGAGGCCATCAAGGCCGCCGGCGAGTCCCTGCAGTCCGTGGCCTACGAGCTGGCCCAGGTTGTCTACGCCGACGCTCAGCAGCAGACCGACGGTGCCGCCGGTGCCCAGCCTGCCGACGATGACGTTGTCGACGCCGACTACGAGGTTGTGGACGACGAGGACAAGTAATCATGTCCGCCCGTAAAGCTCGCACGGAGGCGGCTGCCGCTGGCGCCGCCCCCGTTGACTCTGAGGAGAAGGACGTGAAGATTCCCGTAGAGGCCGCAGACGATACCGAGGCCAACGAGGCCCCGGCCGCCGAGGCTGCCGAGAACCAGGTAGAGGATTCCAACAAGGAGGCGACGATGACCGAGGACGAGATGGTGGAAGCCGCTATCCGCGCCGGTGAGGAAGCCGCCGACAACGACTTTAAGCTCAAGTTCGAGCAGGCCCAAAAGGAGCTTGCCGACGTGCGCAATGAGCTCGATGCTGCGGCAGAGGCCCAGAAGGCCGCCGAGGACAAGGCGAAGGACGCTACCGAGCGAACCGCTCGTCTGCAGGCCGACTGGGAGAACTTCCGTCGCCGCACCGCCAACGAGCGCATCGCCGAGCGCGAGCGCGCGACCGAGAAGCTTGTCACCGCGCTGTTGCCGGTGATCGACGATATCGAGCGCGCGATCGACCATGCCCGCAGCCAGGAGCTTTCCGACGACTTTAAGCAGTTCGTCGATGGCGTTGACGCGGTACATGCCAAGCTGCTCGACGTGTTTGCGCACGAGGGCGTTGAGCCCATCGACCCCAAGGGCGAGGCGTTCGATCCGCTCGAGCACCAGGCTGTGGGTCGCGTCGAGGACGCATCGCAGTATGACGAGACCGTCAACGATGTGTACCAGAAGGGCTACCGCATGGCGGATCGTATCCTGCGCTCCGCGATGGTGACGGTGACCTACGGTGGCGAGAAGCGCCCCGCACCGGAGCCCGAAGCGGCGCCCGAGGATGCTACGGCCGATACGGCCGAGAGCACCGAGGAGTAATTGAGAAGGGCCCCGGGGCAACACCCGGGGCCCTTTCTGGCCTAGTGCCATATGACAGTATGAGCCGCCGTCCGCAGGGGCGGCGGATATAACAGGAGAGGAGCTACGATGGCTGCAGGCAAAACCTTCTATGACATCCTGGGCGTATCCAAGAGCGCCTCCGACAAAGAGATTAAGAGTGCGTTTCGCAAGCTCGCGCAAAAATATCACCCCGATGCCGGCGGCGACGAGGCCAAGTTTAAGGAGATCAGCGAGGCCTACGAGACGCTTTCGGACGAGAAGAAGCGCAAAGAGTACGACCAGATGCTCATGTTTGGCGGCATGCCGGGCGCGGGCGGCGCGTATGGCGGCGGCTACGGTGCCGGCGCGGGCGCCAGCGGCTGGGGCGATATCTTCGACAGCATCTTTAGCGGCAACGGTGCTTGGGGCAGCGATTGGGGCTCGGGCTTTGCCGGGGCTGCGGGCGCTGCCGGTGCCGGCGCGGGCCGCAGCCGTGCTCGCAAGGGCGGCGACCTGTCGCTGACCGTCGATGTTTCGGCCGAGGACGCGTTCCGCGGCGTGACGCACAAGGTCACCTATCGCATTCCCTCGACAGGCGAGCAGCAGACCATTACGGTCTCGGTGCCTGCGGGCGCGGTCGACGGCGGCAAGCTGCGCTACAAGCGTCGCGGCGAGTATGGCGTTGCGGGTGGCGAGCGCGGCGACCTGGTCGTGACCACGCACGTGGAGGAGCACCCGCTGTTTAAGCGCAAGGGCGCCGACGTGACCATGGAGGTACCGGTCTCGGTCTACGAGGCGGCGCTCGGCTGTACGGTGGACGTGCCGACGCCCGGCGGTGCGACGGTTCGTCTGAAGGTGCCCGCGGGTACCCAGACAGGCAAGAAGTTCCGCTTTAAGGAGATGGGCGCGCCCGACGTTAAGCACCGTGGCCGTACGGGCGCGCTGCTCGTCGAGATCAAGGTACAGGTCCCCACGAACCTGTCCGACGACGAGCGCGATGCCATGACCAAGCTGCGCGAGGCCGACACGCGCGACTACCGCGAGAAGGTCAACCGTTACAAGGCGACGTACTAGGGCGGTCGTGGCACACGCCCACGCCCGCGGGCTTATGATGGACGATAACGAGACGGAAAGGGGTCAGGTAGCATGGCCGAGGACAATAGGAACAAACCGCTGTACATGATCAGCGTGGCGGCCGAGCTGACCGGCATGCATCCGCAGACTCTGCGCGTCTACGAGTCCAAGGGCCTGGTGAATCCCCAGCGCTCGGGCGGCAACACGCGTCTGTATTCGCGTGCCGATATCGAGCGCCTGGAGCTCATTAACCAGCTGACCGACGAGGGCATCAACCTTGCCGGCGTGGTGCGTATTCTCGATATGAAGGAGCGTGCCGAGGAGCGTGAGCGCGAAAACGAGAAGCTCCGCGCCCGCGTGCGCCAGCTCGAGGACGAGCTGCACGAGTACAAGATGCAGAAGAAGATTACCGCCCTGGCCCCGCGCGACGGCTCAGTCAACCCCGAACAGGTCATGCGCAAGCTGCTGGGCGCCGGCGGGGATCTGTAGGTTACGCCGTTCTGCCGAACGGCGTAACGGCTCGACGCTGCGCCTTTGGTTCCGCCGTTCTAACGAACGGCGGACCGGTCGACGCTGCAAGCCCGCCAGAGCGGCAATCTGCCTTTCAACTTCGGCGGCATGATCAGAAGATCAATGCCGCCTTGTTTCAAGGCACCTTGCTCGCTCTGGTGGGCTTTCGCTGTCCGCGCCAAAACATCGGCGTTGTTATGGGTAGTCATTGGGGACGTTCTTAAATGACTAGTCGAAAGGGACGCTCTTGCACCAAATCTTCCGGCCCACACTGGGCTCGTCCTTTACTTTACCGAGATAAAGTGAACGTGCAGATTCGTAACCCACTCGCAACCGTTCTATGGCACGATATTGAACGAATGTATGCTATGCGCCCAAATCTTTTGGGCAGAGTGGGAGACAGTATGGTCAAGCTGTACGAGGACGGCATCTACCTGCGCGACGGCAGCGAGGTTGTGCCTGCGGCCGAGGCCGCCGAGCGCGGTATTACGCAGACGCCCGAGGATGCCAAGCGTGGCACTATCGCGTATTCGATCCTCCAGGCACACAATACGTCCGGAGATCCCGAGGCGCTCAAGATTCGCTTCGATGCCATGGCGAGCCATGACATCACCTTTGTCGGCATCATCCAGACGGCGCGTGCCTCGGGCATGGAGCAGTTCCCGCTGCCTTACGTGCTCACCAACTGCCATAACTCGCTGTGCGCCGTGGGCGGCACCATCAACGAGGACGACCACGTCTTTGGCCTTTCCGCGGCCAAGAAGTACGGCGGCATCTTCGTTCCGCCGCACATCGCCGTCATCCACTCCTTTATGCGTGAGAACTTCGCCGGTTGCGGCAAGATGATCCTGGGTTCCGACTCGCACACCCGCTATGGCGCCCTGGGCACCATGGCCGTGGGCGAGGGCGGAGGCGAGCTGGCAAAGCAGCTGCTGCGCGACACCTACGACGTTGCCTATCCCGGCGTCGTCGCCATCTACCTCACGGGCGCCCCGCGCCCCGGCGTCGGCCCGCACGATGTGGCGCTCGCCATCATCCGCGCCGTCTTTGCCAAGGGCTACGTTAAGAACAAGGTCATGGAGTTTGTGGGCCCCGGCATCGCGAGTATGACGACTGACTACCGCAACGGCGTCGATGTCATGACCACCGAGACCACCTGCCTGTCGAGCATCTGGGCTACCGACGAGGACACACACGCGTTTTTGACCATGCACGGCCGCGGCGACGACTACCGCGAGCTCAAGCCCGCCGATGTTGCCTACTACGACGGCTGCGTCGAGGTCGATCTGTCGAGCGTCAAGCCCATGATCGCGCTGCCGTTCCATCCTTCCAACGGCTTCGAGATTGACGAGCTCAACGAGAATCTCGAGGACATCCTGCACGAGGTGGAGCTCGAGGCTGCCAAGATCGGCGAGGGCAAGACGCACTTTAGCCTGCTCGACAAGATCGTCGACGGCAAGCTGCACGTGCAGCAGGGCGTTATTGCCGGCTGCTCGGGCGGCAACTACGACTCCGTGGTCCAGGCTGCCCGCGTGCTCAAGGGCGCTAACACCGGCTGCGGCGAGTTCTCGCTGTCGGTCTATCCCACAAGCCAGCCCGTGGCGCTCGAGCTTACACGCCGCGGCTATATCTACGACCTTATGGAGGCCGGCGCGATCGTGCGCACGGCGTTCTGCGGCCCGTGCTTTGGTGCCGGTGACACGCCTGCCAACAACGGCCTGTCCATCCGCCACACCACGCGCAATTTCCCCAACCGCGAGGGTTCCAAGCCGGGTAATGGCCAGCTGAGCGCCGTGGCCCTGATGGATGCCCGCTCCATTGCGGCGACGGCTGCCAACGGCGGCGTCCTGACGCCGGCGACCGACCTGCCCGAGGAGACTTGGGACGAGGCCTGCGAGTACACCTTTGACGACGCGCCGTACAAAAAGCGCGTGTACTGGGGCTTTGGCAAGGCGGAGCCTGCCGACGAGCTGGTCGAGGGTCCCAACATCAAGCCGTGGCCCGCGATGGAGCCCCTCGGCGATGACATCCTGCTCAAGGTGTGCTCCAAGATCATGGACCCGGTCACTACGACCGACGAGCTCATTCCCTCGGGCGAGACGAGCTCCTTCCGCTCCAACCCGCTGGGTCTGGCCGAGTTTACGCTCAGCCGCCGCGACCCGGCCTACGTGGGCCGCTCCAAGGAGGTCGACGCGGTGGAGAAGCGCCGCGTGGCCGGTGAGTTCGCGGGTGACCTGGCAGCACTCGATGCCGAGCTTGCCAGCGTGTTTGAGGCGCTGGCAGGCGCGGGTGTCGCGGCCGATGCCAAGGCGACCGAGTACGGCTCCATGCTCTATGCCAAGAAGCCGGGTGACGGCTCTGCCCGCGAGCAGGCCGCGAACTGCCAGCGCGTGATTGGCGGCCTGGCCAACATCGTCCACGAGTACGCCACCAAGCGCTATCGCTCCAACGTGATGAACTGGGGCATGGTGCCCTTCCAGATGGAGGCCGAGCCCAACTTTGAGGTAGGCGACTACGTCTTTGTGCCGGGTATCCGCGCCGCGCTCGATGGCGACCTGAAGAACATCGCCGCCTACGTGGTACGTGCCGACGGTGCGGTCGAGCAGATTAAGCTCTACATTGCCGATATGACGGCAGAGGAGCGTGCCATCGTCAAGGCCGGCTGCCTGATCAACTACAACAAGTTCAAGGCCGCTGCCGAGTAACTCTGCTGTACGCCCCGGCCACACCTTTCCCTCGTGCTCACGCGCTTCGCGAGGGTCGCCCGAGGGAAAGGTGTGGCCGGGGCTACCGCGACGTTCTCGTTGGGTCTTGAGGGACGCTAATAAATAGATTTGTTTGATGCCGCCTCTGTTATCGGGGCGGCTTCTTTTTGTCGAAAACCACCACGAAGGGGCAGGCGCCTTTGTGGTGGTCCGCGGTTTGTCTCGTTCTGTAACAGGTAGACCCTTATTTGCCGAGTAGTTGTTACAGATTTAGATAAACGGGAGCTGCTGAACATTTCGTCTCGATCTGTAACATCTGAGGTCCAAAACGGCAGCTAGATGTTACAGATCGAGATGGTGAACGCCGGGGCCGAAGATCATCACAAAGGCTCCTGTCCCCTTTGTGGTGGTGGGGGCGAGCTCGATGCTGCCGCGCTCGCTGAACGACATTCTAATGAGCGCCTCTACAGGATTTCATCCGGGCTGGCGGGTTTGGTTGTTTTGGGGATGCCGAGTTTGGATGACGCGAAATCGTCAACATTGTCCTTAATTCCGTCTTTGGTGTAGACAGTGACCATATAGGTGCTGTGTCCGAATTCGCCCTTGTCGCGTGTTGCCCAGGCATCCCAGTAGGCGGCCCCGTTTCGCCCTTTGATTTTTCCGACACGGCGGAGTTCTGTTCGCTTTAATTTCTGGTTGCTATAGATGGTTCGACCGGCCTCCTCGGTGAGCCCGCACTGTCCAAGCATCTTGTCGAGGACTTGGTTCATGTGGCGCTCATCGGTGTTTGGTGCGTAGTCGTAGGCGAGGGTGATGAAGTCGAGTGGCTGGTCGTCGATTAGATAGTTTAGCGTCTGAGGTCCAAGGCAGAAATAGGGGGAGCATCCGTCGATCTGACCGAGCAGTGGCAACTTTGACTGCCAACTTCCGGTGGGAATTCCATCTTCGTAAAACACGCCGCGACAGATAAAGGAGAGCGAGGTGGCACGCGAGCCGGCGTCGACCATTCCGCATAAATCGAAGGGCGAGGTGATACCAAGGGAAAAGGGCGTGATGACGATAAGGAAGAGCATCACGATGGGTATGGCGAGAATGGCGATGACGTTGCGACCGGTGGAATGAGGCGGCTTCATATGCGCTCCTCGAGACAAAGATCTGTTGAGGATAGGCAGAAATGGATATGTTCAGAGAGCAATTCAAGTTTAATCTCATTGCGCGAGATGGTCGACCGTTAGCGTCGAAAACCACCACAAAGGTGCCTGTCCCCTTTGTGGTGGTGAGGAGCGCGCGGCTTCTTTTGGTAATAGTGTTAGCTGGCGGTATCATTAGTGCAGGTGGCGAAGGTTTGCATTGTGGGGTGTTTTGCCGTGAGCCGTTCTGCCCGTATTGGATTGATTGTCTTGGCGCTTGCGATCGCTGTGGTTGGCGCGGGCGCTGTCGGTATGGCATTTCTACCTGCTGCGGTGACGGAGCCGGTGGTCAAGCCTGTGACTCAATCTGTCGAACTTCTGACCGGCGACGACAAGCCCGAGACCATTACCGTTGATTTTGATGAGCAGCCGGCTGTGCTGGGTATTAGCAATTATCCGCGTATTCAGCTTGGGGCCATGCGCTATACCACGGATACAAGCCTGATCGATAGGGCGTCCGAGCTACTCAAGGGCAAAACATTTAAGCGTTGGTACGGATATGCGTCCTATCGGGCAAAAGCGAACGACATGGTTGGCGGATGCCACTCTTCCATCGAGCTGGACACTGCAAACGGCGCAAAGTTATGTGATGTCTCGTACGATCCGGGCTACGAGGGCAATGAGGGGCCGGGCATCTACATCATGGACGGCGATGTCGCCTATGTCATGGAGGGCGACCAGACCGAGCTCAACGATTTTATGGGTCAGTGTATCCAAGATGCCTATAAACAGACCTGCTTGCCTGACCCGCAGACTGCACGCGATAGTGGGTCTGCCCGTACATGGCTGTTCGAGGATGAGATGCCCTGGACCGTCGAATCGGGAAGTACGGGTTCGGCGAAGGAGTAGAGACCGCGACCACCACAAAGGTGCCTGTCCTCTTTGTGGTGGTTTTCGGTCTGTCTCGATCTGTAACATCTTGGCCGCTAAAAGTGGGCCCGGTGTTACAGATTTAGATTTTTGATCCGGGTGTTTTCTGTTCGTCTCGATTTGTAACAGATAGAGCTCTATTTGCTGACTAGATGTTACAGATTTAGATAAACGGGTGCGCTGGTCATTTCATCTCGATCTGTAACATCTAGAGCCATAAACAGCCGCTAGATGTTACAGATTGAGATAGTAAGGGGACGAGGCCGTAGCGGGTGAGCGCACCTGCTCCCTATCTTTCAATCACTCAGAAAATCTTATATATAGAGACTTAGATTTATGTATAAGATCGCGCAAAGCTGGCAACAATACTTCTCGAACAACGTGAAGCCGCCCCGTAGGGCGGCCGCCCCAAGAGAGGTGATTCCATGAGAATCGATAAGCTAGCAATGACGTCGCGCGAGGCGCTGCAGACCGCCATGAGCACGGCTGCCGACGCGCAGGCCGGCGCGGTGGAGCCGATTCACTTGCTGTCCGCCCTGCTCGGTGCCGGCGAGCGCAATATCTCCGTGATCATCGAGCGCATCGGTGCCGACCCGGCCCAGCTTGCACGCTCCACACAAGATGCCATCGACCATGCGCCCAAGGTGTCGGGCGAGGGTCAGCAGATGGGCCTGTCCAACGAGCTCGTCCGCGTCATCGAGAAGGCCGAGAAGAAGGCCACCAAGATGGGCGACAGCTTTGTGGTGACCGAGCATCTGCTGATGGCGCTTGCCGAGGACAAGGGCGAGGCCGGCCGCGTTCTTCGCGACGCCGGCGTCACCAAGGAGCGCATCGAGCAGGTCTACGAGGAACTGCGCGGCGATGACCGCGTGACGTCTGCCGAGGACAAGACCCAGTTTGAGGCGCTGGAGCAGTACGGACGCAATATCTGCGATCTTGCCCGCGCCGGTAAGCTCGACCCGGTCATCGGCCGTACCAACGAGATCCGTCGTACCATTCAGGTCCTGTCCCGCCGCACCAAGAACAACCCCGTGCTCATCGGTGAGCCGGGCGTCGGTAAAACAGCTATCGTCGAGGGCATCGCCCAGCGTATCGTGGCCGGCGACGTGCCGAGTACGCTGCGCGACCGCGACCTCATCGAGCTCGACATGAGCGCGCTGGTCGCCGGCGCCAAGTACCGCGGTGAGTTCGAGGACCGCTTGAAGGCCGTGCTCAAGGAGGTACAGAAGTCCGAGGGCAAGGTCATCCTGTTCATCGATGAGCTCCACACCATCGTGGGCGCGGGTGCCACCGAGGGCTCCATGGACGCCGGCAACATCCTCAAGCCGGCGCTCGCCCGTGGCGACCTGCATGCGATCGGCGCGACCACGCTCGACGAATACCGCAAGTACATCGAGAAGGACGCGGCGCTCGCCCGTCGTTTCCAGACCGTTATGGTGAGCGAGCCTACCGTCGAGGACACCATCTCGATTCTGCGTGGCCTCAAGGAGAAGTACGAGATCTTCCACGGCGTGCATATCACCGATAGTGCACTCGTGGCCGCCGCCGACCTCTCCGATCGCTACATCGCCGACCGCTTCCTGCCCGACAAGGCCATCGACCTGGTCGATGAGGCCGCAAGCCGCCTGCGCATGGAGCTCGACAGCATGCCGGTCGAGATCGACGCCACCACGCGTCAGCTCACCCAGCTGCAGATCGAGGAGCAGGCGCTCATGAAGGAGACCGACGACGCCTCCAAGGAGCGTCTGGAGGCCCTGCGCCAAGAGATTGCCGAGGTCCAGGAAAAGCTCAACGTGCAAAAGGCCGGCTGGCTCAACCAAAAGAACGCCATCGACCACGTGCAAGAGCTCAAGGGACAGCTCGACGAGGCCAGGAGCGAAGAGGAGCGCGCGACGCGCAACGGCGATCTGGGTCGTGCGTCCGAGCTGCGCTACTCCGTGATTCCTGGTCTGCAGCAGCAGATTCAGGATTCCGAGGCTGCGCTCGAGGCGCAAAAGCAGCAGGACGGCGAGGGTCTCAACGAACAGGTGACCTCTGATGAGATCGCCGAGGTCGTGAGCGCCTGGACCGGCGTGCCCGTCTCCAAGATGATGCAGGGCGAGCTCGACAAGCTGAAGGGCCTGGAGGGCGAGCTGCATAAGCGCGTCATCGGCCAGGACGAGGCCGTCTCCGCCGTCGCCGCAGCTGTGCGCCGCAGCCGTGCGGGCCTCTCCGATCCGGACAAGCCCATCGGAAGCTTCTTCTTCCTGGGTCCTACCGGCGTGGGTAAGACCGAGCTCGCCAAGGCGCTTGCCGAGTGCCTGTTCGATGACGAGCGTGCGCTCGTGCGTATCGACATGTCCGAGTACATGGAGAAGTTCAGCGTCCAGCGTCTGATCGGTGCGCCTCCGGGATACGTGGGCTACGACGAGGGCGGACAGCTCACCGAAGCCGTGCGCCGTCGTCCGTACTCCGTGATCTTGCTTGACGAGATGGAGAAGGCCCATCCAGATGTCTTCAACGTGCTGCTGCAGGTGCTTGACGACGGCCGTCTGACCGACGGTCAGGGTCGCCAGGTGTCCTTCAAGAACACGATTATCATCATGACGAGCAACGTGGGCTCCAAGGCTATCGCCGAGCTTTCGGGCAAGGACGAGGAGGAGATGCGCCATCAGGTCGACGCGGCCATGGCTCAGACCTTCCGCCCCGAGTTCCTCAACCGTATCGACGATATCGTGGTGTTCCATCCGCTCGGCATGGCGCAGATCGAGAAGATCGTCGACATCCAGCTCGCCGACGTCCGCGCGCGTCTGGCCAGGGAGCGCATGACGCTTGCCATCACCCCGGCGGCCAAGCAGATGCTCGCCGTGGGCGGCCTGGACCCGGTCTTTGGCGCCCGTCCGCTCAAGCGTCTGGTCCAGCGCGAGGTCGTGGATGCCATCGCCGCCGCTATCATCGACGGCACGGTGCGCGAGGGCGATCAGGTGACGGTCGATGTCGACAAGGACGGCGGCTTTACCGTCGTGTGCGACAATACGCCGGCGGCCACCTACGAGGTCCCCGACGCCGAGTAGATTTTTGGGAGATGCCTTAAAACCTGCCAGTCGTCTCTAAACGCCAAGGGCGGCGGATCCAATTGGGTCCGCCGCCCTTTTTCGTGCGACAATCGATGATGTTGAACGGATGCGATGCAAGGAGCTATGCAGATGAAAGACGAGAACAAGACGAACGCACCGGCGGCTGAGGCAGTGCCCGCCGCACCCAAGCCTGCGCCTAAACCGGCGCCCAAGCCGCGCGACCCCTACATCCGCGCCGAGAACGAGGACGACGACGGCTACGATCCCTACAGCGATCGCCGCCCCGAGCGCGAGCCGATGTTCGAAGCCGACCCGTGGCGCTGAGTGCCACCCAAAAGGCCGCCAATAAGTTGCGGTGAAATAGGGACTGTTTTGCAGTTTGATCAGCAAAAACCGTCCCTATTCCACCGCAACTGCGTTAGGGATGTGGATGTCGGGCGGCTGTCTTCGGGCTGGCTAGTCCTGGGCCTTGATGCTCGGCAGGAGAATCTGGGCGAGGTAGTCGGTCTCGAGTTTGGTCGCGGTGTCTGCCTTGCCGTCTTTACCGACCAGGTCGTTTTTGATCTGGCTGTATGTGTAGCGGTTGCCGGTCGTGAGCTCGACAAGCTCAATCGCCGTGTCCATGGGGTAGGTCGACACGGGGTTCTGCGTGCGCCCGTTGATGGTTTGCGGAATCACGTACGGATAGACAGGGCCGCTGGCGTAGACGGTGTAGCCGTTGCCCAGGCTGACCGTGCCCAAAACCGTATCGCCGTCATCGGGGGTAAAGGTCTCGCCGTCGCGCACTGCGACAAGCGTCACGAGCGGTGTGTTGGTGTCGCTGTCCAGATAAATGCACAGCGTGCTGCCGTTTTGCCAGGTTGCGACCTTGCCATACCACTCAACCGGAATATCGAGCTGATACAGGTTCGTCGCCTTGTGCCGAGCGTCGGCATCGCGGGCGGACTGAGCCTCGCTTGCGCTTACGGCGTTGGCGGCGGCATCGCGGCGCGTAATTGCCGCCTGCTGGAGTATCTTTGCCGCGGCGGCAGAGCTTGCGCCCCCTTCCTCGGCATACTTGGCGGCGGCATCGATCTGGTCGTCAGTCACCGTGTCGGCCGAAGGTACCTTGAGCTTAAAGGTGGCTTGAGCGCGCAGATCCTGCCCATCGCTCTTAATGGTGACCTGCGCCTTGGTGGTCGGGACGGTGTAGATGGTGCCGTCTTCCGCGATGGGGGATCCAGCAATGGAGAGCGTGTAATCGCCGGGCAGCAGCTTAATGCCGCGACCGTGCTCGTCAACGTAGAGCGTTTCGCTCACAGAAGAGCCGTCGGAGTCCTGGCCACTCACCTGCACGGGGATCTTTGAGCCGGTGGAGCAGTCGAGCCCCGCGGCATGTACGCCAATTTGCACCGACATCATGGTATGGGCGTTTGCGGCAACCACGGCGGCCCGCTCTTGCTGGTATCCGTTCCAAGCCGCATAGCCCGCGCCGCCGGCGACGAGCGCGATGGCAACAACGCCTGCCACCATCAGGTTGCGTCGCCTGGGCGACATCTTGCGATGGCGAACCTCGGCCTCGCGTGCCGAGGGAACGGACGGCAGGGGAATATCGCCCATGGCGATGGTCTCGTCTACGGCAGGCGCAGAGCCTAAGCCAGGGAGCTCGCGGGTCAGCGAATCTTCGGCGGGCAAGCTGTCGAGCAAGATGGTTTCCTCGCTCGTGTCGGATTCGGGCTGGTCGTCGGCCTCGCATTCGGATTCCTCGTGCCCCGCCTCGTCCTCGGTGGGCGCGGCGCCATCGTCTTTTGCATCCTGATCATCGGGCTGCGCTTCGATTTCCGGCTCATCTCGCACATCAACGCTCGAATCGTCAAACGCAATCTCGGCCAGTGCAATCTGGTCAAGGCTCTCCAGGGCCTCGGCACACGCTTCTGCATCTTGGGCCGCATCCTCTTGGCCCATCGTCTCATCTTTCATATATCCCCCAAGCTCAATATCGGGACAACACTGTACCCAAAAATGGAGCCATATAAAGCGCATGCGAAATATAAGATCCGATTTAACCCGAGTGCATCGTTTAGCCGCATCCTCGCGGCAGCAAAAAGCCCCCGGAACGTGAACGAATCACATTCCGGGGGCCCTGCAATGCGTTGAGTTGCGCGGAGCCGGTTATGCGGCTTCGTACTCAAGCGATGTTTGCGTCAGGCGCGTTACTCAGCGTGCGCGTAATCAACCTTGGCGCGGCGAGCGGTGGCCTTCTCCCAGTCGCTGGTGCCCTCAAAGACATCCTGCTTGTAGGGATTGCGGCCGAGCTTCTTGGCGCGGTAGGCGATGTAGATGATCGCGGCGACGTTGGCGACCAGTGCGGCGATCGAGACTGCGGTGGCGGCACCGGGGTCCAGCGTGGAGTGGGTCACAAAGATGGACTCCTCCTGGAAATACGGGAACACCTGGGCAAACATGCACCAAATGGCCAGCGTAAAGGCGCGGTTCTGGATCCATCCACCCTTGTTCCAGATAAAGGCGGCGACGGTGGGCGCCAGCAGCAGCGCAAAGCCGCAGAACCAGGAGTGGGTGGGCAGGCAGTTGTAGGTGTAGCAGAAGTTCCAGATATCGTAGGCGATGATGTAGACCCAGGTCATGTCGGGCCACAGCATGTCGGTCTGATCCTCGGAGGCGTAGACGCTCCACCAACCGGTCATGCAGAAGATGTTGATGAGACCGGCGATGCCGTTGAACACGTTGTTCCAGCCGGCCAGCTGCGTAGCACCTTCGGAGGTGACCCAAGTGGACTGGCCCAGGACAAAGAAGTGATAGGCGCTCTCAAAGTCGGACACGACGGCGATCATGATGTTGATGGCGACGATCACAAACGGCCATGCGCGGAACCAATGCGCCTTGCCGATCTTGCCCCACTGGTACTTAATGGCAATGAAGCCCCAGCAACCGGCCAGCGCCGCGTATACCTTGGCGTAGTGGAACCAGCTGTTCTGGTACACATGGGTGGGGTTGGTGAGTGCCCACTCGGCACCTTGCGAAACGCCGATGGCGATGGCGACGCAGTAGATGGTCATGGCCAGCGGAGCCACGCCAAAGATGATTGCCGCGCCCAGCTTGGTGCGGCGGCCGACCTCGTTGAGCACGATCAGACCAATAAAGACCATGGCCCAGCCGGCCCAGTGGATAAGGGCATCGCTACCCCAAACATCGAACAGCATGCTGCTCTCCTTTCACACGCCCGCGGCCCCTCTTCTGATCGCGGGCAGTTTGGCTAAATGTCGTCAGTTCTGGGGCTTGCGCTCCGGATACTTGGCGGTATAGCCCTCGATGTGGAGCGTCGAGGCGATGATTTCCTTGACCGTCTCGTCGGGCACATCGGGGTGCGTGCGGATATACATCAACAACCCCATGATGAGGGTGTAGAACGTCTCGTAGACATGGTCGATGCGTAGCTCATGATGGGCGACAAAATCCACCACGGTGGTGTCGCAGATATACTGCGCCACGCGCTGGACCACGTTGTGCAAAAAGCCGCCGTAGAGCGCGCCGCTGCTCGAGGTGAGCGTGCTCGGCAGCTCGTGGCCGCTCACGACCAGGTGCTTAAAGAGCGGGGCGACGGTGTCGAGTGCGCCTTCGATGTCGCCGACCGTGCGGCTGGCGTTCCACTGCTCGAGCTCGGAGATAAAACCGTCGATTGCCTCGTCCATGACGGCAGTGACGGCGGCGTCCATATCGGCGAAGTAGTGGTAGAACAACGAGCGCGTACAGCCGGCACGCTTGGTCACGGCCGATACCGAAAGATGCGACACGCCCAGCTCGGAGCTCACGGCGCGCACGGCGGCGAGAATCTCTCGACGGCGTTCGTCGCCCGTCAAGCGCTTTGCCGCGCTGTCGGGCGCGGGGACGGCGTCGGCCACAGAGGTGTTCGCTGCGTTACTGCTCATGCGCTTGCCGCCTTTCATCCGTTTGAGCCTGACCGTTCGCCTAACAGTCTTGAATATTGTTGACGGTTCGTCAATACTATTTTTGACACAATGTCAACAATGGCGGGTGAACGGTATAGGGGCATGCCCGACCTGCAAAAAAAGAGGGGCGCCGCGGTCTCGCCGGACTGCGGCAAGAGAAGGGACAACCATGATTCTCAACGGACCGGGAATTAGTTACACCGAGCCCGACATCGGTTCGGAGTTCGTGCCGCCGCTGCCGGAGCATCCGCGCGAGGCAATCGTCAAGCTGTGCGAGCACTGCACTAACCGTCTGCTGCATCGCGACGAGCTGCTGGGCTACGAGTACTGGTCGTTTGCCGAGGCCGCAACCGACGAGCAGGCCGAAGTGCTCTGCAAGATGAAGATGCGCCGTCCCTATACGCTGCCCGAGATGGTCAAGCTCACCGGCATGCCTGAGGCCCAGATCGAGAAGATGCTCGACGACATGAGCTACACGGGTCTGCTCGAGTACAACTGGGAAAATCCCGAGCGCGCCAAGCAGTGGGTGCTGCCCATGTTGGTACCGGGTTCCGCCGAGTTCCTCAACATGCGCGTGGGCCAGCTCGAAGAGCACCCGGTCTATGCCAAGTTCTTTGAGCAGGCGTCCAAGGGGCCGCTGTCCCGTGCTACGCCGATGGTGCCGCCCGGAGGTGCCGGTATCGGCATGCACGTCATTCCGGTCGAGAAGGCCATCGACGCCGCAAGCACCTCGGTGCCGATCGAGCATATCGAGCATTGGCTCGACAAATACGAGGGTAAGTATGCCGCCAGCACCTGCAGCTGCCGCGCGAGCCGTCGCGTGATGGGTGAGGGCTGCGCCGACGACCCGGCCGATTGGTGCATCGCCGTGGGCGATATGGCCGACTACGTGGTCGAGACCGATCGTGGCCACTATGTGACGCGCGATGAGGTTTACGACATCTTGCGCCAGGCCGAGGACAACGGCTTTGTGCACCAGATCACCAACATCGACGGCGAGAACAAGATCTTCGCCATCTGCAACTGCAACGTCAACGTGTGCTACGCCCTGCGCACCTCTCAGCTGTTCAACACGCCCAACCTGTCGCGCTCGGCCTACGTCGCCAAGGTCGAGAAGGACAAGTGCGTGGCCTGCGGTCGCTGCGTTGAGGTGTGTCCGGCCGGCGCCGCCAAGCTGGGCCAGAGGCTCTGCAGCAAAAAGGCCGGCGGACAGGTGCCCGAGTATCCGCGCCAGGAGCTGCCCGACGCTACCAAGTGGGACCACACCAAGTGGTCGCCCAACTACCGCAACGACAACCGCATCGAGACGCATGAGTCCGGCACCGCGCCCTGCAAGACGGCTTGCCCCGCGCATGTCGCCGTTCAGGGCTATTTGAAGCTCGCGGCTCAGGGTCGCTATGACGAGGCGCTGGCGCTCATCAAGCGTGAGAACCCGCTGCCCGCCATCTGCGGCCGCGTGTGCAACCGCCGCTGCGAGGATGCCTGCACCCGCGGCCGTGTGGACGCCGCCGTGGCCATCGACGAGGTCAAGAAGTTCATTGCCCAGCGCGATCTGGACGCTGCGACCCGCTATGTCCCGCCCGTGGTGACGCCGACGCGTGCCGGCGGCTTTGACCAGAAGATCGCCATCATCGGCGCCGGTCCTGCCGGCCTGTCCTGTGCGTTCTACCTGGCCGAGAAGGGCTACAAGCCCGTCGTGTTCGAAAAGAACGAGCGTCCGGGTGGCATGCTCACCTACGGTATTCCCAGCTTTAAGCTGCAGAAGGACGTCATCGAGGCCGAGGTCGAGATCATTCGCCTGATGGGTGCCGAGTTCCGCTATGGCGTGGAGGTCGGTCGTGATGTGACGCTCGACGAGCTGCGCGAGCAGGGCTTTAAGGCCTTCTACGTTGCTATTGGCTGCCAGGGCGGCCGCCTTGCCGGTATTCCGGGCGAGGATGCCGAGGACGTGACCGTGGCCGTCGACTTCCTTCGCGAGGTTAACAGCGGCAAGATCGATACCCTGTCCGGCCGCACCATCGTGGTGGGCGGCGGCAACGTGGCCATCGACGTTGCCCGCAACGCCTGCCGTCTGGGCTCTGAGCATGTTGAGATGTTCTGCCTGGAGAGCGAGGCCCAGATGCCCGCCAGCGAGGAGGAGCGTCGCGAGGCCATCGAGGACGGCGCGCACATCAGCTGCGGTTGGGGCCCCAAGGAGGTTCACCTGGACGAGGCTGGCCGTGTGTGCGGCATCACCTTCAAGCGCTGCACGCGCGTCTTTGACGACGAGGGCCGTTTTGCGCCCGAGTACGACGAGAACGACCTGCGCCGCGTCGATGCCGACCGCGTGGTCATGTCCATCGGCCAGTCCATTGTGTGGGGCGACCTGCTGGCTGGCTCCAAGGTGGAGCTTGGCCGCGGTCAGGGTGCCCTTGCCGACCCCCAGACGTACCAGACCGCCGAGCCAGACATCTTTGTGGGCGGCGACGTCTACACCGGCCCCAGCTTTGCCATCGATGCCATCGCCGCCGGCCACGAGGCCGCCGTGTCCATCCATCGCTTTGTGCAGCCGGGCTCCACGCTCACGATCGGCCGCAACCAGCGCCGCTACACCGCGCTTGACCGCGACGACGTCGTGATCGAGAGCTACGACAACGCGAGCCGCGAGGTTGCCCATGTGGACCGCGAGCGCGAGAAGGCCGCGCCGTTTAGCGAGTACGTCGAGACCTTTACCGAAGAGCAGGTGCGCGCCGAGACCGCCCGCTGCCTGGGCTGCGGCGCCTCGATCGTCGACCCCAACAAGTGCATCGGCTGCGGCCTGTGCACCACCAAGTGCGCGTTTGACGCCATCCATCTGGATCGCGACCGCCCCGAGTGCTCAACGATGGTCAAATACGAGCAAAAGCTCCCAAGCCTGGGCAAGTACGCGCTCAAGCGCGCCATTAAGATCAAATTTGGGAAGAAGTAAGAAACGCAACAAGCAGGAGAACGGCGCAGAGAGCGGTTGGACAGCGAGCGAGTCCCAGGCGTGGCGAGGTGCCTTGAAAGAGGAGGGCATAGGGCTTTTGCCCATGCCCGACGATTGAAAGGCAGATCGCCCGTCTGGGGCTCGCGCAGCGTCAAGCCGACCGCCGTTCGGTAGAACGGCGGAAGAAAAAGTGCATGAATTAGGAATCGTCTATCACATCATTCGCGATGTCGAGAATGTGGCGCGCGCCAATGGCGTGAGTCGCGTTTCGAGCGTGACGCTGCTCCTGGGCGAGGTCTCGGGCGTCGTTCCCGATCTGCTGCTTGATGCTTGGCGCTGGGCGGCAGATAAAAAGCCTATCACGCAGGGCGCGGAGCTTATTGTGGAGCCTGTCGAGGCCGTGACGCATTGCGAGGCGTGCGGCTGCGACTACGCGACGGTCGAGCACGGCAAGACCTGCCCCCATTGCGGTAGCGGCGAGACCTATCTGCTGCAGGGCCAGGAGGTCATGATCAAGCAGATCGAGACCCCCGACGAGGACCCGGCAGACGCTGCTCCTGACGGCCTCTCCGACGCCCCCGATGCCGTCGACGCCGCCAACCCTCTCCACATCGCCTAACATCTAATGTCTACATGGGCTAGAGTTCTAAACATATTTGCTTCGGTTAGTCAAGTCATGTCTGTTTAAACAAAATGGTGGCACGCAGACGCATTGGGATTCACCTAAAAGCGGTCTTAACGAACGGTGCACCTTTATATGTCTTTGAAAACAATCAGCAAATCACGTTTTAGCAGGCAATGAGCTATAAGCCAGCAACGTAATCAATTTGTAACAAACATAGACGTTTAAACAAATAATCCAACCTTTTGCGAATTTAGCTATAATTCCACAATCCAAACAGGTATACTCCTTTCATGTCGTGTAGGAAATACGTAGACAAAAAGGAGGTTATGTGATGGTAAGTATTGTTCTTGCTAGCCACGGGGACTTGGCAGCTGGAATCAAGCAGACGGGCTCGATGGTCTTTGGCGATCAGCCGTCTGTTGCCGTGGTCTCGCTCGAGCCGAGCATGGGCCCCGACGATTTCCGTGCCAAGGTCGAGGAAGCAGTCGCTTCCTTCGAGGACCAGGAGCAGGTGCTCTTCCTCGTTGATCTGTGGGGCGGCACGCCGTTCAACCAGATCAGCGGGCTCATCGAGGGCCACGATTCCTGGGCTATCGTCACCGGTGTCAACCTGCCTATGCTCATCGAGGCATATTCGCAGCGCTTTGACGCAAAGAACACTGCACATGCGATCGCAAAACATCTCGTGACTGAGGCTAAGGCCGGCGTGCGTGTCAAGCCCGAGTCTCTGGAGCCCGAGGAGAAGAAGCCGGCTGCGGCCGCCGCTGCTCCTGCAGGCGCCATCCCTCCGGGAACGGTCATCGGCGATGGGCACATCAAGATCGCCCACGTCCGTATCGACACCCGTCTGCTTCATGGTCAGGTGGCCACCACGTGGACCAAGCAGATCAACCCCAACCGCATCATCGTGGTCTCCGACGGCGTTGCTCACGACGAGCTCCGCAAGACCATGATCGAGCAGGCTGCCCCTCCGGGAGTCCATGCCAACGTCGTGCCCATCAAGAAGATGGCCGAGGTCGTCAAGGACACGCGCTTTGGTGACACCAAGGCCATGCTGCTCTTCGAGAACCCGCAGGATCTGCTCAGGGCCATCGAGGCCGGCGTCGACATCAAGGAAGTCAACATCGGTTCCATGGCTCACTCCAAGGGCAAGGTCGTCGTCACCAACGCCGTCGCTATGGGCGATGATGACGTTAAGACTCTCGAGGCCCTCAAGGCCAAGGGCGTCAAGTTCGAGGTCCGCAAGGTTCCTTCGGATTCCTCCGAGGATCTCGACGCCATGTTGAAGAAAGCTAAGGCCGAACTGGCCGCTCAAGCATAGTAAAGGAGGGTCCGATACATGTCTGCAATCACTATTCTGCTTGTTGCGATTGTCGCGTTGCTTGCCGGTATGGAAGGCATTCTGGATGAGTTCCAGTTCCATCAGCCGCTCGTGGCATGCACGCTTATCGGTCTCGTAACCGGTCACCTTCAGGAGGGCATCCTCCTGGGCGGTTCGCTCCAGATGATGGCCCTTGGCTGGGCTAACGTCGGCGCCGCCGTCGCGCCTGACGCCGCTCTGGCCTCGGTCGCTTCTTCGATCATCATGGTGCTCGCCCTCAACGGCGGCGCCACCGATTCGGCCAAGGCCGTTACCGCGGCCATCGCCGTCGCCGTCCCGCTGTCGGTCGCTGGTCTGTTCCTGACCATGATCTGCCGTACCATTGCTACCGCTATCGCTCACGCCATGGACGGTTGCGCCGAGAAGGGCGACTTCTCCGGCATCGAGCGCTGGCAGTACGCTGCCATCCTCATGCAGGGCCTTCGTATCGCCATCCCGGCAGTACTTCTGTGCGTTATCCCGGCCGAGGCTGTTACCAACGCGCTTAACGCTATGCCCGACTGGCTGTCCGGCGGCATGGCCGTCGGCGGCGGCATGGTCGCTTCCGTCGGTTACGCCATGGTCATCAACATGATGGCCACCAAGGAGACCTGGCCGTTCTTCATCCTCGGCTTTGTCCTTGCTGCCATCCCTCAGCTCACGCTGATCGCCCTTGGCCTCATCGGCATCTCCCTTGCCCTCATCTACCTTGGCCTTAAGGATCTGGCCAAGCAGGGTGGCGGCACGGGCGGTGGCTCCGGCGACCCGCTCGGCGACATTCTGAACGATTACGAGTAGGAGGGGAGTGATACATATGGCAGAGAACAAGATTCAGCTCACCAAGGCTGACCGTAAGAAGGTTTGCTTCCGTCATCAGTTCCTTCAGGGCTCGTGGAACTACGAGCGTATGCAGAACGGCGGCTGGTGCTTCGCAATGATCCCTGCGATCAAGAAGCTCTACACCAGCAAGGATGACCAGATTGCCGCGCTTAAGCGCCACCTGGAGTTCTATAACACCCACCCCTATGTTTCCGCCCCCGTCATTGGCGTTACCCTCGCCCTCGAGGAGGAGCGCGCCAACGGTGCTCCGATCGATGACGTCGCCATCCAGGGCGTCAAGGTCGGTATGATGGGCCCGCTCGCCGGCGTCGGTGACCCCGTCTTCTGGTTCACCCTTCGCCCGATTCTGGGCGCTCTGGGCGCTTCCCTGGCCATGTCCGGCAGCATCGTCGGTCCGTTGCTGTTCTTCTTCGCGTGGAACATCATCCGTTACGCTTTCCTGTGGTACACACAGGAGTTTGGCTACAAGGTCGGCTCCTCTATCGCCAAGGACCTCTCCGGCGGTCTGATGGGCAAGGTCACCGAGGGCGCTTCCATCCTGGGTATGTTCATCATCGGCGCCCTGGTCGAGCGCTGGGTGTCCATTTCCTTCACCCCGATCGTCTCCACGGTCAAGCAGTCTGCTGGCGCCTTTATCGACTGGGCTAGCCTGCCTTCCGGTTCCGAGGGTATCAAGGAAGCGCTGACGATGTACAACTCCGTCGGTGCTACCGCCCTTGATCAGATGAAGGTCACCACGCTCCAGGGTAACCTCGATCAGCTCATCCCCGGCCTTGCCGCCGTGTGCCTGACCCTGCTGGTCTGCAAGCTCCTCAAGAAGAAGGTTAGCCCGATCGTCATCATCCTGGCTCTCTTCGCCGTCGGCATCATCGGTCGCTTCTGCGGCTTCATGTAAGCACGCTTCGGCTTAAGACCGAGAGTTGCTAGGTAAGGGCTTTTGAGCCATTGAAACGGACCGCACCCGGTGGGTACACTGGATGCGGTCCGATTGTTTTTATTGGAGGGCGAGGCGCGTATGGCGCAATCTCAGAACAGCACGGTCGATCTGGCAACGCCGGCAACCTGCCTGATGGGGCTTACCAGCCACGGTAACGTGATGGTGGGCAATAAGGCGTTTGAGTACTATAACGAGCGCAATCCCGAGGATTATATTCAAATCCCGTGGGACGAGGTCGACTATATTGCCGCCGAGGTTTTGCGCGGCACCAAGAAGATTACGCGTTTTGCCATCTTCACCAAGGACAACGGTCACTTTACGTTTTCGACGCGCGACGACAAAGAGACGCTTCGCGCGGTCCGCAAGTACGTCGACGAGAATAAGCTCGTGCGTTCGCCCGACTTTATCGATGTGACGGCCAAGGGCGCCAAGAGCATCCCCGCTGCCATCAAGAGCCTTTTCCACAGAGACAGCTAATCGTTGGCGATAGATGGCGGAAAATGCATCCCGGAATTTGTTCTCATTCCGGGATGCATTTTCCTTTTGAGGGCCAGTTGGGAAAGCTTGTCCCATTATTTCGCGTTATTCCGGGTTATTCTTTCCGATATTGAGGATTGCCCTCGGAAACTATTCGCTATAGAGCCTTCTCGATGAGTGGCCATGCGCTACATGGCAAAGGGGTAAATCTGCTACACTAGTACAACATGCCTCCGTAGCTCAGGGGATAGAGCACCGCTCTCCTAAAGCGGGTGTCGACGGTTCGAATCCGCCCGGGGGCACCAGGGAATATGACGGCGTCGCGGGAGCGGCGCCGTTTCTGGTTTGCGGGGGCCGCCGTGCTGCTCGCCCGTGGGGGACTGGCATCTGTTTCCTAGAGTGCGCTGCGGTAAATCTTTCTCGCGTTGTCCAGCGTGAGCTTCCTGAAGCTGCCGAAGAGCTCTCCGCGGTTGATCTTGAGGCCCGGAATCATCTTTTCGATATCGTCCTCGGTGACTCCGAACTCCGATAGCGCGCGCGGCATTCCCAGCGAGACGAAGAAATCCTGCAGCTCGTCGATGGTCGCTTCGACCGCGTACTCGATTGCCTGCTCGGGGGTTACCTCCACATCGAGCTCGTCCGCGTCCGAATCGATGGGTTCGATGCCAAGGGCCTGGGCGCTGAACTCCAGGAAGCGCTCAGGGTGCTCTCGCCATACGTAGCGCATCCAGGCGGGGAAGATGACGGCGAGGCCGGCGCCGTGCGTGATCTTGGTGTCCAGTGCGGATAGCTCGTGCTCAAGGCCGCGGCAGGTCCAATCGCCGTCGCGCAGGGCGTTATGGGCGAGCGTACCCACCCACATGATCTCGGCGCGGGCGTCGTAGTCATCGGGGTTCTCCATCACCTTGGGCGCCGCCTCCCTCGCGGCGCGCACTAGCCCGCAGGCGATGTTGTCGGTTACGCCCACGGCGGGCTCGCCGGAGAAGAGTCGCTCCATGATATGGGCGATCATGTCGGTCACTCCCGCGGCGGTCTGGCAGGCGGGCAGGCTGAAGGTCAGCTCCGGGTCGAGGAAGGCGATGGCCGGGCGGTTGAGGTCCGTGTTAATGCTGCATTTGAGGTGCTCCTCGTCGTTGCTGATAACGCAGGAGTTAGAGGCCTCGGAACCGGATGCGGGGATGGTCACCACGCAGGCGACGTCGATGCGGTCGGCGGGAACGGCGCGCTTGCGGAAGAAGTCCCATACGTCGCCGTCGTATACCGCCCCAGTGCGATGGCCTTCGCGCAGTCCATGACGGAGCCGCCGCCCACGGGCAGGATGATGTCGGCGTCGTTTGCCCGTGCGAGCTCGACGCCTTCTCGTGCCAAGCCTATTTCGGGGTTTGGACGCACCCCTCCAAGCCCGATGTGCTCCACGCCCGCGGCATCGAGCGATGCCCTCACGCGGACGAGCGTTCCGCAGCGAACTGCGGAACCCCTGCCGTAGACAATGAGCGCTCAGCGGTAGCCGGAGGCGGACAGAGTCCCCCAACCTTGTCGGTCGCTTTTCGCCCAAAGACAAAGCGGGTGGGGGAGTAGAAGGAGAAATCGTTCATGGAGCTCCAATCTGGCGTTTCGCCCTACATGCGCGGAGGAGTTTTTCGGGCGCATCGCCTGCGTTCGCGTCGCAATCTCGGCGGCGCGGTGCGGTCCGTGGATTCCATCGTATCGCCCGCGGCACCCCTTACCGACGATTGAGGCGAGTCTGCATTTCGCGGCGCGACGTCCACCTGGCGGACGATATCCGTTCGCGACACGTGGCCGTCCCGGTCGCAATAGCGTATGCGCACCGGGTTGCCGAGATGGGCCTGCGACCCCTTCTCCTGATGCGAGCGCGCGAGACGGGTGAGCAGCGGCGCGAGCACCTGCTCGACCGTCTCCTCCCGATACCACGCCGCCACGGGCAACCCGTTCACGTCAAACCCGTACGTTCGCCATGCCATTCGCCTCGCCGCCTTCGCCGAACGAAACCGCGTATCCAGACCGCCGGTCCCCCACCCAGCACTTCGACGAGCCTTCGCGCTCACTTCTGCGGTCGGGATGCGCCCGCGAGGCGCTCGGCAGGCAGCGCCATTTCCGCTCGCTGTGTCGAGCGCGAGTGTCGAGAAGTCGCCATATGCCACTCAGATGTAGCATGGAGTGCCGAAGTGCACGCGCCCGTGACGAAACACTGGCGCCAACCCGTTCCGCGCACCACCCCGCCCGTAAGGTGTGTGGCGAAAGGAGGACCAGCCGCATGAACATCCCCGAGACACAGAGCCTACCTCGATCGCATTCCGCACGAGCTTCTCTGACATTTCCGCCCATTACCACGTGGAGGTCCCCGTCGCGGAGATCGCCTACGCATACGACTACATCAATTCCCGGCATGCCCCGCGCAGGCAGGCCACGCTGAACGACGGGTCCGCGGCCCGGCAGGACGAATGACGCGCTTCGGCACAGGCCATGCCGAAACGCGTCACGCAAGCAAAGGAAGGAAGCCAACATCACATGAGCATCATCGCAGCACGCATCGACAACCGCCTGCTACACGGCATAGTGGCAACCCAGTGGGTACCCGAGTTCCGTCCGCAGCGTCTCATGGTCATCGATGACATCGTCGCCAACGACCCGACCAAGAAGGCCGCCATGCGGATGGCAAAGCCCTCGGGAGTCGCCCTCTCCATTATCAACAAGGAGACGGCTCTCACGAACTATCGGGCGGGCAAGTACGACGACCACACGGTCTTCATCGTGGCGCGAGACCCCCAGACCATCCTCGACGTCATACAGACGGGCCAGGTTGTTCCCACACTCGTGGTCGGAGGCACAGTCTTTCCCGAAGAGGGGTCAGACGCCGTCCAGGTGAGCAGTCGCGCCTACGTCACCAAAGACGAGCTGCCCGCATATCGAGCGATTGCTGGCACCGGCTGCGACATCACCGTTCGCTATGTGCCGGCCGACAAGCCCGTAGAGCTCTCCAGCATCATCACGCTTTAGCAAGGGAGTGAACTTATGACACCATCCATCATCCAGATAGCCGTCGTTACACTCATCGCCTTCATCTACGGAGCCGAGAAGAACGCGGGACAAATTCTCACGAACATGTCCGTCACGCCAGCATGGTTCGTCGGACTTGCGCTCGGCGACCCCGTAACCGGCCTCGCCGTCGGCGCCATCGTCCAACTCATGAGCCTGGGCGTGGCGGCCATGGGAGGAGCCTCCGTCCCCGACTATCCCACTGCCGCCATCATTGGCGCCGTCGTTGCCATCACCTCGGGTCAGGAGGCGAGCGTCGGCGTTGCCGCCGGAATCGCAGTCGGCATGCTCGGCCTTCAGCTCGACGTCATCGCCAAGACGGCAAACGGCTTCCTCGGGCGTACCTCGCAGCGCTTTGCCGAAGAGGGCAAGTACTCGCAGATGAAGAGCGTACTTTTCCTCGGTCCGGTCTTCTATGGCCTTACGGCGGCCATCCCCACGTTTGCCGTACTGCTCTTTGGCGCCGATGCCGTCAACGCTTTCCTCTCCGTCATGCCCTCCTGGTTCACGACCGGCCTCTCCATCGCCGCCGGTATCCTCCCCGTCGTCGGCCTTGCGATGCTTCTGTCCTTCATGCCAATGAAGAAATTCATCGCCTACGCCATCGTTGGCTTCGTTCTGGCCGCCTACCTGCAGATAAGCATTCTCCCCATTGCCCTGCTCGGTGCCGCCGCGGCCATCGAGTACTACAAGTCGCACAGCAATCCGTCCGTAAACGCCCTCGACGCTGGAGGTCTGGAAGATGAGTAACGAAGTTAACGCCACCAAGGCAAACGAAGCGCCAACCCGCCTGGCAGACGGAACGTACCAGCCAGTCCTCACCGTTTCCGATCTCGACCGTTGCGGCCGCCGCTGGATGCTCGGCGCGTCCATCTATAACTATGAGTCCCAGTGTGCCCCGGCGGTCATGTTCGCAACCGAACCCGCCCTGCGCAAGATCTATGCAGGAGACGAGGAGGGCTACCGCAGGTCACTTCTGAGCACCTATCGCTATTACAATGCGACTCCCCAGGTAAGCGGCCTGCTCCTCGGCGCCGGCCTAGCCTTGGAGGACAAGGGGCACAATGACGCCATCGACGCGGTCCAAGACCTTAAGATTGGCCTCATGGGCTCCCTCTCAGGAGTCGGCGATACGATCTTCGCCATCCTCATTCCCACCATCTTCGGCTCCATCGCCGCCTACATGGGACAGGCGGGAAACCCCGTCGGCGTGCTTCTCTGGCTCGCCGTCGCCATCGCCATCTTCGTATGGAAGCTCTTTGACTGGCGCATAGGCTATAAGTTCGGCGACAAGCTCTTCACGACCCTTGCCGAGAAGATGTCCGTTTTCACCGAGTCGACGTCGGCACTTGGCATGATGGTCGTCGGTGCGCTCATCCCCACCGTCATCAAGGTCTCGTGTGGTCTCACGTTCACCATGGGTGACGTCACGCTCGACGTCCAGACGGGCATCCTCGACCAAATCATGGTCGGCATGCTGCCCGTAATAGCCACAGCCATCGTCTACGCCCTCGTCAAGCGCAAGGTCAGCATCAACAAGATTGTCCTCGGCATCCTCATCATCTCGTGGGTGTGCGCGGCTTTCGGCATTCTTGCTGCCTAGCCTAGGGCTAGACCAACCCACAAAGGACGCATTATGAGGCACATCATCATTGCATCGCACTACGGCCTGGCAGCCGGACTCGGAGACACGCTCAAGGCCATCATAGGACCGGGGCACGACATCAGGGTTGTCTGCGCGTTTACAGACGAAACCCCGCTCGAGGAGAAGCTCGCCAGCGCATTCGAGGGCATCGCCGAAGATGACGAGACCCTCGTTCTCACCGACATCCTTCAGGGCAGCGTAAACCAGCTCGTAGCCTGCTCGGCTCCGCGAGGCGCGTTCATAGTGACCGGCGTAAACCTTCCCGTGGCCCTCGAGCTCTCGCTCCACGCCGGACAGCTTACTCCCGATGTGGTGAGGCATGTCGTCACCCAAGCCAAAGAGCAGCTCGTCTACCTCGGAGATCTTACTCCGGACGTTGACGAAGAAGACGAATAGGAAAGACGCGACAGTAAGGAGGACGAGACATGCGCAAAGTCCCGACCAATAACCAGCACCTGTTCTACCAACCGAAGGACGTGTGGGTGGGAGACGTCATGCCCTTCGGCAAGGACGGCACGTTCTATCTATACCACCAGCGTGACACGCGCGACCCCGCTCCGCTTGCCGAAGGACAGCCCTTTGGGTGGTCGCTCGCGACCACCCAGGACTTCGTGACGTACCAGGAACACGGAACGGCGATCCCCCACGGCGGAGAAGACGACCAAGACCAGTTCATCTACGCCGGAACCGTTTACGAGGCAAAAGGGGAGGTACGCGCTTTCTATACCGGGTTTAACCGCAACTACCTGCGAGAAGGCAAAACGTCCCAGGTGCTCATGCAGGCGAAGGCCTGCTCGGATGATTATGCGACGTGGAAAAAGACGGGCGTTGCAGTAGAGCTCACGCCTCAGCCAGGATACGATGGGCGCAACTGGCGCGACCCTTTCGTAATATGGGATGACGACCGGAAGGAATACCTCCTCGTACTGGGCACGCGTAAGGGAGACGACCCCTCCAAAACCCTCCAAACTGGCAGGCTCGTTCACTTTACGTCGAAGGACCTCGAGCACTGGCAGTTCAAGGGCGACTTCTGGGCCCCCGGCCTCTACACCATGTTCGAAATGCCAGACATTTTTAAAATTGGCGATTGGTGGTACCTGGTCTACTCTGAGTACAGCGACGAGAACAAGATCGTCTACCGCATGAGCCGCGATCTCTACGGTCCGTGGGAGAAGCCGAGAGATGACGCCTTCGACGGGAGGGCGTATTACGCCGGACGGACCGCCTTCGACGGATCGCGCAGGATTCTGTCCGGCTGGGTCCCCACGCGCGAGAACGACGATGACCGGGCCAACTGGCTTTGGGGTGGCTCGTTTATGCCCCATGAGGTGTACCAGCGCCCCAATGGCACCCTCGGCGTTCGCCCTCCCCAAAGCATAAAGGATGCGTTCGAGTGCCCTGATGCCGTCCCGGATATCGAGCTTCGCGGAGACCACGAACGAACGGAGTGCGTAATCACCGAAAACGCAGGCGAGATCTTCTGCTTCGAGGCAGACGTGACGTTCAGGGACGCTTGCGACTTCTCAATTCGAGCCTACAAGAATCTCGAGACCGACGAGTCGTACGAATACCGCTTCGACCTCGACGCGAATCGGCTCTCGTTCGACAAGAGCCCCTGTTACAAGTGGTTCCGCGTAATGGATAAGGGGCTTTGGAGGCCAGTCTGGCTCGAGTCCGGGCGTTCTTACCACCTGCAGCTCATCGTTGACGACAACATCCTCGTCCTCTACCTCGACGGTACCGCACTCACGACACGCGTCTGCGAGAAGTTCGGCCACTCGCTTGCTGTTACGGTAACGAATGGCGAACTCAAACTGTCCAACATAGCCTTGGCGAAGGGGCTGCGCGAACAGGAAAAGTAAGCCAGTGAACCTCGTCGCCACAGCGACTCCCCCAGCAAAACACGCGAACAACGGGTCCGGCCGCATTCCGGCGACCGGACTCGTCCTGTGCCCTGATGGCACATGGCCCCGGGCTGCCGACAGCGAGGCGGCCTTAGGGGCCTCGCCTACAGATTCCTGAGTGCGTCGACGAGGGAGACCTTGCCCGCGGTGACCTCGTCGGCCTGCTTGATGACCTTTGCGGGCACGACGGCCACCACAGCGCCGGCGGCAGAGTCGATTCGAGCGATGTGGTCAGAGACGGAGCGAACGGCGAGCCGCTTGCCGACAGGGAGGCAGTCAAAGGTGGCAAAGCGCACTCCTACGGTTGGGATACGCCCGTGAGGCGCTCGGCGGACAGCGCTGTTGCCGCTCGCTGTGTCGAGCGCAGGTGTCGAGAAGTCGCCATATGCCACTACAGATGTATCATGGAGTGCCGAAGTTCACGTGCCCGTGACAAAACGCGGGCGCCAACCCGTCCCGAGCACCACCCCGCCCGTAAGGTGTGGGACGAAAGGAGGACCAGCCGCATGAACATCCCCGAGACACAGAAAGACCTGCTTGCCTACCTCGATCGCATCACGCGCGAGCTTGGCAGCACGCGGGGCGGGCGCATCCAGAACCGTCTCGACCACTTCACCACGGCATCTATAACCGACTCGCTCGCCATCTCGCGCAGCCTGGCAAGTCAGTATCTCAACGAGCTCGTGCGCGCTGGCCTCGTGGTGAAAGCAGGGGCACGACCGGTGTGCTACTTCCACCGCCGCTCCCTCGAACGCTTCTTCCAGTCTCGCATTGAGCGTAGCACCTACCCTTCGGTCGAGCAGCTCTTCGCCACGCTCGGAAACGGCGAGCGACTCGACTTCGACCGCGCAATCGGTCACGAGCTGAGCCTTGCGCCCTGCATCAGCCAGCTCTGCGCCGCGCTCAAGTACCCGCCAGCTGGCCTGCCCATCCTGCTCTGTGGCGCCTCGGGAACCGGCAAGGGTCTACTCGCCGAACTTGCCCTCGAATACGGCAAGAACGTCGGCGTCCTGCAGCAGGAAGCCAAGCTTGTGAGCATCGACTGCTCGCATTACGCAGACGATGCCCGCGCGCTCACTCACGACCTGTGCGCAGATGGCGGGCCTGCAGATCGGGCGAGCGGCGGCATCGTTTATCTCAAGGACGTCGACGCCCTCTCACCCGCTGCCCAGGACGCGCTCTTGGAGTGGGCCTCCGCACAGGCGGGCGCCATTGTGCCAGCCCCTGCTGTGCGCCTTATCTTTGCCACCTCAAACGAGGCAGACAGTACCGAGTGCCGCAGCCTCACGCGTCGCATCCCCATGTCCGCCCAGGTGCCGTCTCTGCGCGAGCGCACCCAGGAGGAGCGTGAGGAACTGACTCTCCACTTCCTCAAGGAGGAGGGCCGACGCATAGGACGCGACATCCTCATAAGTCGCGGAGCCTTCCGAGCCCTCGCCGGCACCAACTTCGAGGAGAACGTACGCGGCCTGCGCGACTGCATCACCAACTGTTGCGCCGAGGCCTATCTAGACACGAAGGGTGAAAGCCTGGAGATTCGCACCTACCAGCTTCCCTCCGCAATCCTTGCCGGCTCCGCACTCGAGCGCAGCGAGAACGACATGCAGCTCATCGACACCACCCGGAGCATCCAAAGCCAGGCGGACGACCGCGCACGGCATGTACTCGACGCCATGCTGGAGCCATACGAGAGCTATCGCGAAGGCACGCTTGATGGGGGCGCGTGCAGCGCTCAGCTGGTGGAGCGAGCCCGCGACCTCGAGGACTACCTGGCGTTCGGGCAAAACCCGGGCCGCTCGAAGTCCGACGCATACGAGCAGATCGCCGACAGCGTCGTCACTTCCGTGAACGAACTCTACTCGATCGATTTGTCCCGAAAGAGCTCGCATCTAATCGCCCAGGGCATCTGCCTCCAGCTGTGGCCGCCCGCAAGCCTCTCGCGTTGGAAGAGCTCCCATGCAAGCGAGCTTTCCGGCATGCGCGGCGTCGTGGCCCAGCGCAACCGCTTTGCCGTTACTGTCTGCGCCTGCATCGCTGATGAACTCAAGGCCACGCTCGGCATCGCACTCGACGATCTCACGTGTCTGCTCGTCCTTGCGCATGCGGCACTCGCACTCGACCCGTCTAAGCGTCGTCGGAGCGTCGGTATCGTCCTCAGTCATGGCTACTCGACCGCCACGAGCATCGCCGACGCCGCCAATCGGATTCTTGACACGAGGGTCTTCGAGGCCATCGACATGCCCTACGACCAGAAGGTTACGGACGTCGCTGTTCCTCTTCAGCAAATCATCGACCGCTTCTCCTACGCAGACGAGGTCGTCATCCTCGTGGACATGGGATCGCTCCAGGATATTTATAAGAGTCTGGAATCCACCTCCGGCATGACGCTCGGCATCATAAACAACGCCTCTACCGGCCTTGCGGTGGAGGTTGGCGCCGGACTTATCGCGGGTCGCTCCGTGCGAGAGGTTCTCGACGATGCTGCGGCAGCTTGCACCTGTAATTATCACATCGTGGCGCGCAACGCCCGACCGGACGCGATTGTCTTCTGCTCCGAAGGCGGACTTGACGCAGCTGCGCGGATCCGCGATCTCGTGGCGCAGAGCCTGCCTGGCGAGTCCCCCGCGCGGCTTGTCGCCGTTGACTGGCGGCAGCTCGCCAATAACGGATCTGAGGATGCCGCCTTCTCCCAGTACAACGTGCGCTCGGTCATCGGCACGGACAATCCGCACGCCGACGGAGTCCCGTTCATTTCGCTCGAGGAACTCATCGCCGGCGAAGGAACGGCCCAGATAGACCGCGCCTTCGCACGCTTGCTCGACGCGGACAGCTTGCGCACGTTCCACCAGAATCTCGTCAAGAACATGACCCTCAGGAACGTGGTCGAGTCCATCACAATCCTTAACCCCAACAAGCTCTTCGGCGAAATCGAGAGTGCCGCAGAGCGGCTCCAGCAGCTCACCGGAGACGTGATTGGCGCTCGTGTGAGCATGGGGCTCTACGTGCACCTGTGTTGTCTCGTGGAGCGCCTCGTGACCAGAAGCCCCATCGAGAACTACGCAGACGAGCAGCGCTTCGCCAATGAACACAACGATTTCGTCGAGGCATTCCGCACGAGCTTCTCTGACATTTCCGCCCATTACCACGTGGAGGTCCCCGTCACGGAGATCGCCTACGCATACGACTACATCAATTCCCGGCATGCCCCGCGCAGGCAGGCCACGCCGAACGATGGGCCCGCGGCTCAGCAGGACGAGTGACGCGCCTCGCAAGCAAAGGAAGGAAGCCAACATCACACGAGCATCATCGATCGCTGCGTGCAAGGCGGCGGGCCTCACCGTGTTCGCCAAGCGCGAGGAGCGTTTTGGTTTTTCGCAAGCAAATGTGGACGAAATCAGCGACCAGATTCCCGATACGCTCAAACATGCAGGGCCCCTATGTGTTTAACCTCATTTTTCCGTGTGCGGTAGAATGGAGTCGTTGAGATCGCGAACGCCTTAAAGGGAGAGTTTTTGTGGATGCGCATCTGGATGGGGGCTCTTCCGCCCCGCTGTATCAACAGGTGCTCGATTTGCTTAAGAGCGATATCGAACAGGGGACATATCCCGTTGACTCGCAGATTCCAACGGAACTTGAGCTTTCTAAGATGTACGGCGTGGGAAGGGTCACGGTTCGCCGCGCAATAGAGGAGCTTGTGGGCGAGGGGTATCTCACCAAGCGGCAGGGGCGTGGTACGTTTGTGACCGCGACAAAGATAATTCGCAAGGTGCATCAGAAGGACGATGTTCAGAGTTTTACCCAAGCATGCGCTGAAAACGGCATGAAGGCGGGCGCTCGCGTCGTTGCCCGCAAGACCGTTGCCGCCGATCGCGACCTCGCTTCTTTCTTTGGCTTGGATGAAGGCTCTGACCTCATCTTGGTCTCACGCGTGCGTACCGCAGACGGCGTGCCGGTCCTGTTCGAGAACAACTACTATCCTGTCGATGGATTCGAATTTCTCAAAGATATCGGTCTCTCCAATTGTTCGATATTCGAGGCCGTGGGGGAGCGTACGGGTAGGTATCCCTGCTCGTCCGATCCCTGCAGGCTGGAGATCGCCCGTGCGGGAATTGATGCCGCCCGCGAGCTCAAGGTCCCAGTAGGGGAGCCGCTGTTCTTCATGAACGCGGGCTTTCTCGATTCCAACGGAGAGCGCTTCTGCTATGGCAGACAGTACTACGTGGGTTCGCGCTACAGCTTCGATATCTAGCGGCTCTGTCTCACACAGCGCTGTTCTCGTATTGCCGCGGCAGGTCCGTTTAGCGCGTAAAAGTTACCACTTATAGAACAACCTAATATGTTTCTTGACCGACGCCTTCATGCAGGTTATACATAGAACAACCTAAGATGTTTGCCTATACGTGAAGGATTTTTGGCAAGCATCGTTGCTCTGGCAGGAGGTTAAGAATGCCGGATGCCAAACAGGAGAAGCCCAAGCGCAGATTCCATCTCCAGCTTCCCCATGTGTACACCATCGCGTTCATGCTGATCGTGTTCTTCGCGGTGCTCACATGGATCGTCCCATCGGGTCAGTTCGACCGCCAGACCATTCAGACGGCCGCGGGCGAGCGAGAAGTCGCCGTAGCCGGAACGTACCAAGAGGTCGACAAGGTCTACACCGATTCGGAGACGGGGGAGACCGTCGATCTGCGACAGGGCATCGATGCCGTCCTGCAGGCTCCCGCCAAGGGCATTCAGGCTGCGGCCGATGTCGTCGCGTTCGTCCTGCTGATCGGCGGATCGTTCGCCATCGTCACCAAGACCAACGCCCTAAACGCCGGCATGAGCCGCGTGATCAAGAAGCTGAAGAACAAGGACATCTTGATCATCCCCATCTCCATGATCCTGCTCTCGATCTGCGGCACCACGTTCGGCATGTCCGAGGAGGCGCTGCCGTTCTACGCGATCTTCATCCCCATCATGCTGAGCATCGGGTATGACTCCATGACCGCGTTCATCATCTGCTTCCTCGGCCCCAACCTTGGTTACTGCGCATCCACTATTGATCCTTTCAACGTGCTGATCGCCCAGGGCGTTATCGGCATCGAGGGAAATCCCCAGCTTTGGCTCCGCGCCATCCTGTGGGTCATCTTCACCGCCGCGGGCATTTTCTGGGCCATGCGCTACGCGCGCCGCGTCAAGCTCGATCCCAAGTCCTCCATCACCTATGAGGACGATAAGCAGAAGCGCATCGAGTTCTCTGTCACCGATGCCTCTATCGAAGAGGAGTTCACGCTTCGCCACAAGCTCGTCCTCATTGATTTCGCGGTCGGCATGGGCGTTATCGTGTGGGGCCTCGTTACCCAGGGCTGGTATATGGACGAGATCTCCATGGTGTTCCTGGCCATGGGCCTTCTTGCCGGCATACTCGGCGGCCTGGACGAGAAGACCATTGCGGAGGAGTTCGTCCGCGGAATCGCCGACTTCGCCTACGCAGCCTGCATCATCGGCATCGCCCGCGGCATCCTGGTCGTCGCAGAGGGCGGAATGATCATCGACTCTATTCTTAACTGGCTCGTCGGACTCCTTGCGGGCGCTCCGTCCTTCATCTATACCACCTTCATGTACATCGTCCTCGGCCTGCTTTCGCTGCTGGTTCCTTCCAGCTCCGGCCTCGCTGCACTCACCATGCCCGTCATGGGCCCGCTGACCGAGCTTATGGGCCTCAATCCCGGGGCTGCCGTCACCGCTCTGCAGTTCGCGAACCAGACCGTCAACACCATCAGCCCCGTTGCGGGCATGACCGTCGCGGGTCTTGCCGTGGCGAAGATCTCCTTCGGGCAATGGTGGAAGACCATCTGGAAGTTCTTTATCTTCATGGTTCTGTTCGGATTGGTCGCGACTGTGATCTCCGGCCTACTGCCGATGTAGGAGGTGCCCAGCATGGATTTAAGCGCTTCCACACCCCGTCTGCGTCGCGAGCAGGTCGCCGGCATGAACATTCACTACATCATGTGGTCGCTCGATTACTTCCTTGATGCTCAGCAGCGCCTTGGCTTCAAAACCATCGAGCTTTGGGCGGCCGAGCCGCACGTGACGCTGGACCACACGGGGTATTTCGAGGCCGACGAGCTTCGCCGCAAGATCGAGTCCCGCGGACTCTCCGTGAGCTCCCTGTGTCCGGAGAACGTGGTGTATCCGTGGCAGTACGCTGCCAGAAAGCCCCTCCACGCGCAGCGGAGCCTCGCTTACTTTAAGCACGGCATCGAGCTCGCCGAGGTGCTCGGCGCCCCGTATATGTCCATCAACTCCGGTTGGGGCGATTGGGACGAGGACCGCGAGGAGGCTTGGAAGCGCTCTGCCGAGCACTTGGCGATTCTTGCGGACTATGCCGGCGAGCACGGCGTGACCCTCTGCATGGAGAGCCTGAGGCCGGAAGAGAGCAACTTGGTGGTTACACTCGCGGACGCCAGGCGCATGCTTGACCAAGTAGCCAGCCCGCACCTTACTCCAATGGTGGACACTACCGCTATGGGAGTCGCCGGCGAGAGCCTTGAAGAGTGGTTTGCCGAGTTTGGCGATGGTGCCATAAGGAACATGCGCTTCATTGATGGCGACCCATATGGCCATCTGGTTTGGGGCGATGGAAAGCACAGTATGGACGATTTCGTACGCGTCCTCAACGCGCATGGGTTCGAGGGCTATCTTGGTCAGGAGATCACCGATGGAAGGTATTTCGATGATCCCGCAGCAGCGGACCGGCACAACATGGACGCCTTCGAGAGGTATTTTGTCGACTAGCGCGTAGCTCCCATTCGCGTGGGGAAGTCAACACGCTTGACGAGAAGACTCGCAGTAAACGTTGGCGGATTCGTCCGCCGTATCGAAAGGAAGAATAACAATGAACGCACATGATCTTATCGCCGACGCAATCGCTGAAAAGGGCGGTTTCGATAGCGTCTTCTGGGTTGCCTGCGGCGGCTCCCTCATCGACCTGCTGCCCGCCCACGAGCTGCTCAAGCGCGAGGCGACTACGTTTGCCAGCGAGGCGTATACCGCCCGCGAGTTCGATATCATGCGTCCCAAGCGCCTGGGCGAAAAGTCCCTTGTCATCGCTTGCAGCCACTCCGGCAACACCCCCGAGGTAATCGATGCGTGCTCGATCGCCAAGGCGGCGGGCGCGACCGTTATCGTGCAGACGGACAACGCGGGTTCCGGCATCGATAACGGTGAGTGGACGTGCTGGGTATATCCGTGGGGCGAGGGAGTTCCGCAGGCGGAGGTGCCCGCCGGCATCTCTTTGGCTCTCGCTTCCGAGCTCCTGGATCAGCAGGAAGGTTATGCCGACCTTGCCGACATGTACGAAGGCATCGCCAAGATGGACCAGATCCTGCCTGCAGCTCGCGAGAAGGTCAACGCCGAACTCTGCGACCGTTTTGCCGCCCTGTGCCAGGACCACAAGTTCCTGTATATCTTGGGGTCCGGTCCCGTGTTTAGCCAGGCCTATGGCTTCGCTATCTGCTCGCTTATGGAGATGCAGTGGCAGAGCTGCGCCTATATCCACTCCGGCGAGTACTTCCACGGCCCCTTCGAGGTGACCGAGCCCGGAGTCTTCTACTTCCTGCAGATGTCTTCTAGTGAGTGCCGAGCCATGGATGAGCGCGCCCTCGCATTCCTCGAGACCCATACCGACACTCTTATGGTGCTCGACGCCATGGAGTACGGCATGGACCAAGTACCGGCGAGCGTTCGCGCGTTCCTTGATCCAATCCTGTTCTACGCGATGAACTGTGAGCTGCGCTCCGCTCGCGGCAAGGTGTTCGACCATCACCCGGACGTGCGTCGTTACATGGGCATCGAGAAGTACTAGCGATTTTAAAACGGGGTGCGAGGCGCGTTGAGACGTGCGAATCCCTCGCGCCCCGTCTGCTCGCCGTAACCACGGCGGTTTACCTGAATGGAGATAACCATGGCAGCCTATCCTATAAGCGTGCTTGGCTTTGGAGACAACGTTGTCGATAAGTACGAGCACATCAAGACCATGTATCCCGGCGGCAATGCAGTTAACTTCGCCGTCTTCGCCAAGAAGCTCGGCGTCGATCGCAGCGCCTACATGGGAATCTTCGGATCAGATGAGGAGGCCGAGCACGTTATAGCATCGCTCGAGGACGAGGGCGTCGAGCTTCTTCGCTGCCAGCAGGTCCTGGGCGTCAACGGCGCCGCTCGCGTGACCGTTGACGAGACCGGGGACCGTATCTTCCTGGGCTCCAATGAAGGCGGCATACGTGGCGACATGCGCTACGTGATAGACCGCTTCGCCGCCGAGTACGTCAGCGGCTTCGATTTGGTGCACAGCGGCAACTACTGCTTCACCGAGCGCGAGCTCCCCAAGATCAAGGCTGCCGGCGTGCCTATCAGCTTCGACTTCTCCGATGACTCCACCGACGAGTACTTCGGGCAGATTGCGCCATTTGTGACGTACGCCTTTATGTCCATGGGCGACGCTTCCCTGGAGGATATCAAGGCGAAGCTCGAGTGGGTGAAGGCCCTTGGCCCTCAAATCGTATGCGCATCGCGCGGGAGCAAGGGCTCCGTCGCCTATGACGGCGAAAACTTCTACGAGCAGGGCATCAAGCCCGTGGCGCCCGAGGAGCTCAAAGACGCTATGGCGGCCGGCGATTCACTGCTGACGGCGTTTTTGGTCACCTATCTTTCCAAGAAGAAGGCCGGCGAGTGCGGCGAGGCCGCGATTCGCGAGAGCTTGGACTTCGCTGCCGGTTTTGCGGCGGAGACCTGCAAGATCGAGGGCAGTTGGGGCCACCCGCTGGTCTACGAGAACTAGTTTTTTGTCGTGGCGGGGTGTCTTGGGGCGCCCCGCATTGCGTTAGGAGTCAAGATGTCCGTTCGTGCCTGCGCGGCAGGATTTTGCTGCGCCGATGTCTACCAGAATCTGGATCCCCTGGGTTGCATCCAAGGGGGCCTCTCAGGAGCGCTTCGAGGGGTGCTTCTTGAGTATATGAAGGCAAAAGGGATATGCAATCTTCATATACGGCCTTCTTTTAGAGGGCGTTGTCCTTACTCTTTCATCTCCTTGCCTATGGACATTTTGTCCATAGGCAAGAGTCCATGGTCGAGATCATGGTGAAGTTCTGCGGCCAGTAATTACTGCATTACATATTCTGTTGTCACCTGGGAGGCTCGCTTTTGCGGGCCTCTTTGCGTTGCTAAGGGGCCATGGTCTGTCGATAAATAAAGCGCCCGCTTGCGGGGGAGCAAGCGGGCGCCGTTGAGCGAATATGTTTGCGGCCCTAGCCGCTGCGGGTGATGGGTCCTCGACTAGTTAGTCGTGCCGGAATCGTCGCCCGAATCGGAGCCAGAAAGCGAAACCGTCAACGTGATCGTGCTGTCGGTGGACTGCTTGCCGGTGGGGGAGACGCCCGTGACGGTGGCGTTTTCGTTGCCGCTCACGGGGTTGCCGTTCTGGTCGCAGAACGCGATGTTGTAGAAGCCGGCATTGTTGAGCGCGGTGACGGCGGCAGAGATGCTCTTACCGTACAGATTGCCCGGAACGCTCGCCTTGCCGGACTTCTTGGCAATGACGACGGTAATCGTGGCGCCGGGCTTCTGCTTGCCGCTGGGGTTCCAGCTAATCACCGTGCCCTCGGTAACCGAGTCGTTCTCCTGATAACTCACGTTAACGCCAAAGCCGGCCATGTCGAGCGCATTGCGCGCCTGGGACTCGGTCATGTCAGTCAGATCGGGAACAGAGGTGGTATCCGGGCCGCTCGAGACCTTGTACGAGATGGTCGTGCCCTTCTCGACTTCTTTGCCGGCATCGGTGCCCTGCTCAAAGACCTGGCCTTCCTCGGCTTCGTTGGCTTCCTCGGAAGCGCTGCCCTTAAGGCCAACGCTTGCCAGCGCTGCCTCGGCCTGGTCCTTGGTCAGGCCAACGAGCTGCGGAACCTCAACCTTCTCGGAGGGCTTGGGGCCCTTGGAGACCACCAGGTTCACGCGCGTGCCCTTGGGCTTCTTGGCGTTGCCGTCGGGGGTCTGCTCGGCAACCTTGCCCTCGTCGACGTCGTCGTTGTAGCTCTGGTCGACGGTGCCGACCTCCAGGCCGGCTTCCTTGATCAGCTCGACGGCAGTCTGCTGGTCCTTGCCCAGCACATCGGGCACGGTGACCTGCTCGCCGCCAAAGAGTCCTGTGGCAAAGGCCACCACGATGCCGATGACGGCAACGGCTGCCACCACGGCGGCGATGATCTTGTTCTTGTTGGATTTGGGCTTTTCGACCTCGTAGGAGCCGGTGGAGCCCGAAACCGAGCTACGGGCGGTATTCTGGCCGCTCACGCCCGAGACGGGACGCACCATGGCGCGCGTCTGATCGGAAAGCTCGCGAGTCTTGGTGGCGCCCAGCTCACCGGGGGCACCGATGATGCGCGTGGGCTCCGAGACGTTGACGGCACGGCCCGACAGGTAGCTGTTGAGCACCTGACGAAGCTCGTCGGCGGTCTGGAAGCGGTTTGCCGGGTCCTTCTCCATGCACTTGAGGATGATGCGCTCAAGGTCGGCGTCGACACCGGAGTTGATCTGGCTCGGCGGAATAGGCAGCTCGTTGACCTGCTTGAGTGCGACCGAGATGGCGTCATCACCGTCAAAGGGCACGCGGCCGGTGGCGCACTCGTACATCACGACGCCCAGCGAGTAGATATCCGAGGTGGGGCCGAGGTCCTGACCACGGGTCTGCTCGGGACTGACGTAGTGGGCGGTTCCCAGCACGTTGTTGTCTTGCGTGAGGTGGCTGTTCTTGGCGCGCGCGATGCCAAAGTCCATCACCTTGATGTTGCCGTCGGGCAGCACCATGATGTTCTGCGGCTTGATGTCGCGGTGGATGATCTCGTGCTTGTGGGCGACCGAAAGCGCGGAGCTGATCTGCGAGCCGATCTGGGCGACCTTCTTGGGGTCGAGGGCGCCGTGGCTCTTGATGCCGCTCTTAAGGTCGGTGCCGCGCAGGTACTCCATGACGATGTAATAGGTGTCGCCGTCCTTGCCCCAATCGTAGACGCCCACGATATAGGGGGAGGAGAGACCGGCTGCTGCCTGGGCCTCCTGCTTAAAGCGTGCGGCGAAGGTTGCGTCGCCAGCATACTGCGGCAGCATGATCTTGACGGCAACCGTGCGGTCGAGGACCTGGTCCTGTGCACGGTAGACGGTCGCCATGCCGCCTGTCCCCACCTTATCCTTGAGGAGGTATCTTCCCCCGAGGACCCTCTGTTCCATTCCTGCTCCTAACATAACTATTCGCTCAACGATGTGTGTAGTACCTACGATGTGGCCGCTGGGGCCGTGTGGCGCGTTGCCGCTAACTCTTCGGCCGCGGCGCGCCTCGGGTGTCCGATTCAATCATGGGCATCACGCTCCCTGTGCGGCGAGCGCCGCGGTCAGGACGATGCCGGCAATCTTGGCCGCCTTGACGTCGTGTTTGTCGTAATCCTCCAAGGCCACCGAGATGGCGACCGTGGGTGAATCGTAAGGTGCAAAGCCAACGAACGTCGAGTTGACGTTGGTGCCGCCGGTCTCGGGCGAGCCGGTCTTGCCGGCGACCTTGACGCCGGGGACCTGGGCATCGGTGCCGGTACCGGACTGGACGACGGCGAGCATGGCCTGCTTGACCTGGTCGGCCGTGGCGGAGCTGACGGCCTGACCCAGCGAGCGGGACTGCGTGGTCTTGACCACAGTTCCGTCCGGGGCGAGTACCTGGGCTACAAAGTACGGGTCCATGACCACGCCACTGTTAGCGATGGCGGCGGCAATCACGGCGCTTTGCATGACGGTGGTCTGCGGGCCGGGCGTGTGGTCCATGCCGACAGGCTGGCCGGCGCCGGCCCAAGCGGTCTCCCACTCGGTCATGAGCGACGGGTCTGCCATGATGGAGGCCGCGGAGGTCAGGTCCTGGCCGAGCTTTTGGCCGTAGCCAAAGGCGTTGGCAAACTGCACGAGCGTGTTTGCGCCAACTTCGTTTGCCACCTGGCCAAAGACGACGTTGGAGGACACGGCAAAGGCCTGCTGCAGGCTGATGGTGCCGTAGCTCTCGTTGGCATAGTTGGTGACCGGTGCGTTGCCGATGTCCATGGAGCCGGGCGCCTGGTAGGTGCTGGTAAGGCTGGCGGTGCCGGTCTCGAGTGCCGCGGAAAGCGTAACGACCTTAAACGTGGAGCCCGGCGTGTACAGCGCGTCCATGGCGCGATTGTACATAGAGCCGTCCTCGCCGCCGCCAGCCTGCAGTAGGGCGTCGATGTTGGTGTTGTCGTAGGTGGGCGAGCTGGCACATGCGAGCACCGCGCCGGTACGCGGGTCGATGACCACTACAGCGCCCTTAAAGCCCTTGAGTGCCTGCTCGGCCGCCGTCTGGATGCGCGAGTCGATGGTGAGCTTGGCGGTGTTGCCCGGCTGGGTCTGGCCCGCGAGCGACGCGATGGCGTTGTTCCAGCTGGAGTAGTCCTTAGAACCGGTGAGCGTGTCGTTCATGACGCTCTCGATGGCGGTGGTGCCATACTGCTGGCTCACGTAGCCAACCACGTGCGCTGCCAGGTTACCGTTGGGGTAGGAGCGTACGTAGGTGCCGTCCTCCTGCTGCAGCGACTCGGCCAGCGTCACGCCGTCGGACGTGATGATGGAACCGCGCTGGATGTACTTGGAGCGGGCGATGGTGTGGTTGTTGGTCGGCATGTCCTGATAGTCCTTGGCCTTGATGACCTGGACATAGGTGAGGTTGCCGATAAGGATGGCGAATAGCGCCGTAAAGGCGAGCACCGCACGGGTTAGACGGTTGGCGAGCGCAACGCGGCCGAGCACACCGGATTCAGGCGTGTCGAGCAGGCGACGGCGCATGCGCGAGCCGACGGAATGGCTGCCGCTGCCGTAGGAAGACGAGGTGGCAAAGCGCGTGCCCGTCGGGGCGGCGGCAGATGCGACCTGATCATCGGTGATGGCGGCCATAGTGCCGGTGCCGGTAAGCTCGGCCTCGCGTCCGGTCGCTTCGTCACCGGCGCGCAGCAGGAGCGCGACGATGATAAAGCTCGCCAGCAGCGAGGAGCCGCCCTGGCTCATAAAGGGCAGGGTGACGCCGGTCAGCGGGATCAGGCGGGTTACGCCGCCAACGATCAAGAAGGCCTGGAAGCTGATGGCGGCCGTAAGGCCCGTGGCACTAAAGGCTGCGAGGTCGGATTTAGCGCGGGCGGCCGTGGTGAGGCCACGCACGGCAAAGAGCATAAACAGGATGAGCACGGCGCCGCCGCCCAAAAGGCCCATCTCCTCGCCGATAGCCGAGAAGATAAAGTCGGACTCGACGACGGGGATGTTGTTGGCCATGCCGTTGCCGATGCCAACACCGACCAGGCCGCCATCGGCAAGCGAGAAGAGCGACTGGACGATCTGGTAGCCCTGGCCCTGGGCGTCCTTAAACGGATCGACCCAAACCTGGAAACGCACCTGAACGTGAGACAGGAACTTGTAGGCGCCCACAGCTCCAACGGCTAAGAGCGCAAGGCCGATAACGACATACGAAAAGCGCCCCGTGGCAACGTAGAGCATCAGCAAGAAGATGGTGTAGAACAGCACGGCCGAACCCAGGTCGCGTTCGAAGACGACGACGAGCAGGCACACACCCCACACGGCAAACAGCGGCAGCAGCAGTCGCAGGCGAGGGATCTTAAAGCCCAGGATCTTGCGGTTGGAGATGGAGAGCAGCTCGCGGTTCTCGGCCAGGTACCCTGCCAGGAACAGCACGATAAAGACTTTGGCGAACTCGCCGGGCTGGATGGTAAAGCCTGCGATGCGAATCCACAGCTTGGAGCCCGAGATCGTGGTGCCGATAAAGATAGGCAGCATCAGCAGGATGATGCCGATGATGCCAAAGGTGTACTTGTAGCGCATGACCACGTCGAGGTTTTTGACCAGTGCGAGCGTTCCCACCATCAGGGCCACCGAGACAAACAGGATGATGAGCTGTGAGATGGCGAGAGCGGGGGCGAGGCGTGTCACGAACGTGATGCCGATGCCCGAAAGTATAAATACGATGGGTAGGATGGCGGGGTCGGCGCCGGGCGCCAAGATGCGCACGGCGATATGTGCCGCGGCGAAGGCGGCAAAGAGGCCGATCGGCACGGCGAGCGTCTCAAAGGAGATGGCGGCGCCCGCGGTGAGCACGTACATCGCATACAGCAGGATGACGGGGAACGCCGAGGCGATGAGCAAGAGCAGTTCGGTGTTGCGGCGACTCATAAGCGGCACTCCCTTTCTAATTCTTATCGGAGGCTTCGGCCTCGGCGGACTGTTCGGCGGTTTTCTCGGAATCCGATTCGGAGGTCGAACCCTGGTCGGTGTTATTGCGGATCGTTTGCGCGTCGATCACCTGACGGGTCTGCTCCTCGTCGATCTGATGGCGGTACTTGGAGATGGTGTCCTGTGCGTCGTCGATGCTCGTCTGCTGAATACCTGCCTTAAGGCGATTTTGTGTGTCTTCGGGCAGGTCGGACAGTTTGATGGTGGTCGTGCTGTCGAGCCAGTGCAGCTTAAGGCCGAGCGGCTTGCCGGGAATGCCCCGGTAGACCGCGACGGTGTCCTTGTAGGTGCCCAGGTAGTACGAGCCGGTGATGCCTGCGTAGGCCCAGATGGCTGCCGCCAGCACAAAAGCGATGCCCAGTACGGTGGCAATGGTGATGTTGCGGCGGCGGACGCGCTTTGCCTCGCGCATGACGCCATCGTCGACCAGGTCGACCACCACCACGGTCACATTGTCGTGGCCGCCGGCGGCGAGCGCCGCGTCCACCAAGTTGTCGACGCAAATCTGCGCGGTCGAGGACTGTGTGGCGATGTTTTCGATATCGCTATCGGGAATCATGCTCGAAAGACCGTCCGAGCACAGGATCAGGCGGTCGCCTTCCTCGATATGCAGGGTAAAGTGGTCGGCATACATGGCGGGATCCGAGCCCAGCGCGCGGGTGATGACCGAGCGGTTGGGGTGGACGCGAGCCTCGTCTGCCGTAATTTCGCCGGCGTCCACGAGCTCCTCCACATAGGAGTGGTCGCGGGTCACGCGGATGAGCGTGCCCTCGTGGAGCAGATAGGCGCGCGAGTCGCCCACGTGGGCGATGGCGAGCATGTCGTTTTCGATATAGGCGCAGGTTGCCGTGCAGCCCATGCCGGGCTTGCCAAGCCCGTTGAGCGCAGCCTCGATGACCGCGGCGTTTGCAGCTTCGACGGCGGCCGCCAGTCGTGCGGCGTCGGCTGCCTGCGGCGCTGTCTTGGCAATGGTCTCGACGGCGATGGAGGAGGCTACCTCACCGGCGGCGTGGCCGCCCATGCCGTCGCATACGCAAAAGAGCGGCGATTGCACCAGATAGGAGTCTTCGTTATGCGGGCGCACACAGCCAACATCGGAGCGGGCGCCCCACATGAGCTGCGTGGTCGTGCCGGCGTCGTAGGTCGAGTCAGTCTCGACGCGCTCGTCGGTCAGCGGCTCAAAACTCATGGTCGAGCCGGGGTCCTTAAGCTTGGCCTCCACGGCGGCAACGTCAATCTCGGCCGTATCGCCGGGCGAGACGGTGTCGGCATCGTTGCTCGGGTCGTTGACGTTGGGCGTGGCTGGCTCTTCGGTTGTACGGTCGACAGGCTCGTCGTCTTGCGGGGCGACGGCTGCAGGCTCGGACGCTGCGGCGGGTGCCGGCGCTACGGGAAACACCGGTGCCGCGGGCTCGGGAGCCGCAAATACCGCGGAGCTCTCGGTAATCGCCGTGGCGACGGGTTCGGCAAAGTGAGCCGGCGCGGGCGTGTCTTGCGGGACCGCGGGCTGCTCGGCAGCGGCGTGCACGCCGATGGGGGCGTTACCGCCGTCAGCGGCGTTCTCGTCGTCGGTCAGCGTTGGATATTCTTGCGTTACATGCGAAAGAGGCAGGGAGAACACGGTGTCCTCGGGTTCCACGGGCACAGGGCCCGCCGGGGCGGCATGAGCCGGCGCGGCCGCGGGGGCGGCCGACGTCTCGGACATGGTTGCGGACTTGTTCTCCTCGTCGATCATCGACGGTTCACCTTCATGACCACGTCGCCAATCTGGACTTCGTCGCCCTCGCGCAGCGTTGCGGGCTCCACCAGCTGGCGGCCGTTGACGAGCGTGCCGTTAAGCGAGTTGAGGTCCTCGATAATAAGTGCCGGGCCCTGCAGCGAAAAGCGCGCATGCGAGGCCGAGACAAACGGTTCGTTGATGCAGATGTCCGACGACGGCGAACGGCCGACGATGACGGGGCCGAGCATATCCACGTGGATGCCGCGGATGCCGCGCGGGCCCTTGTCCACATCGATCGTCCAGATGGCCGAGTCGCGGCGCTGGCCGCGGACGAGCCCCACGCCGGTCTTCATGACGGCAAACAGGAAGATATAGAGCAGGACGACCAGGACAATGCGGCCTGCAAACAGGACGATATCGATGTTCATAAGCGACTATCCCCTAAATTCGAACGTGCTCAGGCCAAACGTCAGCAGGTCGCCGTTGCGCAGCGGGCAGCGCGTGATGCGGCGGTTGTTGACGAGCGTGCCGTTGGTGGAGTTGAGGTCCTCGATCGACCAGTCCGAGCCCGTAAAGGTGAGCTGGGCATGACGGCGCGACACGTTGGGGTCGCGCAGGGCGATGTCGGAAACCGAGCGCTCGCGACCGATGGTCACCTGTGCGGAGGTGATGGCGTGGCTCTCGCCGCTCACGACGTCGACAAGCTGGGCGAGCGGACGCTGCGGGGCGCGAGAGCTTGCCATGTTGGAGGCGATGCTGGCTGCGGCGCCAAGGCCAGCGGCGGCGCCGGTCGCGGCGGCTCCGCCCATGCCGGCAAGCGCGTCGCGCGAGACGGTTTGGGGCACGGGGATGGGTGCGGCGGCGGGATCGGGCATATTGGGCGCAAAGGGGTCGGCCACGGCAAGCGGGTCGGGAGTGGCAGCACGAGGTGCCGGCTGCTGCTGCGGCATAGCAGCGGGGTGTTGCTGCGGGGCGGCAAACTGCTGCTGGCCGGCGCGCGGGGCGCTGGCGGCACGGCTCGCGGCTGAGTTGTTCTGGCCCAGGCCGTTTTGGTAGGCGCGCTCTTCCTCGTACAGGCGACCGAGCGTAGGGGCATCGACGTTCTCGGCAAAGACCGAGAACTTGCCGCCGCGCAGCTGCGGGTCGATCATAAAGCGAACGAGGGGCTCGCCGACAAAGACGTAGCGGCGCTTTTCGGCCTGCGCTTTCACAAACTCGCGGACCTCGCGCGAAAGCTCGGGATAGAACGGGGCGAGCATGGGATCGTCGTCGGCGGCAATCAGGATGGTATAGAGCGCCGGCGCGGTGTTGACGCCGTTGATCACCAGAGTCTGATCCTCCATGTCGCGAGCGGCCTGCTTGGCAAGCTTCTTAAAGGAGAACGGGGCACGGGTGGTACCGAAGATGCCGGCCACGTGGTCCTCGAAGATGTTCAGGAAGTTCACGAAAGATCACTCTCCGTATAGGTTCTTTGGTATCCGAGCAAATAAAGGCATATCCCGACGATTATAGAGGATAGGATTCCCGTAACCGCTGCCTTGGCGACGACCGGGCCCGCAAGGCTGGCAATTTCCATATGGTGTGCAAGACAAAACGATACGGCCGAGCCGATGCCGGCGACGGCAATTGCGACGATGGCGGCAAGGTTCGATCCCTGCTCGGCGCGCTTGGCATGAGCATTGAGCAGCAGCGATGTTGCCGCGGCTATTGCTGCAACCAGCACGATTGCAGCGAGAAGGAGCGCGTCTCCCAGCGCTGCGACGACATTGCTAAGCCCCAGTACGCCTCCCGCAGAGAGAGCCGCTGCGGCAAGGCGGGCAAAGAGTGCGCCCATGCCCGTGGCCGCCGCTGCGCTTGCCGGGCCGAGCCAAAACGCCGCGATGCTCGTGGCGGCTCCGGCGGCAAGGAGGGCGTCGCCGGTTAGGCAACCCAGCGCAAGCGCGCAGGTGAGCGTCGCGCTCGCAGCCGCCTCGGTGCGTCCCCAAGCAATCCACCAACCGGACATGGCAGCGGCAAAAATGACCGCGACCGGCAGCATCGACAGGATGCCCTGCGACTGCATGGTGGCGTTGGCCATGAGCACCAAAAAGCCCACGGCCGAGATGGCCGAGCCAATCTGCGGGGCCAAGCCTGCCGCCGCGCCAATGGCGACGGCCGCCACGACCAGCCCGGGAAGCGTCGCGACGCCGGCTGTCTGCATAAGCAAAAAGCTGAAGGCTCCGCATGAGAGCGCCGAGATGCCGCGCATGGTGTAATTGCGTGCGCGGCCCCAGCGCGTGCCCGCCCAGCCAAGCGCGGGGTCGACCTCGACGGTGTCATCCTCGTAGCTCGATGGCTCGATATCATCTGCCACGCACTCGTCACTCGAAAGCTCGCCTACCATCTGCTCCAAGCTGCGACGGCCTTCGCGCACGCTCCCCAAGCCGGCAAGGAGTCGGTCGCAGAATGCCTCGATGCTATCGGGGCGGTCTTGCGGCATGGGGGAGAGAGCGCTCATGAGCGCCGCCTCGGCCCCCGGGGGAAAGTGAGGGATCAGTTCGCTGGGATAGGTGGCGCCGCCGATGATGCGGTCGAGCGAGTCGGCAGGCGTGGCCGCCATAAAGGGGGCACTGCCGCACAGGCCCTCGTAGATCACGCAGGCAAGGGCAAAGACATCGGCACGTTCGTCGACCGTGCCGGTCTCGATATCGAGCTGCTCGGGCGGCATGTAGCCGATGGTGCCGCCGCGCGATCCGCCAAAGCCGCCGGCGGACGACAGCCGCGCCATGCCAAAGTCGGTGATCTTTACATTGCCCGAATGGTCGATAAGCACATTGGCGGGCTTTATGTCCAGATGAAGCACGCCGTTTGCATGGGCAAAGGTGAGTGCCTGACCCAGCGCGTCGGCAATGGCCGCGGCCTCGTCAAAGGTGAGCGAGTGGCCGTCCACGCGATGCAAAAACTCGGCCAACGACATACCGTCGACATACTCCATGACCAGGTAGGCATAGGCGGTGTCGTGCGTAAAGTCGATAACCTGCACGATATTGGGATGTTGAAGCATGGCGGCGGTATGCGCCTCGCGCAGCACGTCCATGATGTCGCTGGCGGGCATGCCGGCGCCGTTGATAAGGGGGATGCGCTTAATGGCCACGCGACGGCGCAGATGCGTGTCGCGGCAAATCTCGATGGAGCCAAAACCGCCGGTCGCAAGCGTCTCGAGCGGCTGGTACCGCTTGAGCAGCTCGCGAGAGCTAGTGCCCTCCAAGGGAACGTCCGGCGAGAACCGGGCGGTATGTTGCGAGAAAAGCGGCATGGCCAACCCTCGTGCGTTTAAAGTTCGTTTGCGAGCGGCGGGCGCGGGGCCGAGCCGTTCGCGGTGGCATAGATGCTGCTAGTGTAGCACGCTCAGGCGGATGGCGAGGATGGCGGGATGCGAGGCTGCCTGTCTGGCTTGGCCTTCGTCTCGACCCATCCGGAAAGCGCGCCCCAGTTTGCGGCCAAATACTGGGACACGCTTTCCGAATGGGGTGTGCTGCGGAAACTGCGTCCCAGAATATTGACTCAGAACGGGATACAGTTTCCAGATCGACGCTCAAAAGGAAACCGCATCCCGCTTTGATGCGGGGACTGCGGACAAAAGCTGAACCGTGATCTGGCTCGGATTGGAGTTCGCCTGAATCGTTGATGCTGGCTGGTGTGGGCGTGGAGATAAACGAGCAGCCCGAGCGATATAATGACACGCTATGGAGGTCATATGCTCTTTTCCCGCTGTTCTGCCACATCTGCTTTCGCCATTGCGCTCGTCGTAATGGCGGTTACCCCTTATCACCGGTTTTCATCTTCAATCGGCTTGGCATCAGGTGCAATGACCTGGCTCGTTATCCTTGGCGCATGCCTCGCGGCGTTTGGTCATGGTGTTGCGCTCCGCAAGGGGAGAGAAATAAGACGGCCGGGTCGCCTTGGCGTCTTCGGTGTTTTCCTTGCTGCTATTGCGGTGGTTCCCGAATGGGTCGACTTGGTCTTCTATGCTCGCGGAGATTCTATTCCAATCGTGTTTGCACCAATCTGGTTGTTGCATCGTGTTTCGTGTGCCTTGTGCTTCACTGGGTCGTTGCTCCTCTCATATGTAATTTGGGATACGGCGGGCTCTCCTTTGATACGGGGGGCGGCGCGGGACGGCGAAAGGGGGACCCGCCGATCGCAGAGCACGCTTTTTGCAGAAACAATAGTTGTCCTGTCTTGCCTGCTGTTTTGCTGTCGAATTTCATGGAGAGTCGTTCCCGAGCCATGGGGGATGCCCTCTGTAACGGCCGCATCAATTGGCCTCGTGCTTTTAATTCCGCTGGTCTATCTCGTATTGGCTGCGGTCCCGCTGCTTTGCTGTCCCCGCGCCTTTGGTCGGGGGCAGGGCGACGTGTTTGCCCGTTCTGTGCTTGTAGCAGTTCCCATTGGCCTTGTTCCGGCTGTCGAGGTGGCATACTTTGCAAGCGATGCCGCAGTCATTGCATCACTGTCGATGGGGTCCGCTATTGCTGTTGCCGCCTTCGTATGCACATTGCTAAGGGAGAAACGGGACAACAATTCGGATACCCCTCGCACGTCCGACCCATTCGATGCGGGGGTGTTTTCCCCTGCCCTGTCGCCTCGAGAAGAGCAGTTTGTTCGACTGCTGCTCAAAGGGAAAACGCCGGCGGAAATTGCCAGGGAGACGGGTACGAAGCCATCGACGGTGCGAACAACGCTTCACCGAGCATACGGGAAGGCATCGGTTGCGGGCTCACGCGAGCTCGTGGCATTGTTTGCGGGTGAGGGTGATGCTACAGGGCCTGGTCTGCTGCAGCGGCATGCTGGTGATATGTTGACATCAGTTCGGACGCGCCGGCTGTTTCGATACCTGCTCACAACATTTTTTATCCTCCTTGCGGCGGGCCCCTTGGTAATGGCGGATAGCGATTGGGGATCCGGTGTTTCGCGGGCAGTCGCCTTTTCTCTCGCAAGCTATGCATTGGGTCTCGGACTGCTTCTGTCGCTGCACTACGCGGGTGAAAAACTGAATCGTGAAGTTGCGCTGACTAGAACGGATGGGGCGATTGGGCTCGGAAGCCCGTGCGTATGGGCGGTGCTGTCTGCCGTGGAATGGTCTTTTGTCTATATTGCGGCATGGAGGTGTATATGCGATCCGTTGATGGCTGCGCCGGTCCTGCTGTGCGGCGTGGCATCTACGGTCTCGCTCGCTGTTGGGCTGCGTCCGTTTAAGGTGCATGCCCGTGTCCGGGCTATCGTGCCGTTGGTGTCAATAGGTGCGGCTACTTTAATCCATGCGGCCACTAGGGGGCGAATCCATGGGTTCGCGGTGCTGACGGGGATGTTGCTCACATACATAGTGCTGCGTAGCTGCCCGCAGCGCAAAATGCTTGGGATATGGATGCTTTGCTTTGGGGCGGCGGCTCCTGTCTGGGTTGTCTTGCTCAACATGGTGCAGGATCTGACGGTTTTCGAGCCTCTGTTCCTTGCGTCGTTGCTGGGGCAAAGTTCGGCCGTCAATGTCGTCGTGGCAACGGTGATTGTTTGCTGGTCTGTGCCCATGCTCGTTACGCACATCGTGCTCGTACGCTCGGTTGAGGACGAGAAGGCCGTCTTGAAGTACCGTGCGAACGGGTCCACCGAAGCAGCTCACGTGCGCCGGCTGGCTCTGCTTACGTCGCGCGCCCTGTCCGATGTTCAGGCCCGAATATTGTTGATGACGGCAGAGGGCACAACGACAAAGACCATTGCGCAGGATGTCGGTTACGCTGCATCTACGGTGCAAGCGCTGCGATCCGCGTCCTATCGCCAGTTGAAGATCAAGAACAAAGCAGAGCTTATTTCATTGTTATCGCAGGTAGATAACGTGTAAACGCCTGGATTATCAACTCAATAGCGAGTGTTTACAGACATCTTTCTCCATTCATGCAAAGGTTGCTGTGCGTCGACGCATTGTTAGCCGCTTTTGATTGGAGAAGGCCATGATTAAGCCAAGGAGCGCTATTACTCGAATCGGAGTCGGGTTGGCGATTGCTGCGGGTCTGTCCCTAGGGGTTCCCGCTGCATCGTTCGCGCAAGAGGAGTTTGACACCTCTCAGGTTTCTAGCATTACTCAAAACGCCGATACGGGAATTACGACCTGTACGAACAATGCCGATAGGGCATTTAGTTTTCAATGTGCCGGGACGAGTGCAACTGGCTACCGTCAAAAGGATGATTCCTCATCGCTCTATCTGGATATCCAAGGTTATACGGGAAATCCGCTTCGGTTATATACAGACGGTGCGTATAACACAAGCGGTAGCGGCAGCATGAATTGTACTCAGGGAACGTATCGTTCGAATCACAAGGGACAGTGGGAAATGTATAACCTCGTCCGTGAGAACGGGCGATCTGCGGCGCGACTGACTGCATGGGCGGAGTCTGGCTACGGCACTGTTATTGGTGTATGGAGCCCCGACTGCGTCGGGCATTTCCGCAAGCTTCCCGCATAGTTGTTTTAAATGGCTCCCTTCCGGCTTTCTGGGTCGGAAGGGGGAGGAGGACGTATGAACCAAAGGCTCGTAAGATATGAGCTGTCGAAAACGATAAGACGCCCAGCTTTTATCTTTGCTCTCTTGATTGCAGTCGCAGTTGCAATAGCTGCTGCGCTGGAGCCGTGGGCAAATTTGGAAAAAGAACGTCACAACCTTCTTTCTTTTGGTTACGGCGTTGGCATGCAAGCCAAAAACTATCTCGGTCAAACACGTGAAAGCAGCTTCGGTAACTGGATTGTTGTGAGCGCGAACGCGCCACTGTCTGCGTCGGTGTTTTTCTATGCACTGCCCCTGCTTGCAATGTTGGCCGGATCTTGGTCGTGCCTCTTTGAGCGTTTGAGTGGTTATGACATGCAGATATGCACGCGCGTTTCCAGAAAGGCATACGTGAACGTAAAGGTGCTGTCTGCTTTCCTCTCCGCGTTTACAGTGACTGCCATTCCTCTGCTCGTCAATTTCCTGATTGTCTCGATGCTTTTTCCTGCGTATCTTCCTCGGGTCGATGAGTCGACCTACGTAGGGCTTTACCTACATAGCTATTTCTCCGGTCTATTTTATTCACATCCTTTGTTATATGTGCTTGCATACACGCTGTTCGATGCGGTCACGCTCGGGACTTTATCCATGGCTGTAACTGGCTTCTCAATTTTGTTTCGTAGCAGAATCAAAGCGATAATTGTCCCGTATCTGCTAATGGTTGCGTGGCATTTTGCAAATGGCTGGATCTTCGGCGTAATGGCTTGCGTGGGGTTTAACTGCAATATCCTCAACAGCATCAGGTCGGAATCGCTGAATAACTGGCCAGACATTCGAGCCGGTTTTGCGGAAATCATATTATTGACCCTTGCTTCGTTGGCTTTTTCTGGGGCGTGGAAAAGGCGGGAGATGGTCTGATGCTGTTTAGGCTGGTCGCCGCGGACCTGAGGACCGTTTTGAAGAAGAACATCATTACCTTTATTGCGATTGCAGCAGTGACCGTTGCGAACCTGGTGTACGCCTACGGATTGTCTTCTGTGTATGGGGTCAGGACGGATACCTTGGGGTTTGCGGACAATCTTGCGCTCGTGTTTGCCGGATCTGCTCCGTTTGAGCCTAGGCCCGGGGTCATGTTTGTGCCTCCGCTAGGATGGCTATTTCTCATTCTGCTTATTCTCTATACAACACTCGATTATCCCGCCGAATCGTTGCACGGGTTTGGTTTGCAAACGCTTGTCCGATGCCGGGCGAGAACCCTTTGGTGGGTCTCGCGTTTTATCTCAGTGGCGGCGATAACAGCATTTTCGCTGCTTGTGGTGGTTTGCTCTGTTGTGATTTGGAGCTTGATGGTGAGCGCCTCGTTCAGCGCGGTCATCCATGGCGAGTCGCTTCAGTTGGCTAATTTGGCGCCGTGGTTTCTCAAAGTGGGCGAGGCGGATGCGCTGCCGTTTTTCATAGGTCTCTTTTTTGCTTTTGAGGCGCTTGCGTTTGCACAGGCAGCGGTTGGGTTTGTGCTTGGGCCGTCAGCCTCATTTGCGGTTGTAATGAGCTACCTGATCTGTTCGGCATATGCGCGGCATTGGGCGCTGCTGGGAAATGCCTTGATGCTGTTGCGCTGGGGTGGAATCGTCAAAGAAGGAATTGCGACGGGCTCGAGTGGCTTGTTTTCAATTGTGATTATGTCGTTATGTCTATCGTTGGGTGGACTGTGGTTTCGAAAGGCCGACCTTATCGAAAAGAGGGACAAGATATGAGCGTGATCGTTAGGGACGTATCGAAGCGCATGGGCAAAAACGATGTCCTGCGCAACGTGTCTATCGAGGTTGACCCTGGGACTGTGGTCGGGCTTCAGGGGATAAACGGTTCGGGCAAGACCATGCTTATGCGAGCGGTCTGCGGATTGATTAGACCCACCGAGGGCGAAATCATTATCGATGGTCAAAGACTTGGGGCTGATATCTCGTTTCCGCCGAGTCTTGGGATGTTGATAGAGGCTCCTTCCTTTTTAGGATATCTGTCTGGCTACGACAATCTGGAACTCATAGCTCAAATCAAGGGCGTTGCCACCCCCGAGGACATTCGCTCCGCCCTGCGGCTCGTGGGGCTCGATGCAGACGAAAAAAAGAAGTTCCGAGCATACTCGCTTGGGATGAAGCAGCGTCTGGGGATAGCTGCGGCGATTATGGAAAAGCCGAAGCTGCTTGTTCTCGATGAACCAACAAATGCCCTCGACGAAGCGGGCGTTGAAATGCTCAAGCGTGTTGTGGCGATGGCGGCATCAACGGGTCGCGAGGTTCTTCTGTCTAGCCATGACGGAGAGGTGCTCGAGGAGCTGGCCGATCGGGTTTACTGCATGCGCGACGGTGCCGTTGTGGAAGTTCGGGAAAGGTCGTGAGCGCGATGAAGAAGACCCTGTGGACGAGAAGATCGGCGCTCGCGCTTTTTTGCTGTGCTGCTACCGGCCTTGCGGGCATGAGGGTGAGCGTCGTTAACAGGAATCGGACAGTCATTCCTGAGAAATATTACGCGGAGGGCGAATGGCTCTCGATGGATGGAGCGTTTCTGGGATCGAAGGATGTGGTGACTGATGGGTATTCGTTTTGCATAGATGGAGCAGAACTACTCACGCCGCGCGAGTATCTCAAACGAGCGCATGACGATTATTCAAAATATGGCACCGTGGATACGAAAACGAGACTGAAGGATGCCGACATCACGTGCGTTATCGCCGTAAAGATGCGTGTCAGAAATAGGGATAATATCGACGGTGGAATCAAAGCGTATGTTTGGCATCTGGTTCCGGAGTCTGCGCCAAACTATGATTTTGTAGTCAATACCGATCTGATAACGCAAGCCATGCCGGTCCTTGGCGGCTCTGCTGCGTTTGCCGTGGAGGTTGGGGCAGAAAACGAGTTGCTCGTCCCATTTATGATGCAAAACACCAACGACTATTTCGAAGGTTACGAGACCGTCCGTTTTGAGAAAGCGTTTCCCGGGACCTATACGATGAAGATGACCGATCTGCCGGAGCGAAGGCTCTTCAGGTTTGAAGTTAAATAGCTCGAAGGCCCTGTTGGGGGAGCCTCATCCTACGCTGAAGCGGGATGAGATTCCCTTCGCAGTGGCGCTCGGCCCTAGCGCTTCTTCTTGCTCTTCTTCTGCTTGCGCTGCTTGCCCTTGTTGTCCTGGGGCTTGTCGGCCTTGTCGCCCCGCTTGGCCTCGGCGGCAGCCTTCTCGGCCTTCATTTTCTTCTTCTTGGTCTCGATGCGGAGCTTTTTGTTGATGCGCGCCTTAAGGAAGGGGCCAAACTGCTCGGCATCGCCGCGGATAAAGGTGTCCTTAGGGATAGTCACGCCCTGGTCGGCGAACATGGCTACAAAGATGCGCTCGCCGTCGAGTACGTGGTCGAGCTTCTCAAACGGGAAGAACTGCGACTTGCCGCTCTTGCCCCAAACCATCAGGCCGTCCTCGTTGGCAGCGACGCGGCGATAGCGGCCACCCATGGACTCGTCGGCCTCGACGGCGTCGATAAAGTCACGGGCGAGCGTGTGGTGCAGGTTTTTGCTCCACCAGGCCAAAAAGGCGCCGAATACGATCAGGACGACGCCAAACTTGATCCAGTTACCGCCGGCCACCAGCATGCCAATGCCGATCAGCGCGGCAATTGCCGCGGCGACATACAGCGAACCGCGACGCCTGGGCGAGGCGACCAGGCGGGCGAAGTCGGTGACCAGGTCGTTTTCGTACTGGTACTCGTTGAGGTACAGGATGCCGTCGTCGGCTGCGGCCTGCTCCTCGAGCGCGACCTCGACCTGGTCGGCTGCTTCGGAGGGGACGAGGTTGCTCTCTGCGTCTGCCATGCTCTTTGGACTCCTATCGCGGCGGGCTCGCCGTACGGGTTATTATGAATGCAGTATGCCGTGCGACCGCATGGCCGTCGCGGCAACAAGACTCAGTATACCCGGGGGAGCACCCATGGAATCGTTGTACCGAAAGTATCGCCCGCTCACCTTCGACTCCGTGGTGGGCCAGCAGCATATCGTCTCGACGCTCGAGCACGCCATCACCGAGGGGCGCCTGTCCCACGCATACCTGTTCTGCGGACCGCGCGGCACGGGCAAGACCACCATGGCGCGCATCCTTGCCAAGGCGCTGCTGTGCCGTAATGCCGAGGCAGCGCGCGCCGAGGGCGCAAGCGGGTGCATGCCCGACGGCACCTGTGAGGAGTGCGAGCTCATCGCCGAGGGCAACCACCCCGATGTCTACGAGCTCGATGCCGCAAGCCGCACGGGCGTGGACAATGTGCGCGAGGAGATCATCAACTCCGTCAACTTTGCCCCGGTGCGCGGCAAGTACAAGATCTATATCATCGACGAGGTTCACATGCTCACGACGGCGGCGTTCAACGCGCTGCTCAAGACGCTCGAGGAGCCGCCGGCACACGTGATCTTCGTGCTGTGCACCACCGACCCGCAAAAGATTCTGGAGACCATCCTCTCGCGCTGCCAGCGCTTCGATTTTCATCGCATCGGCAACGAGGATATTGAGCATCGCCTGTCCTACGTGTGCGAGCAGGAGGACTTCGATTACGACGACGAGGCGCTGGCTATCGTGGCGCGTCATGCCAAGGGCGGCATGCGCGACGCGCTCTCCACGCTGGAGCAGCTGAGCGTCTTCGGCAACGGTACCGTGCACGCGGACGATGCCCGCTCGCTTTTGGGCGAAGTTTCGGACCAGATTCTGGGCGAGTTTGCGCGCGCCATCGCCGAGCGTGATATTGCTGAGCTCTATGGGCTCATTCGCGCACAGGTCGAGGAGGGCAATGACCTGCTTGAGCTGACGCGCGACCTGGTGGCGCATGTGCGCGACGTGTATGTGGCCTGCGTTGCCGGTGCCCGTGCCGAGCTGTTTGAGGGCGGGATCGAGCAGGCCGAGGCGCTTGCTGCCGAGGCCGCTGCCTTTGGCGAGCATCCGGCCGACCGCCTGGCCCGCGTGCTGACGGTGCTTGACGATGCCGCGCTGGAGATGAGGGGCGCGAGCGACGTGCGCCTGGTGCTCGAGATCGCCTGCACGCGCCTGGCACGTCCCGAGGCCGATCTGACCATTGAGGCCCTGGCCGAGCGCGTGGCACGCTTGGAGGCCATGGTCGCCAACGCCGCGGTGCCGGCGGGTGTGGCTGCTGCTCAAACGAGTGCGCCTGCTGCATCCGCACCCGCTGCTGCCCAGCAGCCGACGCTGATTTCGGGTGCCCGAGCCGCTACTCCCGCGGCGACTGCCGCCCCCGCTGCTACGTCCGCGCATCAGGGTGGCATGCCTTGGGACCGCGGCACTGCTGTTCCGGCGGCCCAGTCTGCGCCCAAGTCCGCGGTTCCTGCGTCGGCGCCCAAACCTGTAACGCCTGCACCTCAACCCGTTGCGGCTCCCGCGCCTGCGGCATCGACCGTGCCGGTGTTCAAGCCCAACAGCGCCGCCCAGGTTGCTGCCGCCGGCGCCGCCGAGACCCCCGCGGTCGAGGATGCCGGCGAGCTCCAGCGCAAATGGGCCGAGGTCGTCGAGCGCGTCAAGGCCCAACAACCTTCTTATGCGGCTCTCCTGTTGAACGCCCGCGCTACGGCAGACGATGGTTCTAAGCTCACGGTCTCGTTCCCTACGGCATTTGCTATCAAGATGCTCGGGCGTGCTGATACACAGGCGGTGTTTTTGCCGACAGTCAGTGCAGTCTTCGGTCGTCGCACCGTCGACTATGTCCTGGATGGGGGTGGCACGCCGGCTCCTCAACATGAGGAGCATTCTCCATCTGCACGGGCTGCGGCATCTGCGGACCCGCAACCCGTGTCCTCGGCGGTCCCTGCATCCTCGAGCGCCAGCGCGACGCAGCCAAAAGCGGCACCGGTAGCGGCACCGACTCCGTCGGCGCCTGAACCTGCTGCGCCCAAACCGGCTGCTCCGACCCCCGCGCCCAAGCCCGCTGCCACACCCGCACCCAAGTCATCCGACCTGGCTAAGGCCCCCTGGCTGCGCTCCGACAACCCTGCCGGTGCTCCTGCCACGGGCAAGCTCCCGACCGAGCCCGCGCCCCGAGCGCCCAAGCGCGCGTCCGCTCCCAAGGCTCAGCCGTCTGCGCAGGCTGCGCCTTGGGAATCCGAGCAGGTGCCCTACGACGACGCCATGGTCGGTGGCTTTGCCGGCGATGCGGGCGGGGAGGATCTTCCTCCGTTCGACGTGCCTGCCGCGGTGCCTGCGCCCAGCCCTGCCGCCTCAGCCGCGGCTCCCGCAGCTGCGACGTCCGCTCTCGCAAGCGATGACGCCCCCGCTGCCCCTTGGGAGTCCAACCCCGGCGCCGGCAGTCCCTTCGGCCACCAGGGCGCAGCCCCGAGCATCCCGCAGACCGAGGACGAGGCCAAAGCCCTCATCCGCAGCGTCTTTGGCCAGGCCACCATCTTCAAACCGGTGGAGTAACCGTGCGGGCGGGTACGCTGCTCAAGAAGAGATCTCTTTGTCCGGGCGCATCTGTATTTCGGACATGTGTAGTGTGGTGCCGCGTATATCGCATTCGAGCAGACAGGCACGTGACGGTCGGCCTAGGATGCTGAGGTCGATACGATATGTCGCATGGCTGTCCGTGTACTCGACTTGCTCGGCGTTGACGGTTGCTCCGATTGTAAATAAAGAGCCCAGTTCGGCATCGACAATCTTGGAGTCCTTTATCTTGACCTTGAACTCTTGGTAGAGGGACGGGCTGTTGTAGTAAATGGTTCGGGTTCCGTCGGTGCACTCATCGGCCGCTTCCCATTTGACGACGGGCTGGTCCGAGCTGGCTATCAGCAGTTCTGCTCCAAAGGCTATGGCATGGGTGATGACAACCAGCAATGCCCAGCCGACAAAGAGATAGAGAACCACATATGCAACGGGGTGTTTTGAGCGGATGTTTTGGAGCGCGTCGGGGGCATTCATGGGGCACCTCCAAATTGCGATCTTTGACAATCAAATTTTACCATGCCGTCATGAGCGCCACCTCGAGCGGCGGTTTAGCATTTTGCTATCTAGCTGGATGCAGAAAATGCCGGGTTCCGGCCCTGCTAGATTTAATTTGAGACATTTATGCAGATGCGAATTATTCAACTTTGCATAATCTTTGGGCGCGGCTTGCACTCCAGGGCATGTATATCGACTGAGGTAGCACGACCGCCCCGCTCGCTTGCCTCGCGCCGTGGTACGATTTTTGAGTTTGAAAGACCCGCCGCGTCCCGACTGCCCTTGCAGCTCGTTGCGCGGCCGCACGCAAAGGAGCCATCATGGCCGGTATGAACATGCAGCAGATGATGAAGCAGGCCCGCAAGATGCAGGAGCAGCTTGCCGCCGCGCAGGAGAACCTCAAGTCCCAGACCGTCGACGCTTCTGCCGGCGGCGGCATGGTCAAGGTGACCGTTAACGGCGAGATGGAGCTCGTCAACCTCACTATTGATCCCGATGCGCTCGATCCCGAGGACGTCGATATGCTGCAGGACATGATCATGGCTGCCGTCAACGAGGCCGTTCGCGGCGTCAACGAGCTCGCCAATAAGCAGATGGGCGCCATCACCGGCGGCCTCAACATCCCGGGCATGCCGTTCTAAGACACGCATATATATGAGTGCGAATCACAGTCTGCAAAAACTGCTCGATGAGCTGGGCCGCCTGCCGGGCATTGGTCCCAAGTCGGCCCAGCGCATCGCCTATTACCTGCTCGAGGCCGATGCCGAGGAGGCCCGCCGCCTGGCCGAGGCCATCCTGGAGGTCAAGCAGGAGGTGCACTTTTGCAGCCGTTGCTTTAACTACGCCACGGCCGACGAGTGCTCCATCTGCCAGGACCCGATGCGCGATACCACCCGCATCTGCGTGGTTGGCGAGCCGCGCGACGTCCAGGCGATTGAGCGCACGGGCAGCTACCACGGCCTCTACCATGTGTTGGGCGGCGTGATCAGCCCCATGGACAAGATCGGTCCCGAGCAGCTGCATATCCGCGAGTTGCTGGCGCGCCTGGGCCATGAGGATATCCACGAGGTCATTATCGCCACCAACCCCAATATCGAGGGCGAGACCACGGCGAGCTACCTTGCTCGCGCCATCAAGCCACTGGGCGTCGAGGTGTCGCGTCTGGCGAGCGGCCTGCCCGTGGGTGGCGACCTGGAGTATGCCGACGAGCTCACGCTCGGCCGCGCTATCGAGGCCCGCCGCGCGATCTAGGATCTAGATATCGGCCCATCGACCTCGCGTTTCCCTGCGCGTTGCACGCAGTTGCCATAATTGGCCCCATGTTTGTGCATTTGTTGTGCAACAAATGCACTTTCCATCCGCTTATCGCGTGGATGCCCCTGTTCGTGTCCCGTATTTGCGCGTTCGTTGCGCAACCTTTTGTGTTCGCTGATACACTCAACTATGGGTTTGAATGAATGCGCCGCTTTCGAGCGGCGTGTTTTTGTTGGAGGAGATTGCATGCGGCCCGGGGGCACTCAGACAAAGCATGGCGCCGCGGTGCGTATGCGGCGCCGGTTGGGCCTGGCGCCTCGGGCGTGTGTGCTGCTGTCCTGTTCGCTGGCGCTGGTCGTTGCCGGCGTTTCTGCCTACGGTTTGGCTGTGCCACCTATGGTGCAAGCGCGTACCGCGCGCGAGCTGCGCGTGGGGCACAAGGCCAAAAGCGATTTGGGCACCACAACCGGATACGCCTGGGCGAGCGTAGTCACGCACGTCGTTTTTGGTGTCGACGACGCGGGCAGCGCCGAGGCGCCGGACAACGAAATCGCGCTTGCCAACGGCAAGACCATCGTGCTCACCAATACCAAGATCATCCATCACCTTTCCGATAACAGTGTTTCGGCCGTCGTAAACAAGGCCGAGCAGCAAAAGGGCCAGGATACTCAGCAGTTGGGGAAACCTGGCGGCTCCGGTTCGTCTGGTTCCAGCTCCGATTCGTCGAACTCGAGCGGTGGCTCCGGTTCGGGCTCCGCCTCCGGCGGGTCCGGGAGCAACAGCTCGGCGGGCAGCAGCACCGGTGGCAATACAAACTCCAGCGGCCTTTCGGCTGCCGAGGAGGAAAGCATACACAGCTGGCTCGTGACCAAATACAACATGCTCGACGGTTATGTCTCTCGGGCCAATAGCGCGGTCTCGACCTATAACGCAACAGGCGATACCGGGCCGTGCGATAATCTGGCCAACGATATGTTTGTCATCCGTGCCGAGTTTGGCCGGCAAACGTTTTCTCCCCAGTCAAAGTGGTATCGGCAGTATGCCAACCTATGGGGCTGCTACACCAACCTGTGCCAATGGGTGGGGCATTACGGCGATGACAACGTCGCGCTCAACAACTTCAATACCAATGTGGCGGCGATCGCCCTATGACGAACGACCTCGCTTCTGCGGCAGCCCAGTCGCTCAACCGTGATCTCATGGTGGGCCTGCGCCTGGCGCGCGTTGGAGGGTTTGAGCCTGCTATTGCGCTGAGCCCGGATGAGCTGTCCGTCTACCAGCGTCGATTTGCGATGCTGTTTGCCGATGACGCCACCATGCGCCGTGGCGGCATCGGCCGCGTGACGCGTGCCGTCAATGCCCAGGGCGAGGCCGTGGCACTCAAGCAGCTCATCTTGCCGACGCGCGACGAGTTCGATGACGACGCCGCTTATGAGGCGCTGGTCGCTAAGTTTAAGGCGGCGTTTCGCGAGGAATACGAATGCCATCGCGCCCTTTCGGGCCTTAAAGGCTTTCCCCACCTGTATGGATGGGGCGAGGTCGACGGTGTGCCTGCGATTGTCATGGAATGGGTCGAGGGCGAGACGCTCGCTCGCCTGCGCTCGCGCCTTGCCGTGGACGATGCCGGTCGCCTGTCGCCGCTCGTGGCGGCGCGCCTTGGCCGCGACCTGTTCGACCTGCTCTGCCGCATGAGCTTGGTGGGGGAGGGCTTTGTCCATCGCGATATCTCGCCGGCCAATATTATGGTTCGCACGGCGCGTCTGCCGCTCGACCGACAACTTGCCGAGGGCACGTTCGATTTGTGCCTCATCGACTTTGGCTCGTCGTTGGCGCTCGAGCCCGCCTCTGCGGTGACGGGAACCGGCGGCAAGGAGTCCTTTACAGAGCGCTACGCCACGTTGCGCCGCGCGACGGTTGCCTACGCTCCGCCCGAGATGCTCACCGACGATATTGCCGACCTGCGCGTTTTGCGCATGTCGCCGGCAATCGACGTGTATGCCGCGGCGAGCACGGTCTATGAGCTCATCGCCGGCGTCGCACCGTACGAGGTGGCGCCGAGCACTTCGGGCACCTCGGGTTCGCGCAAAAAGACGCGCGATATTGCCAGTCCCTATCGTCTCAAGATGGATACGCGCCCCGACTATCCCGCTGGCGCCCATGCGCCCGGTTGCGACCTAACCCAGCTGCTCCGGCGTGAGCCCGATGTGGCGCTCGCCGCCGCCGAGCAGGCACAGCAGATGGGGCTCGAGCCGGACTCCGAGGAGCTGCGCGACGCGCTGTCATTTGTCGATGCCCAGTTGTTCGACGTGGTCATGGCCTGCCTGTCGTGTAATCAGGGCGATCGTCCCGGGCCCGCCGCGGTGGAGGCGGCGCTTACGACGTTTTGCGACCACTACGCGCAAAACGTCGGCCGCTCGCTCCGCGGCGAGCCGCTCACGCCCTGTCCCATGGACGCGTCCGGTCGCGTGGTCCGTCGAGCTGCGATGATCGGCGCTGCGGCTGTCTGCGGCCTCGTATGGGCCGTTGTGGTGGTGTCGGCGGCACTGCTGGCGTCTGGTGCTCGTGCGACGGTTGCCGTGGGGTGCATTTCGTGGTCCGGTACGCTGCCGGGTATCGTTGCCGCGCTCGCGCTGGCGCTGCCGGGCATGGCGGGTATTGCCGCCGGCGCCGTGGCGCACGATCGTCGCACGGGGTTCCTGCATGGCGTACTGGCGCTTTCTGCCTGCGAGGTTCCGGTGCTGATCGCGGTTGCATGCACCGTGTTTTCCCAGCGCGCCGTAGCGAGCGGCTTCGTTGCCGCCTTAATTGCAACATACGCGCTCGTATGGTTTTTGCTGTCGATGGGTTTTGCCTTTGAGCTTCCCGTCGCGGCGCCGCGGCGCGCAAAAACCCGGACGGCGACGCCGCTTGCCGGTGGTGCCGCGGCGGTTCGCGCCTTTGTCGAGGCGACCGAGACGTCGTCCGATACGAGTTCAACGACCAAGGAGGTCTAGGCCATGGCATCTCAAATCAAGCTCACCCCGTGCGGAGCCATGTTCGACATCTTTAAACGCGCAGCGCACCTGAGCCATATCGAGCTGTGTGGCATGGTGCTTTCGAGCCGTCCGCTGGCCGATGGCCGCAGCCCCCAGAGCCGCGCCGCCGATCGCTCCTGGGTCTCGCGCTTTATCGTGCGCGCTCCGGTCGGCACGCTGCAGGAGCGCTATTTTGCCGATTACGGCACCTCGGCCGCGCGCATCATGTCGCATCTGGCCCTGCGTCGCCGCAATCCCATGAATGCCACGGCGGTGACCAACATGGTGTGCGGGCCCGCTGGCGAGCCCATGGTGCGGGCGCTCGAGGAATGCCATCAGGATACGAACCTCTACCGTAATGCGGCCGAGCGTCTGTCGCAGGCGGCGGAGCTTATGCCCGCCGAGCGTGCCGAGGCCGTGCTGGTGCTGTTTGTCGCCGTCGGCTGCTCGGCAGATGTTCGATCCTCGGTGACCTATGCCATCGACTATGCGCACGCGACTTGCGGCGGTGCCACATCGACCCCGCGCTCGCTGAGCACCTCGACGGTCACGGGCGAGCGCGAGACGGCGCCTGCGCATCCGCTGGGTCTGCTTCGCGTGCAAGACGGTTACGTGGTAAGTGCCCCGCGCTGGATTCAGCCGAGCGAGCAGGGCGTGGAGATCGGCGCGCTGGCGACGGGGGAAGGCGATATCACCGATGTGGGCGATGACGTTTCGGCTCGCCATGCCCACGTGTGGTGCGATGACCAAAATGCCTGGTACGTCGAGGACCTGTCGTCCACCAACGGAACCGTGGTGGTAAACGGCGCGACGAACGTCTGCACTCAGGTCGAGCCCGGCCGCTGCGCCCAGCTCAACCCCGGGGACGAACTCAGGCTCGGCGAATCCACCACCTACGCCATCCTCCTCGGCGCTCTCTAACTCATCTCCTAAATAAGTTGCGGTGAAATAGGGACTGTTTAAGGCCGCGACCGGCAAAAACAGTCCCCATTTCACCGCAACTGCCGTGTGGTCGGCGATAGAGAAACGAGAGTGGATTTCCGGACGCACGAGAGAGGATTTTCGGACGCACAACCCATGAGAGTGGATAATCTCCCACTTTTGGTCAAGATACAGGCAAAAAGTGGGAGATTATCCACTCTCGATGCAGGCTGCGACTTTTCCGTCCGAGGGGCCATCTCGCCCCTTGGCAGTCACCTAAGGTAAACCTTTACCGCCCACCTATATTTGTCGAAATATGGCTTGGCGGCGGGGTACAATAAGCCCACATGCGGATTTCCGTTGCGGGCGCTTCCCATCGCCGGGGCGTGCCCGGGAGCATCCGGCATGCGGCCTTTGCGGCGCTCGGTCATGTGCAAGACGGGCGGTCGGGTCTGTGGGGCGCATCAGTTGCCCCTCGCCTCGGCATGTCTTCTCTCCACGCCACGTACCTGCTGCTGAGCCTGCCTGCCAGATGATTGGAAGCAACAGCGTAAATCCCATCACGCCAATATCCCGGCAATCGCCGGGGCCTGTATACCTATATGAGAGGAGAGGGGTATATGGCGCGTAAGTTTAAGTCTATGGACGGCAACGAGGCGGCCGCATATGTTTCGTATGCGTACACCGAGGTAGCGGGAATCTATCCCATTACGCCGTCCAGCCCGATGGCCGACCATGTCGACCAGTGGGCGGCCCAGGGTCGCAAGAACATCTTCGGCACCCCGGTCAAGGTCGTCGAGATGGAGTCCGAGGCAGGTGCGGCCGGTACCGTTCACGGTTCGCTGGGCGCCGGTGCTCTGACCACCACCTACACGGCTTCTCAGGGTCTGCTCCTGATGATCCCGAACATGTACAAGATCGCGGGCGAGCAACTCCCGGGCGTCTTCCACGTCTCCGCGCGTTGCGTCGCTTCCCACGCCCTGAACATTTTTGGCGATCACTCCGACGTCATGGCCTGTCGTCAGACCGGCTTCGCCATGCTCGCCGAGGGCAACGTCCAGGAGGTCATGGACCTCTCGCCGGTGGCTCACCTTGCCGCCATCGAGGGCAAGACCCCGTTCCTTAACTTCTTCGATGGCTTCCGCACCAGCCACGAGATCCAGAAGGTCGCCATGTGGGACTACAAGGATCTTGCCGAGATGTGCGACATGGACGCCGTCCAGGCTTTCCGCGATCACGCGCTCAACCCTGAGCACCCGCATACCCGCGGCAGCCACGAGAACGGCGACATCTTCTTCCAGAACCGCGAGGCCTGCAACAAGGTCTACGACGAGCTTCCCGCCGTCGTCGAGGGCTACATGAAGAAGATCAACGAGAAGCTCGGCACCGATTACGGCCTGTTCAACTACTACGGCGCTCCCGATGCTGATCGCGTCGTCGTGTGCATGGGCTCCTTCTGCGACGTGCTCGAGGAAGTCATCGACTACCTCAACGCTCACGGCGAGAAGGTCGGCTTGGTCAAGGTTCGTCTGTTCCGTCCGTTCTCCATCAAGCACTTCGTCGACGTTCTCCCCGAGACCGTCCAGAAGATCGCCGTCATGGACCGTACCAAGGAGCCGGGTTCCATCGGCGAGCCGCTCTACCAGGACGTCGTCTCCGCTCTCTACGAGGCCGGCAAGACGGGCATCAAGGTCGTCGGCGGCCGTTACGGCCTGGGCAGCAAGGATACGCCTCCCGCGTCCGCGTTCGCTGTCTTCGAGGAGCTTAAGAAGGACGAGCCCAAGCGCGAGTTCACCATCGGCATCGTCGATGACGTGACCAACCTGAGCCTGCCCGAGGCCGAGGATGCACCCAACACCGCAGCTCCCGGCACCATCGAGTGCAAGTTCTGGGGTCTGGGTGGCGACGGTACCGTCGGCGCCAACAAGAACTCGATCAAGATCATCGGCGACCACACCGACAAGTACGTTCAGGCCTACTTCCAGTACGACTCCAAGAAGACCGGCGGCGTCACCGTCTCGCACCTGCGCTTTGGTGATTCCCCGATCCGCTCGCCGTACTACGTGACCAAGGCCGACTTTGTCGCTTGCCACAACCCCAGCTACATCGTCAAGGGCTTCAAGATGGTCCGCGACGTCAAGCCGGGCGGCACCTTCCTGGTCAACTGCCAGTGGAGCGACGAGGAGTTCGCCGAGCACATGCCCGCCGTGGCCAAGCGCTACATCGCCAACAACAACGTCAACGTCTACCTGATCGACGCTATCGACCTGGCCGCCAAGGTCGGCATGGGCAAGCGCACCAACACGGTGCTCCAGTCCGCCTTCTTCGCGCTGGCCAAGGTCCTGCCCGCCGAGGACGCTCTGCAGTACATGAAGGACGCGGCTACCAAGTCCTACATGAAGAAGGGCCAGGCCATCGTCGACGCCAACCACAAGGCCATCGATGCCGGCGCTACCGCCTTCCGTAAGTTCGAGGTTCCGGCCGACTGGGCAACCGCCGAGGATGCCGCTCCCGTCGAGCTCTCCGAGGAGACCAAGTCCGCCATCGCCCAGCAGGTCAAGAACCTGCTCGAGCCCATCGATCGCATGGATGGCGACAGCCTGCCCGTTTCCGCCTTTGTCGATTGCGCCGACGGCCAGTTTGAGCTGGGCGCCTCCGCATACGAGAAGCGCGGCGTCGCCGTGGTCGTTCCCCACTGGGACGAGACCAAGTGCATCCAGTGCAACCAGTGCGCCTATGTGTGCCCGCATGCCACCATCCGTCCGTTCGCGATGACCGAGGACGAGGCTGCCGCCGCGCCCGAGGCTACCCGCACGCTCGACGCTATGGGCCCCAAGGCCAAGGGTATGAAGTTCGCCATGGCCGTGTCCCCGCTCGACTGCATGGGCTGCACCAACTGCGTCAAGGTCTGTCCCAAGGGCGCCCTCGAGATGGTTCCCACCGAGCAGGAGATGGACCAGCAGCCCGTTTGGGACTACATGGTCGAGAACGTCTCCGAGAAGAAGGAGCTCATCGCGGCCAACGTTAAGGGCAGCCAGTTCAAGCAGCCCTACCTGGAGTTCTCTGGCTCCTGCGCCGGCTGCGCCGAGACCGCCTATGCACGTCTGGTGACCCAGGTCGCCGGCGACCGCATGTTCATCTCCAACGCCACTGGCTGCTCCTCCATTTGGGGCAACCCCGCTGCCACCGCTCCTTACTGCAAGGACAAGGACGGTCACGGCCCGGCGTGGAACAACTCCCTGTTCGAGGACAATGCCGAGCACGGTCTGGGCATGGCCGTTGGCTACGAGGCCGTTCAGCGCAAGCTGATCGCCGCCACCCAGGAGATTATTGCCGCTGACGGTCCGTCCGACGAGCTCAAGGCCGCTGGCCAGGCTTGGATCGACTCCGTCAGCGATGTCGAGGCTTCCAAGACCGCTGCCGCTGCCTACGTTGCCGAGCTCGAGAAGTGCGGCTGCGACGCTTCCAAGGCGATCCTCGCCGACAAGGCTTACCTCACCAAGAAGTCCTTCTGGATCTTCGGTGGCGACGGTTGGGCCTACGACATCGGCTTCGGTGGCCTGGACCACGTCCTGGCTTCCGGCCACAATGTCAACGTCTTCGTCTTCGACACCGAGGTTTACTCCAACACCGGCGGTCAGGCCTCCAAGGCCTCGAACCTGGGCCAGGTCGCTCAGTTCGCCGCTGCCGGTAAGGTGACCAAGAAGAAGTCTCTGGCCGAAATTGCCATGAGCTACGGCTACGTCTACGTGGCGCAGGTCGCCATGGGCGCCAACCCGGCTCAGACCCTCAAGGCTATCCACGAGGCCGAGGCCTACGACGGCCCGTCCCTCATCATCGGCTACAGCCCCTGCGAGATGCACTCCATCAAGAAGGGCGGCATGCAGAACTGCCAGGCCGAGATGAAGAAGGCTGTCGAGTGCGGTTACTGGAACCTCTTCCGCTTCAACCCCGAGGCTGCTGCCGGCAAGAAGTTCTCGCTCGATTCCAAGGAGCCCGCGGGCGGTTATCAGGAGTTCCTGATGAACGAGGCCCGTTACGCTTCGCTGACGCGTTCCTTCCCCGAGCGTGCCGAGGAGCTCTTCAAGGAGAACGAGCAGGCCGCCATGGACCGCTACGCTCACCTGCTGAAGCTCAAGACGGTGTACAACGAGGCCTAGGTCTCCCACCGCAGGATCTGAGGGCTGACCTTCGCGGACGTCCTCGGACATGAAAGAACCCCCGCTGCGCACTACGTGCGGCGGGGGTTCTTTCGTCCTGCGGAGTGTCCGCGAAGGTCAGCCCTCAGATCCTGCTACGACTACGTCCTCGGATTGTGGGGCTGAATGAAGGACGTGGCTGTGGGGGTGCCTTGTCCCGGTCGCTGTTTCGCGGCGTGGCCGCGAAACCACGCGCCACTTTGGGCATGGAGGGCTAGCTGATTGTGGCCTTCTGCTGCCCCAGTGCTGTTTCGCGCTTTGCGCGAAACATCGCAGCACTTTGGGCATAGTGGGGGAGTTGGTTGTCGCTGCCTTCTATCCCCTTGCTGTTTCGCGCCTTTGGCGCGAAAGGCGCAGTACTTTGGGCGTGGGGGCTGGCTTGCGGACTCAGATGACCTAGAGAGATATGGGTGCAAACGAGAAATCGTTGTTGGGGTCGTCCTTTTCCATAAACTCATCGAGACAGAATGTCATATAGATTGGAACGTACAGGATCTTGCCCTCTTTGCAAAGGTTTTCGTGGCTCAGCACAACGGCCTCGGGAATTTTGTACTCGCCCACACTCATCAAACGGTCGAGGGCTGCATGTGCTCGAACTTTCTTGCCCGATTTGACCTCGATCGGGATAACGTGTCCGTGGGCGCCTTCGACCACAAAGTCAACTTCACCGACTTCGCGTGTCTGGTAGTACCACGCATCCGCCCCGAGAGCAACAAGCTCCTGCGCGACCACGTTCTCATAGAGACCGCCGAGGTTGGGGGTTTTCATATCTAGATATACAGCGCGTGCCGTGCTGCCGGGATACCGCGATGCGAGCATACCCGTATCGGACTCGTAAAGTTTAAAGGCCGTCGCTTTCTCCGTCCTCTTGAGAGGACTTCGTGCCTCCGTCACCTGGGGGACCATCAATCCAACGCCCGCGTTCACCAGCCATAGGAAATCCTGCTCGTATTTTTGAAGGCGAGCCCCCTCGCCCAGGGATGAAACAACAAAGCGATGGGACTCCGCCTCAAGCTGAACGGGAATTTGTTCGAAAATCGCGCGAACGTTAAACGCTCGAGTCGATGCATATTTAGAGATATCACTTTTGTACTGATCGACCAGCTGAATTTGAAGCTCACGCGTCCTCACGAGTGAATAACCCGAATCGATATAGTTCTGTACGACCTCCGGCATGCCGCCGCAAACGATATAAGCTCTAAAGTTTTTGAGCATCGCCTCATGAATATAGTTTTCGACGGAACGCCTCTCGACAAGGCAGCTGCGGATGTCTGCAAGCACATTCTCGCTGATGCTGTTTGCCCAACAAAACTCTTCAAAATCCATTGGCCGCATAACAATGTGCTCGACATACCCCACCGGGAAAGAAGAGATCCCCTTAAACTCAGTCCCAAGCATAGACCCCGAGAAGACATAGCTAAAGCGCCCGTCCTCGACCAATGCCTTCATGAGCGTGACGATCTGCGGATGCTCCTGTATTTCATCGACAAAGATAAGCGTATCTCCCTCAACAAGCGGTGCATCCGCAAGAAGGGCCACGCGGTTGATAAAGTCAACGGCGTTCTTAGCGCCAATGAGCACATCTCTTGCCTCGGCATCGAGCAGCAAATTGGCCTCAAAATACGACGCGTAGTTGTCTTTACCAAACGCGCGAATTGCATAGCTCTTGCCAATCTGACGCGCACCAGTAACAAGCAACGCTTTATTGGAGTTGTTCTTCCAGCTCAAAAGCCTGTCAGTGACCTTACGGCGTAGCATAAAACCCCTCAATGACAAAAATTGGCAAATAGATTTGCCCCTAATCATACAAAAATTGGCAGATAGGAATGACCCAAATCATACAAAAATTGGCAGATAGCAAAGATTCGCTTAGGTCCCAGAGCCATCGAGCCGGCGCGGTGCCATGCAAAAAGACTGGGGACGCCGCTGGTGTTCTCGATTGCCTGGGCGCGCAGGAGCGAGAGGGCGTCAACGGCGTTCATGCAGTATCCGACGGTAAAGTTCCATACTGCGAACTCACAATCGATTGCCGCAAAGTGAAGCGCGTTCGGCTATCCCTTTTGTTGGATGAAAAGCCCCGTGTTATTGCAGGGGTGCATACTTGTCTTGCAAGTGCATAGAATCTCGTATAGTGCGAGTAAATAATTGCAGTGTCGGTTATGTGTTTAGCAAAGATATAGTTTGCATAATCCAGCCTAATCTCGGCTCTAATTAAATAAAGTCGCATGTAGATGAAGTAAACATGTGTGAGCTGGGGTTCTGTACGCTGAGCGGATAAAAACGACCGTTCACCGTTCAACTGTTTTCAAAATGAATAAAATGAGCGATAAAGAGAATATAAACCTTAATAAACTCGCGTATCGCACGGGCGCGGGTTATTAATGGGTTGTAGACCTTTTACAGAAAGGATTCCAGCAATGTCTAAGCCTCTTGGCAAGCCCGATCGTATTGTCGTCGCCCTTGGCGGCAACGCCCTCGGCAAAAACCCCGTCGAGCAGATCGAGGCCGTGAGCAACACCGCCCACGCTCTCCTTGGTCTTATCGAGCAGGGTAACGAGATCATCATCACCCACGGCAACGGCCCGCAGGTCGGCATGATCCAGAACGCCTTCGCCGCCGCCCACGACGCCATCGGCACCCCCGAGATGCCGCTGCCCGAGTGCGGCGCCATGTCCCAGGGCTACATCGGCTACCACCTGCAGCAGGGCATCGGCCGCGAGATGCACAAGCGCTACAAGCGCTGGCACGCCGCCACCGTCGTCACCCAGATCGAGTGCGACCCCGACGACCCCGCGTTCAAGAACCCGACCAAGCCGATCGGCCCCTTCTACACCGAGGAGCAGGCCAAGGAGTTCATGGCCGAGGACCCCTCCAAGGTCTTCGTCGAGGATTCCGGCCGCGGCTGGCGTCGCGTCGTCGCCTCCCCCGATCCCAAGAAGATCGTCGAGGCCGACTCCATCCTCAACCTGCTCGACAACGAGTTCATCGTCATCGCCTGCGGTGGCGGCGGCATCCCCGTCGTCCGCGACTACGAGAACAAGGGCTGCTACAAGGGCGTTCCCGCCGTCATCGACAAGGACCTGGGCGGCGAGTTGCTGGCCGAGGACTGCGACGCCGACGTTCTGTTCCTGCTGACCGCCGTTGAGCATGTTGCCATCAACTTTGGCAAGCCCAACCAGGAGGAGCTCGAGGACCTCACCGCCGACGAGGCCGAGCGTCTGGCCGACGAGGGTCAGTTCGGCAAGGGTTCCATGGAGCCCAAGGTCCGCGCCGCCATCAAGTTCGCCCGTTCCCGCAAGGGCCGCACCTGCATCATCGGCGCCCTGGACAAGGCCGCCGAGACCATGGCCGGCCTCTCCGGTACCCGCATCCACGAGTAGTCCCTACTCCGTTGCATCTCTCGTGGGCGCCAGGCAAAGCGCCCACAGACTAGCCTCTCTTCACGAGCCCCGCAGTCCGCTCCGACTGCGGGGCTTTTGCTGTTGAGTTGTGAGCATATGGGGAGGTAAACAAGATCAAATTTGATTAGACGCTCAAATCATGAGACGCCTGAAACCAGACGATGACTCCCAGAATCCTAATTCGGCGTTTGTCCAGCACGATATCCGGTTCCGACGTGCGATATGAGTAGGATGACAGCATCACTGTGTTCGTTCCGGTGCTATAACGACGTATGACGATTCTTGAATTATCGGCCAAAGCGAGGACGGAGCATCCGTTCCAGGGTTTCAGGTTTGGATCCACGAGGAGAAGGGATCCAATCGGGTAGCATTTGGACATGGCGGACGTGTCCATTTGAACAAAGAAGCACCCGCGATGTTTCTTGAATACGGATGAGGGAAGCGCGGTTATTCCGGTTTGTTTAAGTCCCGTTCTGCCTCCATTCTTCAAGATTTTAAATACATCGCAAAGGGAATCAGTAGTGACTTCTTTGGATTCCCCCTTCCGCCCCTCGTGGTCGAGCTTTGCGGCAAGCCCTGCGGTTTCAGATGTGAGGTCGTCGAGCTGCAGGTTAAATTTCGATACTATCTTGAGCAACGTTGAGCGGCGGATTGTATAGCGGTCCTTTTCCCAGCGGCATACCGTTTCTTTGGAGACGCCGATGAGTGCCGCGAACTCCTCCTGCGTTAGCTGGTCGCGCTTGCGAAGCGCCTTTATGTTTTGACCCGTTCCCATGTTATGAAGTGCGGACGAGGGGGAGGCAGAGGCAGTTGGGGCCGCCAAAGCCGTTTGTCAGCTCAAAGATAGAGATGGGAATAAGGTCAATACCGGCCTGCTCCAGCGCTTTGTTGGTTTCGGCGTTTTCTTCGTATACGCAGACCTTGCCTGGCTCCAAACAAAGGGTGCTTGTGGCATTGTTGGTCCTTTCGACCTCTGCTGCTCCGGGATTTGAGCCACCGCAAAGGATAAACTGCAACGAACTTGAACCTAGGGCTAATCGCAACGCTTCTTTCAGTCCGCCTGCGACATGACACGCACGGGTTGTCCCTTCCGATCTGCCCCGCGTAATGCGGTAGACTCGCGCTTGGTCGAGAAGCTCCCGAGCAACGAGGAATGTCTCGTAGTCAACGCGAGTGAAATATGTGTCGAGATGAATGCAGAGGTCATCGTAGGGGACCTGAATGGCCCATACGGACTCAATAGTCGAGTTCTCATCCCACAGCAAGTTATTTGCTAAAGTGTCTATCGCCGCCGGCTCGGTTCGTTGCGAGATTCCAACGGCTATGTTTTCGCTGTTGAGGTTGTGCAGGTCGCCGCCTTCAATGTGGTAAGTCGATTCATGCTTGAAGAACTGAGGGGTCTCGCGGAAATCTGGGTGATAGGTAAAAATCGTTTTGTAGGCGATAACCTCACGGTTGCGCTCTGGCCAGTACATGTGGTTGAGCGTAACGCCTTCGCCGATGACGCTCGCCGGATCGCGTGTGAACCACATGGTGTTAAGGGGGCTTACGAGAAGATCGTCAGGTGAGTATGCGTCTGCCGTCAGTTTCGTGAGGCTGAACACCTCTTTATCTGTGTTGAAGACCTGGGAGTAGCGGATGCCGTTGACTGCTGCTTGAGCAAGGGCGCGGGAGCCTTCGATGCGCTCGAGATACTCGCGAATGGCAGACTCGAGCTCAATGCCCCGCGCGCCGCATTCTGAAATGTAGCTATCGATAAAAGAGCGACGCGCTTGCTCTGTCGCATCAAGGGCTTCGGTAAGAAGGTTTTCAAGATAGAGAATCTCTACCCCTTCGTGCTCGAGCATCGCCGAGTAAGCATGATGCTCCCTAAGGGCTTTATCAAGATCGAATGAGCTGCTAGACGGACGCAACGTAAAGACCCGATTGAACTGCCCGTCGGGGTAGTTGCGCGTTTCGGGGCCGGGACAGTGCAGAAGCACCTTTTTTAGCTTTCCTATTTCATTTTGAACATGCAATGCGGACATGTGACCTCGCTTTGGCGGTGAGTATTAATTGCTTCCATAGTGGCACATTACGAGTTTGATTCAATTTACATCATATCTGACACAGGTGAATGGCACGAACCGGCTTAGTAATTGATGTTAAACATCAATTTAGAAAGCAAATTGACAAATTACATCAATCTGAAATCCGTTTACGGGTTGATGCGCTTCGTTGGCGGGCGAAGAGACGGAAGGGTGTTTTGCGCGATGACACAATGGCTTTGCCGGCAACGAAAAACCCCTGAATTAAGGAGGAGAGATGGCAGAGACAGAAAAGAAGCGCACTCCTCGAGTCCCGCACGTGTACACCATCATTCTCGTCTTGATGGCCGTATTTGCCGTTCTGACCTGGGTCGTGCCTTCGGGTTCGTTTGAGCGCCAGGAGGTTAACGGTCGCGAGGTAACGGTCTCGGGCACCTATGCGCCTGTCGATAAGGTCTATACGGACGAGGACGGCAACGAGGTCGATCTTCGCCAAGGCGTCTTCGAAGTACTTGAGGCTCCTGCGATCGGTATCCAGCAAGCGGTCGAGGTCGTTGCGTTCATTTTGATCGTGGGAGGTTCCTTCCAGGTCATCACGGCGACCGGAGCCATCACGAGCGGCGTTGCTCGAGTGGTGAAGAAGTTCAAGAGCAAGGACGTCCTCATCATCCCGATTCTAATGGTGCTCTTTGCCTTGGGTGGCAGCACCTTTGGTATGGCAGAGGAAACGCTTCCGTTCTTTGCGATTCTTATGCCGATCATGATGGCCATGGGCTTCGACTCAATTACGGCGTTCATGACGGTGTTTGTGGGCGCCCGTATCGGATACATCGCATCTACCGTCAATCCGTTTAACGTTCTGATTTCTCAGGGCATCCTCGGCATCCAGGGCAACCCTCAGCTTTGGCTGCGTACTATCGCCCTTGTCGTGCTTACTGCGGTTGGCGTCGCATGGGTTGTAATGTATGCCCTCAAGGTTAAGAAAAACCCCGAAGCATCCCCCGCTTTCCACGATGATATCGAGAAGCGAAAAGAGTTTGGCGCGGACGAGAATCTCCTCGATAGCGAGTTCACCGCTAGGCAAAAAGCCGTCATGGTTATTTTCGTGCTTGGACTTGGCGCTATCATTTGGGGCCTGGTAGCCCAGGGCTGGTACATGAACGAAATCTCTGCGATTTTCTTGGCCATGGCCCTTCTTTCGGGTGTTGTTTCCGGGATGAATGAGAAGGAAATCGCCGGCGAGTTCGTTAAGGGAATTGCAGACTTCGCGTTCTCTGCCATCGTTGTTGGACTTGCCCGCGGAATCCTCGTAATCGCCAATGACGGCCTCATCATCGATACGATTCTCAATACGCTCGCCACGGCTCTCACTGGAGTTCCAGCCGTTATCTTTACGAGCATCCTCTATGTCGTTGATAACCTTCTGTCGATCCTCGTTCCGAGCTCCTCGGGCATCGCTGCCCTTACGATTCCCATTTTCGGCCCGCTTGTTGAGCTGATGGGCTTAAACCCCGAGGCTGCAGTTACTGGTCTTTCCATGGGCAGCGCGGCCATGTCTCTCATTTCGCCAACAAGCGCGATGCTCGTTGCCGGTCTTGGCGTCTGTAAGATTCCGCTTGGCCAGTGGTGGAAGGTCGCTTGGAAATTCTTCCTGGTCGTAAGCGTTATCTGCATGGCATTCACTGCGGTTTCGGGTCTTATCCCCCTGCCGTAAATGCAAAACCCCACATACAAGTTGTGAGAAAGAAGGATAGAGATGAACAAAGGACTGAACGTTCATAGCGAGATTGGCGCCCTCAAGAAGGTGTGCGTCCATCGCCCCGGTATGGATCTTGTAAACATGAAGGCGGAGGATTTCGACCGCGTTTGGATTCACGACGCGTTCTATCTGGACTATGCCCAGAAAGAGCACGATCAGTTTACCGACCTTCTTCGCGGCGCTGGCGCCGAGGTCGTCTATATGGAAGAGCTGCTCGCTGAGACGTTTGACAAAGTCGAGGGCACTCGCGCAGAGTTCATGACGAAGTTCATGGGTGAGTCCGGCATCTCCAACGCGGCCCTTCGCCAGGCCGTTGTCGAGAAGCTTGATTCGATTAAGGACAACAAGGAGTTTGTCCTTGCTGCCATGGGCGGCCTCTACGTTCGCGACCTCGAGATCCCCAAGGTCGGCGGTTCTCTTGCCAGTATGGACGGCGACGAGCTGAAGGGCGACGATATGGTCCTCTTCCCCATGCCCGCCTCGTATTTCTCCCGTGACCCCCTGGCTGTCGTGGGCAAGGGCGCTACCATGAACCGCATGTACTGGAATCAGCGCAATCGCGAGGTAATCTTCTACGAAACGGTGCTCCGCAACCATCCCGATTACGCCGGTAGCCCCATTTGGTATGACCACAACAGCGAGTGGCATATCGAGGGCGGCGATATCCTCAACATCAACGCCAAGACGCTCGCCATCGGTATTTCCGAGCGCACCCAGACTGCGGCCATCGATGAGCTCGCCAAGAATATGTTCTGGGGTTCCGATGAGGCCGAGATCGAGAACATCTATGCCATCAAGATTCCGCACGGCTATGCCTACATGCACCTCGACACCGTCTGCACGCAGGTCGATCGCGATAAGTTCACGGTCTATCCCGGCATCTACCAGACGCTTCGTGCCTACCGCCTGACCAAGGGCGATTCGGAGGGGGAGGTGCATATCGAGGAACTCGAGGGCACCCTGCAGCATATCCTCGAGCTTGCGACGGGTATGGACCATATCACCATGATTGAGTGCGGTGGCGGCGATCCGATCGAGGCTTCCCGTGAGCAGTGGAACGATGGTTCCAACACTCTTGCGGTCGCACCGGGCAAGGTCTGCGTGTATGAGCGCAACGTTGTCACCAACGATGCTCTTTACAAGGCTGGCGTCGAGCTGCTCGTCGCTCCCTCCGAGGAGCTTTCTCGCGGTCGCGGCGGCCCGCGTTGCATGACCATGCCGTTCTGGCGTGAGGAAATCTAGTCAGCGTTAGCGTATCTGGGCGGCGCGTGTGCGTCTGCGCCGCCCATCCCTCCTTGTGTGTTCCAACAACCGAAAGGACTCAAATCATGGCTCTTAATCTTTCTGGTCGAAGCGTTCTTACCCTGCTTGACTTTACGTCCGAGGAAATCGAGTACATGCTCGACCTCTCAAAGAACTTCAAGGATATGAAGCGCGCCGGTTATCCGCACCGCTTTCTCGAGGGCAAGAACATTGTCCTGCTGTTTGAGAAGACCTCCACGCGCACGCGCTGTGCCTTCGAGGTCGGCGGTATGGACCTGGGTATGGGCGTGACCTACCTCGACCCCGGCTCGTCGCAGATGGGCAAGAAAGAGTCCATCGAGGATACCGCCCGCGTGCTCGGTCGCATGTATGACGGTATTGAGTATCGCGGCTCCGACCAGTCGATCGTCGAGGAGCTTGCCGCCAAGGCTGGCGTTCCCGTCTGGAACGGTCTGACCAACGAGTACCATCCCACCCAGGCCCTTGCCGACATTCTTACCATGCGTGAGGAGTTTGGCGACACGCGCGGCATGAAGCTCACCTATATGGGTAAGGAGCAGGGCAACGTCAGCGACTCCCTGATGGTTATCTGCGCCAAGCTCGGCATTAACTTCTGCTCCTGCGGACCCAAGGGCGATGTCGAGGGCGCCACGCACTTCGATCCCGAGCTTCTTGAGCGCTGCCAGGAGATCGCCGCTCAGAATGGCTGCACGATCCAGCTCACTGAGGATATCGACGAGGGCGTCAAGGATGCAGACGTGATCTATACGGACGTTTGGGTCGGTATGGGCCAGGCTGAGGAGCTGTGGAAGAGCCGAATCGATCTTCTCTCTCCCTATCGAGTAACGCCCGAGGTCATGGCCAAGGCAAACCCCGGCGCCATCTTTATGCACTGCCTGCCGAGCTTCCACGATACGCAGACCACCATCGGCGCCGAGATTGCCGAGAAGTTCGGCGTGACCGAGATGGAGGTTTCCGACGAGGTCTTTGAGAGCGCGCAGTCTCGCGTGTTCCAGGAGGCCGAGAACCGCATGCATACCATTAAGGCCATGATGTACGCGACGCTTCGCTAGTAGCTGGGAAGTGAACGAACACTATGAGTAAACCGTACGGAAAGCCCGATCGTATTGTCGTCGCCCTCGGCGGCAACGCCCTCGGCAACAACCCCGTCGAGCAGATCGAGGCCGTGAGCAACACCGCCCACGCTCTCCTTGGTCTTATCGAGCAGGGCAACGAGATCATCATCACCCACGGCAACGGCCCGCAGGTCGGCATGATCCAGAACGCCTTCGCCGCCGCCCACGACGCCATCGGCACCCCCGAGATGCCGCTGCCCGAGTGCGGCGCCATGTCCCAGGGCTACATCGGCTACCACCTGCAGCAGGGCATCGGCCGCGAGATGCACAAGCGCTACAAGCGCTGGCACGCCGCCACCGTCGTCACCCAGATCGAGTGCGACCCCGACGACCCCGCGTTCAAGAACCCGACCAAGCCGATCGGCCCCTTCTACACCGAGGAGCAGGCCAAGGAGTTCATGGCCGAGGACCCCTCCAAGGTCTTCGTCGAGGATTCCGGCCGCGGCTGGCGCCGCGTCGTCGCCTCCCCCGACCCCAAGAAGATCGTCGAGGCCGACTCCATCCTCAACCTGCTCGACAACGAGTTCATCGTCATCGCCTGCGGTGGCGGCGGCATCCCCGTCGTCCGCGACTACGAGAACAAGGGCTGCTACAAGGGCGTCCCCGCCGTCATCGACAAGGACCTGGGCGGCGAGCTGCTGGCCGAGGACTGCGACGCCGACGTCCTGTTCCTGCTGACCGCCGTCGAGCACGTCGCCATCAACTTCGGCAAGCCCAACCAGGAGGAGCTCGAGGACCTCACCGCCGACGAGGCCGAGCGCCTGGCCGACGAGGGCCAGTTCGGCAAGGGTTCCATGGAGCCCAAGGTCCGCGCTGCCATCAAGTTCGCCCGTTCCCGCAAGGGCCGCACCTGCATCATCGGCGCCCTGGACAAGGCCGCCGAGACCATGGCCGGCCTCTCCGGTACCCGCATCCACGAGTAGTCCCTACTCCGTTGCCTCTCTCGTGGGCGCCGGGCAAGGCGCCCACAGACTAGCCTCTCTTCATGAGCCCCGCAGTCCGCTCCGACTGCGGGGCTTTTGCTATCGGTAGTCATTGGGGACAGACTTAAATGAGTAGCACCAATCAACTGCGGAAAGTGCATCTCACAATGAGCGTCCAAAATGGGGCACAGTTTCCCCGGGGCCCTCAACCGGAAAATACATCCCGGAATTTGCCCGAAAAATGGCCCCCAGTTTCCCAAACAGGCCGCTAACGGAAAGCGCATCCCGCTATCGAACTTCAAAGCGGGGTGCGCTTTCCGTGCCAGCAGTTCCGGGCATCCAGAGACCACTCATTTAAGTCTGTCCCCAGTGACTAGTAGTAGGCCCACATGGCTTCGACTTCGTTGAGGACCTCTACGACGCCCCAGCGTCGGGCGCTGCGGCTGGCCGAGTTGGGATCGAAGACTTCAATCTGGTCGGCGTCGTCAATACCGTAAAGCACAATGTAGTGGCCCACGTTGGTAAAGGTGCCCGGCCGAACGGCGGCGATGACGGGCGCTCCCGAACGCAGCACCTGAGTCATCGAGTCGCGATCGTTATGAAGCTCCGTTCCGTTAAGGCCCAGCTGCCATGCGCCGCGCGTCATAAATGACCATTCGGTGGCGCCGGTGGGGGCATAGTTGCCCGCCTCGGAAAGGGCGCACATGTCGACCGGTGTCATATCGGTGCGGCCGGTCTTAAAGATATAGACCATGGTGAGGCAAGTGGGACCGCAAGCGTTTTCGCGAATAGTGCCACCGGCATAGGGCAGCTCCGACCACGCAGGGTCGATCTGATAGATATGGGGCATCGTGCCGGCTTGCCATTGCGAGCGCGGAGTCGAAAAGGCGAAAGAATAACCGGGCGCGACGGGGGCCTTGAGCAGCTTGTCCTCGGCGGTGGGCTCGAGACCGGCCGAGCCGTGGGACATACAGGAGCTCATAAGCACAAAGACCAGACAGATGAGGATAGAGCACAGTGCGAGGCAAAGCCGACGAGCCGGCAGGGCGGGGGCATTCACGTACGATGTCGAGCGGTAGGGCTTGCCGTCGCGTCCGCCTTGGGGATGCGAAAAGAAGCGGTTGATATGGATGCCGGGCTGACGTGCGCCGTTGCGGCGCAGTTGCGGAACCTCGGCTTGGCGCTGTCGAGTGCGCGCGCCCAAGCGGCTATCTTGCTGTGCGCTTGTGCCCGTGCTCGGACGGCCGCTCTGCCGTGTTCTGTTTGTCTGCTGCCGAGACGAAGGCCCGGGTTGCTCTTGAGGGCGTTGCGGATTGCTGCTCGTGGCACTTCTGGGCATCGGCGTGGTGCGGCCAGCAAGGCGAACGCTTTGTCGCCGTTGATCACCGTCGTTGTATCCGTATGCCATTCGTACCGCCTTGTCTCATGTATAACCTGTCTATCCTACAAAAAGGATGTGCAACAAATGGGTCCGAGCGTCAAAAGCTCGGTAAACGGTACGAAAGGCGCAAAACACACGGCCTCAAAAACATTTCTATATGCGTCCAATGAGCGTACGCCCGTCGGACGGGCGACAACAATGAGCGGCAAACCGTGCCGTTCGTCCCAAAAACGGCGCCACTCATATGCGAGTTCTGCCTTCGGTCGAGCCATAAGCGGTAGCGCGACGCCGAGGCCGTATCTTAAAGCCACGAAATAAAAGTGCGCGGCAAAACAGACCGCGCAAGGGGTGACGCCAAAGAGGCGTCAATAAGGAAAGGAGGGGAACAATGGCGGACAAGAACGCAGAAGTTGCAGTCGAAGGTAACGGTGGCATGAAGAAAACGCTTTCGCTCTGGAACTTCTTCACCATCGGTTTCGGTGCCATCATCGGTACCGGCTGGGTTCTGCAGGTCGGCGACTGGATGGTCGTGGGCGGCGGTCCCGTTCCCGCTATGATCGCATTCCTCTTGGGCGCGATCTTCCTCGTGCCCGTCGGAGCTGTTTTCGGTGAGCTCACGGCTGCTATCCCCATTTCGGGCGGCATCGTCGAGTATGTCGATCGTAGCTTTGGCCGTACGATGAGCTACATCACCGGCTGGCTCCTGGCCCTGGGCAACGGCATCCTGTGCCCGTGGGAGGCCATCGCCATCTCGACCCTCGTGTCCGAGATGTTCGGCAGCCTGCCCGGCCTTGAGTGGCTGCGCGCCATCAAGCTCTACACCATCCTGGGCGCCGACGTTTACCTGTTCCCGACGCTGATCGCGCTCGGCTTTGCAACCTACGTCATCTTCCTCAACTTCCGCGGTGCCAGCTCGGCCGCCAAGCTGCAGGCCTTCCTGACCAAGGCCCTGCTCTGCGGCATGCTGCTCGCCATGGGCGTCTCGCTGTTCACCGGCTCGCCGGACAACGCCATGCCCGTGTTCTCCCAGGTCACCGGTGCTGGCGGCGGCAAGCCTGCTACCGAGGGCACCAGCCTGTTCGCAGGCATCGTTTCGGTCCTGGTTCTGACCCCGTTCTTCTACGCCGGCTTCGACACCATTCCTCAGCAGGCTGAGGAAGCAGCCGAGGGCCTCAACTGGAACAAGTTCGGTAAGATCATCTCCCTGGCCCTGCTGGCCGCCGGCGGCTTCTACATGGTCTGCATCTACTCGTTCGGCACCATCCTCGACTGGCATGAGTTTGTTAAGAGCCCGGTTCCCGCGCTTGCCTGCCTCAAGGGCATCAACATGCTCCTGTACCTGGCCATGCTCGTCATCGCCACGCTTGGACCCATGGGCCCGATGAACTCCTTCTACGGCGCCACGAGCCGCATCATGCTCGCCATGGGCCGCAAAGGCCAGCTGCCCGAGAAGTTCGCCGAGGTCGATCCCAAGTCCGGCGCTCCCAAACTCGCCTGCGTCGTTCTGGGCGTCATCACCGTCGTCGGTCCGTTCCTGGGCAAGAACATGCTCATCCCTCTGACCAACGTGTCGGCTCTCGCCTTCATCTTCTCCTGCGGCATGGTCGCCCTCGCTTGCCTACGCATGCGCTTCACCGAGCCCGACCTGCCTCGTCCCTACGAGGTGCCCGGCGGCAAGTTTGGCATCAGCCTCGCTATCGTTGCCTGCGGCACCATCATTGGCCTGCTCGTGATCCCGTTCTCTCCCGCCTCCCTCAACATGGTGGAGTGGAGCATCGTGATCGGCTGGCTGGCTGTTGGCCTGGCCCTCATGGCCTTCACCAATTCCCGCAAAAAATAACGCCGAGCCGGGCGGATCGGGTGCGCGGAACCCTCTCTCCCGCGCACCGAACCCGGCAGCACTTGGGTAGCTTTGTGAGGCCTTAACCCAACATGGCCTCGCCCACTATATGGATCCATAAGGAGGAACCATGTCCACTAAGTACGCAATCGTTGGCGGCAAGCTCATCGACGGTACCGGTGCCGAGCCGGTCGAGAACTCCCTCGTTCTCGTCGACGACAACGGCAAGATCGAGTATGCCGGTGCTATGCAGGACCTTCCCGAGGGCGTTGAGGTTATCGACGCCGCCGGCAAGACCGTCCTTCCCGGCCTGATCGACACCCACCTGCACTTCTCGGGCAACCTGACCGACGATGATACCGACTGGGTCATGCAGCCGCTCCTCGAGAAGCAGGCCGTCGCCGTCAAGCAGGCCTACGACTGCCTCACCCACGGTCTCACCACCGTCTGCGAGATCGGCCGCTTTGGTATCCAGATCCGCGACTGCATCGACAAGGGCGTCTTCAAGGGCCCGCGCGTTCTGGCCACCGGCCTCGGCTTCTGCCGCGTTGCCGGCCACGGTGATTCTCATCACTGCAGCCAGGAGCTCAACAAGGAATCGCACCCCTGGGGCGATCAGGTCGACGGTCCTTGGGATCTGCGTAAGGCCGTCCGTCGTCGCCTGCGCGAGAACCCCGATGCCATCAAGATCTGGGCTACCGGTGGCGGCATCTGGCGCTGGGACTCCGGCCGCGACCAGCACTACTGCTCCGAGGAGATCCAGGCTGTGGTCGAAGAGGCCAAGATGGTCGGCATCCCCGTGTGGAGCCACTGCTACAACAACCACGCCGCTGCCTACGATTCCGTTCGCTTTGGCTGCGAGCAGCTGATCCACGGCTTCGATATCGATGAGCGCACCATGGACCTCATGGCCGAGCAGGGCACCTTCTTCACCCCGACGATCGCCTTCCTGCCCACCTGGTACGCCACCTATCCGCCCGTCTACGTCCCCGAGCTGCACGACAAGTACGAGGGCACCCTGGTCGAGAAGGAGCTGCAGCGCAACTACGACTGCCTGCGCGAGGCCAAGAAGCGTGGCGTCGTCATGACGATCGGCTCCGACTCCTTCTCCTTCGTCACCCCGTACGGGACCTGCTCCATCGAGGAGATGTACGAGTTCGTCGACAAGATCGGCTTCACCCCGGTCGAGACCATCACCTGCGCCACCCTCAACGGTGCCAAGATGTGCCACATCGAGGACGAGACCGGTTCCATCGAGGCCGGCAAGTGCGCCGACCTGCTGGTCGTAAACGGTGACGTCGCCGCCGACATCCACGTGCTCAACACCGACAACATGGACGTCATCATGAAGGACGGCTGGATTGTCGAGGCTGGCACCTTTGGCGAGGGTAACAAATACAGCGCCTAAGGTACCGTTTGTCGATGACTGGATGTAAAACACAGTATTTGATTGCATAATGCAATGGAGAGGGTCGCTTGCGGCCCTCTTTATTGCTATGGGGTGCGTCAGTAAGAAGGGGATGACGGTGGATCTCAATAGGCTGATTCTGGGCAAGAGCTACAACTCGACCAAGGTCTTTCGTGCGGCCCAGCATGTGGTTCAGGCCATCCTGCTCGGTGTTGTCGTTCCGGCGCTTATCCTGCTGCTTATCTGGGATTTAACCGATAATCCCAATCCCGTTCCGGGCGTTGTCGTTATTGCCGGCCTGGTCATGCTGTGCTTCTTTTTCTCGTATGTCTTTGTGGTCCCCGACGACCTCACATCGAGCGCAACCGACCGTACGCTCGCCATCGCATCAAAAATATTCGCCTACACGTCGCGTGGCCTTACGCCCGAAGCTGCCCTGGGCGCCTCCAAAATCATCCTGTCCGAGACCATCGCCTCTGCCATCTGCTTTACCGACGGCAAGCAGGTGTTGGCAAGTTGGGGCGAGGATTCGACAAAGTGTCCCGCCGGCACCCCGGTCGTGCTCAAGACCACGCTCAGTGTGATTGAGACGGGCGAGCAGAGCGTGTTTTCGCGCGACGCCTCCAATGAGACGGGCGGCTATTTTCCCCGTCTGCGCGCCGGCATTGTCGCGCCGCTGACCGTGCGCGGGCATTGCGTGGGCACGCTCGAGCTGTATTACCCCCGCCTGAGCAGCATCGATATGCGCCAGACGGCGTTGGCCTCGGGCTTTGCCGATCTCATTTCCACGCAGCTCGCCAGCTTTGAGCTCGAGCGCCAGGACGAGCTCACGGCCCGCGTGGAGCTTCGCGCCCTGCAGTCGCAGGTCGACCCGCATTTTCTATTCAATACCATCAGCACCATCGTGTCGCTCGTTCGAACCGAGCCCGACAAGGCGCGATCGCTGCTGATCGATTTTTCCAATTATTACCGTCAGACGCTTTCTGACTCCGATACGCTCACCACGCTCGAGCATGAGGTGGAACAGGGCACTCGTTATATCAATCTTATGCAGGCCCGGTATGGCGACGGCCGTCTGCGCGTTTCGGTCGACATCGACTTTGAGGTGCGCGACAGCATGGTGCCGCCGTTTATCTTGCAGCCGCTGCTCGAAAACTGCATCAAGCATGCGCAGCGCGAGACCGAGCCGCTTTCTATTCGTGTTGGGGCTTTTGAGACCGATGACGGCTTGGAGATCATCGTCGAAGATGACGGCATCGGTATGAGCGAAGAAGTCTGCGCGCATCTGTTTGAGCAACATCGCCGAGAGGAGCCCGAGAGCATTACCGCCGACGGCTCCATCAAGCGAGGCTGCGGCCTGGCGCTCTTCAACGTGCTTCAGCGCATCCATTTCTTTTACGGGGAAGATTCTGGCATGCGCGTGAAGTCCCAGGAGGGCGTGGGAACGCAGGTCATCGTCGAGCTGAACGGCGAGCCGCATGAGCCGGCGCCGATGACGGTGTAGCACGCGGTTGGATTGAGAGAAAAAGAGGGGAAGCGCATATGTCCGAGGGATGGAACATCTTGGTGGTTGATGACGAGCCTCCTATTAGGGCTGAGCTACGTTATCTGCTGGAAAAGGATGCACGTGTGGGCCAGATTGCCGAGGCGGGCAATGTCACCGAGGCCGTGGAGTCGATTCTGTCGAACAAGCCCGACGTGCTGTTTTTGGATATCACGATGCCCGGCCGCTCGGGAATCGAGCTTGCCGAGACGCTGCAGAACCTAAAGACGCCGCCGGTCGTGGTGTTTGTGACGGCATTTGCCGAGTATGCGGCCGATGCCTATAACCTCGATGCCGTCGATTACATCGTCAAGCCGGTCGAGGACGCGCGCCTGTCGAAGGCGCTCGACAAGATCGAAACCGCCCTGGGTGTTCGCCGCGCTGTCCATACCCCGCGCCAGCCCCTTCGCCTGACGGTGGACCGCGGGGGTAAAAAGGTGTTCATCCCCGTGGCGGATGTCTGCTACTTTGAGGCGCGTGCCGATTTTTGCAACGCCGTCTGCGCCGAGGGAACATATCTGATTAATGAGTCGATCTCTTCGCTCGAACGTCGCTTGGCCTCCGAGGGCTTTATTCGTGTTCATCGCAGCTATCTGGTCAATTTGGAAGACGTGCACAATGTTGAGATTGGCTCCACGGGGTTGATGGAGCTCAGGCTCGACCGCGTGAGCTCGACGGTGCCGGTGTCCCGTCGTCGTGCCGCCGAGGTCAAGTCGCACCTGGGGCTTGCGTAAGAGGCTTGCGTGCCGTCGTTTACCATCGCAGGTTTGGTATGGGCGCGCGGTGGGCATAATGGGTGGCATCGAATGAAATCGAAAGGATCATTATGCCCGCGCTTATCACCCATCATCTGTTTGGCGAGGAAAGCATCGACCGTCTTCCGCAGGGCGTCATCACGTTCGACGAGGAGCGCATCGCCTTTATCCTGGGAAACCAAGGTCCCGACCCGTTTTTCTTCCACATGCTCACGCCGCGCATTTCCGACTGTACGTCGCTTGCTCAGGTCATGCACCGCTCGCGCATGTCGCGCCAGTTCTCGTGCCTGCGCGATGGCGTGTCGCACCTGCAGCCGCGCGATGCCAATCTGGGCCGCGCGTTTGCGCTGGGCCTGCTGTCGCACTATGTGCTCGACCGCAATGCCCATCCCTTTGTCTACGAGCAGCAGTTTGGCATTGTTGAGTCCGACCCCGAGCTCGAGGCTTCGGGCAGTCAAGTTCACGCCGTGCTCGAAAGCGACCTGGACGTGCTGATGCTGCAGCTTAAACGTGACGGGGCCACGGTCGAGGATTATCCGCCGGCGGGCGAGATCGTCACTACCGACCGCATCAATCGCGTTGCCGGCGTGCTGATGAGCTACGTCGCCGGGCGCGTGTACGGTATCGACATCCCGGCGGGGGAGTACGCCGGCGCCGTAGCCGACATGCAGCTGCTCTACCGTACTATCGAGCCGGCTGGTTCGGCCAAGACGCGCGCGATTGCCCTGCTCGAGGGCTTGGTGCACGATTATTCGCTGCTCGACGGCCTTGCGCACCGCGTGACGACCGAGCTGCCCGAGCGTACCGGCAACCTGGGCCACTTGGCATGGAAGAACCCCTTTACTGATGAAGTCTCGACCGAGAGTTTCCCCGAGGTCTTTGACCGCGCGCTGGTCGATTACGAGTGCACGGTCGCCCGCTTTATCGAGACCGGCGATATGGAAGCCGTGACCAACCATGTCAATTACAGCGGTCGCGTGCTCGGCACCGACGAGGAGTTCGACCGCGAGGAGTAGGGTCCGCTCCTGTCTCTTTGCCGAATCCTTACCGGCGCCTCCGTGCAATTGGGGTACGATGAACTAGCTGCATATCGGGCGAATACGAAGGGTCCCTGTCCATGAAATACACCAAGCTCGAGCGTAACTGGGTCATGTACGATGTGGGAAACTCGGCCCTCGTGCTGCTCAATACCTCGGTGGTGCCCATCTACTTTAACGCCATCAATACCGGCGCTTCCTCGGCAGACCTGGTGGTCGCTTGGGGCAACGCGCAGACGATTGCCTCGCTGGTCATTGCCATGCTCATGCCCATTCTGGGCGCGCTTGCCGATTACGCCGGCAACAAGATCAAGTTCTTCTTGGGCTTCTTCCTCACGGGCCTGGTTCTTTGCCTGGCGCAGGCTATCCCAATGTCCGCCATGGCATTTTTGACTGTGTACGTGCTGTGCACCATCGGCCTCAACTCTTCTATGACGTTCTACGACGCCATGCTGCCCGACATTACCACCGACGAGCGCATGGACGTCGTGTCCAGCTCGGGCTATGCCTGGGGCTACATCGGTTCCACCGTGCCGTTCATCATCTGCCTGGCGCTTATCATGGGTGGTCCCGCTCTTGGTGTCCCCACCATGCTGGCAACGCGTCTGTCGTTTGTCATCACTGGTGCCTGGTGGCTCATCTTTACCCTGCCGCTCATTCGCACCTATAAGCAAAAGTACGGTCGCGAGCGTGGTTCCGAGGACACCATCGGCCACATCGTGGGCGGCGTGTTCTCCGAGGTCGGACACACCATGCGCGAGATTGCCCACAACAAGACCGTGCTGGTCTACATGATCGCGTTCTTCTTCTACATCGACGGTGTGCACACGGTCATTTCCATGGCAACCAGCTATGGATCGGCTTTGGGCATCGACTCGACCCAACTGGTGCTGGCTCTGCTCGTTACGCAGTTTGTGGCCTTTCCGTCCGCCATCATCTACGGCAAGCTTGCCGGTCGCGTGGGCACACTCAATATGATCTTGGTGGCCGTCGCCGCCTATATGGGCATCGTGCTCTTTGCCGCGTTCTTCCTCAAGACCGCCTTTGAATTCTGGGTGCTTGCCATTATGGTCGGCCTGTTCCAGGGCGGTGTGCAGGCGCTCAGCCGTAGCTACTTCGGCCGCATTATTCCCAAGGAAAAGTCCAACGAGTACTACGGCTTCTTTGACATCTTTGGTCGTTACGCAAGTGTTATGGGCACCTTCTTGGTGTCGGTCGTCACCTCGCTGACCGGCAACCCCTCGCTGGGCGTCCTGTCTATCGGCGTGCTGCTGGTGGTGGGCTTTGTGCTGCTGGTCCGTCTGTCCTGCATGTCTCAGACGGCAGAGCAGGCCGCATAGGAACTTGCCGGTAATTGCGTCCGCCGCGACACTCTTTTGGGGTTATCCGCAATAAACATTCTGACTTTCGAACAATGATTAGCCCAAGTGGGTATGATGGAGTCAGCTAGGTCGCGGGGCGTCGCCTGTGTTTGGCGGCGTCCCGTTTTTGTGTTGCAGGGAGGGTAAGGCATGAACGCCACGGTCGTGATTCCAACGTATTGGGCGGGCGATGACGCTCGCGCAAACGCCCCTGGCACCTATGACCATTCGACACGACTCAACGCCGACAATCCCGAACTCGACCGCTGCCTGGTCTCGCTTGAGCAGGTACGTGACATCCCGCGCATCATCCTTTTGGTGGTCTGTCCCGTTTCTGCCACAGCCGATGTGTCGCTGCGCGTGCACGAGATTGTCGACGCGCATCCCACGCTCAAGGTCACCGTTGTTACCAACACCCAGGCCTCGCGCATCGCAGACCGGGTTGCTCAGATCGCACCCAAGGGTTCGGGCGAGTGCGTGAGTCTGCGAGGCTACGGCGCCATCCGCAACATGGGGCTAGCCTGTGCCGCTGTGCTGGGGCATGACGCGGTTATCTTTTTGGATGACGATGAGACTGTCATCGACGCCGACTTTATGAAGCGCGCGACCTATGCGCTGGGCCAGCAGACGCGTCAGGGCCTGCCGATTTTGGTCAAGAGCGGTTACTTTTACGATCGCGACGGATCCCCGCTGGCGCCCACGGACAAGGTGGGCATCTGCCATCGTTGGTGGACCAAGCGCATCGAGTTCAACCGTTGGATGAAAAAGGCGCTCTCGGGCACCCGCATCTCGCGCTCCAACTACGTGTGCGGCGGCCTGATGGCCCTGCACGCCCGCGCCTTTACGCGTGTGGCCTTTGATCCGTTTATCACCCGTGGCGAGGATCTGGATTACCTCTTTAACATGCGCATGTTTGGCTATGACGTGTGGTTTGACAACGAGTGGGCCGTTCGTCACCTGCCGCCCGAGTCCGAGAAGCGCTCACCGCGCTTTATGCAGGATGTATACCGTTGGTACTACGAACGGGCCAAGTTGACGTTCGCCGCGCATCAAAAGGAGCTCATCCCCGTTACGGCGGCATCGCTCATGCCCTACCCGGGCCCGTGGATTTCGCGCGAGCTCGACGACCGCGTGCGCAAGACCGCTATGGTCCGCAGCGTGTTTACCCGCGAGCATGAGGGCTACCTGCGCATCTGGCGCCATGGTATCGACGAGGCAAAGGCCTATGCGCGCCAAAACGCTGCAAGCTATCTGCGTTTCCAGAGCTTTTGGCCCAAGATCATGGACGGGCTTTGGCGTGACGCACAACTGATCAGTATCCTGGAGGGGGCCGAATGATCGACCGCCGCGCCCAGCGCGATAGTTCAATATCAATCTTTCGCATCATTGCCGTTGCCTGCGCCATTTGCGTGCTGGTGTACTTTATTTTTGCCTTGGTGACCGGTATCGAGCCGATCGCCACGGTGATTGCCTGCGCGCTGCTGTGCATCTTTCTGTGCATCTTTATCTTTTTGACGCTCAATCCCGATTCGGTGCGCTCCCAGTACACCGAGGAGACGCTCTCGGTGGCCTCGGCCATGCTCGAGGACATTAAGGGCGGTCTGACGCAGGAATCGGCGCGTTTGGTGTGCCGGCGCATTTTGCCCGAGACGCGCGCCATGACGGTGGCCATCACCGACGAGGACAACGTGCTTGCCTGCGCGGGCGAGTTTGAGGAAAAACTGCTGCCCGATACTCCCATCCACACGCTTGCCACGCGCTACGTTATCGAACATGGCATCGTGCAGTCGTTCAACCGTATGGTGGATGTCGTGGGTTCGGACGGCTCGCACAACCAAGTCCCCGCCGGCATTATCGCTCCCATCAAGGTGGGCGATCGTACCGTCGGCACGCTCAAGTTCTACTACAAGACCCCGCGCGCCGTCGACCGTACCCAGTACGCGCTTGCCTCGGGCTTTGCCGAGATCTTGTCCACGCAGCTCGCCATCCACGAGCTCGAGGTGCAAAAGGAACTCACGGCGCGCGCTGAGGTGCGTGCGCTGCAGGCGCAGATTAACCCGCACTTCCTGTTCAACACGCTGAACACCATTGCATCGTTTACGCGCACCGACCCGTTGCGGGCCCGCGAACTGCTTCGTGAGTTCTCATCGTTCTATCGTGCCACGCTCGACAACTCGGGATCGCTTATTCCGGTCTCGCGCGAGGTCGCACAGACCAAGCGCTACCTTACCTTTGAGAAGGCCCGCTTTGGCGAGGATCGCGTGCTGGCGACCTTCGACGTGTCCGAGGACGTCGAGGACACGCTGGTGCCGGCGTTCGTGATCCAGCCGATTGTCGAGAACGCCGTACGTCATGGTATGGGCGATGACGACGCCCTGAGGATCGACGTGACCGTTCACCAAGACGGCGAGGATGCAATCTTGATTGCCGTGGCCGATAATGGCGTGGGCATGGATGAGGGTACCGCCGCCAGACTGTTTGACGAGCGCTCTGCCCGTCCCGACGCCAGCTCTCCCCAGGGTGGCGGCGCCGGTGTGGCCATGCACAATATTTCGGAGCGCATCCATCGCTTTTATGGGCCGCACTCCTATACGCGTGTCGAATCGGCGCCGGGCAAGGGCACCAAAGTGCTCCTTCATCTTGATTTGTCAGAGAGCATCTTTGACATTCAAGAGTAAAATAAAAGGCTACGGGCTCAACGTCATGCGACGGATGCCCGGCGTAGTTAGTTGACGAAAGGTTTTATCCCTATGCTGCGTGCGATGATTGTGGATGATGAGGCGCCGGCTCGCTCGGAGCTTCGCTTCCTGCTCGAGCAAACGGGCAAGATCGGCACGATCACGGAGGCGTCGAGCGTCCGCTCCGCCATCGAGATGCTTATGGAAAGTCGCGTGGATGTCGTGTTTCTCGATATCTCGATGCCCGGTGCCTCGGGCCTGCAACTTGCCGAGGCGCTGCATAAGCTCAAAAATCCGCCGGCGATCGTGTTTGTGACTGCGTATAGCGACCATGCGGTCGAGGCATTCGACGTCGATGCCGTCGATTATCTGATGAAGCCTGTCGAGGAAGCTCGCTTGGATCGCGCGATCGAGAAGGTCATGCAACGCGCCAAGCCGGTTACGGACAGCAAAGTGACCATCGAGCGTATCCCGGTGGAAAAGGGCGGCCGCAAGGTGCTCATTCCCGTGGACGACATTCGCTTTATCATGGCCAAGGACGATTACTCCTGCATCTATACCGTCGATGATCGCTTTTTGTCGACGACCTCGCTGGCGCAGTTTGAGGCCAAGCTCTGCGACTTTGGCTTCTTCCGTGTTCACCGCCGCTATATCGTCAACTTGGCGTGCGTTACGGACGTCGAGACGGTGCCCTCGGGCGCCATCCAGCTGGGCATTACGGGCGTCGACGAACGCGTGCCGGTTTCGCGCCGCCGCGTCGTGCCGCTCAAGAAGGCCTTGAGTCTCTAGCACACTGGCCCCGCAGCCCTGTAGACCCATCGTCTGCGGAGCCGTGGGGCCTTTTTTGTATGTATCTGCCGAATCGTTTTTTTGCGGAAGGGATCCCATGAACAGTGCAAGCGCCAAGCGTATCGACATCATCTCGGACACCCACGGCTATTTATCGCCTGCGCTCCTGGACGAGCTTGAGGGCGCAGACCTGATTATCCACGCCGGCGACCTCACGTCAGAGATGGACTACGAGCACCTATGCACCATCGCCCCCGTGCGGGCCGTACTGGGCAACAACGATTACTACCGCGACTACGGCCCCGATGTAGACCGTCTTGCGCTCTTTACCTACGAAGGCCTCAAATTCGCCGTAGCCCACTACCGTGAAGACCTTCCGGTGGGATCCGTGGACGTAGCCATCAACGGTCACACCCACGTAACCAAAGAAGCCCAAGTAGGCCGCTGCCTGGTCCTCAACCCAGGCAGTGCCAGCTATCCAAGAGGCACCCGAGGCCCCACCATGGCCAGAATGCTCGTCAAGGACGGCAAGATTCTGAGCACCAAATTTATTGACCTAGAGTAGGTGCAACAAAAACGGGGGATGCAGATCGCATCTCCCGTTTTTCTTTGAGCCAAAGGCCGAAGTTCAACAACAATCTTAGACAACCCTGCCGAGGAGAACGGGGACCTCGAGCCGCGGAAGCGGCGAGGAACAAAGTCTTTGAAGCAAGTGACGGCAGGGAGGGTCTCCGGGGCCGGCTGGCGCGGGTTGAGTTTGTCGCGAGTTCCGCACGCAAAGGAAAGCACTTAATGTGCTTTCCGTCTTGCGCAGGACTGTAGAGCAGCAAACTCAACCCGCGCCAGCCGGCCCCGGAGACCCTCCCGGAGGGACCGAAAAACTTTTTCAAAAAAGTTGTTGCGCGCCGGACAGACTTCTGTGTATACTAATCCCCGCAGCGCACGCGAGCGGAAACAAACGCGAACGCCTGCCTGGGGAGTTAGCTCAGTTTGGTTAGAGCGCCGGCCTGTCACGTCGGAGGTCGCGGGTTCGAGCCCCGTACTTCCCGCCAACGCAATTAAAGCCACGTCTTCGGACGTGGCTTTTTGCGTTTGATGCACTTTGTTTCGATAGAACGATCGCCCTGGCGCATCTTCGCCCAGAATCCCCGCGCCTTCGGGAACGCAAGTAAAATCTAATAAGTATATTTGTCTGAACAACAGCTTTGTTGCGCAACACCTGTTCAACGAGACAGGGGGTTAGGTTATACTAAATTGCACTGTAGGCCGCATCTGATGCATTTCGCTCCGAGCGCGGCGTTCAGTGGATATCCGATTTACCATTTGGATGTCCTAGCGGTCATTTAGCGTCTCGACACAAGCTCGCCCCCGGAGCTCGTTCGAGCTGTTCGTATTCCTTGAAAGGGGAAAAATGGACATATCGAGGAAGACTGATTACGCCCTTCGTATGTTGGCGATGCTTGCCGAGGATCCGGAGCGTTTGCTTTCTGTTCGCACCGCTGCCGAAGAGGTCAATGTTCCGTATTCGTTTGCCCGCTCGATTCAGCACGGTTTGGTCCAGGCCGGTATTGTGGAGAGCCTGCGTGGCGTCCACGGTGGCATGCGTCTCAAGGTCAGTCCGGACGACGTTACCATTCGTCAGGTCGTCGAGGCCGTTCAGGGCCCTATGGTTATGAATGATTGCACCGCACCCGATGGCGACTGTGCGCGCATGGGCACGTGCTGCTATCATCCCCTGTGGGCCGGAGCCCAGGCGCTGATGCGCGACTATCTCGATTCCGTTTCGCTCGGCGATATCGTCGCCCATCGCCAGTTTCCGGCTGTCGATCCCAAGTTCGCCGACCGCGATGCGTTTCCCGAGTACGCCGCTTGCGCGTATGCTTGCCGGGAGGAATAGCGCCGCATAAGGAGCATTGTCATGATTCAGGACCCCTTTCGTTCGATGATTCGTTCGGAAGGGGTCCTGCGTTATCGCGACCTTCCGTGGCGCCGCACGCGCGACCCGTATATCATCTGGCTTTCCGAGGTCATGCTGCAGCAGACGCAGGTGCCGCGCGTGGAGACGCGCATGCCGGCGTGGCTCGATCGCTTTCCTACTGTCCAAGCGCTTGCTCAGGCCGCCCCTTCCGATGTCTTGGACGCGTGGCAGGGGATGGGCTACAATCGCCGCGCCCTGGCGCTTCACAGGGCTGCACAGTGCGTTGTGGAGGACTGGGATGGGGAGTTTCCGCGCGAGACGCACGATCTGGTCGCGCTGCCCGGCATTGGCCCGGCGACGGCGCAGGGCATCCGTTCGTTTGCATTCGATCTTCCAGGCGTGTATCTGGAGACCAACGTGCGCACGGTCTTTTTGCATCATTTCTTTCCCGATGTGCCGGCCGTTCCCGATCGCGAGCTGGTGCCGCTGATTCAAGCCGCCTGTCCGGCGGCCCCCGGTGCGGCGGCGGACGAAATTGCGCCCTTTGCCGCGCCTCAAGACGATGCCGACACGCCGCGCGCGTGGTATTACGCGTTGCTGGATTACGGCGCGTATCTTAAAAAGACGCTGCCCAATCCGTCCAGGCGATCGGCGGGCTATAGTCGTCAGTCCAAGTTTGAGGGCTCGCGTCGCCAAAAGCGCGCCCACATTGTGCGCATGCTGCTGGCGGCGCGCGATGGGCAGCCGGCAGGTATTACGGTTGATGAAGCTGTTACAGGCGTTAACGAGATGGAGACGGCAGCCGGCCGAGAGTCGGTCGAGCGCGAACTGGTCGCAAGCATCCTTGCCGATCTGGAGCGCGAGGGCTTTTGCCGCTCCGAGGGCGATCGTTGGTTGAGCGTGTAGCCCGCTCAAATCTGAAGAACAGGATTATAAGGTTTAAATTCTCGGCATGAGGGCATCCTAAAGACAGGGCCGCTCAAAGCCTATGGGCGGCACGTGTTGAAGGGAAGTACACCTATGGATTTTGAGAACTCTCAGACCAAGAAGAACCTCGAGACTGCTTTTGCCGGTGAGTCCCAGGCACACACCAAGTATCGCTACTATGCATCCAAGGCCAAAAAGGACGGCTACGTTCAGATCTCGAATATCTTTGCCGAGACGGCGGGCAACGAGTCCGAGCATGCCAAGCTGTGGTTTAAGTATCTGCACGACGGCGCCGTTCCGGGCACTCTGGACAACCTGCGCGACGCCGCCGCGGGCGAGAACTACGAGTGGACCACGATGTATGACGAGTTTGCCAAGACCGCCGAGGAGGAGGGCTTTGCCGAGATCGCCGAGAAGTTCCGCGGCGTCGCCGCTGTCGAGAAGGCCCACGAAGAGCGCTATAACAAGCTCGTCGAGCGCATTGAATCGGGTGAGGTGTTTGAGCGCGAGGGCGTAAAGGTGTGGAAGTGCTTGAACTGCGGGCACCTGCATGTTGGTGCCGAGGCGCCCGAGGTGTGCCCGGTGTGCAACCACCCGAAGGCGTACTTTGAGGAGCAGGTGGTGAACTACTAGCGCGTGGTGCTAGCGTGAGCTGGGCCGGGAGGGCCGGACTACCTTCCCTCCTCGCTCACGGCTTCGCAGGGTCGCGTTGAGGGAAGGTAGTCCGGCCCTCCCGGCCCGCTTCGGGTCGTCGCGTGCTCGTTACTGAAAAGCTGATTAGAAGTTTGTGTGCCGCCCCTTTTGGGGCGGCACTTTTTGTGTGGGGTCCCGGTCTTCACAATTTCCGTCAAGCTTTTGGTTAGGTTTTGGTCGGTTGGCGTAAGGGCGGAAGGGCAAAAGATCATTCGATAAAAAAGCTCAGAGAAAGTGCTGGTAGGGGAGTTGTTGAGGTTTTCGACAGCTTTCTGACTATAGAATCTTTGCGGCTATTGCCGCGGATTTCGTTGCCGCGGCCGCGATGGTGCGGGATGCTGGGCGTAAGCGTCGAATGCTCAGATTGAGGAGGCCAACATGGATCTGTTTCTTGAGACCCCGCGGCAACAAGCCGAGCGCATGTTGCGCCAGCAGCAACGGCTTATGGAGATGCAAATGCAAGGGGCGGCCGTCCAGCCTCCTGTGCAAAACGCCGCGCCCGCGGTATCGTCTGCGGATGAGGTGGACCCAGGAGCCTATTCCGTACAGCAAGATTCATATGCGCAGGAGCTTGCGTTCGACAAGCGTCGTGCGCGTCGCCGTCGTTGGACCCAGCGCCTGCGTACGCTGGCGATGATCGTGCTGATCCCGTTAGGGCTCGCGGCAATCTTCTTGGCCTCATATGCCCTCACGTGCATTCTCAACGGCGCCTCGCCCAGCGAGGTGCTTGAGCACTTAGCAGCTCTCGGCCAGCGCCTAAGCGATGTCGTAGCAACCATCCGCGCCGGCTGGGAGAGTTAGCGTTTTAGTACCTGTGGCCCAAAATCCATTTGTCCGATTGCCGCGTGACGCCCGGTGCGTGTGGCGGGGTAAGATTGATCGCGGTTTTGATTGATGATCGATTGAGTTTGTTGGGCGGAGTCTATGTCTGCTATTGATATCGTGCTTGTTGTGATTGCTTTGGTGGCGGTGGGGGTTGCTGTGGCTTGTGCCCTGCAGCTTAAGGGCCTTCGTGCCGAGCTGCAGGAGCGTGGCGATGACGGGGCAGAGATGCTGGCTGCGCTCGAGCAGGCCAACAACGCGCTCGACACCCTCAACGTCGCGTTGGCAGAAACCCGCCGCACGGCAAATGCCATCGCGCAACAGCAGACGACCGATGCGGCCGTAGAGCAGCAGCGTTACCTGACCATCGCGCGTGAGCTCTCGCAGGCTGGCGACCGTATGGATGACCTGCGCCGCGAGACGGCCCAACAGCTCGGTGCCAACCGCGAGGGCATCGAGCACCGCCTGGACAAGGTGCGCGAGACGGTCGATGCCCAGCTGGGCGCCATCCGCAAGGACAACAACGTGCAGCTCGATCAGATGCGCGCGACGGTGGACGAGAAACTCTCCCGTACGCTCAACGATCGCCTGTCTGCATCGTTTAAGCAGGTGAGCGACCAGCTCGAGGCTGTGTACAAGGGTTTGGGCGATATGCAGTCTATCGCCACCGGCGTGGGCGACCTCAAGCGCGTGCTGGGCAATGTAAAAGCGCGCGGCATTTTGGGCGAGGTACAGCTGGGTGCAATCCTGGCGGACATCCTTACGCCCGACCAGTATCTGGAAAACGTCGCCACCAAGCCCGGCGCCTCGGAGCGCGTTGAGTTTGCCGTCAAGCTGCCGGTGGACGAGGGCGATCCCGTGCTGCTGCCGATCGACTCCAAATTCCCGGGCGACGCGTACGAGCATCTGCTCGACGCGCAAGAGTCGGGTGATGCCGAAGCTGTGGCCACCGCGCGCAAGACACTCGACGCTATGGTGAAACGCGAGGCAAAGGACATCTGCGAAAAGTACCTGAGCGTGCCCGCGACCACCAATTTTGGCATTATGTTCGTGCCGTTTGAGGGCCTGTACGCCGAGGTCGTCAGCCGCCCCGGGCTTATCGAGACCCTGGGCCGCGACTATTACGTTAACGTTGCCGGCCCCAGCACCATGGCGGCCATCCTCAACAGCCTGCAGATGAGCTACCAGACGTTTAAGTTGCAAAAACGCACCGATGACGTGCTGCGCGTGCTCTCTGCCGTCAAGGCCGAGCTGCCGCGCTGTCAGGCGGCGCTGCGCCGCGCCCAGCAGCAGATCGAGACCGCAGGAAAGACGGTCGAGGGCATCATCACCACGCGTACCAACGTTATGGAGCGCAAGCTCAAGGATATCGACGCGCTGGAAGACGCGCGGGAGGCCGACGAGATCTTGGGACTCACGTCTGCGGAGCTGCTCGCAGACCAAAAAGACGAGGACTAGCTGCATCTGACGGCGGGGCGCCTGCGCAAGCGCGGGACGCGGGCGCTTTTCGCGTCGCACTTGCCTGAAGTGCGCTTTAGTGTGCAACAATGGCGTTTCGCCCTATCAGACGCGAAAGGAAGCCCATGTCTCAGAGAAACACCAGTCCGCTCAAACGCTCCACCGTGCGCCGCACGCTGCAGCGTTTTTGGGACGTCACGCGCACGCAGCCGCTGATCGTCTTTCTCTCGGTGTTCTCGTCGGCGGGCTACATCTTTTTGCTCACGTTTGCCAACACCTACGTGATGGCCCTCATCGTCGACCGCGTCCAAGCGGGTTCCGTGGCGGGCGATCAAGTATTCGAGGTCTTTGGTCCCTACATTCTGGCGCTCGTGCTCGTTAACCTAGTGGGCCAGATCCTCTCCAAGCTGCAGGACTACACCGTCTACAAGCTCGAGATTGCGGGTAACTATCACTTGGCGCGCCTGTGCTTCGACACGCTCTCCAATCAATCCATGACATTTCACACCAGCCGCTTTGGCGGATCGCTCGTGAGCCAGACGAGTCGTTTTATGAGCGGCTATACGGGGCTGGTAGACGTGACGGTGTATTCGCTCATTCCCACTATCACCTCGGTTGTCTGCACGGTGGCGGCGCTCGCTCCGGTGGTGCCGACGTTTACCGTGATCCTGGTGGGCATCATGGTCGTCTACATCGCGTTTGTCTGGCTTATGTATAAGCGCATCATGCCGCTTTCGGCCGCGACGTCCGCCGCGCAGAACAAGCTGTCGGGTGTGCTGTCCGACGCGGTCACGAACATCCTGGCCGTCAAGACCTGTGGGCGCGAGGACTTTGAGCGCGACCTGTTCGATGCCGCCGACCGCGCCGCGCGCGACGCCGAGACGGTTTCGATGCACGCCATGATGCAGCGCAACTTTACGACCTCGGGCCTTATCGTCATCACCATGGCCGTGGTGAGCGTGTTCGTCGCGGGAGGCAACGCGTGGTTTGACATCTCTGCCGGCGCGCTCGTCATGATTTTTACCTATACGTACAACCTCACCATGCGTCTGAACTACGTAAGCTCCATGATGCAGCGCATCAACCGCGCGCTCGGTGATGCGGCCGAGATGACGCGCGTGCTGGACGAGCCGCGTCTGGTGGCAGACGACGAGAACGCTCCCGAGCTTAAAGTGACCGAAGGTGCGATTGATTTTGAGCACCTGAGCTTTGCATACCGTGACGCCGCGGCGGGCGAGAACGTGTTCGACGACCTGACGCTTCACGTGGCGGCGGGCCAGCGCGTGGGCCTGGTGGGCAAATCGGGCTCGGGCAAGACGACGCTCACCAAGCTGTTGCTGCGCCTGGACGACGTACAGGGCGGCCGCGTGCTCGTGGACGGTCAGGACGTCTCGCGCTGTACGCAGCAGAGCCTGCGCCGCCAGGTTGCCTACGTGCCGCAGGAGGCGCTGCTGTTCCATCGCACCATTCGCGAGAATATCGCCTACGGACGCCCCGACGCCACCGACGAGCAGATCCGCGAGGCCGCGCGCCTGGCAAATGCCCTGGAGTTTATCGACCGTCTGCCCAACGGCTTTGACACCATGGTGGGCGAACGCGGCGTTAAGCTTTCGGGCGGTCAGCGCCAGCGCGTGGCCATTGCCCGCGCTATCCTGACCGACGCGCCGATCCTGGTGCTCGACGAGGCGACGTCTGCCTTGGACAGCGAGTCCGAGGCGCTGGTGCAGGAGGCGCTCGAGAACCTGATGCGCGGTCGCACCTCCATTGTGGTGGCACATCGCCTGTCTACCGTGGCGGCGCTCGATCGCATCGTGGTGCTGGCGGACGGCGAGATTGTCGAGGACGGTACGCATGCGCAGCTTGTCGAGGCGGGCGGCGAGTACGCAAGCCTGTGGGGCCGCCAGACCGGCGCATTTTTGGAGGCGTAAAGACCCCATACGTGGGACAATCGTGCCCATAGGTTTGTTATGCCGCTGAAGCGAGGAGTCATTATGCCACGCGAGACCAATGCCGCCAAACGCGAGCGCGCCGTTGAGGTGTGCGAGCGCCTCAACCGTCGCTATGGCCCGGTCGAGTGTTTTTTGGATCACGAGAATCCCTTTAGGCTGCTCATTGCCGTACTGCTCTCGGCGCAGACGACCGACGCGCAGGTCAACAAGGTGACGCCGCGGCTGTTTGCCCAGTGGCCCACGCCCGAGGCCATGGCGGGGGCGAGCGTGGCCGATGTGGCCGGTACCATTAAGTCACTCGGCTTTTATAAGAGCAAGGCCAAGCACGCCGTGGAAGCCGCGCAGATGATCGTCACCGATTACGGCGGCGAGGTACCGGCCGACATGAAGGAGCTCGTCAAACTGCCGGGTGTGGGGCGCAAAACGGCGAACATCGTGCTCAGCGTGGGGTTTGGCATTGTCGAGGGCATCGCGGTCGATACGCACGTCAACCGCATTGCACACCGCCTGATGCTGAGCCCCAAGACGCATGCCAAGGAGCCGCTCAAGACCGAGCAAGATCTGCTCAAGATTTTGCCGCACGAGTATTGGGAGTCGGTCAACCACCAGTGGATTACCTTTGGCCGCGAGATCTGCGATGCCCGCAAGCCTAAGTGCGACGAGTGCCCGCTGGCGGATTTGTGTCCCAGCGTGCGCGTGGCGGGGTAGGGCGGAACGCATTTTCGTCTGGCGTTTTTTGCGGGGCTGGGTTTGCCCTTGAGCCGGAGTCCTCTCCATGCGTTACCATGACAGACAATGTATTTGACGTACGACCCGCCGAGCTTGCCCCGGCGGGCTTTTGGCGTTGCAATGCCGGAGGAACAGCATGCTCATTCACCGTATAGCCGCGCAGCTCTACACTGCCGAGGCCTTGCAGACCGTCGAGGCCGGACTCGATGCTGGCGAGGACGTGACGCTGGCTGTGTCGCAGTCGGGCCGCACGCTTATGGCGGCCGCCCAGTTTGCGCGCCGTCCGCGCCCGACGGTCTATATCGTGAGCGGCGAGGATGCGGCCGATCGCGCCGTGCGTGGCCTTGCCGCCTACGTGGGCCTAGCGCACGTGTGCCGTTTTCCCGAGCGCAAGGACTATCCGTGGCGCGAGCAGGCGCCCGACGACGCCGTGGTAGCCCAGCGCTGCGAGGCGCTCGGGCGCATCGTACGCGGGGACAACTGCATCATGGTCGCCTCGGCCCGCGCACTGCTGCGTTGCGTGCCGCCGGTCGAGAGCCGCTACTGGGAGTCGACGACCTTTGCGGTGGGCGAGGAGATTCCCTTTGACGAGGTGCCACAGCGTCTGGTGGGCATGGGCTACACCAATGCCGGCGCCGCCGACGCGCCCGGCCTGTTCCGTGTGCACGGCGACACCGTCGAGGTGTTTCCCGCGCAGGAAAAGGCGCCCGTGCGCATTGAGTTTTTCGGCGACGAGATCGACCGCATCCGCCGCATGGTGAGTTCAACGGGCCAGACCATCGGCAACGAAGACAGCATCGAGATCTTCCCGTGCCGCGAGCTGGCGCTTACCGACGAGGCCGTCCACAACATGCACGTGGCGCTCTACCGCGCAAGCCAGGACGACAGCAAGCTGGCGGCGCTGCTCGAGATGGTGGATGCACGTATCGTCACGCCTGAACTCGACCGCTTTTTGCCGGTGATGTACGGCCAGACCGTAAGCCCGCTGGCGCACGTGAGCGGCAAGGCGCTCGTGGTTTTGTCCGAGCCGCGCTCGCTGTTCGACGATTGCCTGCGCGCCTACGAGGATATCGAGGCGCGTGCCGGCGAGGCGGGGGTCGACCGCCTGGACGGCCTGTACGTGCGTGCCCAGCAACTCGACTTTGGCGCTCAACAGCGCCTGAACTACGTGAGCCTCATCCGTGCCGGCGGTGCGGTGACGGCCGAGCTCAAGATTGAGCAGCCTGCTATCGCAGGCTCGGACAACCGTTTTATGACGCGCATCCAGGAGGTCGTGGGCAAGCGCTATGCCTGCGTGTTTGCCATCCCCGACCGCGGTGCGCGCGAGTCGATGGAGCTCACCTTTGGCGACGAGGGCATTACCTTTGAGGAATCGCTGACCGCGGCGCCCGAAAATACCGGCGCTATCGGCGACCGCGTGCGCGTGGCAGCGGCGGATTCCGCCGACCGTGCCGCACGCCAGGAGGCCCATGCTTCCATTCGCGAGCGTCGCGCCGACGCGCTCAACGCCCGCCCGCTCGAGGCGGGCGCCGCGCAGGCTGCCGCCGGCGCCGCCGTGCCCACCATCTCGCGCGGGCGCGTGACCTTTGTGGACGCTGCCCTGCCGCAGGGCGTGGTGGTGCCCGACGCCAATTTTGCCGTGTTCTCGATCGCCGACCTCAACGCTCGCATGGATGCCAACCGCGCGCGCAGCCGCCGCAAGGTTGACATTACACAGATCACCTTCCCGTTTAAGCCGGGCGACTACGTGGTGCACGCTACCCACGGTATCGCGCTCTTTAGCGAGATCGCGCGCCAGGAAGTGGGCGGCAAGGAACGCGACTACTTTTTGCTGGAATACGCCGATGGCGACAAGCTCTACGTGCCGCTGGAGCAGGTTGACCGCATTACGCGCTACGTTGGTCCCGACGGCGATAAACCGCGCTTGACCAGGCTCAACACCGCCGACTGGACGCGGGCCACCAACAAGGCGCGCAAGAATGCCAAAAAGCTGGCGTTTGACCTGGTCGACCTGTATACGCGCCGCTCGTCGATTACCGGTATCGCCTGTCCGCCCGACACGCCCGAGCAGATCGAGATGGAGGAAAGCTTCCCCTACGACGAGACGCGCGACCAGCTGGAGGCTATCGCCGACATCAAGGCCGACATGGAGGCACCCAAGCCCATGGACCGCCTACTGTGCGGCGACGTGGGTTTCGGCAAGACCGAGGTCGCCCTGCGCGCGGCCTTTAAGTGCGTGGACTCCGGCCGCCAGGTCATGGTGCTCTGCCCCACGACCATTCTGGCCCAACAGCACTACGAGACATTCTTTGAGCGCTTTGCCCCGTTTGGCCTGGAGGTCGAGGTGCTCAGCCGCTTCCGCACCTCGGCGCAGCAAAAGCGCGCGCTCAAGGCGTTTGCCGAGGGCACGATCGATGTGCTCATCGGCACGCACCGCTTGCTTTCTGCCGATGTGAACCCCAAGAACCTGGGCCTGGTGATCATCGACGAGGAGCAGCGCTTTGGTGTGCAGCACAAGGAGCAGCTCAAAAACCTGCGCGAGCAAATCGACGTGCTCACGCTCTCGGCAACGCCCATCCCGCGTACCATGCAGATGGCCACGAGCGGCGTGCGCGATATGAGTCTGATCACCACGCCGCCGACCGGGCGTCGTCCCGTGATCGTGCACGTGGGGGAGTACGACCCCGACGTGGTGAGTGCGGCGATTCGCCTAGAGGTGGGCCGCGGCGGTCAGGTGTATTACGTGTCCAACCGCGTCAAGACCATCGACGATGCCGTGGCGCGCGTGCACGAGGCCGCGCCCGAGGCGCGCGTGGGCGTGGCGCACGGCAAGATGAGCCCGCGCGAGGTCGAGGACGTGATGATCGAGTTTGCGACCAAAAAGATCGACGTGCTTATCGCCACGACCATCGTGGAGAGCGGTATCGACAACGCGACCGCCAACACGCTGATCATCGAGGACTCGCAGCGCTTGGGCCTGGCGCAGCTCTACCAGCTCAAGGGTCGTGTGGGTCGCTCTGCCACGCAGGCCTACGCGTACTTTATGTTCCCGGGCGAGCTGCCACTCACCGAGGAGGCGACGGCGCGCCTGACCGCACTTTCCGAGTTCCAGGACCTGGGCAGCGGCATGCGCATCGCCATGCGCGACCTGGAGATTCGCGGCGCCGGCTCGCTTATGGGCGCCGAGCAGCACGGCAACCTGTCGAGCGTGGGCTTTGACCTGTTTACGCAGATGCTGGGCCAGGCGGTGGCCGAGGCGCGCGGCGATGACGACGCCGGCGTGGAGGCGGCGAGCGTGGGCATTAACCTGCCGGCCGACTACTTCTTGTCCGAGGAGTACCTGCCGGCGGTGGATCAGCGCGTGCTCGTGTACCGCAGGCTCGCAGCGGCCGAGGACCTGGAGAGCATCGATGAGGTGCAGGAGGAGACCGAGGCTGCGCATGGCGAGCTGCCGTTGGCGGGGCTCAACTTGTTCAACCGCGCGCGCATCCGCATTCGCGGCGAGCGTCTGGGGCTCGAGAGCGTCACGCTCAGTGGCGGTCGCATCACGTTTTTGGGCGTCGACGTGCCCAAGAAGGTGGCCTTTGAGCTTAAGACTCGCTATGGCGCGGTGAATTTCCCCAAGAGCCGCAAGCTGTCGGTACCCTACAAGGCAGGCGCCGGTGCGGGCAGCGGCCTGGGTCGCGGCCTCGACGCCAATGACGGTACCGGCCCCGTGGCCGCGGCGCTCATGCTGCTACAGCAGCTGGGTGCGAGCGACGACGACTAACGGGTCGACGCTGCAAACGCCCCGTTTGGGCAATCTGGCTCCATCGAAAGGAAAGCATGTTCGGATACATCTATAAGAAAGATGCCGCCATGATCGCGGTTGTCCTGTGTCTTTGTCTGGGCGTGGGCAGTTTCTTCGATTATCAGATCTCGAGCGCGCTGTTCAACATCGGCAGCATGTACGGCCGCTTTATCGAGGCCGCCGGCGAGCTGCCGTTCGAACTGACGGCGAGCGTCGCGGGCGTTATGCTCGTGCGCTCGGCACGCCCCGATTCCAAGACGAGCAAGTGGCTTGCTGCGCTGGGCGTTCTGATCAACGTTGGCCTGGCCGGCTACGAGATCGTTTCGTCTCTGAAGGTTGGCGGCAAACTCATTGCCGTTCAGCTGGTGCTGACGTTTGTACTGGTTATCGCCGCCAACCTCATCGTCTATCGCCTCACGTGCACGACCGAGCCCGACGAGCTCACGCGCTGGGCGTTGATGGTGCTTGCCGTGTGGGTCGCTCAGGCCATTATTCTCAACGTGGTCGTCAAACCGTTGTGGTCGCGCCCGCGCATGCGCGTGATCGAGGTGACGCAGGGGCTCGATTTTCAGCCGTGGTGGGTGATCGGTAACCCCGACAAGTGGGCCTTTATTACCGCCGGCGTGATCAAGGACGGCTTCAAGTCGTTTGCGAGTGGACATACGGCGCACGCGGCGATCGGTCTTATGCTCGCCGGGCTTCCCGCGGCGGCCTTTAAGGAAAAGCCCTCGCGCCGTCGCGTGGTCTTTTGGGCGGCGGCTGTGGTCGCGGCGTTCGTAGCCTTTGGGCGCATCGTGATTGGAGCACACTTTTTGAGTGACGTGAGCTGCGGCTTTGCCCTGGTGCTGGCGCTTGAGTGCCTTGCCGCGCGCATTGCCTATCCCAACGGCGTACAATAGCCCCGTTTGAATCATCGGGTCCGTGCCCGACTAGAGAGGATTGCCATGCTCGCGTTTAACAACGACTATTCCCACGGCGCACATCCGGCAGTGCTGCAGGCACTCGTCGACACCAACATGGAACCGCAGCCCGGCTACGGTACCGATGCGCACACCGAGCGTGCCAAGCAGCTTATCCGCGAGGCCTGTCAGGCCCCCGATGCCGACGTGTTTTTTCTGGTGGGCGGTACGCAGACCAACGCGACGGTGATCGACATGCTGCTTGCGCCCTACGAGGGCGTCGTTGCTGCCGAGACTGGCCACGTCGCCTGTCACGAGGCGGGCGCCATCGAGTTTGGCGGCCACAAGGTACTCACCATCCCCGGCTACGAGGGCAAGATGCACGCCGAGGACCTCGAGAGCTATATCCAGGTGTTCTACGAAAACGAGAGCTACGAGCACACGGTGTTTCCGGGCGCTGTGTACGTGAGCCTATCGACCGAGTACGGCACGCTGTATTCCAAGGCCGAGCTCGCGGCGATTCATGCGGTGTGCCAGAAGCGCGAGATTCCGCTGTTTGTGGACGGCGCCCGTCTGGCCTATGCGCTGGCGGCCGATGAGTGCGACATTACCCTGCCCGAGCTGGCGCAGCTGTGCGACGTGTTCTACATCGGCGGCACCAAGTGCGGCGCTCTGTGTGGCGAGGCTGTGGTGTTTTGCGGCATGCACACCCCGGCGCATCCCATTCCGCGTATTAAGCAGCACGGCGCGCTGCTTGCCAAGGGCCGCCTGACGGGTGTGCAGTTCGAGGCCCTTTTTACCGATGGCCTGTATTTTGAGATTGGTCGCCAGGCGATTGAGACCGCTCAGGCGCTGCGTCGCGTGCTGCACGAGCGCGGCTACCAGTTCTTCTTGGAGACGCCGACCAACCAGCAGTTTGTGATTCTGCCCAACGAGGACATGGCCCGCATTCGCGAGCATGCGGCGATCGAGTACTGGGAAAAGTACGACGATACTCACACGGTGGTGCGCTTTTGCACCAGCTGGGCCACGACGCAGGAGGATATCGACGCGTTGGCGGCTGTCCTGTAGCCTGATGTAATGACAAGGGGCCGCCCTGCGCCTGAGCTTGGCGCAGGGCGGCCTTTGCTTTTGGGGAGAAGGGTTGTATGACCGAGATGTCCGAGCCGACGATTCGCCTGGCGACGCCCGATGATGCGCCGGCGTTGCTTGCCATCTATGAGCCGTATGTGCGCCAGACGGCGATTACCTGCGAATACGAGGTGCCGAGCGTTGAGGAGTTCGCTGGGCGCATCGAGCGTACGCTCAAGCGCTATCCATATTTGGTGATGGAGTTGGACGGGCGTCCGGTAGGCTATGCCTACGTGAGTTCGCTTAACAGCCGCGAGGCGTACGACTGGTCGGTCGAGACATCGATCTACCTGGCGCGCGATGTGCGCCACGGCGGGCTGGGCCGCAAGCTGCACGACGCGCTCAAGCAATGTCTGATCGCGATGGGCATCACCAACATGTGCGCGCTCATTGCCGTGCCGCACGACAAGGACGACGAGTACCTGACGCACAACAGCCAGGATTTCCATGCCCATATGGGATATCGCCTGGTGGGCGCCTTCGACCGCTGCGCCCAAAAGTTCGGCCGCTGGTACGACATGTGCTGGATGGAGCTGGTCCTGGCCGAGCGCGTCCCTAACCAACCTAAGCCAACCTGGTTCCCCGACCTCCTCGCCTAAAACCACCACAAAGGTGCCTGTCCCCTTTGTGGTGGTTTTGGTGTTGGTTAGCCGATGGGTTCGGTGTATTTGGCACGGTCGGTGCGTTGGATGCGCTTGGAGACATGGAGCGGGCGGCCGTCGGTGTCGTAGACGTAGTCGGTGATCAGGATCAGCGCCTGCCCGCGCTCAACGTTGAGCAAAAACGCCTCGTTTTGCGAGGCATAGCACACCTCAAAGGTCTTATGCCCCTGTGCCGGCGCGCGATGGAACTCCTGTCGTAGCGTGGCGTAGAGTGAACCGTTGATATCGCGATCGATGAGCGTCTCGAAGCTTGGCGGCAGGTAGGTGGTCTCCAGGCACAGCGGCGCGTCGTCCAGATAGCGCAGGCGGACAAGTTTGACGAGCTTGCTGCCCACGGCGGCGTCAAAGAACTTAGCTATGCTGCCGGCCGCCTTGGCAAAGCCCGAGTCCACGGTGCGCGTGGTGGGCTTCATGCCCTGGCCTTCGACCTGCTTGGTATAGCTCGAAAACACTAGGTTGTTCTCGTGGAGCGCGGGCGTGTCGGCCACAAAGGCGCCGCGCCCGCGCTCGGTACGAATTAGGCCCTCATCAACGAGCACCTTAAGGGCGTGGCGCACGGTGCTGCGCGACAGGCCCGATTCGTCCATGAGTTCCATCTCGGACGGCAGCTTGTCTCCGCGCGCGTAGGTGCCGGCGGCGATGCGGTCGCGCAGCATGTCCGCCAAACGCTCGTATTGGCTCAGTTTCTTTTTAGACGAAGCGTTCATGCGATCAACCTGTATCTAACTTGTATGCGTATCTAATCAAGCATGTATTCAATACAACAACAAAACCGCTGGTAGCTAGTTATCGAAAACCGCATCAGCAAAATTTCTAAGACAAATATAGCATACAACTAGTCGACATAACCAAAACATGTATGTAACTTGTATGCCATCGAGAGCATCAAACGAGAAGAAAGGCTGATGCACGATGACTACTCAGGAACAGGTTAAGGATGTCGTCTCCCAGGTTTTGGCTGACAAGGCAGACAAGGGCGGCATCAAGCGCGTCGTGTGGATTGGCGCTGGCGGATCCAACGGCGGCAACTATCCTGCCCAGTACTTTATGGAGCACGAGGCCACGCAGGTCGCGAGCTCCAGCTACACCAGCAACGAGTTCGTGCACGCCACCCCGGCCTACGTCAACGAGAACACCCTGGCCGTCGTCGTGTCCATGCGCGGCACCAAGGAGACCATCGTCGCCGCCCAGGTCGCCAAGGACCACGGCGCCAGCACCATCGCCATCTATGTTGACGAGTCCGGCCTCACCGAGGTCTGCGACTACAAGATCCAGTACGACAGCCTGGCCGTCGACGAGTCCTGCATGGGCCGCACCAACTCCGCCGTCGTGACCATGATCGCCATGGAGCTCACGCAGCAGACCGAGGGCTATGCCGAGTACGAGACCGCTATGGCCGCGTTCGACTTGGTCGACCCTATCTATCGCAAGGCCGTCGAGTACACTCGTCCGCTCGCTGCCAAGTGGGCCGAGCAGAACGCCGACAAGCCCTGCATCAACGTCATGGCTCAGGGCCCGCTCTTTGGTGCCGCCTACGTCTTTAGCATCTGCAACGTGCAGGAGATGCTGCAGATCGACTCCTGCACCATCAACACCTGCGACTTCTTCCACGGCCCCTTCGAGATTCTGGACAAGCGCACCTCGCTGTTCCAGCTCATCAGCGTCGGCCGCAGCCGCTGCAACGACGAGCGCGGCATCCGCTTCGTCAACCAGTACGGTGGCGAGCGCGTCTATCAGCTCGACGCCAAGGAGCTCGGCCTCAACGACATCAAGGATAGCGTGAGCGAGTACTTCAACCACCTGATCTTTGCGCCGATCCTTAACAACGTGTACATGCGCGCGCTCTCTGCCGTCACCCACAAGGACTACATGACGCGTCGCTACATGTGGAAGCTGGATTACTAGGGGATATTGGTTCCGCCGTTCTACCGAACGGCGGACCGGCCGACGCTGCGCACCCGGCATTTGGCCAATCTGCCGTTCAATTTCAAAGGCGCGACCAGAAGGTCAGCGCCTTTTCATTTCACGGCACCTTGGCTCAAATGACGGGCGCTCGCTGACATTGCCAAAACGTCGGCGTTGCCGTGGTTGGCACTTGGGGACGTTTCTTTTGTGCTGGCACTTGGGGACACTCCTGGGAATCATTTCCTCGTTCGCCGATTTGTGTCTTGAAAAATGTATATAACGACTATAACGTAGTGTGAAACATATTGGAAACAATACCGAGGAGGCTGCGTTGAAGAAAAGCAATCTGGGCTATGTGCTGGTGCTGGTCGCCGCGCTTATGTGGGGCAGCATCGGAATCTTTGTAAACGGCATCTCGGCCATGGGCGTCTCGTCCCAGAGCATGGCTGCCTTTCGCTTGTTGGTCGGAGCGCTTATCTTGGCGCCGGTCCTGATGTTTATGGGCTGCCGTCCGGGTGAGGGGTCTACCGTGGCTCAGGGTCCGCTGGCCCTGTTCAAGGCAAGCCCTAAAGAGCTTGTTCCCTGCGCGCTTGTCGGTATCGTCGGTTTGGCCGCCGCCAACACCTGCTATTACGAGTGCATGGGCGAGGTGGGCATGTCCACGGCCTCGGTGCTGCTCTACACCTCGCCGGTGTTTGGCGTCATGCTCGGTCGCGTGCTTTATCGCGAGGACGTGACCCCCAACAAGCTCGTTGCCATTGTCTTCAACATCGTTGGCTGCGTGCTTGCAGTGACCAATGGCGACCTTTCCGGTTTTCATTTTTCGGTTTGGGGCGTCACGTCGGGCGTGATTGCGGGCCTTTGCGGTGCGTCGCTCGCGGTGTTTAGCCGGATAGCAACTAAGACGGTCCACCCGCTGGCTGTCACGTTTTGGGGCTTTGTTTTTGGCGGTGCGGTTATGGCAGCTATCGCGGCTCCGTGGCCGGATGTCGCCGCGGCGATGTCGCCACAGCTGCTGCTGCTGTTCCTTGGCTTTGGACTCATCCCCACAGCCGTGGCTTACATCTTATATATGCAGGGTCTGTCCATGGGGCTCGAGACATCGAAAGTTCCCGTCGTAATGTCTTTCGAGACGGTCGTCACCGTACTGGTGGGCATTGGTGTCTATGCCGAGCCCGCCGGCGCGATCAAGGTTCTGGGCATTGTGCTGGTGCTCGCGTCCATCCTGATCATGAATACCGACTTCTCCAAGCTGCGCAACAGCGTGTTTGTCGGTCATGTCGTTGAGAGCATGACCTTTAAGCCCAACGCGTGGTGGACGGAGAAATCGCAGGACATGGATCTGTTTAAGGAACGCACTGGCATCGCGCTGGAGCCCACCGTGCAGGAAAGCCCCTGGTACTTCGTGCGATAGGGGATTGGCGAGGCGTCTGATCGGGCGTCGCCAAGGCAGCGCCGACCTACCCTGCACCAACGTTTCGATCGCGTTAAACCCGTCAACGGTCGATTTTCACCCGCGAACGGTCTTTATACTAATTAGCAATATAAGCAACGTATAAGACGTTATAATGACCATAACGAAAAGGAGGAGGCAAGATGAATCAGATCATTCTCGCATCTCATGGCGGCCTGGCCGCAGGCGCCAAAGACACGCTCGAGATGGTTCTCGGCGACGTGTCGAACGTCCACGTCGTGTCGCTTGCTCGTGACGACAAGGAGCCCATCACCAATAAGGTGGACGCCATGATCGCCACGTTCAACGCGGACGACACCGTCTATGTGCTGACCGATATGCTCGGCAGCTCGGTCAACAACAACATGGTCGAGCTTTCCAAGAACGGCACGAAGTTCACGGTTGTCAGCGGTTTCAACATCCCGCTGGCGCTCACGCTCGCTATGAGCCCCGTTCCCGTCAAGGGCGCCGAGCTCGCGGCCCTCATCAATGAGGCCCGCACCGGTCTGACCAACCCCAACGCACCGGTCGAGGCCGCCGCGGCTCCCGCCAAGAAGGCCAAGGCGTCCCGTCACAGCTCCGGTCCCGCCAAGATCGTCCTCGCACGTCTTGACTACCGTCTGCTGCACGGCCAGGTCGTCTTTACTTGGACCACCAAGGTTCAGGCCGAGCGCATCATCGTCGTCGACAACGCTGCCGCCAACGATGACATCAAGAAGGGCGCTCTTAAGCTGGCCAAGCCCCAGGGCGTGCGCCTGAACGTCTTCACCGTCGAGCGTGCCCTCGCCAAGATGGATAAGCTCAACACCCTCGGCGAGCGCGTCATGTTCGTCTTTGGCAACACTGCCGAGATGCTGCAGTTCTGTCAGGGCTACAAGCTCGACGCCATCAACCTGGGCGCCACCGCCAACCACGACGGTGCCGATCAGGTCGGCGGCAAGGACAGCTCCGTCTTCCTCGACGCCACTCAGAAGGCCGACGTCAACCAGCTGCTCGACATGGGCATCAAGCTCTATGTCCAGCAGACCCCTACGTATCAGAGCGTCGACATCGACGCCAAGCTGTAATCAACCAGGCTTTTGCCTGACTGAAAGGAGAAGGGTATGAATACGTTCATCAGTGCGGTGCTCGTCGGCCTCGTCGGCGTGTTCTGCATGTGGGACTCCCGCCTGCTCGGTCGTCTTAACTTCGAGCAGCCCCTCGTTGGCGCTACGCTCGTCGGTCTGCTGCTGGGCGATGTGCCCACCGGCCTTGCCGTCGGTGCCGCCGTCGAGCTCGTGTCCATGGGCCTGGTGCAGGTCGGCGCCGCCGTTCCGCCCGATATGGTCCTGGGCGGCATCGTGGCCGCTGCCTTTGCGTGCCTGACCGATGCTTCCGCCGAGACCGCCATGACGATCGCCATCCCGGTCGCCGTCCTGGGTCAGCTCCTCGGCATCGTGTTCCGTTCCATCATCGCCGCCCTCACCCATGTGGCAGATAGCGCGATCGATAACGGAAAGTTCAAGACCGCCTACCGTATGCACATCTGCGCTGGCCCCGGTCTGTACGCCGTCATGTACTTCCTGCCGATCTTCCTCGCCGTCTTTGTTGGCACCGACCTGGTTCAGGCCATCGTCAACATGGTTCCCGAGTGGCTGTCCACTGGTCTTAACGTTTCGACCAAGATCATGACCGCCTACGGCTTGGCCCTGCTGCTCACCATGATGATCAAGAAGGGTATGACTCCGTTCCTGTTCATCGGTTTCCTGCTCGCCGCTTACCTCAACCTGTCCGTCATCGCGGTCGCTCTGATCGGTGTGTGCCTGGCTGTCGTCTTCATGGGCTTCAAGTTCAACGGTTCCCATGCAGCCGCCGGTGTCGATTCCGACTACGATCCGCTCGAAGACGACGAAGACTAAGGAGGAACACACTATGGCAACCGCAACCAAGGACGTGTCCCTGAACAAGAAGGTCAGCCAGTTCTTCTGGCGCTCCTGGGCCATCCAGGCCTCTTGGAACTACGAGCGTCAGATGAACATGGGCTTCCTCTACGGCATGGTTCCCACGCTCGATCGCCTCTATCCGGACGAGTCCGACCCCAAGCAGCTCGCTGCTAAGAAAGAGGCTTACCACCGTCACATGGCGTTCTACAACTGCACCCCGCAGACGAGCGCCTTTATCCTGGGTCTCACCGCCTCCATGGAGGAGGAGTACGCCAAGGATCCCGAGAACTTCGATCCCGATTCGATCAACGCGGTCAAGACCTCCCTCATGGGTCCGCTTTCCGGCATCGGTGACTCCTTCTTCCAGGGCACCATCCGCGTTATCGCCTTTGGCCTGGGCGTTCAGCTGGCTCAGCAGGGCTCCATCATGGGCCCGATCCTGGCCATGCTCATCTCCATCGTCCCCTCTGTGCTGATCACTTGGTTCGCAGCCAAGATGGGCTATCAGGGTGGCCACGAGTACCTGAGCAAGCTTCAGGGCGGCGACCTCATGGAGAAGCTCATGTATGTCTGCGGCATCGTGGGTCTTATGTCCGTGGGCGGCATGATCGCTACGCTGATCGGCGCTACTACCCCGCTGCAGTTCGCTGAGGGTACCGTCGTGATCCAGGACATCCTGGACGGCATGATGCCCCAGATGATCTCCCTCGGCCTCACCGGCCTTATGTACTGGCTCATCAAGAAGAACGTCAACACCGGTTGGCTTCTCGTGATCGCCATCGTGGGCGGCATCGCCCTCTCCGCGGCCGGCATCCTGGCCTAGTCGCGACTAAGCGCCTAACCGCTTTCCCCCGGGGGCCTGCCTGGCATCCCATACCCCAGGCAGGCTTCCATCCCCAATAATGTGACAAAGGGACAGTTCCTTTGTCGCATCCTCAACGGGCCGGCGACTCGGTCCAAACCACGGTAACCCTGCGAGCGCCCGGCAATGTGGCGCCGCAAAAATCGAAAGGAATGTGTCAGATGTACGAGATCGACCTTAACCTCCCTAAGCAGATCGTCGCTGACGTCCTGTCCAACCACGAGATCCACAGCGTCGCCTTCGTCGGCTGCGGCGCTTCCATGTCCGACCTGTACCCCGCCAAGTACTTCCTGGCCAACAACACGGACAAGCTGAACGTTCAGATCTTCACCGCTAACGAGTTCAACTACGACACGCCCTCCTGGGTCAACGAGCACACCTTCGTGATCACCTGCTCCCTCGGTGGCTCCACGCCCGAGACCGTCGAGGCCAACAAGACCGCCAAGAAGCACAACTGCCCGGTCGTCTCCCTCACCAACAAGGCTGGCTCCGCTCTGACCGTTGACGCCGACCACGTCATCGTTCACGGCTTCCACGCCAACTACGCTGCCAAGTGCGAGAAGCCCGGCTATGCTATCGCTCTTGCTCTCGAGATCCTTCAGCAGACCGAGGGCTATGACCACTACGAGGACATGATCACCGGCCTCACCAACATCTTCGATCTCTGCGAGAACGCCGCTCAGCACTGCAAGAAGCTCGCCAAGAAGTTCGCCGAGGACTTCAAGGACGACAAGATGATTTACTTCATGGCTTCCGGTGCCTCCGAGAAGATGGCTTATTCTCACGCCGCCTTCCTGTTCACCGAGATGCAGTGGATCGACGCCGCCGCCTACAACACCGGCGAGTACTTCCACGGCCCGTTCGAGGTTTCCACCGAGGGTAAGCCCTACGTCTTCTTCATGTCCGATGGCGCCACCCGTCCGATGGACGCCCGCGCCCTCACCTTCCTTGAGCGCATGGGCGCCAAGGTCGCTCTGATCGACTCCAAGGACTACGGCCTGGCTGACGCCGTGCCCGCGAGCGTCATCACCTACTTCAACCCGCTGCTGCACCTCGCCGTTATGCGTGAGTACGGCAACCAGATCGCCGAGGCCCGTCAGCACCCGCTGACCATGCGTCGCTACATGTGGAAGCTTTCCTACTAATCACAAGTAAGTAGACCTTACGGGTTGATTGAGAGGGGATGGGGTTTGTGCCCCGTCCCCTTTTTTGCTCTGGGGAGGGCGTGTTCGTCGTTCCATAAAACCCCAGATAAAACCTACCAAAATAAACCTGTCCCTTTTTGGCAGGTGGGAGGAGATGCGTATGATCAAGGCAGTGCTGTTTGACATGGACGGCGTGCTGGTCGATACCGAGTGGTTCTACAACCGTCGCCGCGTGGCGTTTATGGAAGAGAAGGGGTTCCACTTTGACGAGATTCCCGATCTTTCGGGGTCTAACGAGCCCGCCATTTGGGAGGCGCTGGTGCCCGACGATATTGAGCTGCGCGAGCGTTTGCGCGTGGAGTACAAGCAGGTCTATAGCCCGGACCATCCCGTTCCGTATGCCGAGCTGCTCAACGAGCAGACGGAGCCGGTGATGCGCGAGCTGCACGAGCGTGGCGTGAAGTGCGCTATCGCGAGCTCGTCCTATCGCGAGCTCATCGACGAGCTGGTGGAGATTGCCGGCATCGCCGACGTGCTAGACTACACCATCAGCGGTCACGAGTGCAGTGCGTTTAAGCCCGATCCCGAGATCTACCTGCGTGCCATGGAGGCGTTGGGGGTGGAGCCTACCGAGTGCCTGGTTATCGAGGACTCGCCTTTGGGTATCGAGGCCGGCAAGCGCTCCGGCGCCCGCGTCCTGGCGCTGCGCCCGCACGAAGGCGTCAACCTGGACCAGTCCGCCGCCGACGCTATCATCGACAACCTGACCGACATTTTGACTGCTCTGTAGCGTCGATTCACCGCAAGAAGCACGGGTTCAAACGTTTTTTGCGGTGGACTGGCTCAATTTGGTTTCGATTTTGATCTGTTTGGCTTCGATTCGGGCTAAGTGAGTAGACTTTTTGGCGCAGGCCGAGCACAAAACATATCTTCCTTTGTAAAACCGCAGGTCACAGGGGTGGCGGTTTTGGGTGTGCTCTGCAGGTCGCGTAAAGTCTACTCACTTGTAATTTGGGCCTTTGGTCGTGGGGCTGCTGGTCTCGTTTTGGTTGTCGAGGGAGGGTGAATTGAAGCGCCTCCTCTCGCTCCATGCTACAATCGCGGGCATGCCTCACAACTAGATCTGCCTTCGAAAGGAGCCTCCGTGGCGAACGCCATCGATCAGCTCACGGACCGCGTGCTCGTGCTCGGCCGCCTCACCATCGTCCGCCGCGCCATCACCGCCGTGGCGGTCACCATTTCCGCCGTTCTCCAGACATTTCTGATCCAGGCGTTCATTCGGCCCGCCGACCTGCTTCCGAGTGGTCTCACCGGCGTCGCGGTCCTGCTCGATCGCGTTACCTCGCTTGGCGGCGTTCACATCGACATCTCGCTCGGTATGCTTGCGCTCAACATCCCCGTGGCGCTCCTATGCTGGAGCGGCATTAGCAAGCGCTTCGTCATCTTCTCGATGATGCAGGTCGTGCTCTCGTCGCTGTTCCTCAACGTCTTTCACTTCGCCCCGTTTTTGGGCGACAAGATCATGCTCATCATTTTTGGCGGCGTGGTCTCGGGTCTGGGCGCTGCCATCGCGCTCAAGTCCGGCGCATCCACCGGCGGCACCGACTTTATCGCGCTGTGGGTCTCCAACCACACGGGCAAGACCATCTGGGGCGTCATCTTTGGTTTCAACTGCTTTATCCTGGCGATCTTTGGCTTTATGTTTGGCTGGGACAAGGCGGCGTACTCCATCGTGTTCCAGTTTATTTCGACCAAGACCATTGACAGCTTCTATCGTCGCTACGATCGCGTGACGCTGCAGATCACGACGCGCAAGGCGGACGAGGTCATGACCGCCTATGTTGACCATTTTCAGCACGGCATTAGCTGCGCCGAGGTCATCGGCGGATACAGCCGCGAAAAGATGTACCTGCTGCACGCCGTTGTCTCGACCTACGAGAGTCAGGACATTATCAAGCTGGTGTGCGACATTGATCCCGGCGCCGTGATCAATGTGTTCCACACGCTCAACTTTGTGGGCGGCTGGTGGGGCGGTCATGTCGACGAGCCCATGCCCACGGCCGTTCCCGATCCCGACAAGCCCGCACGCATGGCCAGCAGGCAGGCGCGCCTCAGCGAGCAGGACAGCCTGCAGCAGGACGACGGCAGGTAGGGTATTGGCATTTTGCCGGCCTGGCGCAACCCTTCCGAACGAGCCCCTCGAAAGCCTCGCTGCTTTCGAGGGGCTTTCGTTTTCCCAGATAAAACCTACCAAAATGAAGCTGTCGCTTTTTGGTAGGGAGGGTGTATCGTTTTATCATTATGAGGTAACATGAAACTAGACGTTATATACGTATTAGTTATTTCGATATTTCGATAAGAGTGATTAGATATGCCTGCGCCTAAAAATGCACCGCTTTACCAGCAGATTTACGACGAAATCAAGGATGCGATCGAGAAAGGTGTTTATGCGCCCAAGGAGCGTATTCCGTCCGAGCTTGAGCTGGCCGAGCAGTACGAGGTGAGCCGAATTACGGTGCGCCGCGCCGTCGAGGAGCTGTGCTCTGATGGCTACCTGGTTAAGCAGCAGGGCCGTGGCACCTTTGTTTCCACGCCGCACATCAATCGCCAGTTTCACGCCTCGACGCTGCAGACGTTTACCGCGCTGTGTGCCGATAATGGCATGAAGGCGGGCGCGCATGTGGTCGATCGCCAGATTGTGCCGGCACGTCAAAACGAGATGGAGTTCTTTGGCCTGCAAAAGGACGCGCTGCTGCTGCATATTAAGCGCGTGCGTACAGCCGACGGCGAGCCCATCTTTGAGGAGAACATCTTTGTGCCGTTTGATGCCTACCGTGAGCTGTTGACGGCCGATCTTGAGGACAAGTCGATTTTTGCCGAGGTCGAGCGTGTTGGCGGAACGCCGATTGTCTCGGTTGGCTACCGCACGGTCGAGGCCGTTCGTGCCAATACCGAGCAGGCGGCCGAGTTGGGCGTTGCTCCGCACGATCCGCTGCTCAACCTGCGTGCCAGCTTTACCGGTCCCAATGGCGAGCCGGTCCTGATGGGTAAGCAGTACTACGTGGGATCGCGCTACGTTATGGTGATGTAGGGTTGGTTCCGCCGTTCTGACGAACGGCGGACCGGCCGACGCTGCAAGCCCGCCAGAGCGGCAATCTGCCTTTCAACTTCGGCGGCATGACCAGAAGGTTCCGCCGTTCTAACGAACGGCGGACCGGTCGACGCTGTAAACGCCCCTAAGCGGCAATCTGCAGAATGAGCGTGGATAATCTCCCGTTTTTGGTTTGGTGACGGGTTCAAAGTGGGAGATTATCCACACTTATCCGGAAAGTGCCCAAAAATCCACACTCATTCGCCTTGGATTGCATCGCCCGTGGCCGACAGCCACGCGGCACCGGTCCGCGTGGCGGCGTATAATCGGCGGCAGATGACTTAGACGTTAGGAAACCATGACCGATAGCATGCAGCAGATGGCGCTCGACACGCTCGGCGCTTATTTTGGCTACACCTCGTTTCGCCCGGGACAGGACCGCATGGTCGATGCGATCCTTGCCGGTCGCGATGCGCTGGGTGTTATGCCCACGGGCGCCGGCAAGTCCATTTGCTACCAAGTTCCCGCGCTCATGCTGCCCGGCATCACCTTTGTGGTGAGTCCGCTGCTGTCGCTTATGGAGGACCAGACCCGTGCGTTGCTCGCGGCAGGTGCGCGACCCAGCTATCTCAACTCCAGCCTTACCCCGGCCCAGCAAAACACTGTGCTCAAGCGGGCGCGCGAGGGTCGCTATCAGCTTATGTACGTGGCGCCTGAGCGTCTGCTCGAGCCGCGCTTTTTAGCCTTTGCGCAGGAGGCCGCGGCGGACGGCGGCATTGGCGTGCCGCTCGTGGCCATTGACGAGGCCCACTGCGTGAGCCAATGGGGCCAGGATTTCCGCCCCGCCTACCTGCAGATTCGCGAGTTCATCGATTCCCTGCCGCAGCGCCCCATCGTGGCGGCCTTTACCGCTACGGCGACCGAGCGTGTGCGCGCGGACATTCAGCAGATACTCGGCCTGCAAAATCCCGCGACGGTGGTGACGGGCTTCGATCGCAAGAACCTCTACTTTGGTTGCGAGGAGATGGGCGACAAGGCCAAGACCGCCTGGGTGCGCGACTATGTGATTGCGCATTCGGGCGAGAGCGGCATCGTGTATTGCTCGACCCGCAAGACGGTCGATGCGCTGGCAGGCGAGCTTGCCGAGGCGCTGGGCCCCAGCGGCATTCGCGTTGGCCGCTACCATGCCGGCATGGGCAACGACGCCCGCCGCCAAAGCCAGCGCGCCTTTATCGACGACGATATCCAGGTGATGGTTGCCACCAACGCCTTTGGCATGGGTATCGACAAGCCCAACGTGCGCTATGTGATCCACAACAACGTGCCCGAGAGCATCGAGGCCTACTACCAGGAGGCGGGCCGCGCCGGCCGCGATGGCGATCCGGCCAGCTGCCATTTGCTGTGGAACGGCAACGATTTTCGTATGCGTCGCTTTCTGATCGACCGCGGCGATGCTGCCGATGAGGCACTCGACGACGAGCAGCGCGCGTGGGCGCTCCAGAATCGATATCGTCTGCTCAACCAGATGGAGGGCTACTGCAGTACCACCGGCTGCCTGCGCGAATACATGCTGCGCTACTTTGGCGACGAGGCCGCGGCCGAGCATGCTGCTTCGGCTGGTGCGGGCGCCACCGCCATGGATGACGCCGAGGGCTGCGGCAACTGCAGCAACTGCCTCACGCAGTTCGAGGTCGAGGACGTCACCGATATGGCCCGCGCCGCCGTGCGCTATGTGGCCGCGCGACCCATGCGCTTTGGCAAGTCGCTCATCGCCGACGTGCTTCACGGCGGCAATACCGAGCGCATTCGCCAGATGCATCTGGACGAGGACCGCGGCTACGGTGAGCTGTCGAGCGAATCGGTCGGGCGCATCAAGGGCATCATCGGCCAGCTGTGCGGCCGCGGTTATCTGGCCACCTCGCAGGGGCAGTACCCGGTCGTGGGACTGGGCCCGCGCGCCGGCGAGGTCGAGGACGAGGCGTTTGCCTTTACCGTTAAGCGTCGCGCGTCCAAGCGCAAGGCCTCGGCCCGCGCTCGCCGTGCGGTGGATCTGCTGCGCGAGGAAGCCGAGCTGGATCAGCGCCCGCGCGTGGGTGACGATGCCGAGCTGTTCGAGCGCCTGCGCGCCCTGCGCAAGGAGATCTCGACCGAGCTGGAGATGGCGCCGTACATGGTCTTTTCCGACAAGGCCCTGCGCGGCCTGTGCCGCCTACGTCCGCAGGCGCGCGACGAGCTTATCCAGGTCAACGGCATCGGCGAGAAAAAGGCCGACGCCTTTGGTGAGCAGTTTATGGCGGCGATTGAAGAGTTCGAGTCCGAGCATGCACGGAATGGAGCATAACGATGGCATCCGACGATAAAACCGAGCGCACTGAGGTGTCCGCTGTTCCGCTGTACCAGCAGGTTATGGACGACCTGAAGGGCGAGATCGCGCGTGGCGTGTACGCATCCGGCTCGCGCATTCCTTCCGAGATGGAGCTCGCGAAGTCTTATGGCGTGGGGCGCGTCACCGTGCGCCGCGCCATCGAGGAGCTGTCGCGCGCGGGGTATCTCAACCGCCAGCAGGGGAGGGGCACGTTTGTGTGCGCGCCCAAGCTCAAGCGCAAGATTGTCCAGAAGGGCGACGTTCAGAGCTTTTCTGAGGGTTGCGCTGCCAACGACATGGTGGCCGGAGCACGCCTGGTGTCGCGCACGGTGGTTGCGGCGACGCGCGAGGACGCGGCGTTTTTTGGGGCGGAACCCGGCTGCGAGCTCATCGTTGTCGAGCGCGTGCGCACGGCAGACGGCGTGCCCGTCATGCTCGAGAACAACGCCTTTGTGCTGGCCGACCATCCCTATCTGCAGACGCTTGCCGACAAGGACCTCACGGACAATTCCATCTTTGCGCTCGTTGCCGAGCATTCGGGCCGCGCGCCGCTCAAGTCCGACCCCTGTACTGTGGAGATTGCGCTTGCCGATGCTCAGGCAGCCCCGCTGTTGGAGGTGCCGGTCGGCGAGCCGCTGTTTTATATGGAGGCGTACTTTACCGATGAGGACGAGCGGCCCTTGCTGCTCGGGCGCCAAAAGATCGTGGGCTCGCGCTACGTGTTCGACATCTAACGTCCACAGATAGAACAATATAGAACAAATTTGGTGAAATGACTTCACGGGTGTCGTCGTGCGTGCTATATATAGGACAACATAGAACGACAGCAGGTACGAGCTGTCGTCGTTCTAAACCGCCACACAAGGAGGGGCACCACCATGAACGCACATGATCTGGTTCAGGAAATTATCGAGCGCAAGGGCAAGATCGAAAACGTCTTTTGGATCGCTTGTGGCGGTTCGATGATCGACCTGATGCCGGCCAACGAGCTGCTCAAGCGCGAGGCCACCACGTTTACCTCGACGGTCTACACGGCACGCGAGTTTTGCCTGATGGCCCCCAAGAGCTTAGGGCCGAAGTCGCTCGTTATTGCCTGCAGCCACAGCGGCAACACGCAGGAGGTCGTCGACGGCTGCGAGATGGCACTGGCCGCCGGCGCCGAGGTCGTCGCCCTCACCGACTGCGAGGGCTCCAAGATCGATAACGGCAAGTGGACTACCTGGGTCTACCCCTGGGGCGAGGGCGTGTCGCAGGCCGAGGTGCCGCAGGGCATCGGCGCCCTGATCGCTGCCGAGCTGCTCGACCAGCAGGAAGGCTACGAGGCGCTCGCCGACATGTACGAGGGCCTCAAGCAGATGGATGTGCTGCTGCCCGCCGCCCGCGAGAAGGTCAACGCCGAGCTGGGCGCCCGCTTTGCCGAGCTCTGCCAGCAGCACAAGTTCTTCTATATCCTGGGGTCCGGCCCCAACTTTAGTCAGACCTACGCCATGGCCATCTGCTCGCTCATGGAGATGCAGTGGCAGCACTGCTGCTATATCCACTCCGGCGAGTACTTCCACGGCCCCTTCGAGGCTACCGAGCCCGGCGTGTTCTACTTTGTGCAGCTCGGATCGGGCGAGTGCCGCCCCATGGAGGAGCGTGCACTCGCGTTCCTCAACACGCACACCGATACGGTCATGGTGCTCGATGCGCTCGAATACGGCGTGGGCGAGGTGCCCGCCAGCGTCCGTTCGTTCCTGGAGCCGATCTTCTTCTACGCGATGAGCTGCGAGCTGCGCGCCGCCCGCGGCAAGGTGTTCGACCACAGCCCCGAGATCCGTCGCTACATGGGCATCGAGCAGTACTAGGTAACGGGAATCATCTTTTTGACGGGGTCTGCGCTGCGCGCGGGCCCCGTTTTGCGTTGTGGCGGCCGGATTTGTGTTTGCGCGAAAACGAAGGTGAATACTTTTCCGCGATGTGAACGACCTATTTTGGACCCCCGAAGCATCCACACTTTTTGGCGGCAAAACTGCAGGAAAAACCCGACGGAACCGCAGGAAACAGCGCCTGAAAAATGTCGATGCTTCGGGGGCTCGATTTTACTCGTTCACTTCTCGGGAAAAGTATTAGACCTAAATGTGCGAGGGTGTTGCATGAGCAAAAAAAGCGGGCCGCGCCGGGGATTTCCGGCGCGGCCCGCTTAGTATCGCGCTTAGATTCGCAAGGTTGCGGCAGCCGGCGGCCTACTTCGCGTCGTATGCCTCGGCGTCCCACCAGTCGAGCTGGGCGATGTTGTCGCGAATGTGCTGGCAGCTCTTGTGGAAGCCCTCGAGCTCATACTCGGAAAGGTCGAGCGTGTAGACCTCCTCGACGCCCTCGGCACCGATCACACACGGCAGGGAGGTGAAGATGCCCTCCTCGCCATACTGGCCGGTCATGAGCGTGGAGGCGGAAAGCACGGCGTACTCGTTGTGAAGCACAGCGGCGCAGACGCGCGCGGCGGAGTTGGCGACGGCGTACTCGGTGCACTGCTTGCCCTGGTAGGTCACATAGCCGCCCTTGCGTGCAAGCTCCTCGACCTCCATGTGGTCGAAGGCGTACTTGTCGGGGTTCTCGGCCTGAAGCTCGTTAAGGCTCTTGCCGGCGATGGTCGCGGCCTTAAAGGCTGCAAGCTGGCTAAAGCCGTGCTCGCCGATCATATAGGCGTCGATGGACTTGGGGCTCACGCCGACCTTCTTGGAGATCTCGGTGCGCAGGCGGGCGGAGTCCAGGCCGCAGCCCGAGCCGATGATCTTCTTGGGATCGTAGCCGGTCAGGTGCCACAACTCGGTGCACACGACGTCGCAGGGGTTGGAGATGCTCACGAAGATGCCGTCAAAGCCGGCGTCGACGATGCGCTTGGCAAAGGTGCGGGCGGCATCGGTGGTAAAGAACAGCTCGCCGTCGCGGTTGCCGGCGGCCAGCGCGACCTTGCCGGCGGCGTTGACGATGACGTCGCAGCAGGCCAGCTCCTCGTAGTGGTCGTAGCAGTTGACGATTTTGGTATTGTACGGGACAAACGAAAGGGAGTCGCGCAGGTCCTGGACCTCGGACGTCACCTTGGCCTCGTTGATATCGCACAGGTACAGCTCATCGGCAATGCCCTGCATAAGCAGGCTGTTGGCGACATGTGCTCCTACGTGGCCCTGGCCGACCACACCGATCTTACGCGTCTGGTACATATACGTATCCTTTCGGCCGAGTTTTTCGCGTCGAACCATTGTAGCGTCCTGCCACCACTTTGCTAGACTAAAGCGCCGCAGATTTTTGGGACATGCCTTAATCTCTACTTTTGGAGTGATTTGGGCCGCTGACGGCATCGCTGGGCGATGCGCTCGCGCGGATGGGGCCGGTCGTTGTACCATAGCTGCAACTGACTCGTAAGGAGCATCCATGCCCATTCGCATTCCCGACGCCCTCCCTGCCGCCGCGCAGCTCGAGAGCGAGAACATCTTTGTCATGACCGAGTACCGCGCGCTGCACCAGGACATCCGTCCGCTGCGCGTGCTCATCCTCAACCTCATGCCCACCAAGATCGCCACCGAGACGCAGATCATGCGCAAGCTCTCCAACACGCCGCTGCAGGTGGAGGTGGACCTGCTGCGCACCAAGACGCACGAGGCCACGCACGTGAGCGCCGGCCATCTGGAGACGTTCTACCGCACGTTCGACGACATCCGCGACATCCACTACGACGGCCTGATCATCACGGGCGCGCCGGTGGAGCAGATGCCGTTCGAGGAGGTCGACTACTGGCCCGAGCTCTGCCAGATCATGGATTGGTCCACCACGCATGTGCACTCTACGCTGCATATTTGTTGGGGCGCGCAGGCGGGGCTCTACCATCATTACGGTATCCAGAAGTACGATCTGCCGGCAAAGGCGAGCGGCGTTTTCGAGCATTATCTGGTGAAGCCGCAAAGCCCGCTGGTCCGCGGCTTCGACGACCGTTTCTATGCCGTGCACTCGCGCAACACCGATGTGCGCCGCGAGGACGTGGAGGCCGAGCCGCAGCTTGAGGTCGTGGCCGTGTCCGACGAGGTGGGCCTGTATATCGTCAAGTCGACCGACAGCCGCCGCTTCTTTGTCTTTGGCCATCCCGAGTACGATACCGACACGCTGCGTTTGGAGTACGAGCGCGACGTGAAGCGCGGGCTTAACCCTCAGGTGCCGGCGCATTACTTCCCGAACGACGACCCCACCGCCGAGCCGCGCAACGTCTGGCGCAGTCAGGCTCAGCTGTTCTACACCAACTGGCTCAACTACTACGTCTACCAGACCACGCCCTACGACCTGGCCCGCGCCGGCGAGGAGCACTAGGCTGCGGCCGTGGCTGCGACTGTGGCTGTGCTCACGGCATGACGAGCGTGGATTATCGGACACGCGAGCGTGGATTTTCGGACGTTTACAAATCGAGCGTGGATAATCTCCCACTTTTGGCTTGAAACTAGGCTCAAAACGGGAGATTATCCACGCTCATTTTTTATATGTAGATGCCGATGGCTCGGCTAAGAGACGGTGCGCGCAGAGGCAAGTTCGCATTTGGCGTGGTCTTGAATCTCGACGGGTTTTTCTTTCTGATAATCCGATGGACCAAGGCATCAAATTGTGGAGACAGGGACCTCTCGACAACCGCCCTACCTGCAGATATAAGCCATCAGCCTAAAACGTCCAAAACCGTCAAGCATTTGGTCAGCGCCTGGACAGCATTTGGTCAGACTTCGCATGAAACCGTCTGGTACGTTTGCGCCGTTCCAAGATTTGGGAGGCGACATGGGAAACATGACGGCGAATCAAAGACTTGCAAGTCACATTAAAGCATGCGAACAGCAGATGAGCTGCGTGTACGCACGCACGGCGGCGGAGGCAAAGCAGATTGAGCGGCGTGTGGCGGCGGGAAGTCTAGAGGCGGTCATGCCGGGGCTGTATGCGCGTCCGGATTATTGGTCCGAGCTCAAGTTTCGGCAGCGTTATCTGCATCGGGTGCGGGCCCTTGCGCAAAAGCATCCCGACTGGACGTTTTGCTCCTATACGGCGGCTGTTATCTATGGCCTTTCGGTTTCGCATGCCAATTTGACGCACATCCATATCGCCGCGGCGCCGGCGCAATCGACGACGCCCGGCTCTCAGGTGATTCGCCATCGTTATGCTCGTCAAACACGGGCAATCCAGATGGATATTGCCGTGACCGATATCAATCAAACGATTACGGATTGCCTGGTCGATGCATCGTTTGTCGAGGGACTGATCATTGCGGACTCGGCGCTTCATGAGCAGCTGTTGTCGAAGGAGCATCTCGTTGAGGCAGTCGACAAGCTTGGCTTAAATCGTCGCGGTGTTGTGACGGCGCGAAGTGTTGCGCGGTGTGCCGATGGCCTATCGGAAAGCGGTGGCGAGTCCAAGGCGCGTGCTCTGATGATTGAGCGCGGCTGGCAGACGCCGGAGCTGCAAGTTGAGCTGTTCGACCCGGTTGAACCGGGGCGGCCGTATCGAGTTGACTACTTGTGGCGTGTGGGCGACCGGCTGATTATCGGAGAGTTCGACGGATTCGTTAAAAGCGAGAAGGCAGCGGAGGAGGGCAAGCTCGCGAAGGCGCAGTTTGATGAGCGCCAGCGCGAGTCGAGGCTTTCGCTGCTTGATAACTGCAAGATCGTGCGCTTGTGCTGGGATGATTTGAGGGACCCGTCAAAGCTCGATCGCAAACTCAAAGTTGCCGGCGTGCCGCGTGCGTGTTGAGGCGGTTGCAGGACGTTGAGCCGCACGAGCGCGGAAATCCAGACGGACGAGCGTGGATAATCTCCCACTTTTGGCTCGTAAGGGGGCTCAAAGCGGGAGATTATCCACGCTCATCTTGCGGGTGCGATACAGCGGCGATCAGGCGCTGATGATGTGGGGTAGCGGCAGGTCGTGGGCGTCGGTGGGAACGTGGTCGACACGCTGCTCGTCAAAGGCAATGCCGATGATTTGGCATGCGGGCGAGAGCGTGGGCAGATAGCGGTCGTAGCAGCCGCCGCCGTAGCCTAGGCGCGCGCCGGCGCGGTCGAAGGCTACAAGCGGCACGATGGCCATGTCGAGGGCCTCGGCAGGCACGATAGGGAAGCGGTCGTTGTCGATGTCCACGGCCGCAAAGACCCGCGTGGGGTGGGCGATAAACGGCGCCGCGGACGCATCGCCGGCGGCAACTGCCCGCATGCACATGCGCTGGCCACAAGCTGCGGCGTCTGTTGCCGAGAGCATGCACGGATAGGCCACGCGCCAGCCGCGTTTGGCGGCCGCTGCGGCAAACGCGGCAGGATCGACTTCGGAACCCATCGCGGCATAGACGGCAACGATGCGCGGCGCCGCGGCATCCGAGCGATCCAACAGCTCAACAAGTCGCGCACAGATAACGGCAGACTTCGCAGCACGCACATCCAAATCAAGAGCATCGCGCCGAGCAATCATCGCCCGTCGCAACTCAGCCTTGTCCATCCCAGCCTCCTCTAGCAAACCTGCCAAAAAGGGACAGGTTTATTTTGGCAGGTTTTATCTGGGCAAACGCGATATGGGCAGTAAAGCCACCGCAAATATGCCTGTGAACTGCGCCCTTTGTGGTTGTTTGGGCCTATGCGTTAATGCTATAACGCTGCAGCGATTGCTTCAGTCACAAACTTATTGAGTGACTCACCCTTCTTTGCCGCTGCCAGCGCCGCTTGTTTGTGGAGCTCAGAGCCCGTTCTTACGTTGAACGAGCCCTTAAAAGCCCGCTCGGGTTCCTTGCCTTTCTCGGCGCAAAACTCAAGGTAATCGTCGACGGCGTCGTGGAAGCACTGCTCCACCTCTTCAGCTGTGGAGCCTTCAAATACGATTGCGTCCCTAATGCCGGTGACCATACCTGTTAGCACATGCTGTTCGGCATCGAACTCGACTGGGGCGAAATAACCCTTGTATGCCAAAACGTTACTCATGACTACCTCCGACATCTTGCAGAAATCGAACGATGTTTCGAATGGTCCCCGCCGTCAATTCGTCAGATGGATGTGGCGCGTGCATTACGAACATCCTGCCATCTGATGGCCTGTAGAAGCGAATGCGCGATCCGGATGTCTTGCCTTTGTTGTCCATTTCAAAGCCATATGAAGCCATGACTTTTAAAAAATCGGTATACCGATACGTCGAAGGGCAGCTAAGCAGTTGGGCGATGAGTTTATCGGTCCGAGTCATCCCGCCTCACATTCTGCAACTATATCTTAGTTGCAATTTAAGTCCGATGCAAGCACCCCTAATATAGAACATGTGTACGTATAGAACAAGTGTTCGAACCAACGCAAAGGCACCTGCCCCTTCGTGGGGTTTTGCTGGGGGGGGGCGGGTGTCTGCAGCGGTTTGTCTCGATCTGTAACAGTAACTCGGCAAAATCGGACCTAGATGTTACAGATTGAGACAAAGGGCCGGCGTCATCCGGAAACGTCTCGATTTGTAACATCTGGATCCAATATTGCCGTCTTGGCGTTACAGATCGAGACAAACCGGCAGACTGCGGCAAAAGAAAAGGTAGATTTTCAGGCATGTCCCAAAAATCTACCTTTGCTGTGCGTTAGCCCATCAGGTCGACGACGTTAAAGCCGGCGTTGCTCTTGGCGATGACGTCGCGGCCACCAAAGACGCAGGTCGGCGACTCGGCTGCGATGCGTGTTACGTCGGCGCCGAGCGAGCGCAGCTCAGCGGGTGTGGCGGCGAGCATCTGAGCGCGACGCTTTTCGCGTGCATGCGGATCGAGCCCGGCCAGGTAGGTCGTGTTGCGGCGCTTGGTGAGCGCGTACGGCTTCACCGGCGCGTCCATGCCGCTTACGCAGCTCACAATAAAGCCCTCAAAGGCGGCCTCGTCGGGCTCAAAGCTGCCGAGCCATTCGCCCGCGCGCGCCACGCGCTCAATCGAGGGGTCGATCGCTGGGTCGCGGTAGGTGTAGAACGCCGCCTGACGCTCGCCGGCCGCGCGGAATCCGCAGCCGTACGCACCGCCCTTCACGCGGATCTCGTTCCACAGGTAGTCGTAGGAGAGCGCGTTGGCAGCCACGGCCCAAGCGCCTGTCACGTCAATGCCCAAGCGACGCGGATCGCACGCGCGCGCGGCAAAGCAGATGTCGCTGGGGATCACGAAAGCCTCGTGGCGGTCGCACGGCGCCGGCACCACGAGCGCGTCGCTGCCAGCGCCGCCGTGGCCCGCGCCCAGCCCCAGGTCGCCCGCGGCGGCCCAGTACGCGTTAAAGTCATCATCACTGCCGGTAAAGCTCGCCATGCAGCCTTCGGCCACAAAGATGCGGCCCGCCAGCTCAGCAAGCTTGGCGCGCAGGTCGTCCAGTCGCTCGTCAAAGTGCTCGAGCAGATCGCGCAGGAACAGGTAGAAGTCCACGCCCGAGAGCTGCTCGCGCACCACGGCCGAAGGCGAGCTGTAGCTCATCGCGCGACCCAGCGCCGCCGAGTGGCCGTTGTTGATAAAGCCCTGCTCAAGCCCAATGCGAATCTGCGTGAGCACGTCGCGCACGCGGTCGGCGTCGGCCTCGAGCAACAGGCTCTGCGACCACACCTCGCGCGGCAGGCTCGCCAGCGCATCGATCTTCTCGGACAGGGCGCCGGCGCTCACCAGCAGGTAGGGGCGCACGCCGTCCACGTCGGGCTGGGTCATGACCTCGGTCGTAAAGCTCAAAAAGCCCAGCTTGCCGGCAAGCAAGTTGTCGAGCTCCTCGGCCGAGTGCTCGCTCGTGGGCAGCTGTTTGAGCAGGCGGCAGAGCAGCGTCACATAGGGCAGGTCCTCAAACGCGACGCAGCTCAGGTCGAAATACTGCATGGCGTAGGCCAGACGGTTGGTGGGAATGCCGTGGCGCAGGCAGGGGATGGGTGCGGTGGTGTCCACGACCAGTGGCGGCTCAGGGCGCGCCTCGCCAATGTCGGACACGCGCAGGCGCGGCAGCGTGGCCTTGTCCTCGGGCGTGTCCTCGGCCTCCTGCGCGGCACGCAGCGAGGCCGTGCGCTCGACCACGTCGGCCAGCTCGGCCTCGGTCATGGCATCGCGCTTGGCTGCCAGCTCGGCTGCCTCGGCGCCCTCCGAACCCTCGGCGGCGTCCACCGGCACCAGCTCAACGAGCGCCATGTGGTCGTTCTGCAGCACTAGCTCGCGCAGCAGGTCCTCAAAATAGCTGCCGTCCAGCTCGCCACGCAGCTCCTCGTACACCGGGCCGTACTTGAGCGCCAGCGTCGCGGCGTCGTCATCGTAGAGCCAGGTGCTCAGCGCGTCGCACGCAATGGCCACGCCGTCGGCGATGCCGTAGTCGCGCTGGCGCAGGTCGTACTCGTTGCTGCTGATGATGGCTTCCAGGCGCTCGCGCGGAACGCCGTGTTCGCACAGGTCGCGGCAGGCGTCCTGGAACACGCGACGCAGCTCGCGCGCCACGCCGGGCTGTGCGTTTTGCAGCATGATGAGCTCGTAGGGCTGCAGGCTCTCGGCCGCGGTGTAGCTCACTACGTTGCCGCCCAGGCCGGCGGCCAGAATGGCCTTCTTAACCGGCGCCTCGTTGGAGCCCAGCAGCGCCTCGAACAGGATATCCGCCGCGATCGTGCGCTTGCGGTCGAGCGCGGATCCCAGCACAAGGCCCAGGCCCACTAGGGCGTTCTCGGGCGTGGTTGCCATCTCGACGCGCTTATACTCGCAGGTCACGGGCGCCTGCACGTCCAGCGGATTGGGTGCCAGCGTGGACGGGTCCTCGCCGGCGGCGACGGCTGCGTCCATGCGGCGGCTCGCGGCGCTCGGCTGCGACAGATAGCGCTCGTCCAAAAAGGCCAGTGCGCGGTCCACGTCCAGGTCGCCGTAGAGCGTGATGTAGGAGTTGGAAGGATTGTAGTGGCGAGCGTGCGTGTCCAGGAACTGCTCGTAAGTGAGCGCGGGAATCGCGCGCGGGTCGCCGCCGCTCTCGTGCGCATAGGCGGTATCGGGATAGAGCACGGCGTTGACGGCGTCGTCCAGCACGCTCATGGGGTCGGACAGCGCGCCCTTCATCTCGTTGAACACCACGCCGTTATAGCGCAGCGTCCCCTCGCGTAGATTTTTGGGACATGCCTCAAAATCTACCTCGCCGGCGTCGCCTTCGGCCCCGGCGTCCTCCGGCAGGTCCAGCTCGTAGTGCCAGCCCTCCTGCTCAAAGATGGTGGGCTTGGTATAGATGGCCGGGTTGAACACCGCGTCCAAGTACACGTCCATCAGGTTATAGAGGTCCTGCTCGTTGGTGGTGGCAACGGGGTAGATGGTCTTGTCGGGGTAGGTCATGGCGTTGAGAAACGTCTGCATGGAGCTCTTGATCAGATCGACAAACGGCTCCTTGACGGGGAACTTGGCCGATCCGCACAGCACCGAGTGCTCAAGAATGTGGAACACGCCGGTGGAATCGGCCGGCGGCGTCTTAAAGCCAATGGCAAAGGCCTTGTTTTCGTCGTCGCACGCCAGGTACAGCAGGCGAGCGCCCGAGGCGGTGTGGCGCAGCACGTAGGCGTCCGAGTCGAGCTCGGGCACGGTCTCGCGGCGCTCGACGGCAAAGCCGTGGCAGGTGGTGCCGGGCACCAGCAGCGCGGCAGCAGCGGCGCGCGGGTCGGTTGAGGTGGTGGGCATATGCAGTCTCCTTTGACGCCCCAACGGGGGCGAATCGAGTCGAATCCACGTGAGTATACCCATATGGAGCCGTAGCCCTGCGACGAACTGCAGACGATGCCGGCGGATTGGGTAGCGCTTTCTGTGCGTCCGTCGCACGAGCAAGGATTTTCGGACGCCCGCTGCTCGAGAGTGGAAATCCGGACACACGAGCGTGGATATCCGGACGCCTGGAGCGCGAGAGTGGATTTTCGGACGAAATCAGCCTCAAAACGCTCAAAAACTGTCCGATAATCCACTCTCGTTTCCCGACCGTCCGATAATCCACGCTCACGCACCACTCACGTATCTCTCGTCTCTCACTCATCTCTCATGCGAGAGATAACAGAAAAATGAGAGATAATTATGAGAGATAACTGAGCAGCAAAGAGACGAGCAATCATGGTATTGTCTCAATACCGATTGTTCTACCAGCAGAAACATGTTTAAATGAAACAGATGGCAGACATCTTATCTTTTATCTCTCACTTATCTCTAACATGAGAGATAACAGAGAGACGAGAGATAATTATGAGAGACAACTGAGAGACGAAGGAAGTCTATCCATGGCATTCTCCGCAAGGTCGAGCGAAAGGACGTGCAGATGAACGAAAACGAGCTGACCGGTCTGCTCGAGTCTTTAAGGCGCATGGGCTCGGATGACCTTAGCGTCGAAGTGAAAGAGAGCGCCACGACGCTTTCCCGCGACGTATGGGAAACGGTCAGCGCTTTCGCGAACACCGCCGGCGGCATCATCGTGCTCGGAGTGAGCGAGCGCGCGGGCTTTGTCCCGGTTGAGAATTTTGAGACCGAGAAGGTGCTCAACCAATTCGTGGCAGGCATGGGCGATGCCGGCGGTCGCGGAAAACTGGCCAATCCGCCCAAATACACCATCGAGCGCGTGGAGCTCCAGGGCACCGTGGTTCTGGTCATCACGATTGAGGAGCTCGACCCGTCGAGCAAGCCTTGCTATGTCATAGAGCGGGGCGCCCAAGGCGGCAGTTACAAGCGCATCGACGACAAAGACGTGCCGCTTTCATCGACCGAGGTTTTGTCATTGGCGTCATACGAGCGGACGAGCCTTAGCGATCGCGATGCCGTGCCCGGTGCGGGCGTGGACAATCTTGACGAGGCCCTGGTCGACCGCACGATAGAGCGCGCCTTCTCGCTGACGCCCCGAGCTATGCGCGGTGCGACGGACAAGGAAACAAAGATGGAGCGCCTGAATTTCCTCGACTCCCAGGGCAATGTGACTAAGGCCGGGCTCTTGGCCGCGGGCGCCTATCCTCAGCAGTTCTATCCCAAACTCTTTATCGATGTGGCCTTTCATGCGGGGACTCAGAAAGGCGCGGCGGGATCGCTGAGGTTCGTGGACCGCACAATCTGCGAGGGAACGTTGGGCGAAATGATCTCGGACGCTGTCGCGGCTGTCGCCAAAAACCTGCGTCGCACCTCGACCGTTCAAGGCGTCTCGCGTATTGACTCGCTGGAGATTCCCGAGGAGGTTCTGCGCGAGGCGATCGCCAACGCCGCAATCCATCGAGAATATGGGGACCGGTTCTGTGGACAGTCGATCGCTGTCGACGTTTTCGACGACCGCATCGAGGTGGTGAACCCCGGTGGTCTTTATGGCGGAAAAACTCGCGAGAATCTGTTTGACGGTAGTTCTCGGTGCCGCAACGCGACGCTCGTGAAGCTCATGTCGCTTGTCCCGTTGCCCGACGGTGCGGGCTCTCCTGCCGAGGGCAACGGATTGGGCATCCCGATGATGATCGACGCCATGCGCGCTCACGGTTTGGCCGAGCCCCTGTTTTGCCCGGGCTTTGACCGGTTTAAGGTTGTCCTCTACCGCTCAAAGACTGAGCAGGTCGATCATGGTGGGGACTTAATCATGGCGGCTCTCAAGCGTTATGACGAGCTGGGAACTCGTGAGCTGGCAGAACGCACGGGACTTACCGTCACCCAGGTTAGGACGCGTGTTAATGCGCTTATTGCTCAGGGCGAGCTTGAGCCTACGGCAGCGGCAACGAGCCGCAATCGCAAGTATCGGCTAACGGGGCACGCAAGGTAGCTGCATTAGCGGACGCCCGCTGCTCGAGAGTGGAAAATCGGACGGAATCGGCCTTAAAACGGTCAAAAACCGTCCAATAATCCACTCTCGATTTCAAACAGTCCGATAATCCTCGCTCGTGCGGCGCCCGCTGCGCCCCCGCGCCGCGCCCGCCGCCCCCGCCGTCCCTCATCTCAGCATTTCACGCGCTGCACATCGAAACCTGCGGCAAAGCAGTTACAATAGCCCAATGCGCATCGCGCACGACGATGATATCGGCGCCCGCGACTAGGGGAGAATACATGGCAGAGCAACAGATAACGCCGGGGACTAAGCTTCAGGTGGCATTCGACGTGCCCATGGGCCAAAAAACCGACTTCAACATGCTCGCCACGTACAAAGAGAACCTGGACGAGGCGTACTTTCTTATGAGCGCGCCCATGCTCGCCGGCAAGCCGCTCATCATGGACGAAAACCAAAAGCTGCTGCTGCAATACAAAGTGGGCGAGGAGACGTTCGTGCTCGCCGGCTACCCCGAGTCGGTCGAGAAAAAGGGCATCCGCACCTACTGGAAAATGCGCAAAGTCGCCGAGCAGCGAACCTTCGTCAGGCGCCGCGACGAGCGTTTTAAGGTCGCCATGCGCCTGACCTACCAGCGCGACAACGCGCCGACCCCTGAGCCCGAGGACGCCATGACCATCGACGTCTCGGCCGGTGGCCTGGCCATCTACCTTAACGATTACCCCGACGTGGGCGAGGCCCTGGCCGTGCAAATGCCCACGATCCGCCTGCAGGGCGAGCGCCACGAGCTGCCCGGGCAGCTGGGCATCGTATGCTGGGTGCGCCGTGCGCCCAAGGGCAGCCTGTACCGCAACGTCTGCGGCCTGCAGTTCCGCTATGCCGACGACATGGAGCGCGAGCTCGTCAAAGAATACGTCGGCTACATCCGCACCAAATATAAGATCTGATCGCTATGGCTCTGTTCAAACGTAACGACAACAAAGATCAAGCTGCCGAGGATTTGGCCGAGGATTTCGTCGAGGACCAGGCCGAGGACACGTCGCAGAACGCGCCCGGCACCAATGCCGAGGACGCGCCCGGCGAGGACTCCGCGTTCGAGCAGGTTCCCACCTCCCGCAAGCGCTTTGGCAAGCCCAACCGCAAGCCCAAGCCAAAACGCAACCTCCGCGGCGTGGTGCGCATCGAAGAACTGGAGCAGGCACTGGCCGACCAGGACCTGGACGACATCGACCCCGACGCGGTCGTGTCCATGTATATGCCCAAGCGCCGCATGGAGCGCATCGGCGCGGCGCTGCTGCGCATGGACAAGCTGCAAAAGGCCCTCGTGGTGCTGGCGCTTGCCTTTGGCGTGTTGTTCGCCCTATCGTTTATGCAGGAAAACATGGGTAACTTCACCATCAACCTCAACCGCCTGGAGCTGTTCCGCCGTGGCGTGGCCATTGCCGACAACGGCGACTTTAACAACGCCACCGCGCGCCTGGCCGCCGACGCCTTGGACAACGGCACCAATATCGCTGCCGAGGACCTGCCCGACAACCTGGACGACATCGACGGCAGCCACAACGGCAAGAACTACGTGGCGTACACCTTCTATATCCGCAATGCCGGCAAGACCGATCTGGGCTATAGCGCCAAGCTCAAGGTGGTCAGCGCCAGCAAGGGCGTGGAGAAGGCCGCGCGCGTGCGGGTGTATCGCAACGGCGAGCCTACGACCTACGCGGCGGCAGCGACCGACGGCAACCCCGAGCCCAACACCGAGCCGTTTGCGTCCAAAGACGTGGTGACGACTATCAGCCACAAGAACTTCCGCGTGGGCGATGTGGACAAGTACACCGTGGTCATTTGGCTGGATGGCGACGACCCGGAGTGCGTGGACAAGATTATTGGCGGCGCGGTGGAGTTCGGTTTCGATTTTGATTCGTCCGAGACCGACGATTCGAGCCTGTTCGCTAAGTTCGTACAGGATATTGCCGATACCCTCACCGGCAATGACCCCATTAGCGCGAGCGGCAACGAGGCGCCCGATTACTACAAGGAACACAACGTGACTTGGAGTAACCGTCGCAACCAAAAGAACTCGCCCGCAGGGGACGGGGACAAGTAGAACGAACAAGCGCCGGGCCAGGATTGATTTCCCGGCCCGGTGCTTTTGTTATGCGGAGGCGTTGTCTGCGGGGGTAGCGCCGTTGCCGGCGGCGTCGCCCAGCAGGAACAGTCGCAGCACGAGTTTGATCGCGTAGCCCGGTTTGACCTGCGCCGCGTCTCCCATGCGTTCGCCCAGGTCGCTGCAGTAGGCGTAGAGGTCGCGGATGAGGTCCGCGCCCGAGAGCGTGAACATGTAGCCCGCGTCCGAAAGCGCGTTGGGTGCTGCGGGCAGCCCCGCAGCTTGGCAGAAGCTCGCAAGGTCGGGAGCCATGACGGCCTTGTAGTCAATCGCGGCGCCACGGTCCCGTGCAGCCTGCTCCTGCTTGCGGGTGTACGACAATGCCGCGGCCAGTACAAAGCTGGGCGTGGGCGCATTGACGTCGTCGGTGGTGGCGACGAGCTTGCCGGCCGCTTGCGTGACCAGCCAGGCGACTTCGCGCTGGCAACGAACGGCTTTGCGCGTCACCGGTTTGATCGATCCGGTGGAAACGCTTCCCTTGGGTTGATTGGCAAAAGCCATGAGGCCCTCCCAACAAATAGCCCGTTTAGCGGGCAAAAAAATGACACGTTCTGTGCCAGTATAGCGAGGGGGGGCTAGGGCGAAGCTCGGCAGAGGGTGAATGTATGCGATGGCGTGGCGCTGCGGTCGCAAGCCTTAAGAGGGACTTACGGCTTTGCGGGTGAGGGATTAAATAAGGTGAATAGTGTTCACATGGCCCCACATATAACCCGAGGTGGACCTATGAATCTGCCGGAATGTAGGCTGCCGAAAACTCATAAGGAAATCGTAAGAATTACGGTATTCTTAACTCCATGTCTAAAGGATGGGCAAGCAACATCCAACACGAAAGCGCGGGCTCCCCTTCCGGGCTTCTCGAGGGTCATCTGGGATGAATGGGGAAAGAAAGGGGTCCGTATGGATACCAAGGCATTAAAGAAGCAGATGGGCGCCGCCATCGCCATGGTGCTGGTAGCAGCCGTAGCGCTGGGCTCTGCCACGTTCGCATGGTTTGTGACGAACAATACCGTTAAGGCGACGACGAGCAGCATCAGCGCACAGTCGAACGCGTCGTATATGACGATTAAGTACAACGCCACTGCTGTGGGAGCGGACAGTACATTTGACGTTGCCGGCGATACAGAAGCAACCAAACTGTATCCCGCCACCTTTGGTGAGCAGGAGGGTTCTACCGAGGGTCAGTTTATGACGGGTTACGGCAATACTGTGGACGATGGAACTCTGTACGGAACATTGAAAACTGTTGGCACTGCAGGTACGCCCGATGAGGCCGTTACCAAGGGCTTTGCTAAGAAGAATGTTTTCAATATCAGTTCCCGCGGCCAGAACCTCTCCAACTTGAAGGTCGCTTCTGTCGAGGCGAAATCTGCTGACGGTAATGCGACGAACCTTGCTACCACATCTGACATCAACTCTGCGCTTCGTCTTTTGGTGAAGTGCGGGGACAGGTGGGTTGTTCTTGACAAGGATGGTACGTTCAAGCTTGGTTCCAATGGCATCACTGCTGCCGATGGCATTCTTGCTGACACTATTACTGCCGACAAGGATACCGAGGTCGATATTTACGTCTTCTTCGAGGGCAGCGATGCAAAGGTTTATACGAACAACCTCAAGAAGCTGACCGATTCTTCCAAACTGACCGTAACTTTTACTGCTGATAATCAGAATAAGAAATAAAGTAGTTCCATACACAGCTTGCGAAGGGCAGGTTCCCGGCCCGGGACCCTGCCCTTTTCCTTAACGAGGGGAGGCGACGGAGATGCACGATTCAGTTAAGAGGCTTAAGGTTCAGCTTGTTGGGGCGGCGTTGACTGTCGTCGTCTCGGCGGTGGCGCTCTCTGCAACCACCTACGCTTGGTTTGTCTCCAATAGTAGGGTTCATGCAACTACGAGCACCATTTCCGCTCAAGCGAATGGCATGGTACTCCAAATCGTTGAGGGCGACACGCCCGACCATGGCTCCGACACCTCCACGGTCGCTTCCGCAGCCGGTCACGAGATTAGCCCTTCATCGACGAACGATGCCAAAAACTGGTACGTTCCCCAAAGCTGGCAGGGCGTTAATGTGAGCACCTATCAAAAGGTCGACACATCCATTTCGGGTGAGAATCCCGGCAAGTACACTATTCAAGGCAACGATTACTATGCATTCACCGTTGCGAATTACACGCTGTATACCGTGGCGAACACCGGCGTTGCCGACGTGTATTTGGATGCGAGCAACGGCTCGCCCATAACGATTACGCAGCATGGCGGCACGCAGAAATGGTTCGACAAAATCAAAGACAGCCTGCGCGTGGGCATTGTAATTAACGGCGAGCTGCGCGTTGTCTATGCGCCAGCTGCTCCCTCGACAACCGATATGGGCAACGATGTGACTACCGTTGCAGGTTGGTCGTGTGTCAACTCTGAATCTCTGAACGAGGTTGTTGCCCCTACGTATTTGCATCTTTCTGGCACCGATTCGCTCGATCAAAACGGCAATAACTGGGGTGCCACGAAAGCGGGCGAAGTCTACATTAAGCCGATCGGCAACGCGCAAAAGGTCGCTTCGAACGTCGATTACAACGGCACGAACATGAAAGTTGTCGTTTGGATGGAAGGCACCGACAGCGATTGTCAGAATATGTCTGGCCTCGATGTGGGCGAAGGAAGCCCGACCTTTGACGTAACGGTCAGCTTGGTTGGCATCGTAGCTGATTCAAAGTAGTGTAAACGCTGCTAGCAACTTTCATCAAAGACGAGGGCCAGTTCAGGTTTGAACTGGCCCTCGTCTCGTTTATGTCAATATTGGTTCGGCTATAGCCCGTACACCTCAACCATGGCTTCGCCGATGCGGTGGGGTACGCCGGTGACATGACCAGGCAGTCGTTCTGGTTCAATAAGGGCTATCTGGAGCACATTCTGGGGCTGTAGCCTTCGAGTCGGCAATTCAACTACCTGTGCACACTCGATTTACGAGGATTTTCACACTCGATTTACGAGGAAGTCTGGACTCGATTTTCGAGCTTTGCCCTACAGGTAAATCCCCTCGAACAGGCTCTTGTGGAACTGAGTGTGGTGATCGCGTGCCCAGGTGAAGAGCGCCTGGTCAAAGTTGCCTTGGCTGGCGGAGATGCCATAAACGCCGGCGACTTCCACGCGCACGAACTCCAGCGCGGGCAGCTTGTTGATGGCCGTGAGCGCAAACGGCGACGTGGGCTCCTCGAACAGGTAATGGCTGCCTTGCAGCGCGCCGCAGCCTGTGCAGGTGCTGGCGAGCGATACGGTCTTGGTGGTGCGCGACGTTACGGGCTTGTAGCCGCAGCGCTCGCGTAGGTAGTCGCGGATTTCGGCCGGCACGCAGCCCAGCGCGGGGACGATGGCCACGGCGTTGGCGCGGGCTGTGTCGATCACGATGTGGCCCGCGTCGTCCATGGCGGGCGCAGCGCTGGGCGCAGCCTTGCTGCCCGAGTCCTCGGCCGCCCAATACGGAATGCCAAAGGCCGCGACCGTTGTCTGCTCGTGGCACTTCCAGCATTCGCGCTTGCCCAGCACCAGGTAGATGTAGGGCGCGCTGGGGTCGGAGCGATCCACGCCGGGCAGCCACGCGGCAAAGGGCTCGGGGTTGACGCCGTCGGGCACGTACCAGATCTTCTTGGTCCGGTCCCACTTGGCGCCCAGGGCCTTGGCCTCGTCTTTGTGCGAAAAGGGAACATCGAGCTCGGTGCGCATGGCGGCTCCTTTGTGCGGCTTGCGGTGCATGTGCTCCAAGGATACCCCAGCGGCGAACGTCCGATGCATGCCGACGGAATTGCTGATGTTCTTGCTGTTGGCCGCGGCTGTTTGCAAACGCGACGGTGCCGTTGGGGCATTGCTATAAGTCAGCAAATGAGCAATTTGGCCGTCCAAGCAGTCGCAAAGCAAAATGGAAGTCCCGCGCCGTCAAGCAGTTTTGCCACTGCTGCACTACATAACGACAGTTAAACGCGGCAATTCGCTCTTGTACAGTCTTAACCGTGATCACACGTCATTAGTAGCTCAGAGGTTAGGGCGGTGACTGAATGGCTCGGTACAAAGGCGAGAATAGGGCATGGGAAGGAGCCGCTCGGCTGCTCGCAAATCCGGCGCGCGGACGTGAAGGTGTGCGAGACCCCCAAGCACGTGGCCGAGATCGGCGGGTGGAGCCTGCGCCAAGTCCAGAAGTGGTGCGCGGACGGGACGCTCCCCGCGATGATGATCGGCGGCACCTGGGCGATCAGCGGGCAGAAAATCTGCGACATGCTCGGCATTGAGGACTAGCGATGCCTATGGAAGCATTCAAGGAAAATGACACCGGTGGCCGTATACTTGGCGGCGGGGCCACCGGCGGCGAGTGGACAGGACGGGGGCCTGTCGTGGCTGCATCTTACAGCTCGGTCACGGGGAGCGCCGCCTCGCAGCTCGATTGCGGGGTGAGCCAGCATGAACGATAAGGAGAAGGCCGACTTGGCGTTCCTCTCTATGGAGCCGTCCAAGAACTACGAGACTTGGAAGAACATCGGCATCAGCTACGAGGCCGCTGGAGGCGACCACGACACGTTCCTCAGCTGGTGCTCCCACGACCCCGAGAAGTACGACGAGGCCGTTACCCGCAAGCTCTTCGAGCATGTGGACGAGGGCGGTAGGATCACGGCGGGCACGCTCTTCTGGCATGCGGCGAACGCAGGCTGAAAGAGCACGGGCGACCATACAAGCGGAGCGCTTTGCACGGCCTCCGGCGGCCAGGACCTCTCCGGATTGCCGTACTTGGAGCAGGCGATCAAGCAAATCGAGGCCAAGGCGTTTTACCTGCACTTCTGCTGCTTACGGGAAGCAAACAGCCGTTCGGTGACGTTTTCAAGCTCAGGTCTCCAATCCCTCTGATTGCTGCTAATCTATAAAGTTAGCGAGTTGAATTCTTTTCGAGTTTGTGACGCTCGCATACGGTCATTCTAGGACGCCGAAGGGGTGATTGCGATGAGCGTTGATAGTTCCACAGAGGATAAGGCTCAGAGCGCCTCCATTGGTGCTGTGGATTTGTTTTGCGGGGTCGGGGGCCTGACCTACGGTTTACGCACCGCTGGCATCGATGTGGTGGCTGGGTTTGACCTCGATTCCTCTTGCCAGTACGCCTACGATGCGAACAACGGCAAGGACAAGTTCATCTGCAAGAACATCGCCGAGGTCACCGGGGAGGAAGTCAAGGAGCTCCTGAAGGACTTTGACATCAAAGTCTTGGTAGGGTGCGCTCCTTGCCAGCCCTTCTCGAAGCACCGCAAGGACAAGAAACATCGCGAGAAGCACAAGGACTGGGGGTTGCTTGCGCAGTTTGGGAGGCTTGTACGTGAAGTGCAGCCAGATTACGTGTCCATGGAGAACGTGCCCGAGCTCGAGAAGGAGAGCATCTTCTCTGGTTTCTTGAATACGCTTAAGGAGTCCGGATACTCGGTGGAATACAGCGTCGTAAAGGCTGAGGAGTACGGTGTGCCCCAGCATCGGCGGCGATTGATTCTGCTAGCTTCTAGAAATGGGTCCATCAGCTTGATTGACCCTACGAATGATAACGCTCATGCTGTTACGGTTCGGCAGGCAATAGGTGCGCTGCCTGCCGTGAGCGCTGGCGGCTCTTGCAGGGGGGACTCTCTGCAAACGGCGTCGGCGCTATCAGAACTAAACTTGAAGCGCATTAAGGCTTCGACGCCTAATGGCACGTGGCGAGATTGGCCTGAGGACCTGAGGCTTGATTGTCATAAAAAGGCTGCTGGCCAAACGTACCCTGCGGTCTACGGGAGGATGGCTTGGGACGAGACGTCCCCAACTATAACTACGCAGTTCTATATGTACGGTACGGGCCGGTTTGGGCATCCAGAGCAAAATCGAGCCCTAACCTTGCGTGAGGGTGCCGTCTTGCAGAGCTTCCCGCAGGATTACAAGTTCATTAGGCCTGGCGAGAAGATCAGCAAGAAAGCTGTGGCACGGCATATTGGAAACGCCGTGCCACCAAAGCTCGGCGAAGCGGTTGGCAAAAGCATAATTGCCGCTTGCGTACACTAGCCCTCTTCTGATTCGGTCATACCGCGCCGATATTCACCGGCGTTGAGGTAGGTCGAAACATCCTTGCGGAGCTGCATCAAAAATGAGTCAACATGATTGACTAGCTCCGCAAGCTCCGATGTTGTCACCTGATTGCTTGCTTCTGCAAACGAAATTGATCCATGAGCTAGGTCATTCCGTCGATTCTTGATGTCTTTAAGCTCGCTCTTAATCTCATCCCTCTTGCAGTTCGCTATATCATCATGAATCGATATTCCGTGGTCATCAAAGAGCTTGAGGATTTTGTCTGCATCTAGATTTCCACCGGCGATGGTGTTCCGAACGCTGAATTGAAGTACGTTATTTTTAACAGCATGATCAAGCAACCTCTTGCTTATGGACTCGGCGGTACTATTGCTGGCTTTTGGGTCGCTCAACCCGTTATACATTTGGGTATGGTGCCAAATCGATTGAAGCTTTTCGGAAACCTCAGCGTAGCCGCAACCCTCGTCCTTTACTCTGTCGTAAATCGCCTGCATGAGATTAGTGACTGAGTACTCAATGATGTTGTAGATCATAAGCTTGACGTTGGAGCGGATGACACTGGAAACGAGGGTCACATCTGGTGTCGATGAGGGCAGGCCACTGGGATTTGCCTTTTCAGCGATTTCGTACGCTCCTCGCATTACAGCATTGTAGCGCACGCCCTCTGCACCTTGGTCAAGCGAATCGAGCAGGGTCGCGAGCGTAATCATGCTCTTGGTCTCACCAAGGCGGTCGTTGTAGACCTCTTCGTACCCCAAGTTAAAGTCATTGGAATCCATAAGGTTTACCGCTCCGCCTTCAGCTTGTTGGCAACGAAATCAATGCGAGCTTTCAACTTGGCCTTTACGTTTGCCGAGTCTGACCGCACAAGGGTCTGGAACTCTTCGCAATCAACCCAAGACATGTCTTTGCGCGAAAGGTCCTTGTCCTCCGACAACGCCACGGCAACGCCGACCGCAATAGCTTCGAAACGCGCATGAGGAGTCGTTTTTCCTGTCGGTGTCTTTTTGAAACCCCTGTCTCCCAAGCACTTCTCAACGTATTCCAACATTTCTTTGAAGCGAGCGACGAGTTCATTGCGCTTGTCAGGTGACTTGGCAAGCTCGATGTTCATGCGATTCGTGTATTCATCCAGGTAACTAGCAACGCGGTCTTTGTAACCCTCGAAATCTGGGTAGCCGTCTGCATAGGCGAAGAAACGAGTGACAAGTTCCATGTCATCGTAGTGTTTGCGCGCCGTCTCGCTTAACGGGGCAAGTTTTATAAAGAGCGGATCTTTGGAGAGCTCGCTTACTAGTTTTGTAAAATCGCCGCCCATGGAGCCACGGCGAATTTCTTGCGATTTGAGCTGCTTGCCCGATGAATTGATACGACGAAAAATCTCCTGTCGGACGTCAAAGGTGGTCCCTTCCTCAAGGTAAACCACTCGAAAGCTCGCGTTATCGAATCTTCTTTGTACTTCTATGGGAAGTTCTGAATAGGTCTTTCCGTTGACAGATGTAAGGATGTCTAGATTGCACAAGGTTAAATCGCCTCTGGCAAAGTTCACCAAGGCGTTCATCCTTTGCGCTCCATCAACGATTTCCGTTCTGCCATCTTCAGCATCGGCAAAGAACATGTAGGGAATGGGCAGGCCAATTAGCACAGACTCAATAAAGTAGCTGCAGTCAACGTCCGTCCAGACGAAGTTCCGTTGATAGTCAAGCGGAATGTAGAATGCATCAGCATTGAACTTATTGATGAGGTATTCCGCAACGTATTCGCGAGTGCTGAATCGCACATCCTTTTTCTTGTCGCGAATCTGTTCGGAAATCTCGATCGTCTCACTTTGTTGATCAGTCAATCGCCTTCACCTCAATCTATAGCAGGACGAAGCCAACTTAGGTCTGACTGGCTGTGGGATGTGAAGTCCTTTCCCATAACCAATGCTGCACTCTAATGATACCAGCAGATGCCTGGCATTAGAGTCGTGCCCCTCTGCCTCTTTGTGACGCCCGTCTAGGCTGCTCGTATCGAGTAACTGGGCGGGCGCCTTGTTGTGCCTGCCGCGATTTGAAAGCAGGATACATGGACGGTGAGACTCATGGCGACGAGGCGGCGAAGGTCGAGCTCGCGGAAGGGCAAGAGGACGCGAGGTCGGCAGAGGTGGCGGACACCCTTCGCTCGGAGATCGAAGCGGTGGAGGGCGCAGCAGCCGACGAGCGCGTGGAGTACTGAGCTCAGGCTCGCTGGGGTGCGGAGCGTCAAGGCCGCGCGTGCCCTTCTCGACGAACACGGGGGCGACGTGGGCGCGCTCAAGGAGGCGGAGCCCTGGCTCTTCTCGGTCCCCCCGCGCCCGCTGGGACCACGGGGCTGCCAAACGCGGGAGCCGCTGTTTGTGTCGACGACAAACTGAACATTGTGGCGCGACCAAATTGAGCACTTTGGCAAACACGCCGCGTTAACCTATCCCACCGCCTTGCCGAGCATGAGCGTCGCCTCCATACGGCGACTCGTGCCGGTGAACTCGACCAGGCGGCCGTGGTGGACGATGCGGTCGATCATCGCCGCCGCCATCTTGTCGTCCCCCAGGACCGTGCCCCACTTGCTGAACTCAATGTTTGTGGTGATGACCAGGCTGTGTCTCTCGTAGCAGTCCGACACCCCCTGGAACAGCAGCCTCGCGCTGTCGAGGTCCAGCGGCACGTGGCCGAACTCGTCCAGGATGACCAGGTCGTTTCTGGCGATGTCCCTCATCGCCGCCTCCAGCGAGTGCTCGCGCGCCGCCTTTTGGGATACATTTGGGATACAGCGCTATATACAAGAAACCGGTCTACCGCATTTTCGCAGGTAGACCGGTTGAACATTTGGTGGGCGTTAGAAGATTTGAACTTCTGACCTCTTCCGTGTCAGGGAAGCGCTCTCCCCCTGAGCTAAACGCCCGATCAAGGGTGCGCGAGTGCGCAGGAAATAATATAACGGAGATCCCGCCCAGTGGCAAGAACTATTTTTTAAAAAGCGGCGATTTGCGACCCTATCCGCCCCGATGTAGCGCGAACAGCACGCGGAAAGTCGCGTTTGTACCCCCGACGAACAGCACATTCGCGTAGAATAACTCCATTATGGGCAAATGGTGTCCAGGCAGTTTACAACACGGCATCTGGGGGAGGGGCATGTCGGACGCGCGTTCGCTGCAAAAACAGTTCAATCGCATGCTCGCCACGTTGCTGGTGGCCCTTGCTGCTGCCGGAGCCGTAACGTATGCCTGGTACATCTACAATGCCAACCGCCATATCACCGACGTCAAGATGGCCGCGGGCACGGGCGTAACCTTCCTCATCTCCAACGAATACGACGGCGAGTACAAGACCAACGCCGGTCTGAGCTTTGCGGGCCTGCTCGATCCCGTCTCGACCGACAACGTGCTCAACGGCTTTCAAAAGGTAACGGGCTTTACCGGTGGAACCACACAGGACTCGCTGTTTGCCAACATGTTTGGCGCGGCCGGGCATTCCGACTATTACAAGACCTCCCTGTACCTGGCCACCAACTCGGCCGCAACCGACGTGTACCTGTCGGGCATCGACTTTACCGAGCAGGACTCGGCAAACCCCATTTCCACTGCCCTGCGCGTGGGGCTGGTCGCCTATGCTCCAGGGCAGGGCGACACCGTTACGGGTCAGTACGTCTTTGAGGTCTCGGGCGAGCACAACCCCCAGGCGCGCTACAACACGTTCGACGGCAAGGATGCCGGCGAAAGCGAGCAGAACCACCTGGTGCTCGACAGCAGCCGCTCCGATGGCGCCACTGTCCATTTTGACCAGCTGACCAGCGCAAACTTCTGCGACTACAACGAAGACACCGGCATCGTGGGCCTCAAGGAGGCTACGACCAAGATCTGCAGCCTGCCAGCCGCCGCCAAGGGCGCCGACCGTAGCACGCCCGTGCGCGTGGATGTGTACGTGTGCTGGAAGGCTGCGACCCCGACTGCACCAACAACCTAGCCGCCACCAGCCTGCAATCGCTGGCGCTGCGCTTTGCCGGCAAACGTTCGTAAGGGGGCTAGGGATGAGTGCATCGAACACCAAAGATATCCTAGGTTCGCGCCGTCGCATGGTTGCCGCGGCCGCATGGATGTTGGTGCTGGTAGCTGCCCTGAGCGCCGCCACCTACGCCTGGTTTAGCAACTCGCGCTACACCAACGTGACGCCCGTGGCACACACGGTAAGCGACGAGGGCTCCGATCTGCAGATTGGTCTTTCGGCCAACGGACCCTGGGACACGACGGCCGCGCTTGCCGCGGCCGACAAGACGCTCTATCCCATCTCGACGTCAGACCTTTCCCGCTTTTGGCGCGGCACGTTCCAAAACGCCGCGGGCATCACGACCGACTACGCCGACTGCACCGCGCAGCTGGACGGCTATGCCCTTTCGGGCACGCTGTACCTTAAGGGCGGCGACAGCGCGCTCAGCGTGTACCTGTATCCGGGCCAGATGAGTGTGACGAGCGACCCGCAGCTGCTGGCCGCGCTGCGCCTGGGTCTGGTAATTACGACCCAGTCGGGTACGCAAACGCATATCTTTACCTGCGACGACCTGGGCAGCACAGCGGGTGCCACCAGCAGGCGCACCACCGCGCAAGACGGCGTGGTTGTGGCAGCGGGCGCCTCGGGCTGGACCTACACCGCCGACCCTGCGCGCTCCATAAGCGCCTACAGCATGGACGGCACCGGCGACACGCCCACGGCGCGCGCGGGTGCTACGCCCATCTGCATGCTGGCCGCCAACGAGGTGGCAAGCGTTCGCTACGTTGTGTACATGGAAGGCTGCGACGCCAATTGCATCGACGAGGCCCAGGCCCGCGATGTGGTGCTGCAGCTTGCCTTTGCCGCGGCCAAGGCATAAGGGGGCGAGCGACATGAAAGATCAGAAGCACATGCCAGCAGATAACCACAAGGCCAAAACCCAGAGTGAGAGCCCCGCGAGCCCCTCCAGCGCAGCTGCCGAGTGTTCACACCTCGAGGGCGTCGTCACCCGCCGCCACGCCCGCCGCGCGCGTGCCTACATCGCGCTCGTTATGGTGGCGCTCGCCGCCACTTTGGGCGCCGCGACCTACGCATGGTTTACCAACAACATGAAGGTCAACACCAACTCGGTGAGCGTGCACAGCGACACGTCCAAGCTGGTGCTGGAGCTGGGTGACGCCGACCGCAGCAGCTGGTCGCAGCAGGGCGACGTTTCCCTAATTTCCACCGCGAGCGGCGCCGTGACGCTCTACCCGGTCTCGACCTTTGACCTCAAAGGCTTTGCTGCCTGTGCGCAAAACAACTCTGCCGGCGATGCCACAGTGTTTGAGCAGGCAAAAGACAACGGCTCCGCGTTCTACCACGGCTGGATCGACCTGCGCCCCACCATTACCGGAACGGGCGCCAGCAAAGTAAGGGGCAAGGTCAACCTGTATCTGGCCGAATCGCTGGTCCCGCAGGGTGCCGATGCCGAGCTGCTGCGCGCAGCCCGCGTGGGCATCAAGATTTCGAGCGGCAACCAGGTGCTTGCCACCAACATTTTTGAGCTCGACAGCTCTGATAGCGGCCATCGCGACGAGCATCCCGCGACCGCGCCTTCGGGCCTGGCGGGCTACACCGAGGGCATGCTTCTGGGTTGGCAAAACGGCCAGCTTGCTTGCGGTGCCAACGTAACGCAGGACCCAGCCGCCTTTACGCTGGACACGAGCGAGACGGCCGCGCGTCCGCAAAACGCGCTTGCCACGCTTGGGCTTGGCCAGACCTATCGTTTGGATATCTATTACTACATCGAGGGCACCGATCCCGATAGCGCCGACTATCTCTATCAGGATCCGGGCACCTTGCACCTGGCGCTCTTTGCGACCTTGGACGGTGAGTAGCAATGGCACGCGTTGAATCAGACGACCGCCGCTCGGCTACCGGCGACCGCCGTCCAGTCGCCGCCACCGGCAAGCCCAACGCCGCCGCGCCCACCGACACCGACCTTCGCCGCAAGCTCACCACCACCATGGTGCTGGTGCTGTTTGCGCTGGTGGCGATAGCCATGGCAACGTTCGCCTGGTTCTCCATCGCCGATAGTGCCAAGACCCGCATGCTCATGATCGACGCCAACGCCGATGGCTCGCTGCGCTTTGACCTGGACGAGCACGCTACGTTCGACGAATACGTGCACAGCCTGGGCTTTGACCAGATCTCGGCGCGCATCGCCAGCGAAAAGGGCGTGGACATCGATGTGTCCAAGCTCAAGCCCGTCACCACGAGCGACTACCAGACCTTCACCTTCGAGGACGGTTACACCGCCGATCCCGCTACCGGCGCCTACCTGGAGTTCACGCTGCACTTTATGAGCAGTACGGACCTGCGCGTTCGCCTGACCGGGCAGGATGGCGACGGCGGCGTGTCCGGGACGCGGTTTAGCTCCGACACGCAGGGCATGGCCAGCGCCATGCGCATGAGCTTTACCGCCGACGGCCACACCTGGGTCTACAACCCCAACGGGGGCGGGGGCTCATCCGGCGCGGCCACTGTCTTTGGACTCGACTCGGGCGCTGCCACCGCGGCCAGCGATATGTTCGACCTGATAAAAGATACGGATAAGCCGGTAACCGTTCGCATATGGCTCGAGGGAACGGACCCAAATTGCACTAATATGCTAAAGGGAGCTAACTATTCAGTATCGATTCGCTTTGAAGGCATCGAGGAACAGTAGATATGCACGGCGGCCACCGGGCCGCGCACGACCTAGACAGACACGGTAGTAAGGGACATCATGCAATCTGTTAAAAAAGTCGCATCCATCGCGCTTAGCGTCGTCATGTGGATCATCATCCTGGTGGCGGCCCTGTATGCGTTTACCACGCTCGCCACGCGCGAGGACGGCAGCGTCTCTGACATCGCCGGCTTCACCCCGCTCGCCGTGCAGTCCGACTCCATGGCGCCCACGTTTAACAAGGGCGACCTTATCTTCATCAAAAAGTGCGACACCTCCAAGCTCGAGGTGGGCGACATCGTGACATTCCATACCATCATCGACAACGAGTACGCGCTCAACACGCACCGCATCGCCGCGATCGACGAGGTCAACGGCATGCGCAGCTTTACCACCAAGGGCGACAACAACGACGTGGCCGATACGCACATCATCAGTGACGGCGACATCGTGGGCAAGTACCTGTTCGCGTTGCCGCAGATGGGCAAGGTCATGGACTTCCTGTCCAGCTCCATGGGCTTCCTCATTGTGATTGTGCTGCCCATGCTGCTGTTCTTTATCTACCAGGTGTATCACCTCATCGTGGTGGGCATGAACCTCAAGCGCGCTATGGCCGAGGAGGACCGCCTTGCCGCCGCGGCTGCCATCGTGGACGCCGAGGGCAAGGGCGACACTGCCGTCACGGCCGATAACGCCGCCGAGCAGCTCGCCCAGGCCGAGGCCAAGCTCGAGGAAGCCCGTCGTCTGAAGGCCGAGGCCGAGGCGGCGATGAACGCGACCAAGCAGGAGGATACCGACGGTGAGTGAGTTTCTGGGATTTGCCTGGGAGCTGCTGGCAAAGGTCGTCTACAACGTCGTTGCCGTCGTGAGCTCCATCCTTAACCTGTTGGTGTTTGGCTGGGTCGAGTACTTCAACATCTTTATGACCTACTTCACTACGTTTGACCTGGTGGGCAAGATCGGCGCGGTCATTCTGTTTGCCATGCTCATCGCGGTCCCCGTGCTGATCGTGGCCATCCTGGTCCACCGCTACCGCATCAACCGCCGCCTGCATCGCGACGACACGTCCAACAAGGCGCTCTATCGCGAGATCGGCCGCCTGAACAAGCAGGTGCTCGACCTCATGGACGAGAAGAACAAGCTGCTGGCGCTCAAGGTCAATGCCATGGGCGGCACCAAGCAGATTCCGTACGTGGGCGCCTCGGCCCTGGCCGACGACCATCTGCCCACGGTGGGCAACGTGGTGGGCGCCGCTGCGGGCGCCGGTGCGCCTGCGGGCGAGGGCGCCACGGCCGCCGTGGTGTCGGGCAACGCGTCGCTCGCGCTCGATGGCGATGGCGTCAAGGATGCCGCGGCCGCCATGGCCAAGGCCACCGTCGAGGCCAAGACCCTTGCCGAGGAAAAGGAAATCGCCCAGGCCAACCGCTTCCCCAAGCTGTCCCTTGTGGACCTTAAGTACCGCGACTGGGAATCGCCGGCCTACGACGATGCCATCTCGCTGGAGGACTTTGTCGACAGCTTCCGCGCGTTCGCCTGCAGCCAGATGAAGCTCTACTACACGCCCGAGGTCATCCGCCGCTTTGTGGCCGGCATGGCCGCCTCCAAGCTGCTGATTCTGGAGGGCATTTCGGGTACCGGTAAGACGTCGCTGCCCTACAGCTTTAGCCGCTATCTGGACAACCCCGCAACCATCGTGTCGGTGCAGCCGAGTTTTCGCGATCGCACCGAGGTGCTGGGCTACTTCAACGAGTTTTCCAAGCGCTTTAACGAGACCGAGTTTCTCCGCGCCGTGTACGAGGCCGGCCTTCGCCAGGACCCGTCCATGATCGTGCTCGACGAGATGAACCTCGCCCGCGTGGAGTACTACTTTGCCGAGATCCTGTCGGTGCTCGAGATGCCCAGCCACGACGAATGGGTGCTCGATCTGGTCCCCACCCAGTGGGCGGCCGACCCCAAGGGTCTGCACGACGGCAAGCTCACCATTCCCGACAGCCTGTGGTTTATCGGCACGGCCAACAACGACGACTCCACCTTTACCATCACGGACAAGGTGTACGACCGCGCGATTCCCATCGAGCTCAACGAGCGCGCCGACGCGTTTGAGTGCGAGCCGCACGAGCGCGTGCATGTGACGGCCGACCACCTGCAGTATCTGTTCCAGAAGGCCAAGGTCGAGTACGTGATCGATGACGAGCTGCTCCAGAAGATGCACAAGCTGGACCAGTACCTGCAGACCCGCTTTAAGCTGGCCTTTGGTAACCGTATCATCAAGCAGATGTACGACTTTATTCCCGTGTACGTGGCGTGCGGCGGCACCGAGCTGGGCGGCATGGACTACATCATCGCCCGCAAGGTGCTCAAGAAGTTTGAGTCCATGAACGTGAGCTTTGTGCGCGACGAGATGAAGGGCCTGATCGAGTACATCGAGAAGACCTTTGGCGAGGGCGGCCTGCCCGATTCCGTCATGTACCTGCAGCGGATCCAGAACTTCTACTAATGCCGTAAGCGCGGGGCGTGGGACAAGACAATCAGTAGCGTTTGCCCTGTGTGGTGTCGCCACGCCCCTTCCCGATCGATCCAACCTATGGAGCAACCCATGTCCGAGACCATTCAGGACCTCTATACCAGCTTCTCCGAGCAGATGGAGCCCATCCAGGAGGACAGCCGCTACTTCCGCTATCTGTTTGAGATGGCGCAGGCCTCGGGCACCACGATCGAGCAGCAGCGCGAGGAGCTCGTCAAGGTGGTGGACGAGGAGTGGATCAGCATGATCGAGGACTCGCTCGATGCCATCAACACTATCATCGAAAATCCGCGCCGCTTCATCACCACCGAGGAAGAGGTGGTGCCGGTCTCGCTCGCCAAAAAGATCAGCGCCGATAGCGTTCGCCATCTGTGCCAGAACACGCAGTTCCTGGCGCCGAGCGACGATGGTGGCGTCCACCCCACGCGCATCCTCAACGTCAACACCGTCGAGACGTACGACTTGTACGAGAACCGGTTTATCTACCACCTGATTCAGCGCCTGCTGACGTTTGTGGACAAGCGCACCGACGTGATCTTTTGGTCGACGGGCAACGAGATCCGCAACCGCTTTAAGATGCACAGCAAGATCGACGATGCGTACGAAGAGATCGAGTACAGCGTCGAGATGACGGTCAAGAACCGCCAGAGCTTTGCCGAGAACGACGCCGACAACATGGACGTCTTTATGCGCATCGACCGCGTGCGCCGCCTGGTCATGGCACTGCGCGGTGCGTCGTTCTGCCAGATCATGAACGGGTGCAGCGCGGTCCGCAGCCCCATTCAGCGCACCAACCTCATCATGAAGGATCCCAACTACCGCAAGTGCTACCAGCTGTGGCAGTTTATGGAGCGCTACGACAAGGTGGGCTACAACATCGACGTGCAGCAACAGGCGCTGGCGTTCGATGACGAGTACATGGTGCAGATGTACACCAACCTCATCAACAACTACACCGTCTTTAAGAGCCTGACCGACGACGAGCGCAACCTGCAGGAGCTCGAGAGCGTGCAACACGCGCCGGTGGCGCCCAAGTTTATTAAGGAGATTAAGGAGGTGCAGGTCGATAGCCCCGACCTGCCCGATGTCGAGGTCCGTCGCGTGTTTGTGGAGGAGGTCACGCAGGCCCAGCTGGATGCCGAGCAGGCGCTGGCCGAGGCCCGCGAGCAGATCGAGGAGCTGCAGGGACAGGTCAAGTCTTGGAAGGTGCAGGCACACGCGCTGACCGACGAGCGCGACGACCTGGCCGACGAGCTGGACGAGGCAAAGACACGTGAGCTGGCGTTGACGCAGCGCGCACAGATTGCCGAGGCCGATGTCGAGGAACTGCGCGCCTCCCTGGAGGATGTCGAGGCGGGCAAGAAGGCTGCCGAGGCTGACGCTGTCGAGGCGCGTGAGACCGCGGCGGCACAGCTTGAGCAGATGCGCGCCGAGGCTGATGCCGAGGTCGCGGCCGCTCGCGCCGATGCCGATGCCAAGATTGCAGCCGCCGAGCAGGCCGCTGCCGCTCAGGTCGCGCAGGTCAAGAGCGACGCTACTGCGGCCCTGGCTACCAAGACGGCGGCCGATGCCGCCGAGCTGCAGGCCGCCATGGACGCCGCCGCGGCCGAGCTTGCCGGCGTGCGCGAGGCTTCTGCCAAGGAGGTGGCCGAGCTGCATGCCAAGCTGGACGCCGCCCAGCTGCAGATCGAGGAAGTGCAGCTGACGGCCGAGCACGATGCCCGTGCCGCGGCCGAGGCGGCCGACGCCGCTGCTGCTGTGGCGGAGCAGAAGCTCGCCGACACCGTCGCCGCGGCCGAGGAGAAGGTTTCCGCTGATCAGCAGGCAGCCGATGCTGCGATCGATGCCGCCCGTGCGGCCGCCGACTCTGCTGTGGAGCAGGCTACGGTGGACGCCAGCGAGAAGGTCGCCGCTGCCGCTGCCGAGCGCGATGCCGCCGCGCGTGCCGTCGAGGAGGCCCGTGCCGACGCCGATGCGCGTATCGCTGCGGCCGAGTTCGAGGCGGGGGAGCGCATTGAGCAGGAACTCGCCGCCGCCAAGGCCGCACACGAGCTCGAGCTCGAGGCCGCCCTCGCGGAGATGCAGCAGCGCTTGGACTCGTTGGCGCATGAGCTGGAGCAGGCCGAGCGCGATCGCGCCCGTGCCGAGCGCCGTGCCGAGGGCAACAGCCTGTCACGCTATCTGCTGGCTCGTCTGCGCGGCGAGGCTGGCGAGGGCGTGGCCGCAGCGCCTGACGAGGATGGCGCTTCTGCGGCGGATGCCACCGAGGCCGAGGTCGCTGCCGACCCCGAGACTTCCGCAAAGGACGACGACAAGTGATGAAGCACGTGCTTCGCGTGATCAACGTGTTGGCGACCGTGGTGATCCTGGTCGCCTTTGTGGTGCTGCTGCGCACGGTGTTCACGCCCGCCGGCGAGATTCCCACCATCATGGGCCACGGCTTTATGCGCACACTGACCGGCTCGATGGAGCCGGCGATTCCCGTGCATTCGTTTATCGTCGTCGATACCGACAACAGCCAGGTCTACGAGGTGGGCGATATCATCACCTTCCATTCGTCCGATGACGTGCTGGAGGGTTCGCTCAACACGCATCGCATCGTTGCCGTAGAGGATACGGCCGACGGCTCGCCGGTCTACCACACCAAGGGCGACGCCAATCCGGTCGAGGACGCCGCGCCCGTGCCCGCCGCTGACGTGGTGGGCCGCGTGGTCTTTGTCTCGGCGGGGCTGGGCGTGGTAGTCTCGTTGCTCACCAACCCGCTGCTGTTCTTCCCGCTTATCGTGGTGCCGCTGATCGTGCTGCTGGTGCTCGAGATTCGCCATATGGTCAAAACCACACAAGAGGTGGCACGCGCCGAGGACGAGGCCGCCCTGCGTGCTGCCGTGGAAGAGATTCGTGAAAAGCGCCGTCGCGAGCAGGAGGAGCAGGGCGACGCCAAGGACCAGAACGACGCCGACCATACCGATGAAAATGCGAAAGCCGACCCCGGCGCCCTAGACGATTCCAACCGCTCGGCATAGCGTGTCTGCGCCTTTCGTCCCTGCAATTTGGACGCCCATAGATGTTCCGAATCATCTGCTTTTTCATGCCGATATTCGTGCTACAGTTTGAGCGCTTTGTTGCCAATTGATTTCGGGGGAGTGGAATGGAGCAGGAGCGCACAGCTCAGCGTGCACGCGAAAAGGCTTCGGTACCGATGACGGCGGCGTCCGACTTTGTCGTGCCCGAGGGAACTGACGAGCTTAGCCGCAGCACCCGCCGTGCATGGCGCGAGCGCCTCAACGATGCGTCGTCGCGCAAGATGATTACGGGCGTTCTGGCCACGCTGGCGGGCGGTTCGTTTTGGGGTTTTTCGGGCACCAGCGCGAGCTTCCTGTTCGATACTTATCACGTTGATACCCTGTGGCTTATGAGTGTGCGCCAGATTCTCGCCGGCCTGCTCTTTATGGCCGTGGTGGTCACGCGCGATCGCGAGCGTCTGGTCAGGCTCTGGACCACGCCCGCCGACCGTAGGCAACTGCTGCTTTTTACCGCTTTTGGCCTGCTGTTCAACCAGTTTTGCTATCTTTCGGCCGTGCGTCTGACCAATGCCGGAACCGCGACGGTGCTCCAGTGCCTGCAGCTGGTCATCATCATGGGTTACGCCTGCGTGGTCGATCGCCGCATGCCGCGCGCACGCGAGACGATCGGCATTGGTCTGGCCCTCGGTGGCACCTTTTTAATCGCTACCGGCGGTGACCCCACCAGCCTGAGCATTTCGCCGCTCGGCCTGGTTGCGGGCCTTATGTGTGCGGTCAGCGCCACCTGCATGGCGGTGATTCCCGCCAAGATTCTGCCCGAATACGGCAGCCCCATCGTTACAGGCTCTGCCATGCTCGCAGCGGGCGTGGTCTCGTGCGTCTTCGTGCAGCCGTGGGCTCATATGCCGGCGCTCGATGCTGCCGGTATCGAGGCGCTCGCGGTGTTTGTGGTCATTGGCTCGTTTTTTGCCTACATGCTGTATATGCAGGGCGTTAAGGACATCGGCTCGGTGCGTGCGAGCCTCATCGGAACTGTGGAGCCGGTTTCGGCGACCATCACCAGCGCTGTTATGCTGGGCACGGTGTTTTTGCCGACCGACCTTATCGGCTTTGCCATGATCATCGTGATGATGTTCCTGACGGTATAGCTCACGCCGCTGCCTAGACGGACGCGGTGTTGCACCACAATTCCGCGAATTGGTGCCTGCATCTGGAGTTTAACTGACGATGCCAAATATGTCATAAACTAATAGCGTTATTGACTTTTAGTATTGCGAGGACTCCTCTATGGCTGGTAACCACTTTAAGAACGGCGACGGCGAGCGCTCTGCAGTTCCGCCGCGTTCAAATGGGACTGGAAACGCTGGCGTACCGAGTGGATCCAGCCAAAACGGTGCTGGCAACCGTACGTCTCCGGGCGAAACGGCGATGTTTGCTGCTCTGTACGAACAGTCTCAAAAGGCAAAACAGGCTGGTCGCGTAGGCAGGCAGGCATTTCCGGGCGGGTCGGGCTCTGCGGCTTCGTCGGCCGGGGTCCGTCCGGCGCCAACGGGCGGTGCAAATGTCGCCGGCTCCACTGGCCCCGCTAACAACGCTCATCGCGCCCACAACGCCAGCCCCATCAGCTCTGCCAATCCCGCCAATAGTGCTTCTTCTGCTGAAGACGCAGAGCTTACGGGTAACCTAGGCACTATCTATACGGGCGCTTCCGAAACCGGCACGTTTGCCCGTCTCGATGACGACGGTGCCGAGTTTAAGGGCTCGGGCTCTAAAGAAGATTATTACGATTTTGGCTTGAACTACGGCGGTGATTCCTCGACGAGCCCGACCTCGAACGGCCTGGTTCGCCATCGCCATCGCAAGGGCGAGCGCAAGAAGCGTCGCGTTGCAGCCGTTGTCGCTGCCATCGTCGCGGTGGTTCTTGTCGCTTTTGGCGTGAGTGGCTTCATGCTGTTTAACTCGGCAAAAACCGTGAAGAGCCAGGCAAAGGAAACTGTCGAGATCGTCGGCGGCCTTAAGGACAAGGTCACGTCGGGCGATTTTTCGACCCTGCCCGATGATGCGAAAAAGATCGACGAGCTCTGCAGCAGCATGAAGAAGGAGACCTCGAGTCCGGTGTGGACGATGGCTTCGTTCATTCCGGTGTACGGCGGCGATATTAACGCCGCCCGCACCATGGTCGACGCTCTGTCCGATGTTTCGAGCGGCGCGCTGGTCCCCATGGCCGATAATCTCGCTCAGGCAACGCCCGGCAAGCTGTTCCAGGACGGGACAATCAACGTGTCCGCGCTGCAGGCGGTCGCCGATTCGCTCTCCGATAGCTCGAAGGCGTTCAAGAGCGCCAACAAAAAGGTGCAGGGTATTGGCGATACACATATCGCCCAGGTGACCGAGCTGGTCGATAAGGCAAAGGACGGCTTTGCCACCCTGAACGGTGTAGTCGACGCGGCAGAGAAGGTCGCTCCCGTTCTGCCCCAGATGCTTGGCGCCAACGGCCAGACGCGCCATTATCTTGTGCTCGCGATGAGCAATGTCGAGATCCGCGCCTGCGGCGGTTTCCCCGGTTCTCGCGGCGTGATGTCAGTGACTGACGGTAAGCTCGAACTGGGCGATTTTGTCAAAGTCGACATGATGAAAGAGCCTTTGAGTCCGCTTCCCATCACCGATGAAGAGGCAAACTTGTTCACGACCGGATGGGGCTTGACCGGTTTCAACACGCTCGGATACACGATGGGCGACGTTACGATGACGCCTGATTATCCGCGTGCGGCTCAGCTTGCCAGCGATATGCAGAAGGCCATTGTCGGAGATGACATCGACGGCGTATTTGCAGTCGATCCGGTATTTTTGCAGTATATGCTCGGCATTGTAGGTGGCACGCAGCTTCCCGACGGCACCGTCGTCGACGGAAGCAACGCTGCAAAGGTGCTGCTGCACGATATTTATTGGAATTACCCGGTAGAGGAACAGGACGCCATTTTTGCGGCGGTTGCCGGATCGGCTTTTAACAAGATCGTGGACGAACTGGGCTCCAGCGATATTACTAAGATCGCTGCCGCCATCGAAAAGGGTGCTTCCGAGGGTCGCATCCTCATGTATTCGAGAAACGATGACGAGGAAAAGGCCGCGAAGGCTCTTGGAATATCGGGCGCCCTCCAAGCCGATGCGTCGGAGGCTCCGATCTTGGGCGTCTATGTGAACAACTACAGCTATTCGAAGATGGATTGGTTCCTTGATAAGCGAGTCACCATCGATTCTTCGGTTGAAAATGCCGATGGCTCGACGACGTATCGAGTAACCACTACGCTCAAGAACACGATGACCCCCCAGGAGAAGGCCGAGATGCCTGGTTATTTCCAGGGCCATAACGGCATTAGCCAGGATATTGATGACGAGGTGCTGAGGCTCTATCTCTACGCTCCCGCGGGAGGCAGCATTTCGGACATTAAGACTTCGGGCTCCGGTTCTATCGAGATGAACGAAGCGACGCACGATGGCCTGAAGGTTGCATGGGGCGGCGTCCACATGCTTCTTGGACAAGACATAAAGGTCGAGTACACGGTCACGACTTCGAAGGACTCTGGGCACAAAGCGCTTAAGGTTCGCACCACGCCAACCGCTCAAACGTTTGAACAGGATAAGTAAGATATGAAGTACTTTGGCACCGACGGCTTTCGCGGCGAGGCCAACGTTGGGCTGACGGTGGAGCACGCTTATAAGATCGGCCGCTTTGTGGGCTGGTATTACGGCGCCAACCGCGGGGCCAAGGCGCGCGTGATCGTGGGCAAGGACACGCGTCGCTCGAGCTATATGTTCGAGGCGGCGCTGGTGAGCGGCTTGGTCGCGAGCGGCGCGGACGCCTACATGTTGCACGTGATCCCGACGCCGGGCGTGGCGCATCAGACCGTGGAGGGCTGCTTCGATTGCGGCATCATGATCAGCGCGAGCCACAACCCGTTTTGCGATAACGGCATTAAGCTCGTCAACAGCGACGGCTTTAAGATGGACGAGGACGTGTTGGAGCTCATCGAGGACTATATCGATGGCAAGAGCGAGGTGCCGCTGGCTACGGGCAACCACATCGGTGCCACGGTTGACTACATGCAGGGTCGCAACCGCTATATTGCCTCGCTCATTGCCAGCGCGAACTTTTCGCTGCAGGGCGTTAAGATCGGTCTCGACTGCGCCAACGGCTCGGCGTCCTCGGTGGCCAAGCCGGTGTTCGACGCGCTGGGCGCCGATGTGCGCGTGATCAACGCCGCGCCCGATGGCTTTAACATCAACGTCGATTGCGGCTCCACACATATGGAGCGCCTACAGCGCCACGTGGTGGAGCAGGGCCTGGACGTGGGCTTTGCCTATGACGGCGATGCCGATCGCTGCCTGGCCGTGGACGAGCGCGGTCGCGTGGTCGACGGCGACCAGATCCTGTACGTGTGCGGCGTGTATCTAAACAAGCACGGGCGCCTCTCGGGCGGCACCGTGGTGCCGACGATCGCCAGCAACTTTGGCCTGGTCAAGTCGCTGGAGCTTGCCGGTCTGAGCGCCGTGACCAGCGGCGTGGGCGACCGTCACGTGTATGCAAAGATGCGCGAGGGCGGCTACAGCCTGGGCGGCGAGCAGACGGGCCACACGATCTTTGGCGATATCGAACGCACGGGCGACGGCATTATGACCTCGCTGCGTGTGATGGAAGTGATTCGTGCCGAGCGCGAGACGCTCTCGCAGCTCACGGCTCCGTGCAAGCTGTTGCCGCAAGCGCAGGTTGCCGTGCACGTGACGGACAAGGACGCCGCGCTGGGTAACATGGGCGTGCAGGCCGCCATTGCCGAGGCCGAGGCGTCGCTGGCGGGCGAGGGCCGCGTGCTGGTGCGCAAGAGCGGAACCGAGTCGGTGATCCGCGTGCTGGCCGAAGCCCCTGACCAGGCAGCTGCCGACGCCGCCATGAAGCGCATTGCCAACGCGCTGGAAGCTCTGTAGTTACGCGGTTTTACCAAACCGCGTAACTGCTCGACGCTGCAAACGGCCCCAAGCGGCAATCTGACGTTCAATTTCATTTTCCGGCACTTGGGGACGTTCCTATCGTGCCGGCAAAAAAGGAACGTCCCCAAGTGCCGGGTCTCTGGCTTAGGTGGAAAAGGGGGCGCCGCGGGATAGATCCTGCGGCGCCCCTTTGCGTTGGCGTGTTGCCTAGGCTTTACAGCTCGTAGAGCGTGGTGAACTTGTCCTGCAGGTAGCTGCAGTAGTAGCGGGCATCGAACGCCATGCCGCATGCGCCCTTGATGAGCTCCGGCGCGTCCTTGGCACGGCCCCACTGCCAAATGTGCCCGCCCAGCCAGGCGCGGACGGGCGCCAAATCGCCGCTCGCACAGGCGCCGTTGAGGTCGACACCGTCGCGGCACATGGCCGGCACAAACATGGCGTCGTAGGCGCTACCCAGCGCATACGTGGGGAAGTAGCCAAACGAGCCGCCGCTCCAGTGCGTATCCTGCAGGCAGCCGCGCGTGTCGTCGGGGACGGGAATGCCCAGGTACTCGTCCATAAAGCGATTCCAAAGCGCGGGGATGTCCTTGGCCGTGGCCTCGCCGGCAAACAGCATGCGCTCGATCTCGTAGCGCACCATAATATGCAGCGGGTAGGTGAGCTCGTCGGCCTCGGTACGGATCAGCGACGGCTGCGCGATGTTCACGGCGCGGTAGAGCGTGTCCTCGTCGACGTCGCCGTAGACCTCGGGCGCATGGCGGCGCAGCACCTCGAGCAGCGGCCCCATAAAGGCGCGGCTGCGACCCACGGTGTTCTCGAAAAAGCGGCTCTGGCTCTCGTGGATGCCCATGGAGGTGCCGCCCTCCAGGCAGGTGCGCGCATAGGCAGGATTGACGCCCAGCTCGTACATGGTGTGCCCCGCCTCGTGGATGATGCTGTAGACGTTGGAGATACAGTCGTCCTCGTAGATGTGCGTCGCGATGCGCGCATCGCCCACCGAGAAGCCCTCGCTAAACGGGTGCTCGGTAAAGGCAAGCGTGGTGTCGTCCAGATCCAGGCCGACGAGCTTCATAAGATCGAAGCTCATGGCACGCTGGGCAGCCTCGGGCACGCGGGCGTGCAAAAAGTCGGCAGCGGGCTGCTGGCCGCGCTCGCCGATGGCGTGCACGAGCGGCACGACCGTAGCCTTGACCTCATCGCAAAACGCATCGAAGCTCTTGGTGGAAAGGCCGCGCTCGTACTGGTCGAGCCAAACGTCGTATGGGTCGCGCTTGGGGTCCATGAGCTCGGCTTGATGCTTAAGCTGGGCGACGATTCTATCCACATAGGGCTCAAAGCTCGCCCAGTCATTGGCCGTCTTGGCCTTGTGCCACACGGCGTCTGCCTCGCAGGTGAGCCTGGTCCAGGCCTCGGCCTCCTCGGTGGGGATGGCGCTCGCTTCGCGCTGGTCGCGGCCGAGCACGCGGATCTCGTCGAGCAGCTGCGGGTCGTCGATCTTGCCGTCGGCGACGGTCTCGCGTGCCAGCGAGCGCACGAGCTCAACGGACTTTTCGCTGGTCAGGAGCTTATGATGCTCGCCGGCAAGGGTGCCCATGGCGTCGGCGCGCGCTGCGGCGCCGTTGGCGGGGGCAATGGTCGCGCCGTCAAACTCGGCAATCTTGAGCAGGTACTCGCGGGTCCACAGCTTGCCCTCGAGCTTGCGGAATTTTTTTACGGCCTTATCGACCTTCATGCCTTTGGGCGTCTTGCCCGCTGCGGGCTCGGCCTTCTTATCGTGCTTCTTTCCCATACCATATCCTTGATCTCGCGAGCCGAGCGCCACGGATGGGCGCACGGCCAGTTTGCACAGCTACCTGTCTTGTACCCAGCACGAACAAAACGGAACGCGGCGATACGCTCACACAATGTGGTATCCTGTAGCCCAATGCGTTGACGGAGAGGGTTTTGCCCGCCGCGTCGCCGGCAAGAGAGGGAAGGTCATGGGCTGCAAGCCTTCCTGCGGTGACAAGGGCCAAGCGTTCACTCCCGAGCAGCGACCTCAACGGGCACGCGGCCAGCGGCGGCGATGTCCCCAGTAGGGAAGCCGTGAGCCTCGCGACAAGGGGCAAAGAGTGGGCGCGGCGGGCCAGACATCCGCCGGGTCAAACAAGGTGGTACCGCGGAATTCAACCGTCCTTGGGCAATGCACATGCCCGAGGGCGGTTTTTTGTTACCGGATCGGGCCGCGTTTTCGCAATGTCAGGCGGCGGCAGCCGCCTCGGCAAGCGGGGAGCGCGAGAGACGAAAGGGAAGACATGAGTCTGATTGATGATCTGGTCAAACTCGAGGAAGAGGCCAAGGAGCTCGTCGCAGGCGCCGACGACGCCGCAAAGCTCGAGGCCGCGCGCGTTGAGCTGCTCGGCCGCAAGGGCCGCATCACCGGCCTGATGCGCATGATGGGCAAGCTCGCCCCCGAGGATCGTCCCATGATGGGCAAGCGCGCCAACGAGATGCGCCAGCTGATCGAGGGCATGCTCGACGAGCGCACCACCGAGATGAAGGCCGCCGCCCTCAAGCACGCACTCGAGCACGAGGCCGTCGACATCACGCTGCCGGGCATCCGTCCGCAGATCGGTCACCAGCACCTGATCAAGCAGATCATCGAGGAGGCCGAGGACATCTTTAGCGGCATCGGCTACACCGTCGAGTCTGGCCCCATGGTCGATACCTCCTACTACAACTTTACCGCGCTCAACGCGCCCATGGATCACCCGAGCCGCTCGGCCCGCGATACCTTCTATGTGGTCGACAATAACCCCGGCAGCGTTGCGCACCCCGAGGCTCACGCCCACGGCGAGTCCGACGTGCTGCTGCGCACCCAGACCTCGGGCGTGCAGATCCACACCATGGAGTCGCAAAAGCCGCCCATCTACATGATTTGCCCGGGCACCGTCTACCGTCCCGACACGGCCGACGCCTGCCACCTGCCGCAGTTCAACCAGATCGAGGGCCTGGTCGTCGACGAGGGCATCACCTTTGGCGACCTCAAGGGCACGCTCGACTACTTTGTTAAGTGCATGTTTGGCGAGGACCGCAAGACGCGCTATCGCCCGCACTTCTTCCCCTTCACCGAGCCTTCCTGCGAGGTGGACGTGAGCTGCCACGTCTGTGGCGGCAAGGGCTGCAACTTCTGCAAGCATAGCGGCTGGATCGAGATCCTGGGCTGCGGCATGGTCGATCCCAACGTCCTGATCAACTGCGGCATCGACCCCGAGAAGTACACCGGCTTCGCCTTTGGTATTGGCGCCGAGCGCGTCGCGGCCCTGCGCTACGACCTGCCGGACCTGCGTACGTTGATGACAGGCGATATGCGTTTCCTGAACCAGTTTTAGGCTTGCCCAGGCACCCCATCTTGGCGTTCAAACCGTCGCTCGCGTACCTTTAGTACGCGTCGCTCCTCTTTCACGCCAACCTGGGGCACCTGGACAACCCTAAGGCGAACGTCTTCATTTGATATTCCTCCCTTTGCGGAGATTAAGAACTAGGAGAGCTACATGCGCGTTTCTTACGACTGGCTCAAGACCATGATCGATATTCCGGAGGATCCCAAGACCCTTTCGGACGAATATATCCGTACCGGCACCGAGGTCGAGGCGATCGACACCGTGGGCGAGTCCTTCGACCACGTGGTGACCGCCAAGGTGCTCACCAAGACCCCGCACCCCGATAGCGACCATATGTATGTGTGCTCGGTCGACGTGGGCGACAAGAACCTCGACGCCGACGGCAACCCCGCTCCGCTGCAGATCGTCTGCGGCGCGCAGAACTTCGAGGCCGGCGACCACATCGTCACGGCCATGATCGGCGCAGTTCTGCCCGGCGACGTCAAGATCAAGAAGAGCAAGCTTCGCGGCGTCGTGTCCATGGGCATGAACTGCTCTGCGCGCGAGCTCGGCCTGGGCGGCGACCACTCCGGCATCATGATCCTGCCCGAGGACACGCCCTGCGGCATGCCGTTTGCCGAGTATGTGGGCTCGAGCGACACCGTGCTCGACTGCGAGATCACGCCCAACCGTCCCGACTGCCTGTCCATGATCGGCATGGCCCGCGAGACCGGCGCCATTTTCGATCGCGATTTCCACGTTGAGCTGCCCGCCATCAAGGCCGAGACCGGCCGCGCGACCGACGACGAGCTTTCGGTCGAGATTGCCGACGAGGGCCTGTGCGACCGCTATGTCGCCCGCATCGTGCGCAACGTGAAGGTCGGCCCCTCGCCCGACTGGATGGTCAAGCGCCTCAACGCCCTGGGCGTGCGTCCGCACAACAACATCGTCGACATCACCAACTACGTGATGATGCTCACCGGTCAGCCGCTGCACGCCTTTGACCTGGACACCTTTGCCGAGCGCGAGGGCAGGCGTCGCGTGGTGGTTCGCGCCGCCCAGCAGGATGAGAAGTTCACGACGCTCGACGGCGAGGAGCGCGTGCTCGACGCCGGCATGGGCCTCATCACCGACGGCGAGCGCCCCGTGGCGCTGGCCGGTGTTATGGGCGGTATGGATTCCGAGATCGAGGACGACACCGTCGATGTGATGGTCGAGAGCGCCTGCTTCAACGCCGGTCGCACCTCGCACACCAGCCGCGACCTGTCGCTGATCTCCGACGCCTCCATTCGCTTTGAGCGCCAGGTTGACGAGACCGGCTGCGTGGACGTCGCCAACGTTACCTGCGCTCTCATCGAACAGATCGCCGGCGGCGAGGTCGCTCCCGGCTATGTCGACGTGTTCCCCGCGCCCAAGACCATCGATAGCATCAAGCTGCGCTTGGCCCGCGTGCACGCCATCTGCGGCGCCGACATCGAGCCCGACTTTATCGAGCGCTCACTCACCCGCCTGGGCTGCACCGTCGAGCGCGACGGCGAGGACTTTATGGTCACCCCGCCGAGCTTCCGTCCCGACCTGCCGCGCGAGATTGACCTGATCGAGGAGGTCCTGCGCCTGTGGGGCATGGGCCGTGTGACGGCGACCATCCCGGCTGCCAAGAACCACATCGGCGGTCTGACGCGCGAGCAGAAGCTTACCCGCAAGGTCGGCGAGATCCTGCGCGCCTGCGGCCTCAACGAGACCACGACCTTTGGCTTTGCCGCCCCGGGCGACCTGGAGAAGATCGGCATGTCCACCGAGGGCCGCGGCTGCCCCGTGGTGCTCATGAACCCGCTGGTGGCCGAGCAGACCGAGATGCGCCGCTCGCTGCTGCCGGGCCTGCTGCAGTCTGTGGCCTATAACGAGGCCCACGGCACGCCCAATGTGCACCTGTACGAGGTCGGCAGCCTGTTCCACGGCCGCGAGAACGCCAGCCTGCCCAAGGAGACCAAGTCCGTGGCGGGCGTGCTCTCGGGCCAGTGGAGCGAGCAGTCTTGGACCATGAAGTACCGTAAGCTGCGTTTCTTCTTTGGCAAGGGCATCGTCGAGGAGCTGCTCGCCCAGCTGCGCATCGAGAAAGTTCGCTTCCGTCCTGTCGAGGGCGAGGGCTATGCCTTCCTGCAGCCGGGTCGCGCCGCCGAGGTCCTGTCCGGCGGCACCGTGCTGGGCTGGGTCGGCGAGATTCACCCCGAGGCGCGCGAGGCGATGGGCATCGATGAGGTCGTTGTTGCCTTTGAGCTCGATCTGGACAAGCTGATCAAGGGCGCTCGCAACCAGGAGAACTACCGCGAGTTCTCGCAGTATCCGGCTGTTGAGCACGACCTGGCTATCGTGGTCGATAACTCCGTGACCTGCGAGGATCTTGAGCGCCGCATTACCAGCGCCGGTGGCAAGCTGCTCGAGGGCGTGCGCCTGTTCGACGTCTACCGCGATCCCATCCGCATCGGAGCGGGCAAGAAGTCCATGGCCTTTGCGCTTACGTATCGCTCCGACGACCACACGCTCACCAGCGAAGAAGTCGAGAAGGCACACCAGAAGATCGTCACCAAGGTGTGCAAGGGCGTAAACGGCGAGGTCCGCGGCTAGGATTTGCGCTGGGTATAGGCCAGCGGTGGCTGCCGCCGAGTCCTACGTGACTGCTATGCTCGATATAAGGCGCTGCTGAGCCTGCATATATGACACGCGCATTACATAACGGCGTGCTGCTTTGTCGGCAGTGCGCCGTTTTGCTATGATAGCCCGCGGCGTGTTACGAATCTGACATTACGTAACACTGACAAGGTGATTTTAGCGGCGTTGCAATTCCGCGCGCCGATAACCGGGAGGCGTATATGCACATTCCAGACAACTACCTGTCCCCGCAGACCGATGCCGTCATGGCGGTGGCGATGGTGCCCGTATGGGTTCACTGCATCAAAAAGGTGCGCGCCACGCTCGATCGCGAGCATATGGCGTTCCTGGGCATCTGCGCCGCATTCTCCTTCTTGCTCATGATGTTCAACGTGCCGCTGCCCGGCGGTACCACGGGTCACGCCGTTGGCGGCGCGCTCATCGCGCTGCTGCTTGGCCCCGAGGCCGCTGCCATTGCCGTCTCGGTCGCGCTAGCGCTGCAGGCGCTGCTATTTGGCGACGGCGGCGTTCTGTCGTTTGGCGCCAACTGCTTTAACATGGCCTTTGTGCTGCCGTTTGTCGCTGCTATCGTGTTTCGTGCGCTCAACAGCCGTCTGCACGACAAGAGCTGGGGCACCTCGGTTTCTGCCATCGTAAGCGGCTGGGTCGGCCTGTGCCTGGCGGCCCTGTGCGCGGCAATCGAGTTCGGTATTCAGCCGATGCTCTTCACGAATGCTTCGGGCGCTCCGCTGTACTGCCCCTTCCCGCTGTCCGTGGCTATTCCTGCCATGTTGATCCCGCATATGCTGGTTGCCGGCGTGATCGAGGGCGTGGCGACGGCCGCCATCTACGGCTTTATCAAGAAGACGGCGCCGAGCATTATCGTCGGGCCCGGGGCCATCGATGGCCAGCTTGCTGCCGAGGGCGCTGCTGTCAAGAAGACCTCGCTGGTTCCCACGCTCATTTTGGTCGCCGTGCTCGTGGTGGCCACGCCGCTGGGATTGCTTGCCACCGGTGACGCCTGGGGTGAGTGGGACGCCGAGGGCGCCGCAACTGCCGTTCAGGAGGCTGGCGACGACAGCCTGCAGGCTTCGGTCGGCCTCGATACTCCGACCTTTGCCGACGCGCTGCCCACGGGTGATTACCTGCAGGCCTATTCCGAGGAACAGGGCCTTGGCTTTGCCGGCCAGGCTGCCATGTATATCCTTTCCGGTGTGATTGGCGTGGCGGTGCTCACCATCGCATTCCGCCTGATTTCGCTGACGGTTAAGGAAAGCTGAGCGCATGCAAATGGTCGAGCTGCCTAGCTGGCTTGCGGCCGAGGAGCGATACGAGCCCGCGGGGGCTCGGCATCGTGTGATGCAAAAGAATGTCCTGCACCTGGCGAGCCTGCTTGAGCGGGTTCGCCTGGGTGGAGGTGCGCACGAGGGCGGGTCGATGGTCGACCGCGCCCTTTCTTGCGTTTCGGCTCCGGTGCGTCTGGTGGGGATGTTCGTTTGCGTCCTGTGCGTGTGTCTGACGCAAAGCCCGCTGTACCTCATGTTGATGGCGGCTATCGTGTTGGTGCTCGTTGCCGTACGCCCCGTACGCGGGCTGCGGGCAACCTTTGTGCCGGCGCTTGGCGCTGCGGGGCTCGCGGTGGTTCTGGCACTGCCTGCCCTGCTGCTGGGCGCGTCTGCCACGGGCGCCATGCTCAAGATCGCGCTCAAGACGTTTATTAATGTGTCGCTGGTGCTGGGTGTTTCGTGGACGCTCACCTGGAGCCGCATGTCGGCGGCGCTCAAAATGCTGCACCTGCCCGATGAGGTTATCTTTACGTTTGATATGGCACTCAAGCATATCGAGGTGCTGGGACGCACGGCGCACGATCTGTGCGAATCAGTCATGCTGCGCAGCGTCGGTTCCGCGCCTGCGGGTTTTTCGCGCACCGATTCGCTGGCGGGTATCATGGGCATGACGTTTATCAAGGCGATGGAATGCAGCCGCGCGATGGACGAGGCCATGCTCTGCCGCGGCTTTGCCGGTGCGTACCCGGCCCCCGCGCGTAGCGGCTTTGGCTGGCGCGATGCCGTTTACGCGGCCGTTGTGGCTCTGCTCGCCGTATTGTGCGCGGTGCTGTAGCGCGGGCGGTCGAACCGTCGATGTGAGTAGGGAAGGGCGACGTTTTGACAAACGATACAAATGGCGCGATGGGCGCGAGCGGTGCTGCTGGCGTCGAAACAACGCCGCTCATCGAGTTTCATGACGTGGTGTTTTCCTATGCGGGCCATACGGTGGTCGACGGCGTTTCGCTGCAGGTGGACCGTGGAGAGCTCGTTGCCCTGCTAGGTCCCAACGGCTGCGGCAAGACGACGATCATGCGCCTTATTAACGGCCTTGAGCTCGCGGACGCGGGTGCGTACCTGTTCGACGGGCATGCGGTCGATGCGGCATATCTCAAGGATTCCGCGACGGCCCAGCGGTTCCATCAATGCGTGGGCTTTGTGTTCCAAAACGCCGATGCGCAGCTCTTTTGCGCTACGGTGGGCGAGGAGGTCGCGTTTGGCCCGGCTCAAATGGGACTGCCGGCAGACGAGCTCGAGCGCCGCGTGCGCGATGCCATGGAGCTGTTCCAGGTTGCCGATCTTGCCGACGTCTCTCCCTATCAGCTCTCGGGCGGGCAAAAGAAGCGCGTTGCGCTGGCTGCGGTGGTGTCGATGAACCCGGATATCCTGGTGCTCGACGAGCCTACCAACGGACTTGACGAGGACTCGTGCGACATCGTGGTCAACTTTCTACTGGCCTATGTTGCTGCCGGCAAGACGGTCTTGATGAGCACACATCATCAGGATTTGGTGCGGCGCCTGGGTGCCCGCGCCATCTATATCGATCGATATCACCATGTGGTCGAGGCGCCGGTGTCGTCGTATGGAACCGAGAGCGGCGCTGCGGAATAGTTGCTGCGTAGAGCGTGCGTAGCCGCCCGCGCGGCTTTGCCGTGATGGTATAGTTATCCAGGTTTTTATGGGGGTGGCTATGCCAAGCTGGAACATTCATATCGCTCAGACGGAGCGTTTGCTGGAGCGCAGCGGTGCGCTTGCCAATAGCGTGCGCGACCGCAATGCCTTTTTGTTTGGCTGCGTGGTTCCGGATATCTTCGTGGGCTATATGGTCCCTGGCATCGCTGATCCCATTCCGTATCGCATTACGCACTTTGCAAAGCCCGAGCCTATCCCTAAGCCTCGTGAGCATGAGTTCTGGGATACCTATGTGGCGCCGCTGCTTAAAGGCGCACCCGCGGGCGAACCTGCTGAGGCCACCTCGATTGTCGAGGAACGCGAGCGACTCAATCGGGTGCATTATCCCCAACGTTACAAGGACGCCGAGCCGGTTGCCGGTCCCGGCGCCTGTGAGTTTTCGCTCGCGCCCGATGACGTGGCGCAGTCGCTGCTCGATCTGACGCTGGGCGTTTGGTCTCACCTTGTGGCCGATACTGTGTGGAATACCCGCGTGAACCAGTACCTGGAGGCGCACGGCGGCAAGCCGTGCGAGGAATTCCGCATTAAAAAGCAAGGCGACTTTGACTGGTTTGGCAAGACGCTCAGCATTGTTTCGATTCCGCGCGCGACCGATCGCCTCTATACTGCGGCGACGCGTTTTGGTCAGTATCCCATCCATAAGGAGTATGTGCTCAAGACCATCGGCGTTATGCACGAGATTGTACGCGAAAACCCCGGCGAGCCCGATCATCCGCCGTATCGCTTGCTAACCGAGGAGTTTTTCGATGCAACGTTTACCGAGGTCGTCGAGCTAACCGAGGCGGGTTTTGCCGCCCGTGTCGAATCGCCCGATGTGTCTGCGCTGCCCCTGATTGCTAGCTGCTAGCTGGCCGGCCCGGCAGTGAATAGCTCAACCCAATCGACAAGTAGCTCTTGCCGCAGGGCATCTTCGGCAGTGCGCTCCTGTTTAGTCTTTGGGGTGTAGGGAAGCCCAGCCTTTTTATGGATGAGCTCGGCTATGTGGTTGAAGCTCTTCTTCTCCTTGATCTGGTCATAGGTAATTTGGATGACGTCGTAGCCCATGCTTGTGAGTGCGGTGGCGCGCTCGGCATCGGAGAGGCTCGCGGCTTCGCTGTCGTGGGCGGAGCGGCCTTGGCATTCAAGGATGACGCCCATGCTGTCGGTGGCGCTTTCGATGAGGATATCGGCGTAGCAGCAGGTTTTGTCATACAGCGAACGCGCGGCTTCGCTGAGCGGGATGCGCGCGTTATTGGTGATGTCGATGCCCAGACCGCCCTCATCGCGGGGGAGCGAGATGAGAATTGACGTCTGGACTTCAAAGGGCGAGGCGGTCTGTCCTGTCATGCGTTCGGCGGCCCAGCGGAGCTGCTTAACGCCGCGCAGGCCTGCGGCCTGCTTGGCGAACGCGGCGATATCCGCTGCGGTAAGAAGCGGCGTGCGCTTCCACAAGTTGGTGTCATTGCCCTTGGTGTCGTTAGCTCGCTCCCAGCCGCAGCTGGGCGGAATGAGCTTAAGCGAAATAGCTTCATCGAGTTGTTGTTGCGTTCGCTCGCAGGGCTTAAACACTGCAAAGGAGCCGCACATCTCGTAGCAAGCCATGAGTAACTGGCTGCGTGAGACCTGCGTGGCAAGGCTGAGCAGCGTGAACTCCGGTGAAGTGACATCAAACCCATGCTCAGTCTGCCTAAACGACCCAGGAGGCGGCTCTTGGGTTAGCAGACGGCTATGAAATAGCTTTCCGTTCGCGCGCTGTTTTCTTTCGCCCACGAATCTCCAAACTGGTGTGCCGAGCAAGTCTTTAAATACTGGTTGTTTTGAGTAGTGTACCAAGCGATGGTCATGGTCGGGCGGCAGGATTGCCGGATAGAGTCCCAGTATCTGGGGCGGGATGCGATAGTACTGAAAAGCCGTGGGTCCGCAGGCAAGAAATGACATGGCGATCCGATCGTTTGAGCGTAGTTTGGGCTAGAAAAGCTATCGGTTTCGGAAGTGCGGGGAAAAAGACAAACAGGCAAACCACAAGCGGTATTTGAGCGAACTTTATCAGGGGTTTTGTTGAAATAAAAGGGCTTGTACTCGGAGGTAAGCAATTTTTCCCCGCACTTCCGAAAACCAGGTCGATCTGGCTCTTGCTAAAACGATTTATTAGCGTCGGTTAAGGTGTGGGTTTGCCACCGGGCGAACACTTTTAGCGCTTGGGACTTTATTCATTGGGCCTCGAAGGGTGGATTTCGCACTTTTGGTAAAGAAATGAGTGCGTGTTTTGCTGTGCGCCGGCATTGGCATAGAAAAAGGGCCCGGAAGGCTTTGCCTTCCGGGCCCTTTGCAATGCAAGTGTGCTTGCAAGTACGACTTAGCGCACCTGAGCGACGTAAGCGACGTTGGTCGAGGAGACCTTGTCCTCGAGCTGGACGCTCATGCGGGGATCGCCAGCGGTAGCGACGGTCAGGTCTCCGGCCTCGACGTAGCCGAGCTCCTTAGCGGTCTCGATCGCCTTGACGATCGTGCCGTTGACGGTGCCCTGGGTAATCTCGGCCTGGTGCGGGATAACGCCCCAGTACATGATCATCTGCTGGACGGCCCACTCGTGGCGGGAGAACGCGCAGATCGGCATGTTGGGACGGAAGTGCGAGATCAGGCGAGCGGTGCGGCCGGTGGTCGTCGGCACGGTGATGCACTTGGCGCCAACGGTGGTAGCCATGTTCACAGCGGACATACCCACAACGTTGTTGACAACACGGGTGCCGTGGGCATCGGCCGGAACCTCGAGCGGAGCGTGAGCCGGGAGGTACTTTTCGGTCTCGAGAGCAATGCTGGCCTGCATCTTAACGGCCTCGACCGGGTACTTACCGGCAGCGGACTCGCCAGAGAGCATAACGGCGTCGGTGCCGTCGTAGATGGCGTTAGCAACGTCGGCAACCTCGGCGCGCGTCGGGCGCGGGTTCTGCTGCATGGAGTCGAGCATCTGCGTAGCGGTGATAACGGGCTTGTAGGCCGCGTTGCACTTGGCGATGATCTCCTTCTGGATGTGGGGAACGAGCTCGGGCTTGATCTCGATGCCCAGGTCGCCACGGGCAACCATGATGCCGTCGGAAGCCTCGAGGATCTCGTCGAAGTTCTCGACGCCCAGGGCGCACTCGATCTTCGGGAAGATCGTCACGTGCTCGCCACCGTTCTCGCGGCAAAGCTCGCGGATGCCGCGGACGGACTCGCCGTCACGGATGAAGGAAGCGGCGATGTAGTCGATGTTCTCGGTCAGGCCAAAGAGGATGTCCTGACGATCGCGCTCGGTGATAGCGGGCAGCGAGATGTTGACGTTGGGCATGTTGACGCCCTTGCGCTCGCCGATCAGGCCGTCGTTCTTGACGACGCAGGTCATGTCCTGGCCGTCGACGGACTCGACCTCGAGGGCAACCAGGCCGTCATCGATCAGGATGAGGGAGCCCTTCTCGACCTCGGAGGGCAGAGCCAGGTAGTCGAGGGAGATGTGCTCAGAGGTGCCGTGGAAATCCTCGGACGTGGGCTGAGCGGTGACGACGATCTTGTCGCCGGTCTTGACGGCAACCTTCTTGCCATCGACCAGAAGGCCGGTGCGGACCTCGGGGCCCTTGGTGTCGAGCAGGATGCCGACGGGCATACCGAGCTCCTTGGAAATACGACGGACGCGCTCGATGCGACCGTGGTGCTCGTCGTAGGAGCCGTGCGAGAAGTTAAAACGGGCGACGTTCATGCCCGCCTTGATCATCTCGCGGATGGTCTCGTCGCTATCGCAGGCGGGACCCATGGTGCATACAATCTTAGTGCGCTTGTACATTCAGACCTCCATCTGACATCGTCTTGCGCTGATAGATAAACCATAAGAAATAAAACTGAGTTGATTATAACGAAATGGCGACCGAATACCCCAAAAAATCGACCGTATGCCGAATTAGAAGTTCATTTTTTGCGGAAAAACGGTATATGCAAAAACTTTACCAACCGTTCTAACCGCTGCTATCTGGGCGATATTTCAATTTGATGATGCGCCGAAGAAAAAACGTTTTATCAATGTTGAGCATCACACGGCCTGCACCGTTGCTTATGGACCATATTTCCAAATGGATTGTTTTGGCTAGACGCGTTGCTTTGGGGTACCATAGCTCCACTATCAACTGCCGCTCAGCACGGCAGCCTTGATGAGCCCTTGCCCTTCTCCTGGGAATTATGATCGGGCATCAATCTGCTGAGTGGCCCGAATCCCAGGAGGGGACTCTATATGCAAAAGGAATACCTGTCCGCCGCGGCGGAGGTGCTCAGCGACCAAGGCGTCGATGAGAACCTCGGCCTGAGCACCGGTGAGGCGTCGTCGCGCCTCGCCAAGACAGGCCCTAACAAGCTCGAGGAAGCCGAGAAGACGCCGCTGTGGAAGCGTTTCTTTGAGCAGATGGCCGACCCCATGGTCATCATGCTGATCGTTGCCGCCGTCATCAGCGCGCTCACGGGCATGGTCAAGGGCGAGCCCGACTTTGCCGATGTCGTCATCATCATGTTCGTCGTTATCGTCAACTCGGTACTGGGCGTGGTCCAGGAAGCCAAGAGCGAGGAGGCCCTCGAGGCCCTGCAGGAGATGAGCGCGGCGCAGTCCAAGGTGCTGCGCGACGGCAAGCTCGTGCATCTGCCGAGCGCCGAGCTCGTGCCCGGTGACGTGATCATGCTCGAGGCGGGCGACTCCGTTCCGGCCGACTGCCGCGTCCTCGAGAGCGCCACGATGAAGATCGAAGAGGCCGCACTCACCGGCGAGTCCGTGCCCGTAGAGAAGCACGCCAACGTGATCGAGCTTGCCGCGGGCACCGATGACGTGCCGCTCGGCGACCGCAAGAACATGTGCTACATGGGTTCCACCGTTGTGTACGGCCGTGGCCGCGCCGTCGTAGTCGGCACCGGTATGGATACCGAGATGGGCAAGATTGCCGGCGCCCTGGCCGAGGCCAAGGAAGAGCTCACGCCGCTGCAAGTGAAGCTCGCCGAGCTCAGCCGCATCCTCACCATCATGGTGATTATCATCTGCGTCGTGATCTTTGGCGTTGACATCCTCCGCCACGGCGTGGGCAACGTCCTTACCGACCCGACCGCCCTGCTCGACACCTTTATGGTCGCTGTCTCGCTCGCCGTCGCTGCCATCCCCGAGGGCCTGGTCGCCGTCGTGACCATCGTGCTGTCGCTCGGCGTGACCAAGATGGCCAAGCGCCAGGCGATTATCCGCAAGCTTTCTGCCGTCGAGACCCTCGGCTGCACGCAGACCATCTGCTCCGACAAGACCGGCACCCTTACCCAGAACAAGATGACCGTCGTCAAGCACGAGCTCGCTGCGCCCAAGGAGAAGTTCCTGGCCGGTATGGCACTGTGCTCCGATGCCCAGTGGGACGAGGAACTGGGCGAGGCCGTGGGCGAGCCGACCGAGTGTGCACTCGTCAACGATGCCGGCAAGGCTGGTCTTACTGGCCTGACTGCCGAGCACCCGCGCGTGGGCGAGGCCCCGTTCGACTCGGGCCGTAAGATGATGTCTGTGGTCGTCGAGACCCTGGACGGCGAGTACGAGCAGTACACCAAGGGCGCGCCCGACGTGGTGATTGGTCTGTGCACCCATATCTACGAGGGCGATAAGGTCGTTCCGCTGACTGGGGAGCGCCGCGCCGAGCTCGTGGCAGCCAACAAGGCCATGGCCGACGAGGCCCTGCGCGTGCTGGCGCTGGCGAGCCGCACCTACACCGAGGTTCCCGCCGACTGCAGTCCCGCTGCGCTCGAGCACGACCTGGTCTTCTGCGGCCTGTCCGGCATGATTGATCCTGTCCGCCCCGAGGTCGCCGATGCCATCCGCGAGGCCCATGACGCCGGTATCCGCACCGTCATGATCACGGGCGACCACATCGACACCGCCGTGGCCATCGCCAAGCAGCTGGGCATCGTCACCGATCGCAGCCATGCCATCACCGGTGCCGACCTCGATCGCATGAGCGACGAGGAGCTCGACGCGCACATCGAGGACTACGGCGTGTACGCCCGCGTCCAGCCCGAGCACAAGACCCGCATCGTCGAGGCCTGGAAGTCGCGCGACCAGATCGTGGCCATGACGGGCGACGGCGTCAACGACGCCCCGTCCATCAAGCGCGCCGACATCGGCGTGGGCATGGGCATCACCGGTACCGACGTTACCAAGAACGTCGCCGACATGGTGCTCGCCGACGACAACTTCGCCACCATCATCGGTGCTTGCGAAGAGGGCCGTCGCATCTACGACAACATCCGCAAGGTCATCCAGTTCCTGCTTTCGGCTAACCTTGCCGAGGTGTTCTCGGTGTTTATCGCCACGCTCATTGGCTTTACCATCTTCCAGCCGGTGCAGCTGCTGTGGGTGAACCTGGTCACCGACTGCTTCCCCGCGCTCGCGCTGGGCATGGAGGATGCCGAGGGCGACATCATGAAGCGCAAGCCGCGCAACGCCAAGGACGGTGTCTTTGCCGGCAATATGGGCCTGGACTGTGTGGTCCAGGGCTTGATCATCACCGTGCTGGTGCTGGCGAGCTTCTTTGTGGGCGTGTACTTTGACATGGGCTACATCCACATCGCCGATATGATCGCCGGCAACGCCGACGAGGAAGGCGTGATGATGGCCTTCATCACGCTCAACATGGTCGAGATCTTCCACTGCTTCAATATGCGCAGCCGTCGTGCGTCGCTGTTTAGTATGAAGAAGCAGAACAAGTGGCTGTGGGCCTCTGCCGCGCTGGCGCTGGTGCTGACGGTGATCGTAACCGTACAGCCGACGCTTGCCGAAATGTTCTTTGGACCTGTGACGCTTGAGCTCAAGGGTGTTCTTGCCGCGCTGGGGCTGGCCTTCCTGATCATCCCGCTGATGGAGATCTACAAGGCGATCATGCGCGCGGTCGAGAAGGAGTAGGTCGAAAGGCCATCCTTCCCACCGGCCCGACCGCCTGCGGGGTTTCCACGGGCACGTCCTCGCGTTTCGCGCTGCGGGATGTGCCCTTAGGAAACCCCTCCCGGCGGGCGGGCCTTCGGATAACCTCTCGGGACCATTAGCTGAGGGAAAGTATGTGAGTCGGTCGAGCGTTTGCTCGACCGACTCTTTTTTGTGGGTAAAATACCTGCTCAGTTGTGATTTGTGGTGCTGGGAGGCGCTTGTGGGCAAGGCTAAGGCTAAGGCGAAGAAAAAGACGACGGGGGCGCGGGCTAAGCGCGATCGTCGTCGGAAGCTCGCGACCGAAGCTCCCGCGTCTGCCGAGGAGCTGCTGGCAAGCGTGCCGGGACTCGATGCGCTGCAGGATGTTCCGACGTTCGACGATCTGCCGGTCGATGATGCTCAGCGGGCTGCCTTCGATGATTTTTGTGCTCGGGCTGAGGAGCCCGAGCAGATGCAGCTTGGTGCCGTGGTGCGCCTGGATCGTGGGTTTCCGCTGGTGGCGACTGCCGATGACACCTTTCGTGCCGAGCATGCCGTGGGGTTTGCCAAGTCGCGTGGCGAGGATGAGGTTCTGCTGCCCGCCGTGGGCGACCGCGTTGCGGTGCGCCGTGCACCGGGGCATGACATGGGCGTGATCGAGTGCGTGCTGCCACGCCGCACGAGTTTTGAGCGTTGGCGTGGCCGTGCCCGCGGTGAGCGTCAGGTGCTTTGCTCCAACGTGGATAGCGTGCTGATCGTGCAGGCGCTCGGCGCCGGCGAGGTACTGCTCGACCGCGTGGCGCGCTCGCTGGTGTTGGCGCTCGACTGCGATGCCGAGCCGGTGGTGGTACTCACCAAGGCCGACCGCTGCGACGCCGATGAGCTCGAACGCGATCTGGACCGCGTGCACCGCTTGGTGGGTCCGGACGTGCGTGTAATCGTGACATCCTCTGCCGAGGGCCGTGGCCTGGACGAGGTTCGCGCCTGCGTTCCCGCTGGGAGCTGCGCCATGATCCTGGGTGAATCGGGTGCCGGCAAGTCGACGTTGCTCAACGCGCTGCTGGGCCACGATACGTTGGCGACCGGCGGCGTGCGCGAGCGCGATGACCAGGGCCGCCATACCACCGTCGCGCGCGTGATGGTGGCGCTTCCGGGTGATGCCGGTGTTATTGCCGACGCCCCGGGCCTGCGCAGCCTGCCGCTCGTGGGGCATGAGCGGGGCTTGGCACGCGCGTTTCCCGAGATCGTCGAGGCGTCGCGTGCGTGCCGGTTTGGCGACTGCACGCATACCCACGAACCGGGCTGCGCCGTTCGCGAGGCCGAGGATACCGGGCAGATCGACAGCCTGCGCCTGGAGACGTTCCAAAATCTGGCGTCATCCATGCGCGTGAGTGCACAGATGCTCGATCCCGATGTCCATCTGTAATCGAATCTACCTATGACAGCCGTCTCCCAATGGTACGGGAGGCGGCTTTTTTATTGCCGATGCGCCCCTAAACGTGCGTTTTGCCGACGTGCTGACCAAAACCTTGCCACGAGCTTGACGGGCCGGTCAGCTTTTGGTCGGCAATTGGTTTGACGCTCAAAACCAAGATCGCGATCGCGTCGTTTTGCTGCTTGCCCGCTCGGACAATGGTGGTACGGGCATCCGCCCGGTGCTACCTTGAGAGGAGCGGCCGTGAACAAGAGCAAGCGCATCGCCATCAGTCTGATCGCGGGCGTGCTCGCCGCGTTGCTCTGCATAGTCTACGCATCGTCGATCCGCTCGCGGGCTGAGCAGGCCCAGGCCGAGACGCTGGCCAAGTATGGCGGCGATCGCGTCGAGGTGTGCGTCGCGGCACGCGATATCGATGCGGGCGAGACGCTCGACGAGACCAATGTCATAACCCAGGAATGGCTGGCGAGTCTGTTGCCGCGCGATGCGGCGACCGAGTTGCGTCAGGTGCGCGGCGACGTGACGACCTCACGCATCCCTAAAAATGCCGTGATTTGCGATGCCTACACCAAGGCCGAAAGCCACAAGCTCGAGGTGCCCAAAGGCAAGGTCGCCGTTTCGGTGGCGGTCGATGCCGAGCACTCGGTCGGCGGCGCCACGGGCGTGGGCAGCTATGTGGACGTGTACGTGCAAAAAGATGGCGTGACCGATCGGCTGTGCGGCGCGCGCGTGATCGATACCAGCGAAGTGGCCGGCGCCACGCGCGAAGGCAAGATCGAATGGGTGACGCTGGCGGCCGACCCCGAAGACGTTAAGGAATTGCTGGGGGCCTCGGGCAAGGGGACGGTCAGTTTGACGATTCCCGCCACGGTGCGCGGCAAAAAGAGCGGAGGCGACGAGTGATGAAGGCGATCTGGCTTGCATGCTGCGCGTGTGGTGATTACGGATTGCTGCAGCGGGAAGTCGAGGGTCGCGATGCGGGCGCGCAGGTGCTTCGCGTGGGCGACCTGGATGGGCTGGTGTCCATGGCGCGGGCGTTTCCGTCGCGTCGCGGGGCGGCGATTATCGCGGCAGCCCTGTTCGATGCCGAAGACGTGCGAAAGACTGTTGCACGCCTGACGGCCGAGGGCCGTGTGAGCCGCGTGGTCGTACTGATAGAGACGCTCGATCCTTCGGATATCGAGGGGCTGTTTCGCGCGGGGGCGACCGAGGTTATCGCTGCGCGCAGCATATGCGGCAACGGGCGCGCGGGCGAGGGAACGGTTGATTACGACCGGTGTCTGACGATTGAGCCCGATGCTTTTGTTGATAGGGAACCCGGGGCGCCTCGCGCTACAAGAGGCCCGCGTGTTGATGATTGTGGAAAAGCGGAAGCCGAGCATGGTCGGTGCCCCCGGGATCCCCTTGCATACGATGATGCCGGAGAGCCGGTGCCGTATGGCGAGGAGCTTCTGGCTGTAGATATGGGATACGTGCATGGCGTGAGCCTGGTCGATGAGCTCGACGAGGTTGAGGGGCTTGCTGGGAACGACAATATTCGTGTCGATGCGACCGTGAAGTCTCCAGACTCGGTCCCGCAGACCGAGCAACCTGCCATGCCGGCTTGGGCGCAGCATATGAGCGCTGCCGGGGAGACGGGGACGTTGCCGTCCGTGCCCGCGTCGCCTGCCCCCGCGCCGCCGGCGGATGCCGCCGCTCCGTCGCATCGAGCTCCGGTTGTCTGCGCCGTCTCGGGTTCGGGCGGTTGCGGCAAGTCGACGATCGTCGCCGCCATGTCGCACGCGGCGTCGCTGCTGGGCCTGCGTGCTGCCGTGCTCGACTTGGACCTGATGTTTGGAAACCTCTACGACCTGTTGGGCGCCGATGCCCCGCATGACATGGCGACGCTTATCGAGCCATCGGCTGCGGGCGCACTCGCCGAATCGGACATCGTGGCCGCCTCGATGCGCGTGGCCCCGGGCGTCACGCTTTGGGGCCCGGTCGCCGCGCCCGAACAGGCCGAGCTCATGGCGCGTCCGGTGGAGCTGCTGCTTGACGTCTTGCGCCGCGAATCCGACGTGGTGCTTGTCGACACCTCGGTCTTTTGGGGTGACGCCGTGGCGGCCGCGGTGGCGGCAAGCGACCGCTGCCTGGTCGTGGGCGATCAATCGGTGTCATCTGCGACGTCCGCGGCACGCGTTATCGAACTGGCGAGCCGTGTGGGCGTGCCGCGTACGCGCATGAGCGCCGTATTCAACCGGTTTGGCGCGCGCGGCGCCGACGAGGATGTCGCCATGCGCTTTGAGATTACCTGCGCGTTGAGCTCCAAGATTCGCATTGCCGACGGCGGGCAGGACTTGACGGCGCTCATGGCATTCGGCCGTGCTGACGAGGCGGTGGGCCAGACCAGCGCTTTTGCCACCAGCGTGCGCGAAGCCACGCGCGAGATGCTCGTGGAGCTGGGCTGCGCCGTCGGTCCCTGGAGTGACATGGTCACCGACCGCGCGACGCGCACCGAGCGCCCACGTATCCGTCTTCCCTGGTCGCGCGAGGGTGATTCGCGATGAGCTTGCAAACAAGGATTAAGGAAGCCGGTGCGGCCGCGGCGGCGGCGCCTGTTGATGCGGGGCGCCACCGTGCCGTCAAGCGCCGCACCAAGCGCGCCGTGATGGACCGCATGGGCTATGACGAGGTGGCGCGTATCAGCGCATACATCGATCCGGCGCGCGCCCGCTCGGAATTGCGTCCTGCGGTGGAGGCGGCGCTCAACGTGGAGGAGCCGGGCGACCTGGCGACGCCCGAGCGCGAGACCATCATCGACGAGATCTTGGACGACGTGGTGGGCCTGGGCCCGCTGCAGCCGCTCATCGAGGACGACACCGTCACCGAGATCATGGTCAACGGTTGCCGCTCGGCTTTCTTTGAACGCGGCGGCGTCTTATATCCCATCGAGCATGCATTTGAGGATGACGAGCAGATCCGCGTGCTCATCGACCGCATCATCTCGCCACTGGGCAGGCGCATCGACGAGCGCAGCCCCATTGTCAACGCCCGCCTCAAGACGGGCTATCGCGTCAACGCGGTGATCCCGCCCGTGGCGATTGATGGACCAATCCTCACCATCCGCAAGTTCTCAGATCGCATCTGTTCGTTGGACGAGCTTGTGGGCCTGGGGTCGCTGCCGCTTTGGTATGCGCAACTGCTGTCGTGTGCGGTGTCGCTGCGTCAAGATCTGGCGGTTGCGGGTGGCACGGGATCGGGCAAGACCACGCTGCTCAACGCGCTGTCGTGCGAGATATCCACCGGCGAGCGCATCGTGACGATCGAGGACTCCGCCGAGCTCAAGTTTGCGCATCACCCGCATGTGGTTCGCCTGGAGGCGCGCGAGGCTTCAATTGAGGGCGAGGGCGCGGTGACAATCCGCGATCTGGTGACCAACGCCCTGCGCATGCGTCCCGACCGTATTGTGGTGGGTGAGGTGCGCGGTGCGGAATGTTGCGACATGCTGCAGGCCATGAACACCGGGCACGACGGATCGCTCACCACGCTTCATGCGGGCACCGAGCAGGAGACCGTGGTGCGTTTGACGCTGCTTGCGCGCTATGGCATCGATCTGCCGAGCGAGCTTATCGAGGAGCAGATTGCCATGGCGCTCGACGGCATCGTGATGTCCGAGCGTCATGCGGACGGCAGGCGTTTCGTGTCCTCCTATTCGGGGGTGCGACGCGGCACGTCAGGAGGCGTGGAGCTTGAGCGCTACGTGACGTTCGATGCCGCCACGCGCACCTGGACGCTCGATCGCGAGCCTCCGTTTATCGCGGAGGGCCTGCGCTCGGGAACGCTCACACAAGAGGAGGTGGACGAATGGAGATCGTTGTGCCCCTCGTCGTAGGGGGCTTGACAGGGCTTTCTGCCGCGGTGGCGTGCGGGGCGGAGCCTCGTGTGTCGCGCGTGCCGCCGGCGGAACTGGTCAGTCATGCGCTTGAGTCGGTTGCCGAGAGGCTGCCGCGCGAGTTGGTAGAAAACGACCTGCTAAAAAAGATTGCCCGCTCCTGGGCGGCGCTGGTTCCAGCACATCGCCTTGGCCTTGTTATCGAGGATGACGAGGCGCGCCTGGCATGCTTGCTGCTATCGAGTGGTGTCTGCGGCATTGCCCTGACTGTCGTATCGCTGTCGCCCATCGGCTTTGTCCTGGGGCTGCTCGCACCGTTTGGCGTAGGCGCCGCTCGCGACACCTTCGACCGTCGCCGCGAGCAACACGATGTGGAAGAAGCCATGCCCGAGGCCTTTACGGCGCTCTCTATGTCGCTCGCCTCGGGTCATTCGCTGGCCCAGGGCATGAGGTTTGTGGGAACTCACGCGCAAGAGCCGGTGCATACCGAGTTTTTGCGCGTGGCGACGGCGATCGACTGCGGCGTCTCGGCGACTGATGCGTTGGATGACCTACTCGACCGTATCGATGCCCCCGGCCTTTCGCTTGTCACCTTGGCGCTCAAGGTGTCGCAGCGAACCGGTGCCCCGCTTGCCGACCTGTTGTCCGAGGCGTCGAGCATGGTGGGGGAGCGCATTGAGCTCAAGCGCCGCTTGGACGTCAAGACATCGCAGGCTCGTATGTCGGCACACATGGTCTCGGCGATGCCGGCGGGTATGTGCGCGGTGCTGGCGCTGCTTTCGGCCGACTTTCGCCGCGGCCTTGCAACGCCGGCGGGTGCCGGTGCCGTGGTACTGGGACTTGCCCTCAACGCCGTCGCCCTGGTGGTCATCCGACGCATTATGCGGGTGGAGCTATGAGCGCCCTGGTCGGGGTCGCGGCATGCCTGTGCGCGCTCAGCGTGTTTATCGTGACAGGGCTCAATCGTGCGGACGTATGCAAGATCGCCCAGGTCTGCAAACGCGAGGCGCTGCTGGTTGTTGCGGCTGCCCGATCGGTGACCGATGTCCTGGTAGCACGGTTGAGGGTCATGCTCGGCACGGGTGGTACGGCGCAGGTGTCGCTCGGCGAGGTGTCCGAGATGATCGACGTGGTGCGTCTGGGGCTTTCGGCCGGCCTTTCGTTCGATGCGGCGCTTGAGGTTTTTTGCGCCAATCGCCGATCGACGTTGGCGCTCCGCCTTGAGCGAGCCTGCATGGCATGGCGGGTGGGCGTAGGGACGCGAGAGGATGAGCTTCTGGCGGCCGCGCGCGACCTGGATGTGCGGGCGCTCGAGACCTTTGCCATCACAGCGGGGCAGGCGCTTGCTCTCGGTGCCCCGCTTGCCGAGACGCTGGCGGCCCAAAGTCGCGAGATTCGCGCGGCCCATCGCGCCGCGGTCGAGCGCGAGATTGAGCGTGCGCCGGTCAAGCTGCTGATTCCCACCGGCACGCTCATCTTGCCGGCGTTGCTTTTGTCCATATTGGGCCCGCTGCTGGGGGCAGGCGGGATGATGTAGGGAGGAATACATGAATACGATGACTGACGTTGTTGACAAGGTCTGGAGCTTGGCGTTTTGCCAGTCAATTCACGCTCGCCAGCGTGCCGAAGAACTGCTGCGGGAGGAGAGCGCGCAGGGCACCACCGAGTACGCCATCCTAGTCGGTGTGCTCGTGGTGATTGCCATCATTGCCATCGTCGCATTTAAGGGCAAGGTCCAAGATTTATGGAGCGCTATCAGCGAGGGCATCAACAGCCTGTAGAGGGCGCCCGTCCCGTCGGCGCGTTGCTGGTGCTCGCCTGTGCGGTCGTGGCGGTGGCAGTGGCGGTTTGGGGGCTTAACGCAGCACGGCAACAACGTTTAGGGGCTGCCGCGGATGTGGGATCGGGTTCGGCTGCGGCGTCTCAAATAGACGATGCGCGAGACGTGGCCGATGCGAATGCCGCCGTTACGGCGCAAACGTTCTTGCAAGCACTCGACGAGCGAGCGGACGCTGCAACGGATTCATCTGCAAACAATGCCGTCGCTGTTCGTCTCGCATGGTCCGAGTGCCGACCGATGACCGAGGCGGCGGCGGATATGCTGCGTGCCTATCGCGAGGTGCCCACGGCGCAACTTGCTCTGAACGGCTATCTCGACATCAAGGGCAACGTGTGGGGCGCCATCGTGCGTGACGGACGCGGCTGGGTCGATATGGTGACGGTTGCCGCGGATGCTGGTGATACTTCGTGTTGCCTGCGCGTGGTCCGCCTGACCCCGCAGACAACGAACTCAAAGGAGGGGTCGTGAAATGCATTATGTCCTGCGCGAAGAATCTGCCCAGGCAACGGTCGAATACGCCATCGTCACGGTGGCACTGCTTTCCATCGTGCTGGCGATCGCAGGGCTTTGGCGTGCCGGTGCCGATGGGCGCTTGGCGGCGCTGGTCGAGCGGACGGCATCTCACGGCGTCACCTCGACATCGGTTGTCGACGCTGCTGCGGGTGCTAAGGACATCGTGCTGTATTGATGTTGCGCGCGAGGACCGGGCTCAGTCTACGGTCGAGGCGGCATTCCTACTGCCGACGTTTCTGACGCTCGTCCTGTTGGCGCTGCAGCCGGTGTGCCTGCTCTATACACGCGCGGTCATGGAGTCTGCCGCCGCCGAGACCGCGCGGCTCATGACCACGACGACGGTGGGGGATGACGAGGATATTAAGGAGTTTGCCCGCCGCCGTCTTGCCGCGGTTCCCGACGTTTCGATTTTCCATGCCGGCGGGCCCCTGTCGTGGGATATCGAGCTTGGTCGGGCCGATGCGGGCGGCGTCTCGTCCGTTTCCGTTACCGGCGAGGTTAAACCGCTGCCTGTGATCGGTGCGTTTGCGCAGGCTATGGGTGGTACCGCCGAGGGCGGCTACGTTGAGCTCAAGGTCGATGTCTCGTATCAATCGCGTCCCGAATGGCTGGAGGGAGATTATGATTCGTGGATTGCTGCATGGGATTAGGCGCTGCCTGTTGCGGGTGACGCAAGGGTTTGCGGCCCGCCGTCGACCAGGCGCTCTCCGCAAACGAGGCGGCTTTATGGGTCGAGCCGGTGTCGATCTGTTTATCGAAGACGGCGCCTATACCACGCTTTCTTCTGCCGTGGTCATCCTAGTGGTGCTCACATTGTTGTTTTCGTCGACCGCGGCGATATGGAGCATGTCGCGTGCCGGGGATACTCAGGTGGCGGCTGATAGTGGCGCGCTGGCGGGTGCCAACGTAGTGTCGTCCTATCACACGGCTGCCACGGTGGTTGATGCGAGCATCTTGAGTCTGGGGCTGGCGGGGTTTGCCACGATCGGGACGGGCCTGGTCGCCATCCTCATCCCGGGTGCCGAGCCGGTTGCCGGCAATATGGTCGACACCGGGATTGAGATCATTAAAACGCGCAACAAGTTTGCCAAAAGCGCATCGGAAGGCTTACAGAAAATCGAGACGGCTCTGCCGTATCTGATCGCCGCGCGTGCCACGCAGGCGGTGTCGGCGCAGGATACCGATAGTGTGACCTATACCGGTACGGCGCTTGCCGTGCCCAGGACATCCGAGTCTGACTTCGCTGCGCTCGAGGGGTCCGAGATCTCGACCGATGCCATTAAAGACACATCAGATGATTTAGAGTGTGCGGCCGAGGAGCTGCGGAAGGCTTCTGAGGACACGGCGAAGGCTAAAGAGCGTGCTTGGCTGGCGGATTGTGGTGGGTCTGACAAGGGCTCGGTCGGCAGCTGTTCTTGCATGTGGGAGCGTGCGAAAAGCCTAACGGATCTCTCCGGTGTTCAAAATCCGCATTACTCATCGAGCGTTACGTGGGAGCCCCAAGTTGCCCTTGATCGCGCGAAGGACTACTACCATTGGCGTCTGACAAATGAGAAGCCCCACGGCTCGAGTGTCGAGATGAAGGCAGAGTCTGCGGCGCGTAAGGCGTTTTATACCTATGCGAGCGCGGAGGTCGATCGGGCGCATATAACCGAGAACGGAGACAGGGTTTCCTCCTATATTCCGCTGCTGCCGCGCAACTCTGATGAGGTTCGGGCGACGGAACTCTATACCGATGCGGTGTGGCCGACTAGCGTGAACGATGACAAGGCGTATCTGCATTACGGGACGACCTGCCCTAACTATAAGAAAGGGACGCCGAGCGGATTTGCTTCGGTTGCCGATTACGATGGACAGGATAAATGCAGCAAATGCCATTTTGGCGTTTTGTCGCTTGGTGCTGTTGCGGCGCCTTCAACCTCTATCGAAAACGGCTTCGAATATCACTTCGACGAGTTCAAAAAGGCCTTGGAGGAATACGTCAAATGTCGGAACAAAGAGCTTGAGCTCATGCGTCAGACCGAGGATGAGGCCGACCGTGCGGGCAATGCGTTTGACGAGGCTATTAAAGCGCTTTCGGGCGAGCGTCCGCGTATCGCCCCGCCCGGTCGCAACGGCGTGGTCGCCTTTGCGGTTTCGGGTGCCATCTCGAGCCCCGATGAGCTCAACTCTTCGTTTAACACGACAGTCAGACTTGGTGAGCGCGGTGCGATCTCTGCTGCGGTGCTGGCACCCGATGACGCGACGGCGCAGAACAACGTTCTCTCGCGGTTTTTCTCGACGTTGGAGGAACGTTCGGGTGGCGTTGCCGGCGTACTCGATGGCGTCATGGATGTTTGGGGACGGCTACTTGTGGGATACGGAGACATCCAGGGCTCGGCCGACGAGCTTATGGATGAGATGATCGATGGCCTGGGAGGGAGCAGTGGCGCGCTGGGCTCCATTGCATCGTGGCTCGGCGATACCGTTTCGGCGTCCGTGGCGGCGCTGGGCTTGGAGCCGTGCGACTTGCGCCTGCGAAAGCCGGTGCTGACCGACACCGCCAATGTCATCAAGAGCCCTGGGTCTGACATCACAGGTCTTTCTAAAGTGCAGGACAAGCTACGAAGTATTCCGCTGGGCGTGACCGACCCCAAGGCGCTTTGCGAGGCGCTGGAATATCAAGTCGAGCGCACCATCAGCGGCACGGTGTTCACGCTTGCGGAGATTCCGCTGCCCGGCGGCGGTTCCATTCCACTCACCGTCGATGTCGCCACGCTGGCGGGTGCCCTGGGCGGTGGGTCGTAATGAGCATCCGCAAGCGCCTGCGCGAGGAGCGCGCCCAGGCGACGGTCGAGATGGCCGTGGTCACGCCCGTCCTGCTGATTCTGGCGCTCATCGTGTACAACGTCATGGTCTTTGCCGGCGCGGTCGCGCGCTTCGATCGCGTGGTGCCCGATATCGTGCTAGCGCATGCCGTGGCGCCGAGCGGGGAGGGCGATGGCAGCTCCATCGATGCCTCCGCGACCGTTCAGGCTCAGATCCAACATGCCATGGAAGGCTATGACTTGCAGATTGAGGTCTCGAGCGAGCAGGGTGCGACGACATCGGATGGCGGTCTGCTTTCGCTCTCCGGCACGTTTAGGACCTATACCTGTACCATGCGCTACGAGCCGTGGCCGAGCTCGCTCAGCATCGCCGGCGTTTCGCTGGGGGCACCGGCAAAGTTGTCGCACGAGCGCGCGGTGACGGTCGATCCGTGGCGTCCGGGGGTGGTTATGTGACCGCGGCCTCATCCTACATTGCCTACGCGCGGGCGCTCAACAGGCTGGGTTGGACGCCTGCCGAGTTTGTGGTGGCGGAGTCGTTTGCCGTGCGCCTGCGCGGCATGCTGGGACGGTCTCCGATTGCCGCCAACGGGTTGCCGCTCGTCATGGCGTTCCCACGCTGCTCTTCGGTCCACACCTGCTTTATGGCCTACCCCATCGACATTGCTTTTATCGACCGCAACGGCAGCATCCTCGCATGCTACGAAAACGTCCGTCCTTGGCGCATGTGTTCCTGTCCCGGTGCCTGGGCGGTGCTGGAACGCCCTTCAATCCTCGCTACACCTCCCACCCTCCAACAAGTGCCGGCGTAAGAATTGGCGACAGCGGACTTTCGTCATACGAAACTGGGTAAGATGGAGGAGAAATTCTGGCAAGAGATCGAGCGAGCTCGGCAGAGGGGTCGATGATGAGCAAGGCGTATACGGCTGCCAATGGTCAGGTTGTAACGGATGAAATGATTGACACGTGGTGCGAGTCGTACGAGCATGGCGAGTTTCCGGACGGCGAGCATACCGTTGGGGGGATCGTGCACGGGCGGCCTCCACTTTCAAGCGAAGGTACGGCAACGCTATCGGTCAAGATTCCCCTAGGGATGAAGGAGGCGATTCGTCGACGGGCGGCGGCTGAAGGAATGACGCCAAGTGAGTTTGCCCGTGCAGCCCTGAGCGAAAAACTTCTTGCGGCGGGTTGATATCTCTAACGTGCTGTTCTATAGGATCGGACTTGTGGCTGACGCCGTGCTCAAAAACTTTTTTTAAATTCTCGGTTGACCGGAGCGCGTCCTTGGTTATACTAATCAAGCCTTGAAACAAGGCACACCTCAAATGGCTGGGTAGCTCAGTTGGTAGAGCAGAGGACTGAAAATCCTCGTGTCAGGGGTTCGATTCCCTTCCCCGCCACCTTGAATTGACTAGGACCTCTGCAAAGGGGTCCTTTTCTTTTATATAGACCCTGCACGGAATCGAACCCCGTGAGGGCGCGGAGCTGAGGAAACGCGTTAGCGTTTGCCAGCGTAGCTCGCAAGGCGCGCAAGCGCCGCAGCGGTCCGTCCGCGCAGCGCGCGGACGCGATTCCCTTCCCCGCCACCTTGAATTGACTAGGACCTCTGCAAAGGGGTCCTTTTCTTTTATGTGGACCCGCGGAAATGCATCCCGTTATTGAACGAGAAAACGGCATGCGCTTTCCGGCGCTTGCTTCCGACGTGCGTGCACATCTCGGCGCACTAGCTCGGGCCCGCCCCAGACATTCCTCCCGCTTTTGCGCCACTTTACAGACCGTTCGGTCGTCTGTCCGCACGCGCGGGTATACTCAAAACGATACTTTTCCTATGCAATACGATGCAGGCTCGGCCTGCACGATCCGAAGGGGGCAGTGATGGAGAGGACACTCGGCGTTAATCTCTCTGGCTGGTTTATTCCCGAGCCTTGGGTGACCCCGTCGCTATACGCGGCGACCGGTGCATCCAACGCGGCCGAGCTGCAGGAGGCCATGGGCACCGCCGCCTATAACGAGCGCATGCGCCGTCATTACGAGACGTTTGTGAGCGAGGACGATTTTCGCCGCATGGCGCAGATCGGTCTCAATGCCGTGCGCCTGCCGGTGCCCTGGTATGCCTTTGGCTCGCAGGAGTCCGATGCGTCCTACATCTCGGTTGTCGACTACATCGACCGTGCAATTGAGTGGGCTGCCAAGTATGACATCCGCGTGCTGCTCGATCTGGCGACGGTGCCCGGTGGCCAGGGCGATTCCAATGATTCGCCCACCACGCCGGAGGCTGTTGCCGAGTGGCATTCGTCCACCAACGGCCGTCATGTCGCACTCGACGTGCTCGAGCGCTTGGCCGATCGCTACGGCGAGGCCGAGAGCCTGCTGGGCATTGAGCTGCTGGATACGCCACAGATGAGCGTCCGCAAGAGTCTCTTTACCATGACGGATGGCATTCCGGCCCACTACTTGCGCAATTTCTATCGCGATGCCTACGAGCTCGTCCGTTCGTATATGCCCGAGGATAAGATTGTCGTCTTCTCGTCTTCGGGGCATCCCAGCGAGTGGAAGCATTTTATGCGCGGCGCCAAGTACAAGAACGTCTACATGGACCTTCACCTGTACCATTACCGCGACGAGCATGCGCTCGACATCACGAGCCCCCGCGGGCTGACGACGGCGATTTCGCGTAACAAGCGCGAGCTTAAAGAAGCGATTTCGACTGGGTTCCCCGTGCTGGTGGGCGAATGGTCGGGTGCGGCGATCTTTGCCAACTCGTCGGTTACGCCCGAGGGCCGCAATGCCTACGAGCGCGTGTTTATCGCCAACCAGCTGGCTTCGTTTGCGCCGGCTGCCGGTTGGTTCTTCCAAACGTGGAAGACCGAGAAGCGCATTGCAGCATGGGACGCTCGCGCGGCGCTCGGTACGCTCGAACGCGGCATGATTGAATAGGTTGATATGACGCAAAACAGCGCCCACACGGGCAAACTCTATGTGGTCGGTACGCCCATCGGTAACCTGGGCGACCTGTCCCCGCGCGTTGGCGAGGCGTTTGCCGCCGCCGATGCCATTTGCTGCGAAGACACGCGTGTGACGTCAAAGCTGCTGATGCACCTGGGAATTTCCAAGCCGCTTGTCCGTTGCGACGAGAATGTGATCGCCAGCCGCGCCGCCGGCCTGGTCGACCGTCTGCTGGCGGGGGAGACCCTCGCCTTTGCCTCGGACGCCGGCATGCCGAGCGTGTCCGATCCCGGCCAGGCGCTGGTCGAGACGGCACGTGAGGCCGATGTGCCCGTCGAAGTTATCCCCGGGCCCTCTGCTTGCGTCACGGCGCTCGTTTCGTCCGGCATTCCCTGTGAGCATTTTTTCTTCGAGGGCTTTTTGGGCCGAAAGCACGGCGACCGCGTGCGTCGTTTGCAGCGCCTTGCCGTGGTGCCCGGCGCACTCATCTTCTACGAGTCTCCACATCGCATCGTGGCGACGCTCGAGGCCGTGGCGGAGGTCTTTCCCCAGCGTGAGGTTGCCGTCTGCCGCGAACTCACCAAGCTGCACGAGGAGGTCTTGCGCGGGCCCGCCGCCCAGCTCGCCGAAGAGCTGCGTGCTCGCGGCGAGGTAAAGGGCGAGATTGCGCTGGTCATCGCGCCGCCGAGCGAGGACGAGGAGGCCGGCATCGTGCCGGTTGGCGCCGCGGCAGCGGATCCCGATGAGGCCCTGCGCGAGGATATCCGCGCCGCACTCGAGGAGGGGGAGCCCGCCTCTGCGGTGGCCAAGCGCCTGTCTCAGAAGTATTCGCGCCGCAAGCGCGATGTCTATGCCATGGTGCTCGATATGCAATAGATGGAGGATATCCAGCCCTTGCGCTAGAATCATCCCCTGTATGCAACGTTTTTCTGGAGGACAAACCCCATGGATCAAAGCAAGCCTTCGTTCTTTATCACGACGCCCATCTACTACGTCAACGCCGATCCGCACCTGGGCACGGCTTATTCCACCATCATCGCCGACGTTCAGGCTCGCTATCGCCGCTCCGCCGGCTATAACGTCAAGTTCCTGACCGGCATGGACGAGCACGGCGAGAAGGTCGCCGAGGCCGCAGCCAAGCATGGTATGACGCCGCAGGAGTGGACCGACAGCCAGGCCCCGCACTTCAAGGAGCTTTGGAGCAAGCTCGAGATTTCCAACGACGACTTCATCCGCACCACCGAGCCGCGCCAGCATCATGCCGTGCAGTACCTGTGGGAGCGCATGAAGGAGTCCGGTTACCTGTATAAGGGCAGCTACGACGGCTGGTATTGCGTGCCTGACGAGACCTACTTCACCGATACGCAGGTCCAGAAGGGCGACGAGGAGTACGGCAGCGTCGGCCAGCACCTGTGCCCCGACTGCCACCGTCCGCTTGAGCGCGTGCAGGAGGAGTCCTACTTCTTTAAGCTTTCCGCCTTCCAGGACAAGCTGCTCAAGCTCTATGACGAGCACCCCGACTTTGTCGAGCCTGCGTTCCGCATGAACGAGGTACGTAGCTTTGTCGAGGGCGGTCTTAACGACCTTTCCGTGAGCCGCACGAGCTTTGACTGGGGCATTCAGGTCCCGTTTGACGAGGGCCACGTGACCTACGTGTGGTTCGATGCGCTGCTCAACTATATGACGGCCGTCGGTTACGGTGTCGACACCGACGAGGCGCGTGCCGAGCTGGCCTATCGCTGGCCCGCGCAGTTCCACATCGTGGGTAAGGACATCATCCGCTTCCACTGCGTCATTTGGCCCGCCATGCTTATGGCCATCGGCGAGGCCCTGCCCGAGCACGTCTTTGCCCACGGTTTCCTGACCGTGCGCAATGCCGAGACCGGCAAGGCCGAGAAGATGTCCAAGAGCCGCGGCAATGCCATCGCTCCGCAGGACGTTATCGACATGCTGGGCGTCGAGGGCTATCGCTACTACTTTATGACCGATGTCGTCCCCGGCACCGACGGTGCCATCAGCTTCGATCGCATGGAGCAGGTCTACAACGCCGACCTGGCCAACAGCTGGGGCAATCTGATCTCGCGTTCGCTCAACATGAGCGGCAAGTACTTTGACGGTTGCGCGCCCGCCAAGCCCGCATCGTTCGATGCGTTTGACAACCCGCTGGCAAAGATCGCCGACGGTCTGGTCGAGCGCTACATGGCCAAGATGGACGTGCTCGATTACGGTGGAGCCAAGGACGAGGCCATGGAGCTCATCCACGCCGCCAACCACTACATCGAGGACTCCGAGCCTTGGGCGCTTGCCAAGGACGAGACCAAGGCTGACGAGCTGGCATTTGTGATCTACAACCTGCTCGAGGCCATCCGCATTGCCGCTCACCTGCTGATGCCGCTCATGCCCCAGACCTCTGCCGAGGCCCTGCGCCGCCTGTCCTGCGAGGACGAGGCCGCGAGCGACGACCTCAAGGGCATTTGTGCTTGGGGCCTGCTTGCTGGTGGTCAGCCTGTCGAGAAGGGCGAGCCGCTGTTCCCGCGTCTGGGCTAAGACGCCGCGCGCCATATCGGCAATTTGCTGTTTAGATGTAAGGGCATGGCCGCAACGGTCCATGCCCTTTTGTTTCAAGACGCCGCCACCATGCTAAGGAGGCAACTATGACAACTTCGCCTTTGGCAAACCCCACGGCAACAAGGGAACTGCTGGAGGAGTTTGGCCTTGCGACCAAGCATCGCCTGGGCCAGAACTTCCTGATCGACAACCATGTAATTGAGCGCATTTGCGAGCTTTCCGAGCTCACGGGCGATGAGCGCGTGCTCGAGGTTGGCCCGGGCGTTGGTACGCTCACGCTCGCGCTGCTGCAGGAGGCGGCGTGCGTCACGTCGATCGAGGCCGACCCCGAGCTCGAGCCGGTGCTCGATGCCCACGCCGCCGACTACGCCAACTTCCGCTTTATCATGGGCGACGCGCTCAGGGTGACGCCGGGACAGATTGAGCAGGCTGCGGGCGGTAAGCCGACGGTATTTGTCGCGAACCTGCCCTATAACGTGGCGGCGACGATCATCCTGCAGTTCTTCCAGACGATGCCAGCGCTCAAGCGCGCCGTCGTCATGGTTCAAAAGGAGGTTGCCGATCGCATTGCCGCAGTGCCGGGTAACAAGACCTATGGCGGCTATACGGCAAAGCTCGGCCTGTATGCGCAGGTGACGGGTCGTTTTGAGGTGCCGCCGCGCTGCTTTATGCCGGCGCCGCACGTGGACTCGGCCGTCGTGCGTATCGACCGTGTTGACGGCGTGGTGCCCGAAGGACTCGATCGCGAGTTTGTTGCCCGTGTGATTGATGCTGCATTTGCTCAGCGTCGCAAGACCATCCGCAACTCCATGAGTGCCAACGGCTTTGCCAAGGACGTGCTCGACGCCGCCTTTGAGGCTTGCGGTATCGCACCCACTACGCGCGCCGAGACGCTCGATGTTGCCGACTTTGTCCGTCTGGCCCAGGAGCTCATCCATGACGCCTAATGCCGAACGCGTGACGTTTACCAAGAAAAAGAAAACGGTTGCGTGTCCGGAGCCGCTGGCGCCGCTTGCCGATACGCATGCACACCTGCTCTCGTTTTGGGGCAAGGAGGTGCCCGAGACGCTCGTGCGCGCCAAGGCGGCGGGCGTCGACCTGTTGGTGACGGTCTTCGATCCCATTGCCGACAAACGAAGTGTGACGGACTATAACGACTGGCTGACGCACGAGATCCTGCCGATGCAGGATATTCCACAGATCAAGTATCTTGCCGGCGTGCACCCCTATGGCGCGCCGGATTATACCGACGACATTCACGCGCAGGTTGTGGCTGCGCTCGACGATCCGTTGTGTGTTGGCATCGGCGAAATTGGTCTGGACTACCACATGGACTATGACGACGATGTCGCGCCGGCGCCTCATGACGTGCAGATTGACTGCATGGCGCGTCAGCTCGAAGTTGCCGTGCGTCGCAACGTGCCAGTGGAGCTGCATCTGCGCCACGAGGACTCGGATGGGGAGCGTACCTCGCATATGGATGCGTACAACGTGCTGCGCGAGGTGGGTGTGCCTCAGGCCGGTTGCGTGCTGCACTGCTTTGGCGAGGATCGAGCCACGATGGGGCGCTTTGTGGATTTGGGCTGCTATATCGCCTATGGTGGCGCGGCCACCTTTAAGCGTAACGATGGCGTGCGCGAGGCATTCGCGGCAACCCCGCTCGATCGCATTTTGTTCGAGACGGATTGCCCGTATATGGCGCCGGAGCCCATTCGTGGTCTTGAGTGCGAGCCGGCAATGATTTCCATCACGGCAAACACGCTGGTCAACGACCGTGTCGATCGTACCGGCGAGGATGCTGAGGCAATCGCGCGAGCAGCTTGGGAAAATGCCTGCAAACTTTTTCAAAAATAGTTCTTGCGTTCGCGGTGGTGCTCCGTTATTCTAATTCCTGCACGCGGGCGTGGCGGAATTGGCAGACGCGTACGGTTCAGGTCCGTATGGGGGCAACCCCATGAAGGTTCAAGTCCTTTCGCCCGCACCATTGATTGAAAGAGCTCCCAGCAATGGGGGCTTTTTTGCTATGTGCCCATCGCAGGGACTTGAACCTGTGAAGGAGCGAGCGTCAAGAAAACGCGGAGCGTTTTTAGCGAGCTGGCGAGTCCGCCGGCAGGCGGGCGAAGCCGGTGCGGATCCGCGAAGCGGATACGCGGACGTCCTTTCGCCCGCACCATTGATTGAAAGAGCTCCCAGCAATGGGGGCTTTTTTGTTATGGGCCTCCTGTTGGTGTCACGTGGCTGCTTCGTGCGGGTATCCTAGTGCTAACGTGTGCCTATCAGAGGAGAGACCATGCTGTTGTCCGGTATTATCGCTGCTCTTACGAGCCTTCTGCTTCCCATCATCATTTTGTTGCTGCTGCTCCCCAACGCCTGCTATGTCGTTGAACAGCAGCATGCCGTGATCATCGAGCGTCTGGGCAAGTTTAACCGCATCGTCAACGCGGGCTTCCACGTGAAGGTGCCCGTGATCGACCGCAAGGCCGCCACGGTGAGTCTGCGCACCATGAAAAACGGCTTCGGCATCGACGTTAAGACCCAGGACAACGTGACCATCGGCCTTGAGGTATCTGCTCAGTACCACGTGAGCTATGACATGGGCGCCGGCCCGGCAGATTCGGGCATCTACAAGAGCTACTACATGCTGCAAGAGCCCGTCGACCAGATGCGCGATTTCATCACCGATGCCCTGCGCTCTTCCATCCCTGTCTACACGCTCGATGAGGTCTTTGCCAAGAAGGATGACATCGCCAAGGACGTCAATGCCACCGTGTCCGAGCAGATGGCTGCCTACGGCTTCACCCTCGTGTCGACACTCATCACCAAGATCGCGCTGCCGACCGAGGTCGAGAACTCCATGAACGACATCAACGCCGCCCAACGCAAGCGCGCTGCTGCGCAGGAGCTCGCCGAGGCCGACCGCATCAAGCGTGTCACCGAGGCGACCGCCGAGGCCGAGGCGATGGAAAAGGCAGGCGAAGGCATCGCCAACCAGCGCAAAGCCATCGCGCTGGGCATCAAAGATTCGCTCGAGATTATCCAGGAGACGGGCGTCGGCAACGACGAGGCTAACCAGCTGTTCATGTTTACGCAGTGGTCCGAGATGATGACGGAGTTCGCTCGCACGGGAAAAACCTCGACGGTCGTGCTGCCGAGCGATTTCTCGCAGTCGGCCTCGATGTTCGAGCAGATGCTGACCGCCGGCAAAGTTCAAAACGACTCGAAGGAGTAGACGCGCGTGAAATACACCGTCGTTTGCGTCGGTAAGCTCAAGGAGCGCTTTTGGAAGGACGCGTGCGCCGAGTACACCAAACGCCTGGGCGCCTATGCCAAGGTGGATATCCGCGAGGTGGCCGATATCGACCCGGCTAAGGCGGGCGGCGTGGATGCCGCGCGCGACAAGGAGGGGGCGGCGATCCTTGCAGCCCTGCCGCCTCGAGCGCATGTGATCCTGCTTGCCATTGAGGGCAAAGAGCGCTCGAGCGAGGAGCTTTCGGCGCGGCTCGACGATCTTATGCTGCGTGGTAACAGCGACATCGCCTTTGTGATTGGTGGATCGGACGGCGTGAGCGATGATGTGCGCACACGAGCCGACGAGATGCTCAGCTTTGGACGTATTACCTTGCCGCACAACTTGGCGCGCGTGGTGCTGCTGGAGCAAATCTACCGCGCCTGCAAGATCAGCCGTGGCGAGCCGTATCACAAATAGGTCGGCAATACGAAACAATGCCGTGGGACAATAGCCTTCGTTTTGAAGAGCGTGTCTGAGAGGACTATGAGATATGAAGATCGGATTTGTCGGTTTTGGCAATATGGCGAGCGCTATGGCCGATGGCTGGATCGCCGCCGGTGCGGCTGCGAGCGACATGTGTGCTTGCGCGGGCCGCTACAATGCCCTGGTCGAGCGCTGTGAGGCGCGTGGGATGGTTGCCTGTCGTGATGCGGCGGAGGTTGTCGCCGCATCTGATATCGTGGTCGCTGCGGTCAAGCCGTATATGATCGAGAAGGTCTTCGCTCCGCTCAAGGATGCCCTAGCCGACAAGGTTGTCCTTTCGGTCGCCTGGACTTGGGATAGCGCCAAGTGGGAAAAGGTCCTGCCGGGTGTCGCGCATATCTCGACGGTGCCCAACACGCCGGTTTCGGTGGGCGAGGGTGTTATCGCCTGCGAGAAGGCTTCCACGCTTAGCGATGAGCAGCGTGCCACGGTGCTCGGCCTGCTCGGAAAGCTTGGCACCGTCGTCGAGCTCGATTCGAGCCTGCTGTTTGTGGGCGGTACCGTGGGCGGTTGCGCACCGGCATTTGTTGCCATGGCGATTGAGGCCTTGGGCGATGCAGCCGTCAAGCACGGTATCCCGCGCGCCGATGCCTATCGCATTGTGAGCCAGATGGTGCTGGGCACGGCAAAGCTGCAGCTTGCGACTGGTCAGCATCCTGCGGCGATGAAGGATGCCGTATGCTCGCCCGGCGGCGCCACCATCAAGGGCGTCGTCGCGCTCGAGGACGCCGGTATGCGCAGTGCCCTGGTCAAGGCCGTCGACGCCACCCTCCAGTAAAACCTGCCATTTAGGGACAGGTTTATTTTGGCAGGTTTTTCCTGCGGTTTTGTCGTATATGCGAAAAGCGCCCCGCAACTGGCTCAATTCCAGTTGCGGGGCGCTTGCGTTTGCCCAGATAAAACCGACCAAAATAAACCTGTCCCTTTTTGGCGGGTTAGTCCCAGAAGCCGTCTTGATCGTCCTCGGATTTGGGTCCGCGGTCGACGTAGAGCTTATGGGTGCGCTTCTCCATTACAAAGGCAAGAATCGCAAACAGTAGGATGCCGCCGGCGAAAAGGATGGCAAAACCGGTGCGGGTGCCAAACAAAAAGGAAAAAACTGCGTCCATTGGGTGCCTTCTTGCGTAGTTGGGTTGGGTCGTAAACGCTCATAAGTATATACTTGCCCATACATGTACAAGGTTGCAACCTAAATGGAATGTATATCGCCGGAGGATCTAATGCTTGATATCAAGTTTGTTCGCGAGAACCCCGATGCCATCGATACCGCCATGGCCAACCGCCAGACGTCTTGGGATCGAGAGAAGTTCTTCGAGCTCGACGACGAGCGCCGTGCCGTCATCACCGAGGTCGAGGAGCTCCAGGCCACGCGTAATGCCGAGTCCAAGAAGATCGGCGCCCTGATGAAGGAGGGCAAGAAGGACGAGGCCGAGGCCGCCAAGGAGGCCGTGCGCACCGTCAACGAGAAGATTGACGGTCTGGCCGAGCGCCGCACCGCTCTCGAGCAGGAGCAGTACGACTTCATGGCTCACCTTCCCAACATCCCTTGCGAGGCCACGCCGTACGGCAAGGACGAGGACGAGAACATCGAGCGCCGTCGTTGGGGCACCCCGCGCGAGTTCGACTTCGACTTTAAGCCGCACTGGGACCTGGGCACCGACCTCGACATCCTCGATTTCGAGCGCGGCAACAAGCTCTCCGGTAGCCGCTTTACCGTTCTCGGTGGCGCCGGCGCCCGTCTTGAGCGCGCCCTCATCAACTTCTTCCTTGACACGCACACCAGCCGTGGCTTTAAGGAGTGGTGGCCGCCCATCGTCGTCAAGCGTCAGACCATGTTTGGCACGGGTCAGCTGCCCAAGTTCGAGGACGATGCCTATCACGTCTCGGGCGACAACTTCCTGATCCCCACCGCCGAGGTCGTACTGACTAACCTGCACGCCGGTGAGGTTCTGGACGCCGACACTCTGCCGCGCCGCTACACTGCCTTCACCCCCTGCTTCCGCGAGGAGGCCGGTTCCGCCGGTCGCGACACCCGCGGCATCATTCGCCAACACGAGTTTGACAAGGTCGAGATGGTCAAGTTTGCCAAGCCGGAGGAGTCCGACGAGGAGCTCGAAAGCATGACCGCCGAGGCCGAGTTCCTGCTTCAGCAGCTGGGCCTTCCGTATCGCGTGATTAGCCTGTGCACCGGCGACCTGGGCTTCTCTGCCCGTCAGACCTACGACATCGAGGTTTGGCTGCCGAGCTACAACGCCTACAAGGAGATCAGCTCCTGCTCTAACTGCGGCGACTTCCAGGCCCGTCGCGCCAACATCAAGTATCGCGACCCCGAGAACTTCAAGGGCTCGCGCTACCTGCACACCCTCAACGGTTCCGGCCTGCCGGCTGGCCGTACCATGGCCGCCATTCTGGAGAACTACCAGAACGCCGACGGCACCATCACGATCCCCGAGGTTCTTCGTCCCTACATGGGTGGCCTCGAGAAGATCGGGCCGGTCGCGTAGGTTGGCTGCATAAGCGATTTGCGAGGGCGCCCCTTTCCAGGGCGCCTTTTTTGTGCGCAAAGCCTTACCATATCGTGCGGACAGCTCAATAGAAAATACACGAACAAACGTTCTGTATACAGCTATCTACCTGCTATGCTTTTGTCAAATAGAAGCGAGAGGAAGGGGATGCGATGGAGCTGTTTGATGAGCGGGTAGTTTTGTTTGAGAGCGATGAAGGTGGGGAACGTCTAGCGGTAACGTGTGAGCCATCGGGCATGGGCGGTTTGGTAGTGCGGCAGACGAGTGAGGGTCCGTTGACCCAATGGTGCTTTGAGGAGTCGCCGCATGTGGTCGAGACCTTTGTGACGCACGAGGGGCTTGTGGCGCTTGAGCAGTTCTATGGAGTTGGGACTTCTAACCAGGTCGCACGCATGCTGAGCATCTCGTTTGCCGATTATGACTGTGCCCAGCGGGTGCGCTTGCTTTTGAGGGAACTCGGTGCTGGGTTCGATGTAGTTGAAAAACCGATTGATCGCATGGGGGACGTTGGCGTATGCGGAGCTGCGTGAGGAACATATTCTCGAAAAAAGTTTGAGATTGTGCTTGACTCCAACTAGCTAAAGTGGTTTTATATGTCTTGCGCTGCGGCGTTACCTCAGCTGGATAGAGGGTCTGACTACGAATCAGAACGTCATAGGTTCGAATCCTATACGCCGCACCAATCGAACTTAAAGCCTCCGGCAACGGGGGCTTTTCTTTTATGGCAACCATGCATGGATTCGAACCTCGGTCGGGGTGTGAACAGCCCAATCACCACTCCGTAAAATTTTTTCAAATTGTCGCTTGACCCATCGGGGGCTCGCGTGCATAATAATCCGTGCGTTGCGGCGTTACCTCAGCTGGATAGAGGGTCTGACTACGAATCAGAACGTCATAGGTTCGAATCCTATACGCCGCACCAATTGACTTTAAAGCTCCCGGCAACGGGGGCTTTTCTTATATGGGAGCATTGCGGAGATTCGAACCTCGGTCGAGGCGCGAGCGTCAAGAAAACGCGGAGCGTTTTCAGCGAGCGGGCGAGCACGCCGGCAGGCGGGCGAAGCCGGCGCGGATCCGCGAAGCGGATGCGCGGAATCCTATACGCCGCACCAATTGATCTTGAAGCTCCCGGCAACGGGGGCTTTTCTTATATCGCGATACGTCGAGGATCGCGCCAAGTGCTCCAAATGAGTAAAAATCAAATTCGATAACTTTTTTTGAAAAAACGCTTGACCATTATTCAGTCCATGTGCATAATAATCAACAAGTCGCGGCGTTACCTCAGCTGGATAGAGGGTCTGACTACGAATCAGAACGTCATAGGTTCGAATCCTATACGCCGCACCAATTGAACTTGAAGCCTCCGGCAACGGAGGCTTTTCTTTTACGCCGGCATCCCATGGATTCGAACCTCGGTCGAGGCGCGAGCGTAAAGCGGACGCGGAGCGTCCGTAGCGAGCGGGCGAGCACGCCGGCAGGCGGGCGAAGCCGGCGCGGATCCGCGAAGCGGATGCGCGGAATCCTATACGCCGCACCAATTGATCTTAAAGCTCCCGGCAACGGGGGCTTTTCTTATATGGGAGCATTGCGGAGATTCGAACCTCGGTCGAAGCCGGAGCGGATGCGCGGAATCCTATACGTCGCATCAATAGACTTTAAAGCTCCCAACAACGACTGCTCTTTTATATCGCGGTGCGTTGAAGATCGCGCCAAGTGCTCCAAATGAGTAAAAATCAAATTCAATAACTTTTTTTGAAAAAACGCTTGACCACTATTCAGTCCATGTGCATAATAATCAACGAGTTGCGGCGTTACCTCAGCTGGATAGAGGGTCTGACTACGAATCAGAACGTCATAGGTTCGAATCCTATACGCCGCACCAATTGAAATCGAAAGCCTCCGGCGACGGGGGCTTTTCTTTTACGCCGGCACCCCATGGATTCGAACCTCGGTCGAGGCGCGAGCGTGAAGCGGACGCGGAGCGTCCGCAGCGAGCGGGCGAGCGCGCCGGCAGGCGGGCGAAGCCGGTGCGGATCCGCGCAGCGGATGCGCGGAATCCTATACGCCGCACCATTTGAACTTAAAGCCTCCGGCGACGGGGGCTTTTCTTTTACGCCGGCACCCCATGGATTCGAACCTCGGTCGAGGTGCGAGCGTCAAGCGGGCTATTTCTTATCGACTCGTGTAAGATTCCGAGTAGGTGTCGCGGTCCATCCGCGACCACTCCTTCTTTCAACGACTGATCAGGGTGATATTTCGTGGCAGAGCGTCCGACATACAAGCTCAGGTTTCTCGACCCCAAAAAGCGTTTTCCATCGATGCCAGAGCAGCCTGCGGGGCGCTCGTATGGTGTTGTCTGGAAAGCTTTTGGCGAGGACCCCAAAGAGTCATGCTATGTCGTCGAATTCGTCGGCAAAAGCCACATATCGCTCTTGGGCTACGTGAGCGTGTCGGGCAAGGTCTATAAGGTTGATCGTCCTGTTCGGGAAGTACCGTTGCCCGAGGACCCCGACATGGAGCTGGTCCTTCACGAGTCCGATTCCAGTATTGGCGAGATTATGGTGAGGGAGGCCAACGGAGCAATGCACGCGTGTGCACGAACAGCCGGCTCTCCCGAAGGCCCCATGCGCGAGCAGTCCGACCACGAGACATGGAATTCGACTCGCGCCCTTCCTTTCGGCGAGTTTATGGCATCGATGTTCTTGCGTTACGTGATATTCGCCAACCCCGAAAGCGCTATTGCGAACACGGCGGGCATCGACGGTCTCGATGCAGACATGCAAAACGCTGTCGACAAGATCAAACTCGTAAAGTTGCCCGAGCCGGTCGAGGTGTTTTTGGGCTTTGACACGGCACCGCTCCCCGATGCTATCGAGACGCTGCTTTACCGTGTCGACCATGCCGAGAATCCGAGCGGTATCGAGCGTTACGCCGCCGCCCTTATGAGCGAGATCGACTTGCCCCGCCTGCGCACCATTGCTGCCAAGTCCGAAATGAGCCTAGCGCGCATTGACCGCTCAAAGCTGTTCTATCTCAATTTTGATCGTAGTCTGCTGGATCAGGACGAGATTGACATGCTGCTTGCCATCGAGTGCCGTCTCAACCGCCTCTCCGGCATCCTTGAGCGCATCGGGGCCGGATTGGTCCCGGCGGCATCCTCGCCGAGCCTTGAGGGCTGCGCGCTCTTTGACGCGTGGCATATCGCCAAGACGACCAACGATGTTCCCCGACTGCTCGATACGGCCTCGAGCGACAACCCGTGGGCAAAACCTGGCACGGTCGCGTGCCAGCCGGGCGGAGAGTGGGACGTGCGTACCCGCTTCGCGCGTATTGTCGAGGCGCTTAACGTGATCACACGGCTTGACTATACCTATCGGGCAAACGTTGCCGAGGGGATTATGCTCGTTCGGTTTGGGCGCTCTGTCGTGGACGCCATGCCGCAACGTGAATACGATGCCCAGGATGATGTCTGGCGCGAGTTGGACGAGGACGTGCGCGCGATTTGGGCCGCCGAGCACGACGCGCGCGTGGCACTCACGCTGGCGGCGGCTTGCTTTGCCGCAGGTGCCTGCATTACGCGCTGCTACGTTCAGATTGCGGCTCCCGACGGCGAGCAGGGCGAGCGCATTATTGCAACATATTCCTTTGGGCGTGCGGCCTATCTGGCCAATTGCGTGCCTGTCGCCAAGGATCTCGAGAGCATGGATATGGACGATATGCCGTGCAAGCGCATGCTTGAGGCATATGAGTCAGACGCGCCGGATGCGATTGAGCCCGCTGAGGTTCACGCTCGCCCGCGTGACGATCATCGTTCGCTGCCGCCGGCGTTGCGTGACCTGCTGCTTGCCGATACGGCTGATGAGCTTGAGGTCATGGAGGAGGACGATGACCCGTATGTGGCGCGCGTCGTTGAGTTGCGCGAGCAGGCCAAAGTTGACCGTGCACGTGCGTTTGAGGGCTTTTCCCGTCTTGTTGAGGAGCTGGAGGCCAAGTGTGCCGTCGCCGAGCTTTTGGCGACGGGTCCGGTCCAGACACAGTTTTGCGACAACCAGCTGGTACGTATGGTGCTGCCGGTAATGGAGGAAGACCGCTCCGTTCGTATTTTGCGAGCTCCAGATGCGCTGTACTTTGCCCAGCACGAGATTTGCAGCTTTTACGCCGAGCAGGAGGATTTTGAACGGGCATTGCCCGAGGTGCGTCATCTTTACGATCTGGCTCGCTCGTCCATGCAATCGCACTTTGCGCTCATCAACGTGCTGGCTCGCCTGGAGCGCTATGACGAGATTATCGAGGTGGCGCGCCACGGCTTGCGCATTGCCAGCGACCGCCCCTCAATCGGTTATCTGTTCTATCGCCTAGCGTTTGCCTATTGGAACTGCAACCAGCTCGAGCTCGCGTTGGCGTGCTATCGCCTCGTGCCGCGCGGCGAGGAGTCGGGTAGCAGCGCGCTGGAGGAAATGCAGGGCCTTATGAACGAGATGAGTGTCAGTGAGCCGCCGACGTTCGAGGAAGCGGTTGAGACCATCCGTAAGGCCGGGCTCGAGCTACCGCCGGTGCCCGCCGTGACCAACCAGCTGGCGGATGCTGCCGTGCAGTTGGTCGATAACGGCTTCTTTTTCCTGGCGCGTGGTTGCATCTTCCAAATGTGGCGCACCATGGGTAACGATGAGCTCGGCTCCCTCAATCGCTCGCTGGGGTAGGAGCGGCATAGAAGGGCTGGACCGCGCTTGTCATCCCATTTGCTCGCCATGCCGACAAAACGAAGGGGTTACTGCTACCGGCGGTACCGGGAACATTTGCGTATAGATAAGGTATAACGAATTAAGTCGTAACGAATTAAAGTACGAATTACTGTATCGAGCAGGTTGCCGACAAATTGAATGGAGCCATTTGTATTGGCTCAAGTGGGTGGCTCCAGCAGGACCGGTAAGGTCAAAAGCGGCTAGGTCTGCTAAACCTGTTAAACTCTGCTAAAGTTGCTAAACTTTGTTAAAGTTGTTAAAACTAGCAGAGGAGGGTCGAATGTCGAAAGCCATTAATCCCTTTAAGCCAACGGCGGGCATGAATCCGCCTGAGCTTATCGGACGTGACGCTGTTTTGGATGATTTTGCCGAGGCCCTTGAGAATGGTCCTGGTGCTCCCGATCGACTCATGCGCATCTCGGGCGTCCGAGGCACAGGTAAAACGGTGCTTCTCAATGCATTGGGTGATCTTGCGCGAAAAAAAGGATTCGAGGTTGTTGACGTCGCCTCGAATGCCGGTTTTTGCAGTAGAATCCTCGAGGCTCTACAGCGAAATGTTCGTCTTGAGTCAATGTCGATTTCCCCATCAATTCTAGGAGTCAGCCTTGGCTCCGTTGAGGTATCGAAGTCGGCATCTCATCTGGGCGAGGCAATGTACGATGCCGCGAAGCGCGGAGGTCTGCTCATTACGCTCGACGAGATTCAGGATGCCTCAACTGAGGAAATGCGCGAGCTGGGCAATGAGATGCAGCTTTTGATTCGCCAAGGGGCGAATGTCGCTTTTGCATTCGCTGGCTTGCCAACATCGGTGGATGGCGTGGTGGTTGATGATACCCTTACGTTCCTTCAGCGGGCAAAACATATCGAACTCACTCGTCTCTCTGATTTTGAAGTCGGCGGATCGTTTGAGGATACAATGAGACGAGCGGGCAAGGAGCTCGATGAAGACGCCGCTGAGCTATTAACAAAGGCTTCAGCAGGCTATCCCTTTATGGTCCAGTTGGTCGGATATTACGCTTGGCAGGTTGCTGCGCGCAGCGGGGCGGAGAGCGTGAACGAAGTGTCCGCGCGTAAGGGTATCCAAGCAGCTCTTGATAGCTTTAATGCTATGGTGATTGCCCCGGCGCTGCGCAGGGTTTCAGAGCGACAGTTTCAGTATCTCGCGGCAATGGCTCAATGCGAGGGCGATGAGATTGCCAACGGTGATATCGCCAAAAAGATGGGGCTGTCGGCGAACAAGGTCGGCTCGTATCGTAAACGTCTCATCGATGCGGGGTTGATTGAGCCTGCGGGCTATGGCTGTGTTTCGTTTGCAATTCCGTATATGCGCGACTATTTGTTGGAGGCGGTGCGGGAAAGGTAAAAATGGAATCGTTCCAAATTCCCTCTTGCTCAACCTCGGCTGTTTGGTTACTATAGAACGGCTGTTACGGAGAGCTGACCGAGAGGCCGAAGGTGCTCGCCTGCTAAGCGAGTATGCCCCAAAAGGGCATCTGGGGTTCGAATCCCCAGCTCTCCGCCAGTAAGACTTTAAAGAGGGGTTCCGAAAGGGGCCCTTTTTTAGTTGAACCACGTTAGCTGGGGATTCGAACCCTCAAAAAAAGGAGGCATCCTTTCGGACACCTCCTTTCAGCGAGCGTATTGTTCTTTAACCTTACACCTCGGGTGCCTTGGCTACGGTTTCGCTTTCTGCCGTAAGCGGGCGGTTGTCGATGCGGCGGCCCAGGCGGTCGAGTTTTACAAGGAGCCACTCAATGGGATTCGGCCCTGAGCCTTCCTCGTCGGCAACCAAATCCATGACGGCGATCTTGGTGCCGTCTTGCTTGAGCGTCACGCTACCCACCTTGTCGCCTACATGTACCGTGCCCGAAAGGTCATCATAGGTAACCTTCTCGGTCACCTCTCCGGCAAGCGCAAAGACGGTCGCCTGAGCTGCGGGATCGGCGAGCGTGGCATCGATCGTCTTGTCCGTCCAATCGGTCTGGCCAATGCGCGCGATGAGCGGATTGCCGTTGGCAGTCTTTTCCTGCGTGTTGGCGATCGCAACCGTCACCTTGTGGTCGTAGTACCAGTTGGCAAGGGCGGCCGTGTCGGCAAAGCGCTGATCGGTGGTGCTGGAGTTCAAGACGACGGTGTAGGTCTCGTCGCCATCGCGGTTGTAGGCTGCCGTAAAGCAATAGCCGGCATCGTCGGTGGTGCCGGTCTTACCGCCGATATTGCCGTCCTGCCCCAGCAGCTCATTGTGCGTATCCATGGAATGCGAATGGTCGGAACCGTCGGCGCCCGTAACCTCAATCCAGGAATCATCGCTCGCCACGATTTCGCGGAACGTATCGCTCTTCATTGCCTCCTGCATCATCAGGGCTACATCGTGCGCGGTAGAGTGCATGTCACCGGTCCACTCATCAAAGTCCAGACCGTGCGGATTCTCAAAAAGCGTTCCCGTGCAGCCGAGCTTTTTAGCGCGCTCGTTCATGGCCTTTACAAAGGTGGCCACGGCGTCCTTGGTCTTGGGGTCGATCTTTTTGCCCACGTGCTCGGCAAGCGCGATGGCGGCATCGTTGCCCGAGGGGATCATCAGACCGCGCAGAGCTTGCTCCACGGTGAGCTCGTCGCCTTCGAGCAGGCCGGCGGTCGAGTTGCCTACGGTGGCGGCAGCATTGCTCACCGTGATCTTCTCGTCCATCTTGCAATTCTCGACGGTTAGGATTGCGGTCATGACCTTGGTAATTGAGGCAATCTTGACCTGCTCGTCGGCACTTCGGGCGTAATAGACGGAACCGTCCTTGCTCATGACGATGGCGTTGGTCGCATCGATATCGGGCAGATTCTCGGCCGTGATGCCGCGGGCGTCGGCGGTCTTGCCGCAAACGATATCAGTCGTAAGCACCTGGGCGTTGGCGATAGACGGCACGCCGGCAGCAAGGGCGAGAGCGCAGGCAATGCCGGCGGTCAGTTGCGCGGAGCGCTTTACAAGAGAACTAAGGGTCTTCACAGATTTCGCTTTCGACGGGATGGTCTCTTTAGAGTTCAAAGTATATCGTTTACCGGCGCGGACAATCAGTGCGCGGGCGTGCGCGGCCCATGTCTGCGCCCGAACGGACATATAGGTGCTTAAGGTCGACTTAAACGACCGCGCTTGTTGTGTGTGGCGCGCGCTGCCTCGGGCATAATGGAGCGCGAGAGGAGCACGCATGAACGAGCGCATTTTGGTAGTTGATGACGAGAAGGCCATCGCTGACCTGGTCGGTATCTACCTTACAAAAGAGGGCTTTGATGTTCAGATTGCCTATAGCGGAGCAGATGCTGCCAAGGCGATTTTGGAGCAGGAGTTCGATCTGGCGCTGCTGGATGTCATGCTGCCCGATATCGATGGTTTTGAGTTGCTGCGTACGATCCGTTCCAGCCATACCTATCCCGTGATCATGCTGACGGCGCGTGATGCCCAGCAAGACAAGATCGAGGGCCTTTCGCTTGGCGCGGACGATTACGTGGTTAAGCCGTTCCGTCCGCTGGAGCTCATCGCGCGCGTGCACGCTCAGCTTCGCCGCTACACCAGCTACGGTAGCCGCTCGCAGACGGCCGAGTCGCCGACCATCCAGCTCGACGGCCTGGAGATCAACCGCGATGCTCGTTCCGTGGCAGTGGACGGTTCGCCGGTTCGCCTCACGCCCATCGAGTATTCCATCTTGCTGTATCTGGTCGAGCATCATGGCAGCGTGGTGGCCGTTGAGGACCTGTTCCGCGCGGTGTGGAACGAGGACTTTATGCCCGGTTCCAACAACACGGTGATGGTGCACATTCGCCACCTGCGCGAAAAGATCGGCGACGACGCACAAAAGCCGCGCTTTATCAAAAACGTCTGGGGCGTCGGCTACATAATCGAATAACGCCTTTGATGGTGGGGACGTGGATATGACAAAAGACGATAGGCGGGCATTCGAGGTGCCCGATCGGCTCTTTGAATACGTGAGGTCGGTCGTCGACAACCGCGCGCTTGCAACGGTGCTGCTCTTTTTGCTGAGCCTGCTGCTGATTGGCATCGACAACATCGTCGGAATCTTGGCGGTGCTGCTTGTCGGCTTTTTGCTGATCGATCGATTTGAGATCGTGCGCCGCTGCGTGGTGATTGGCGGCGCCGCGTGGGCCATGACGTTGGCGATTGGCGCCATGGCGCTCGGCGGCATCGAAGGGCCGGTGTTGTTCGATGCCGGCTTTGTATTCAACATGCTTGGCTTTGTGCTGGCGCTTGCCGTGTGCGTGCTGTTCTTGTGCGGCCGCGCCCTGTACTACCAGGGCTACGAGCAGGGCGAGCAGCATGCCGATTGTGTGCTGGCTGCTCGTATTCAAGATCGCCTGATCGATCACCCCGACACCTGGGACAACATCGACGGCGACTTCTTGGAGGTCGAGGGCGCCCTTAACCGCGTGCGTGACCGTGAGCGCAAGGTGCAGCAAGCTCTGCGTGACGAGTCGCATCGCAAGGACGATCTGGTCACGTACTTGGCACATGACCTACGCACCCCGCTTGCCAGTGTGGTGGGCTATCTTTCGCTGCTGCAAGAGGCTCCTGAGCTGCCGGTTGAGCAACGTGTGCACTTTACGGGCGTGGCTCTCGACAAGGCGCACCGGCTCGATGCGCTCATCGAAGAGTTCTTCGATATCACGCGCTTTGACTTCCACGATATCGTGCTCACGCGCGGCTATGTTGATCTGGGGTTGCTGCTGGCGCAGGTCGCCGATGAGTTCTATCCCATTCTCAACGAACAGCATAAGGAAGCACAGATTGATGTGCACGAGGACCTGACGGTGCTTGTGGATGGCGACAAGATGGCGCGCGTGTTCAACAACATCATGAAAAACGCCGTCGCCTATAGTTACGAAGGCTCGACCATTACGATCGAGGCCCGACGCCAAGATGACGGCGGCGTGCGCGTGCGCTTTATTAACCATGGTGACCCGATTCCCGCGGCTAAGCTCAAGGTGATCTTTGAGAAGTTTTATCGCCTGGATGCAGCGCGTGCGACCAATCGCGGCGGTGCTGGGCTGGGCCTCGCCATCGCCAAGGAGATTGTATGCGCGCATGGCGGTACCATCGCGTGCGAATCGACGCCCGAGCATACCGTCTTTACCATCGAGCTGCCTGCCGCGTAGCGTAGGCGCCCTTACAAACACCTGACAATGCGCTCACGTGCATATGAGCCGCGATTTCTACTATCGATACTGCTGAATTGATATCGATGTGGAGGTATGCGGTATGACGGCTGCTGCGGCTATGGAGCCCACGGAGCTCGAGGAGCTAATGGAGGCGCAAGCCGAGGCTGCGCACGAGCGCGAAGTCGGGGACGCGACTCGTCCCACGGCGCAGGATCTTGCCGCCTCGTCGACGCGCATCGACGTCGAGGGCCTCGATCTGTTCTATGGCGACCACCACGCGCTCAAGGACGTATCCATCAAGATTCGCGACAAGCAGATCACCTCGTTTATCGGTCCTTCGGGCTGCGGCAAGTCGACGCTGCTGCGTTGCTTTAACCGCATGAACGACGACATCAAGGACTGCCGCATCGAGGGTAAGATCGCGCTCGACGGCCAGGATATCCTGGGCGACTACGACATCTGCCGCCTGCGCCAGCGCGTGGGCATGGTGTTCCAGCGCCCCAACCCGTTTCCCATGAGCATCTACGACAACGTCGCGTATGGTCCACGCGGCATGGGCGTGCGCGACCGCGCCGTTCTGGATGAGTTGGTCGAGGACTCTCTTCGTCGCGCTGCGCTATGGGATGAGGTCAAGGACAAACTCAAGGAGTCGGGGCTGGGCCTTTCGGGCGGGCAGCAGCAGCGTCTGTGCATCGCCCGCGCGCTTGCCGTGCAGCCCGATATTCTGCTGATGGACGAGCCCACGAGCGCTCTCGATCCCGTGTCGACGCTGGTGGTTGAGCAGCTGGCCTGCGAGCTCAAAGAGACCTGTACGCTCGTGGTCGTTACGCACAATATGCAGCAGGCGGCGCGCATCTCCGACTCGGTCGCGTTTTTCTTGCTGGGTGAGTTGGTGGAGCACGCACCCACCGCTCAGCTCTTCAAAAATCCCACCGACCCGCGCACGGCGGATTATTTAACGGGACGTTTTGGCTGATACCATCTAGTAAAGGTACCTTTAGGGTTAAGATGCGGTCATGCCGGCCGCAAAGGGGTTCAACATGATCTATTACGTCGAGGACGATGACAACATCAGGGATTTGACGGTCTATGCACTGCGCAAGCAGGGAATCGAGGCCGAAGGCTTTTCGTGCGATGGCGAGTTTAAGGCCGCCGTGGCGCGACGGGTACCCGATGCCGTCCTGCTCGACATCATGCTGCCCGATACCGACGGTTTGGCAATTATGCGTCGCCTGCGCGCCGACCGCCTGACGGCGACGGTGCCCATCATGATGCTCACTGCCAAGGATACCGAGCTCGATAAGGTGATGGCGCTCGATGGCGGTGCCGACGATTATCTGACCAAGCCGTTTTCGCTCATGGAGCTTGCCAGCCGTTGCCGTGCGCTGCTGCGCCGCGGCGGCATGGTCAAACAGGCAAGCGATGTGCTCAGCGTGGGCGATATCGTGCTTTCGCCCAGCCATCGCGAAGTGACCGTTGCCGGCGAGCCGCTCAAACTCACCTTGCGCGAGTTCGATTTGCTCGAATATCTTATGCGCAAGCCCGGCGTGGTCTTTACCCGCGAGTCGCTGCTGCAGAGCGTGTGGGGCTGGGACTTCGATGGCGGCTCGCGTACCGTCGACGTGCACGTGCAGACGCTTCGCCAAAAGCTCGGCGAGCGTGCCGGCGCTATCGAGACGGTGCGCGGCGTGGGCTATCGCCTGGCGGAGCCTTCCGCCGGTAGCGATACTGAAGATGCCGTCGCTGCGGCAGCAGCATCGGAGGAGTAGTCCGTGGTCTTTGCCCCTCAGGGAAAACACACGCTCTCGCATCGCGTGTTTGCGACGATATTTGTCTGCGCTATGTCCGTCATTTTGGCGTTTACGGTGCTGGGCGCGTTCTTCGTGCAAAACACCTTGGCAGATGCCACGAGTGCCAACCTTTCGCAAGAAACCGAGCTTATTGCCGCCGCCTTAAACGAGCAGAAGGAACCCATCGCATTCTTGCGAAGTCTCGATCGCGAGGACCTTCGTATCACGCTGATCAATAAGGATGGATCGGTCGCCTACGACAACGAGGCGTCTCCTTCCACGTTGCCCAACCATGGCGATCGCCCCGAGGTCGTTGAGGCCCTTGAGAGCGGTTCGGGCTCCGCGGAGCGCTCGAGCGCCACGCTCGACGAGATTATGCTATATCGCGCCGTCGCCCTTGATAACGGTCAGGTCGTTCGTTTGGCACAGGCTCAGCCTGGCGTTGCGGCGATTTTGCTCTCGTTGGTGGCGCCGATGCTGCTTATCGCGGTGGCGGGCGCGGTGCTCTCGTTTTTCCTTGCGCGTCGCGAATCCCGTGCCATCATTGCGCCGCTGCAGGAGGTCGATTTGGACCATCCGCGCCGTAGCTATGAACATGCCTACGCCGAGATGGTTCCCATGCTCGAGCGCATTGAGTCGCAGCGCCAGGAGCTTAAACGCCAGATGGCGGTGCTGGCCGATAACGACCGCATGCGTCGTGAGTTCACGGCCAATATCACTCATGAGCTCAAGACCCCGCTTACCGCGATTTCGGGCTACGCCGAGCTTATTGCAAACGGCATGGTTGAGGGCGAGGACGATCTGCGCAACTTTGGCGGTCGCATCTATCGCGAGGCGGGCCGCCTGGCAGCGCTCGTTAACGACATCCTCACGCTTTCCAACTTGGATGAGGCGGAGCGAGCATCCGAGGGCGAGGCGGTGCCTATTGGGTCCACAGAGCCCATCGAGCTCTCTCGCGCCATTTTGACGGTGGAACAGCGTCTTGAGCAGGTTGCCCGGCAGTCGAATGTGACCATTGGGCACGAGACGAAGCCCGTGGTGATCGAAGGTGTGTCGCGCCTGATCGATGAGCTGATTTATAACCTGGCCAGTAACGCTATTCGCTATAACCAGCCCGGTGGCACGGTTACGCTTCGATGTGGGACCAATGATGAGGGCCATCCGTACCTGACGGTTGCCGATACAGGTATCGGCATCGCGCCCGAGGAGCAGGGCAAGGTGTTCGAGCGCTTCTATCGCGTGGACAAGAGCCGCTCCAAGGCACGTGGCGGAACAGGCTTGGGTCTGGCCATCGTTAAGCATGCCGCCGTGTATCACCATGCTTCGCTCGACCTATCGAGCGAGCTGGGTGTGGGGACTACCATCACGGTGACGTTTCCCGTACGGCAGGACGAATCATTTGCGTAGCAATGCAGCAAACGTGTTGTTTTGACGCCGCACCGGGGTTGCCGATGCGGCGTTATTATTGCGCAACATTGCCGTATGTGCTGTATCTTATGTATAAAGTTCGGACTTGGCAGAAAGATGCGATATCATACGAGCAGTTTTGTCGATACGAACTAGGGAAATGAAAGGCAAGCTGCATGACCCTTCTTGAACTGTTCCAGCTGCTTAAAAAGCACCTCAAGCTGGTCATTGCCCTTCCGGTGGTCTGCGCGATCGCCATGGGCGTCGTCTCCTTCGCTATGATGGATAACACCTACACCGCCACGACGAGCATGTACGTTCTCGCCAAGACCGACGATAGCGGTCAGATGAGCTACAACGATCTTTCGGCGAGCCAGATGCTTTCCAACGATATCGCCACGCTGCTCGATAGCGATAGCGTTAAGGGCGGTGCTGCCAAGGATCTGGGCCTCGCCGATCTGGACGACTACAAGATTTCCGTTTCCTCCGAGACCACGACGCGCGTCATCACACTTTCGGTGACGGGCACCGATGCCGAGGAGACGGCAGAGGTGGCAAGGGCCATGGCCAGCTCGGTGAGCACGGTCGCCCAGAATGTCGGTGCCGCTCAGAGCATCAACGTTATCGATAAGGCTAAGACCCCCGAATCCCCCAGCGGCCCCAAGCGCACGCTGTACGTCGCCGTTGCGTTCCTCGCCGGTATCTTTATCGCAGTTGCCTATGTCGTTTTGGCAGACATGCTCAATACCCGCATCCGCGGTGCCGAAGAGGCAGAAGAGCTCCTGGGTATTCCCGTTGTTGGCCGAATTCCGGCTATGAAAGGTGGTAAATAGGCATGGCTAAGGCAAAGAACACCGATAAGCTCGTTGTACAGAATGCCGCCAAGACCCTTCTGGCCAACATCCGCTTTGCGAGCGTGGACGACCCCATTCGCACCATCACCGTTACCTCCTCGATTCCCAACGAGGGCAAGTCAACGGTTGCCATTAACCTTGCTCAGGCAATCGCCACGAGCGGCAAGTCCGTGCTCCTGGTCGAGGCCGATATGCGCCGCAGGTCCCTTTCCGATATGCTCGGCGTTCGTTCGCGCGGCGGACTCTATGCGGTCCTTTCCGAGCAGATCTCCATTGACCAGGCAATTGTCGAGACGGGTCAGAAGAACTTCTACTTCCTCGATGCCGAGCCGCATATTCCCAATCCTGCAGACATCATCGTCTCCCATCGCTTTTCCAAGTTGGTCAAGGCACTGTCTGCTAAGTTCCAGTACGTCATCTTCGATGCTCCTCCGGTCGGCACCTTCATCGATGCTGCCGAGATTGCCAGCCTGACCGACGGCACGCTGTTCGTGGTGCGCGAAGACTTCACCAAGCGCGAAGAGGCGCTCAACGCTATCGCCCAGCTTAAGAAGTCCGAGAAGGTCAAGCTCATCGGTACCGTCATGAATTACTGTGAGACCGAGACCAGCGAGTACTACTATTCTTACTACACCAAGGACGGTAAGAAGGTTAAGAAGGGCTCCGCTGATCAGGGCACTTCCAAAAAGGGCATCTTCACCAACCGGGCAAACGTTTAGTTGATTAAGGCCGACCTATGCGTGACATTCATTGCCATATCTTGCCGGGTGTAGACGACGGCGCCGCCGATCTCGATGAGAGCTTGGCGATGCTCGAGGCTGCCAAGCGGGCCGGTGTAACCAGAATCGTTTGCACTCCTCACTGCCGTGATCCCTATTTTGATTACGACAAGATGTGGGATGCCTTTGAGCTATTGCAGGATAACGCAGATGGTTTTCCGCTTCAGATGGGCTTTGAGGTCAACCACCGAAAGCTTGTCGAGCTGGGCATCGACGCCGCGGAGTACCTGCATTTCGATGGCACCAATGAGTTCCTGCTTGAGCTTTCGACGCATGCTGATCCCTATGCGTTTAGAGAGTACGAGAGTACGATTTACGATTTGCAATGCCGCGGCTACCAGGTGATCATCGCTCATCCCGAGCGATATCGCGCTGTTCAAAAGGATGTGAGTGTGGCCGAGCGTCTGGTCGATATGGGTTGCAAGCTGCAGGCTTCGGCTGATTTTATTGCCGGCGGGCGCTTTGGTCGCGAGAAAAAGCCGGCGCAGCGCCTGTTTGACGAGGGCTTGTACAGCTTTATCGCAAGCGACGCCCACAATGTTCGTCACTACGATTACCTTGCAAAGGCGCGAGCCAAGTTTAGCGTGCGAGGCGCTCACTTTCGCTAAAATCTGTCCCTAACGTTTGCTTTGAACGGAGGGGCGACCATGGATATTCAAATTAAGACGGGATGCTTTGAGGATGCGGCGCTGGTGCGCCGCGCCGTCTTTATGGACGAACAGGGTTACGAAATCGAGTTCGACCAGATTGATGAGTCTTCTGACTGCATTCATGTGACGCTGTATGTTGATGGTCAACTCGCCGGCTGCTCGCGCGTGTTTCCCGAGGAGCTGGAGCGCGCGGCAGATGCGGAAGCCCCGGTGTCGCCGGCATGTGACATGGACGAAGACGTTGCGGCGGGGGAGACCTACATTATGGGGCGCGTCGCCGTGCTGCCGGCTATGCGTCGTCGCGGACTGGCGAGTGTGATCGTCGAGGCCAGCGCTGCGTGTGCACGCGATGCCGGCGCTAAACTTATTAAGCTGCATGCGCAGGAATACGTGTTGCCGCTCTATGCAAAGGCGGGCTACACGCAAATTGCCCCGGTAGACTACGAAGACGAGGGACAGCCCCATGTCTGGATGGCCAAGCGCGTTGATGGCAGATAGGGACGTTCCTTTTCTGCCGGCAGTTGGGGCACTCCTTGGCAATTGGCGCATCAGAGCGCTCTGACATACAGTTTTTCGATTCCGTATGTATATATGCGCGCTAATGGGTTATAAAATCTAAGTCTGAACATAGCAGGTCTGCGATGCGGCTCGGGCAACCGGGCCGTTTTTGCGGACGGGGGTAGCGCGAAAGGACTGCACATGCGTCAATTTAAGACCGAGAGCAAAAAACTGCTCGACCTTATGATCAACTCCATCTACACCAATAAGGAAATCTTCCTGCGCGAGCTTATCTCTAACGCGAGCGACGCCGTCGACAAGCTCAACTTTAAGAGCCTGCAGGACCCGAGTGTCAAGCTCGATCAGGGCGACCTGGCTATTCGCGTCTCCTTTGATAAAGACGCCCGCACCATTACCATCTCGGATAACGGCATTGGCATGACCGCCGAGGAGCTCGAGCGCAACCTGGGCACCATCGCCCATTCCGGCTCCGAGGAGTTTAAGACCGAGAACGCCGAGCAGCAGGGCTCCGATGTGGACATTATCGGTCAGTTTGGCGTGGGCTTCTACTCGGCCTTTATGGTCGCCAGCCATGTGAAGGTCGTGAGCCGCGCCTATGGCGAGGATACCGCCCACGTTTGGGAGTCCGACGGTCTTGAGGGTTACACCATCGAGGATGGCGAGCGTGCCGAGCACGGTACCGATGTCATTCTGACGCTGCGTGAGAACGAGAAGCTCGACGCCGACGGCGAGGCCGAGACCTACGATCGCTTCCTGACCGAGTGGGGCCTCAAGAGCCTGATTCAGCAGTACAGCAACTATGTGCGCTACCCGATTCAGATGATGGTGAGCAAGAGCCGCCAGAAACCCAAGCCCGAGGACGCCGGCGACGATTACAAGCCCGAGTACGAGGACTACCAGGAGCTCGAGACCATCAACTCCATGACGCCAATCTGGAAGAAGCGCAGCTCCGACGTTGAACAGAAGGATTACAACGAGTTCTACAAGTCCACGTTCCACGACTTTGACGATCCGGCGCGCACCATCAGCTTCCATGCTGAGGGCACGCTCGAGTATGACGCCCTGCTGTTTGTGCCGGGCCGCGCGCCGTTCGATCTGTACAGTAAGGACTACGAGAAGGGCCTGGCGCTCTACAGCTCCAACGTTCTGATCATGGAGAAGTGCGACGACCTGCTGCCCGACTACTACAACTTTGTGCGCGGCGTCGTGGATTCCGCCGACGTGACGCTCAATATTTCGCGTGAGACGCTGCAGCAGAACCGTCAGCTCAAGGCCATCGCCAAGCGTGTGGAAAAGAAGATCACTGCCGACCTTGAGGATATGCGTGACAACGACCGCGAGGCCTACGAGAAGTTCTTTGAGAACTTTGGCCGCGGTCTTAAGTACGGCATCTACTCGAGCTATGGCATGAAGGCCGATGAGCTCGCCGACCTGCTGCTGTTCTGGTCTGCCAAGGAGCAGAAGATGATTACCCTGGCCGAGTATGCCAAGGGCATGCCCGAGGATCAGAAGGCCATTTACTACGCCGCCGGCGACTCGCGTGAGCGCTTGGCCAAGATGCCCGTGGTAAAGGGCGTGCTCGACCGCGGCTATGACGTGCTGCTGCTGACGCAGGATGTGGATGAGTTCACGTTCCAGGCCATGCGTGAGTACGTTGCCGCCGATATGCCCAAGATCTACGAGGACGATGCTGCCCGCGAGGCTGCCGAGAAGGCCGTTGCCGACGGTGCTGAGCCCGAGGTCGAGGATCGTCACTTGGAGCTCAAGAACGTCGCGACCGGTGATCTTGACCTGGCGACCGAGGACGAGAAGAAGGAGGCCGAGGACGCCACCAAGGAGAACGAGGACCTCTTTAGCGCCATGAAGGAGGCGCTCGGCGACAAGGTCGAGAAGGTCGCCGTCTCTGCGCGCCTGACCGATGCTCCCGCGTGCATCACCACCGAGGGCCCGCTTTCGCTCGAGATGGAGAAGGTGCTCCAGAAGGGTCCCGAGGGCGCGCCCGACGGTATGCCCAAGAGCCAGCGCGTGCTCGAGCTCAACGCCAAGCACCCGGTCTTTGCCAAGCTCGTCGCTGCCCAGAAGGCGGGCGACACCGACAAGATCAAGCAGTACTCCGGCCTGCTCTATGACCAGGCCCTGCTGGTCGAGGGCGTTTTGCCCGAGGACCCCGTGGCCTTCGCGGCGGCTGTCTGCAACTTGATGTAGTTAGGTAGTTACGCGGTTTTACCAAACCGCGTAACAGCTCGACGCTGCAAACGCCCCTAAGCGGCAATCTGACGTTCAATCGTCGGTCGCGTACCGAAGTACGCTTCCCTCCTCTTTCGCGTCACCTTGCTCGCTTAGGGGCGTTTTCGCTGACTTATGCTCAACCAGCGACGCTTTCGTGGTCCTAAGTAGTCATTGGGGGCGTTTTTGTTTGACTAGTCGTTTAAGAACGTCCCCGATGCTATTTGAATTGCTAATTTGTGCGGGTTGTGGTTTTGTGACCTGCTGAAATTTAAGATACTGTACAACTGTACGTTAATTCGTCTTCGTAGTATATTGCTACCCGCAAAACTCAATACCATTGTGCTCTGAGACGCTAAAGCGCCTACGTACAATGGTTGTCGATAGTACGATTTGATTCAACGACAGGATGGATGGTCCAAGCGTGAGTCTCGGCAGCAAACTATCCAATGCAAAGGTCTCCTTTGCGATATTTAAGCGCGACATTAAGCGACTGCTTGTGAACCCCGTCGCCTTGGTGGTTACCCTTGGCGTGTGCGTTATTCCCTCGCTGTATGCCTGGTACAACATCGTGGCCAACTGGGATCCGTACGGAAACACCCAGGGCATCAAGATTGCCATCGCCAACAACGATCGGGGCACCCAAAACGACCTGGTGGGCGAGCTCAACGCGGGCGATCAGGTCGTCGATCAGCTCAAGGAGAACGATCAGCTGGGCTGGACCTTCGTCGATTCTGCGGCCGATGCCAAAGAGGGCGTCGAGAGCGGTGAGTACTATGCGGCCATCGTAGTCCCCAAGAACTTCTCGGATAACCTGGTTTCGATGCTCGACGGCAACTACCATCAGCCCAAGCTTACGTACTACGTCAATGAGAAGAAGAGCGCTATTGCGCCCAAGGTTACCGACACCGGTGCAAACACCATCGAGGAGCAGATCAACTCGGAATTTGTCTCCACGGTGGGCGAGACCGTTGCCAGTATTGCCAAGGATGCCGGAGTCGATTTAAAGGACAAGGCAACCCAGACTCAGGATTCGTTGGCCGGTTCGGTATCAGAGGCTTCCGATACGTTGGGCGAAGTGCGTGATTCGATTGGCGACATGAATGCCGCCATCGATAAGACGAGTGGTTCCATTGCCTCGGCAGATGCGGCACTTGCCGGTCTGCAGGGTCAGGCGCCGTCGCTGACGCAGGCGATCTCCCAGGGCAATGACCTGCTGGGCGAGGCTCGCGCCACGGCGGGCAACTCTGTCGCCTCGCTCTCCAAGGCGCTCTCGGAAGGCAGCCTTGCGCTCACCAAGACGTCAGCCTCTGCGAACGCTGCCATCGGCAAGCTGACGGGCACGGTCACATCTACGACCACCCGTATCGACAACTCGCTCGAGTCTCTCCAAGCGACGATCGACCACAATAAGGCCGTTATCGGGCACTTAGAGATTCTCGCCAATGACACGTCGACAGGTTCCGAGGAAATTGACGCGCGCATTGTATCGACCATCGATTTGCTTCGAGAGCAGAATGAAAAGCTTCAGAGCATCAAGGACGGTCTGTCCGCGCAGTCGAGCGCCATGGCGAATGACGCAGCGGCTGTTTCGGGTGCCAGTGACGCTATCAATAACGCAATTCATACCGGTGCGACCAACCTTGGCCAAGCCCAGACGGACTTGGGCCAAAACGCGCTGCCGAAGGCCTCGAGCGCGCTCGACTCTTTTGCTGCCGTTTCGGGCGACCTGACCGGTATCGTCTCGGGTATGACACCTACACTTGCAAATGCGCGCGGCACGTTGGCGCAGCTTAGCGCTACGCTCGGCCAGGCCAAGACCACGCTGTCCCAGACCGATTCCTCGCTTGCCAAGGTCCAGGACAAGCTTGCAACCGCCGCCAATGACATCGCGGCGCTGCAGACCTCCGAGTCCATGGGCGAGCTGGCCGATCTGATGGGCGTCGATGTCAATGACGTGGCAGATTTCATGGCGTCTCCGGTTGAGTTGACGTCCAAGTCAATCTATCCGGTCAAGAGCTTTGGCTCGGGCATCGCTCCCTTCTACACCAATCTGGCGCTTTGGGTGGGCGGCTATGTGCTCATCGCCATTTACAAGCTCGAGGTCGACCGTGAAGGTGTTGGCAGCTTTACGGCGCGCCAAGGCTACTTTGGCCGCTGGTTGCTCCTGGTGATCCTGGGCGCGTTGCAGGCCATTATCGTTACGGTGGGAGATCTGGTCATTGGCGTACAGTGCGTCAGTCCGCTCCTATTTGTGCTGGGCGGCATCGCCATCTCATTTACGTACGTCAACATCATTTACGCGTTGTCCACTACGTTTAAGCATATCGGCAAGGCAATCGGCGTCATTCTTGTCATCGTGCAGATCCCGGGTTCGTCGGGCATGTACCCCATCGAGATGATGCCCGGCTTCTTCCAGTGGCTGCACCCGCTGCTGCCCTTTACCTACGGCATCAATCTGCTGCGCGAGACGGTCGGCGGCATGTATTCGTTCAACTACCTGTTTAACCTGTGCATTCTGGGCGTGTTCTTGATCGTGGCGCTCTTTATCGGCCTGCAGCTGCGTCCGCTGCTGCTCAACCTTAACCTGCTCTTTGATAAACAGCTCTCCACGACCGGTATGATGATTTGCGAGTCCAACGACCTGCCGCGCCAGCGCTACTCGCTGCGCACGGCCATGCGCGTCATGCTCGATTCCGATTCGTACCGTCGCGAACTGCTCGATCATGCGGTCGCCTTTGAACATCGCTACCCGTACTACATCAAGGGCGGTTTTGCCGCCGTGGTGGGCGTTCAGGTCCTGCTCTTTGTCCTGTCGACGGTTCTCGATATCGACAATAACGGCAAGATCATCCTGCTTGTCATTTGGATCATCTCGGTTATTGCCATCTGCGGCTGGCTTATCAATATCGAATATATCCGAGCGAGCCTCAATACCCAGATGCGCATCTCGGCGCTTTCGGATGAGGACCTGCGTCGCGAGATGCGCGAACACACGGCCGCCATTCCTGCCGCCCGCCACATGTTTGGCCTCAACGCCAGCGAGCGTGGTGCCAAGGGCGGCGATCAGTCCACGGGCCGCTTGCCGCATATCGGCTCGCACCATAAATCTCAGGGCAGCGACAGCACAGCCACAAATGATGGAGATACCACCGCGCTTGGCAAGCACTCCAAAGGAGGTGAGGCATAAATGAAGAACATCCTGCATCTGTTTAAGCGCGATGTCCAAAACGTGTCTCGCTCCGTGATCGGCTTGGTTGTCGTGATGGGCCTCATTATCGTACCGTGTCTGTACGCGTGGTTTAACATCGCCGGCAGCTGGGATCCGTACGGCAACACCGGCAATCTTAAGATCGCCGTGGTCAACACCGATGAGGGTTACGAGAGCGATTTGATCCCCGTCGAGGTTAACGTGGGCGAAAACGTGACCGCCACCCTACGCGGCAACGAGAGCTTCGATTGGGTTGTGCTCAACAATCGCGAAAAGGCTATCGAGGGCGTTAAGTCGGGCGCGTACTATGCTGCCGTCGTTATCCCCAAAACGTTTAGCGCTGACATGATGACGCTTTTCTCGACCGACGTGAAGCATGCCGATATCGAGTTCTACGAGAATCAGAAGGCCAACGCCATTGCGCAGATCGTGACCGAGAAGGGTTCGAGCGCCGTCCAGAGCCAGGTTAACGAAACTTTTACCGAGACCATTACGAGCATCGGTCTTAAGACGGTGTCCAGCCTGCTCGATTACATGAGCACCGACCAGGTCAGCAACTTTATCGCCAACCTGTCCTCGACGCTCGGCGATTCGATTGAGGACCTGCGAGACGTTCAGGCAAATGCTTCGTCGCTGGCGGGCATTTTGAGCTCCACGTCCGATTCGCTGACGTCGGCGAGCGGCATGCTCAAGCAGACCGGTGCCGTCGATGAGTCGACAAAGCAGCTCATGGAACATGCCAAAAGCGGCATCGATGATTCCAAAGAAGCGCTTAAGGCGGCAAACGATGCCATCGATGCCGCAATCGATGGAAGTGCTGGTTCGTTCGACAATGTGTCTGCCGAGCTCGCGAAGGCGTTCGACACCGCAAACCAGCATGTCGACCTTACGGTGTCCCAACTCAACGATGCCGCTGCGGCCCTCAATGCGCGCGCCAAGGATATCGATGCGATGGCCGATCAGCTCCGCGGCTTTGCCGAGCAGGTCAGTGACGAAAAGCTCCAGGAGAGCCTCAAGTCTGTGGCAACATCGCTGAGCAGGATCGCGGTGGAGTATCGAAACAACGCCAAGGACCTAACGGCAACCGCTAAGTCCCTTTCTGACAGTATGGCAGAGGTCAACAGCATGCGTGCTGAGGTCGACCAGGCCATCGCCGATGCCAAGGCGGGCATTTCGGGAGCCAAGTCCGACTACGATTCCACGTTCTCGGTTAAGGCCAAGGAGCTCAAGAAGACTATTTCGGGCGTTTTGGATTCGCTCAACGGTATCTCGGGCGACCTGGATAGTGCTGTTGCCGGCCTGACCGACGCATCCGGTTCGCTGGCAAAGGGCCTCTCCAAGGCTGCAAAGCTGGTCAACAAGGCTTCCGATCAGCTGGGTGAGGCGTCGGACAAGATCAGCGCTTTCAAGGACGAGCTCGACGGCGCCTTGATGTCGGATGACCTCGCTACGATCAAGACGATGATCGGCAACGATCCCGAGGGTCTGGCCGTGTCGCTTTCCGGTCCCGTCGCGCTTGACCGCAAACCGGTCTATCCGATCCGCAACTACGGTTCGGCCATGGCACCGTTCTACACGATTCTGTCGCTGTGGGTCGGCTCGATTGTACTGGCGGCCATGATGAAGGTCTCGGTTGACGATGAGCTTATCAACGAGCTCGTCCCCGTACGCCTGCACGAGATCTATCTGGGCCGTTACCTGTTCTTTGGCGGTTTGGCTCTGCTGCAGGCAACGCTCGTGTGCGCGGGCGACATTCTGTTCTTTGGCATTCAGTGCGACAACCCGCTGCAGTTTGTGCTGGCGGGCTGGGTCGCGAGTCTCGTGTTCTCCAATATCGTCTATACGCTTACGGTTTCGTTTGGCGATATCGGCAAGGCGCTCGCTGTCGTGCTGTTGGTCATGCAGGTCGGCGGTTCGGGCGGCACGTTCCCCATCGAGATGACCGGCCCCGTGTTCCAGGCAATCTATCCGTTCCTGCCGTTCACTCATGGCATCAACGCCATGCATGCCGCCATGGCCGGCGCCTACCATATGGAGTACTGGGTTGAGCTGGGCATTCTGGCGAGCTATCTGATTCCGTCGCTGGCCTTGGGCGTCGTCTTCCGCCGTCCGGTCATCAAAGCCAACGACTGGATCATCGAAAAGCTGGAGTCGACAAAGCTTATTTAGTGTAACAGCGTGACGTTGACGAAACATCGAGGTTATTCAAGTCGGTACTTTAGTGGGCTGGATTGCGTGGGCTGCTTGATTGTTGCTACAGTAGCGGGGCGTGCCGGGGGTCCGGTGCGTCCCGTTTTTATTTGACCATGAGGCGGCACGCAGCCATACGCGTGCGGACACCACGCCCAGATTGAGTGCGAGGATGTTCCATGGCCCAATACGCTGCCAACGAAATCGAAAACATGCCCGATAGCCCTGTGGCCCGTGAGGATTTGGGCGCGGGCGGTATTCCCAGGGGTGCCGGCGCACGCTCTCCGCTGTTCTGGAAGGTTTTGCTACTTTCGGTGGCGGTCACCTGGGGCTACTCCTTTACCACTATGAAGGACGCCCTCGACACCATTCCGGTGTTCGAGCTGCTCTATGTACGCTTTCTGCCTGCAGCGTTGGTCATGTTTGCCGTCTTCCACAAGCGCATCACTGCACATTTCAACGCTCGCAATCTGATTGTTGGCCTGAGTATGGGCGTGCTTATGTGGGCGGCCTATGCGTTGCAGACGGTCGGCCTGGCGCATACTACGGCAGGCAAGAATGCTTTTTTGACGGGCACGTATTGCATCCTTGTGCCGTTCGCGAGCTATTTTCTGAGCGGCGAAAAACTCACCCGCTATAACCTGGGTGCAGCACTGCTGTGCTTGGCGGGCATTGGCCTGGTGGCGCTCGATAGCGTCGAGTTCAACATCGGTGACGCCATTACGCTGGCGGGTGCGGTCTTCTTCGCCATCCAGATGGCGGTGACCGCCAAGTACGGTCGCAAAATGGACATCAACGTCATCACGTTTTGGATGTTTGTGGGCAACGGCGTGCTGAGCCTGGTATCGTCGCTGCTCTTCGAGACCCAAGCGCCTCTATCCGTGTGGACGCCGAGCTTTATCGGTGTGATGGCGTTTCTCTCGGTGGGCTGTACGTGCGTGGCCCTGCTCATCCAAAACGTCGGCCTGGCGCATGTCCCGGCCTCGACGGGCTCGCTGCTCCTTTCGATGGAGTCGCCTTCGGGTGTGCTGTTCTCGGTGCTGCTGATGGGGGAGGCGCTCACCTCGCGTCTGCTCGCCGGCTTCGCACTCATCTTCCTATCGATCATTTTGAGCGAGACGCATTTCGACTTTTTGCGCAAAAAGCCGCGAGCGCGATTGTAAACAAATTGTTGCGCCGCCCTCCCAGGGCGGCATTTTTTATGTCATGCCCTTACAGTTGTGCCTTGCACTTTACGCTATCAAAGTGCTTGCTGCAAAAACGTTACTGGAGGGCATTTATGGCACCAGCTCTGTCCGATCTTCAACCGCAACCAGCGCCTCAGACCACTACGGTGGCGCAGGCCGCTATCGGCAATGGCCTGGTCACAGAAGCTCGGGCTTTTGCAGACGAGCTCGCTGCGTGGCGACACGATCTCCATCAAACGCCTGAGCTCGGTAACAACCTTCCACAGACGTCCGCCTTTATCCAGGCACGTCTCGACGAGATGGATATTCCCTATGCCGTGCTTGTTGACGGCTCCTGTGTCGTTGGCCTTATCGGTGCCGGCGCGGCAGCTGCTGCTCGGGATAACGGTACGTGCACGGACAAGCAGGCCGGTACGGTTATCATGCTCCGTGGCGATATGGATGCCCTGCCTGTTGCCGAGGAGTCGGGAGAGTCTTTTGCCTCTATCAATGGCTGTATGCACGCATGCGGACACGATATGCACGCGACGGCGCTGCTTGGTGCGGCGCGCCTGCTCAAGGTCCGCGAGGCCGAGCTTGTCGACGCCAATGCTACTGTCAAGCTGCTGTTCCAGCCGGGCGAGGAGACCTTTGAGGGGGCACGCGCTGCCATCGCCGATGGCTTGCTCGAGAACCCGCGTCCTCAGGCGGCTTTTGCCATGCACGTTAACAGCCAATCGCCACTCGGCCTGGTGCTCTATGGGAGCCCGGCGCTCTCGGGCGTGTACGGTTTCCGTATCACGCTGCAGGGCAAGGGTGGCCACGGTTCCAGCCCCGAGATCTGCATCGATCCCATCACGGCCGGCGTGCATGTGCACCTGGCGCTTCAGGAGCTTATCGCTCGCGAAGTGCCGGCGGCCAAGGAGGTCGCACTGACCGTGGGCAAGTTTGCCGGTGGCCAAGCGGCCAACGTCATCCCAGACACCTGCGTGCTCGAAGGCACGTTGCGCGGCTTCGACGTCGAGCTCATGGAGCACCTCAAGACCCGCATCGCCGAGGTCGTCAACGGTGTGGCCGCAACGTATCGCACGCCGGCGACTATCGAGACGCTTTCGGATGTTCCGCCGCTGGTACTCGACGACGGCATGACGCAGGCGTCGCTTGGCTATGTGGGTGCGACGCTGCCCAAGGCCGCCTTCCTGCCGTTGTTCCACGCCATGGCGAGCGAGGACTTCGCTTTGATCTCGAGCGAGATCCCGAGTGCGTACTTTACCGTGGGCGCCGCTGTAACCGATACGGATGAGCATTTTGCCCAGCACCATCCCAAGGCGCGCTTTAACGATGCCGAGCTGCCGCTCGGTGCCGCGGCTTATACCGCCGTCGCTTTGGGCTATATCGCCGACCACAGGGAGTAACCAATGCCCCTGCAACGCAAGTTCTTCCCCGGCTGGCTCGTGGTGGCCTCTGGCTTCGTGATCATGGCCACGTGCTACACGATTTTCGTCAACTGCATGAGCCTGTTCCAGCCGCTCATCGTCAGCGACCTGGGCATTTCCCTTGCGCAGTACACCATCTCCAACGCCCACGATCGCTGCGTCTAAGCAGTTTGGCATGGCCGACCTGGGCAAGGTCACGGGCACCATTACCTCGCTCGAGATGGTCGGTGGCACCGTAGGCGCCATCGTCTCGGGTGTGCTGTTCGACGCTACGGGCTCCTTTGTGAGCACCTGGATTGTCTGCTTGGCGTGCTCGGTAATCATGCTGGCGTTCTTGCGGGCGTCTGAGCCCATCGCCGCCAAGCTGCGCGCAAGCGTGGCGGGGGAGTAGACGTCCGTCGCTCTTTTCGTTCGCCCTGTTCTGTCCGTGGCTGTCCTGGAAGCCGAATGGATGCTCGTACCATCATTCGGTTTCCAAGGCGGCCACGGGCCTACGAAATGATCCGTTTTCCTCCGTCCCCAACAGATCACGTGATCCGAAGGGGACGGAGGAAAACGGATCACAAACCGCGGCGGCGCATCTGGCCGAACGAGTCCCCATACCCTCGTTCGGTCAGACGCGCCGCCGCGTTGCTGCTTTGTGCCGTATAATGTCCACTACCTATGACGCGATACAAAAGAAAGGTGTTTGCCCATGCAGGCACAGAAGGCGGAGGGAACCCGCGACCTTATCGGCGCCGAGATGCGCGCCTGGCAAAAGATGCAGCAGATCGCTGCCGGCGTGTTCGAGCCGTTTGGCTTTAAGCCCATCGAGACGCCCGCGATCGAGCAGGTGGACGTCTTTGTCCACGGCATCGGCCAGTCGACCGACGTCGTGCGCAAGGAGATGTTCCGCGTGTTTAGCGGCGCCAACCTGGAGCGCGTCTTTACCGAGGGTACCGATACCAAGCTCAAGCCCAAGCAGCGCCTGGCCCTTCGCCCCGAGGGCACGGCCGGTGTGGTGCGCGCCGTCGTGGAGAACAACCTGGTGCCCCAGGGCTCCACGCCGTTTAAGGCCTACTATGCCGAGGCCATGTTCCGCGGCGAGCGTCCCCAGAAGGGTCGTCTGCGTCAGTTCCACCAGGTGGGTATCGAGTGGCTCGGCGCTCCCGATCCGGCGGCAGACGCCGAATGCATCATCATGCTCATGGAGTTCTACAAGCGCCTGGGCTTCGATCTTTCCAAGCTTCGTCTGCTCATTAACTCGATGGGCGACGCCCAGTGCCGTCCGGCCTATCGCGAGCAGGTCAAGCAGTTCATTCTCGATCACGCCGACGAGATGTGCGATGAGTGCCGCGAGCGCGCCGAGCTTAACCCGCTGCGCGCCTTCGACTGCAAGAACGACCATTGCCGCGAGATCATGGCCGAGGCTCCGTTGATGGGTGACAACCTGTGCGACGAGTGCCGTGAGCACTACGAGCAGGTCAAGCGCTATCTGGATGCCGCCGGCATCGAGTATGTCGAGGATCCCACCCTGGTGCGCGGCCTGGACTACTACACCCGTACCGTCTTTGAGGTCGAGGCCCCCGGCGCCGGCGTCGGCTCCATCGGCGGCGGCGGTCGCTACGACGGTCTGGTCGAGCTCGAGGGCGGCAAGCCCACGGCCGGCGTCGGCTTCGCCGTCGGTTTTGAGCGCGCCCTGCTGGCCCTGCAGGCCTTTGGCAGCGACCTGGGCGCCGATGAGGCCCCGTGTGTCTACGTCGCCAACGCCGGCAAGGAGTTGCGCCAGAACGTCTTTGCCATTACGCAGGAGCTTCGCGCCGCAGGTATCGTGACCGAGGCCGACTATCAGGGCCGTTCGCTCAAGGCCCAGTTTAAGCAGGCCGATAAGGTGGGCGCCAAGCTCATCTTGGTCCTGGGTGGCGACGAGCTTGCCGCCGGCAAGGTCAAGGTGCGCGACATGGAGAGCCATGACGAGGCCCTCGTCGATCTGGCCAACGTGGTCGAGGCGGTTCGCGAGCGCCTGTAGCGCATGATTTTTGAGCTGTAGTGCCGCTGAGGTGCCCAGCTCATTGCGAGCGATTGTTACGGGGGTGTTTCGCTTTTATGCGGAATGCCCCTATTTACGTATGCCGCCCACCGAGAAATACGACCATTTAGGGCAAAAACCCTTGCAATGCAGAAAATACTTTTGTGTGGTAAAGTGCAATCAGCGCCGAAAGTTTTTGCCGAGTGCCTATAATGAATACCGCATGTTACGTGCATAGAAGGAGGAATGGGAGGAAACGTGGCTGAGAACCTAAGCAACCAGTCTGTACCCGAAGCCGCGGCGCGCGTCGCTGCCGTGGTCAACCGCCTCGTTAACCGAATCGGCTCGAATGCCGAGTCCAGGGAGCGTCTCGCCGAGATCGAGATCCCCGAGGAGCTGCGCGACAACTTGGCGCTGTTCTTGCGCCTGGAGCGCCGTGTGCTTAGCGAGTATGATCCCGAGATCGCGGACCTGTTCGACAAGATCCTGACGGCCGAGATTGTGGCCAATGCCGGAAACCCCGGCGCCCGTGCTGCCGACGAGTCCGTCGACGAGCAGGGCGTGCCCACCGCCGACGAGCCTACTGCTGTGGCGTTTCGTGAGGTCGTCGATCTTATCGACAGCCTGCCGCTCGATAAGCAGCAGGTTATTGTCCGCGCCTTTACGAGCTTCTTCCATCTGGCAAACCTGTCGGAGGAGAACTACCGCGTGGCGCAGCTGCGCGAGCGCGAGGCAGGTGCGTCGACCGATACCGAGGTCGATCCCGCCAACGAACTCACCGTCGCCTATCACCAGTTGGTAAACGAGATGGGTGTCGAGGGCGCCAACGAGCTGCTCGACAAGCTCGAGTTCCACCCTGTCTTTACCGCACATCCCACCGAGGCCCGTCGTAAGGCCGTCGAGGGCAAGATTCGCCGTATCTCCAACCTGCTGGAGGAGCGTCCGCGCCTGGGCGGCTCCGACCTGGTGGAGAACGAGCGCCATATGCTGCAGGAGATCGACGCCCTGGTGCGTACGAGCCCCATCGCTCTCAAGAAGCCCACGCCGGTCGAGGAAGCCGATACCATCATCGACATCTTCGATAACACGCTGTTCGACGTCATTCCCGTTATCTATCGTCGTTTTGACGACTGGGTGCTGGGCGACAAGGCCGGCACTGTGCCGCCACTGTGCCCGGCGTTCTTCCACCCCGGCAGCTGGATCGGTTCCGACCGCGACGGTAACCCCAACGTCACCGCTAAGGTGAGCCGTGAGGTCGCCGCCAAGTATTTCATCCATATGGTGCTCAAGCTCGAGGACAAGTGCCGCCGCATCGGCCGCAACCTGACGCTCGAGGCCACCTACAGCAAGCCGTCTGCCGAGCTCATCAACCTGTGGAACCATCAGGTCGAGATGAGCACCCAGTACACGGCCCGCGCCGAGCTGATCTCCGAGCACGAGCCGCATCGCGCCGTCATGCTCGTCATGGCAGACCGACTCAACGCAACCGTGCGTCGCATCACCGACACCATGTACCACAGCGCCGATGAGTTCCTGGATGACCTGCGCGTCGTCCAGCGCTCGCTAGCCGCCTGCGGTGCCGTCCGTGCCGCCTACGGCCCGGTCCAGACCATCATCTGGCAGGTCGAGTCCTTCGGCTTCCACATGGTCGAGATGGAGTTCCGTCAGCATTCCGTGGTGCACGCCCGCGCCCTCAAGGATATCCACGAGAACGGTATCCATGGCGACCTGCAGCCCATGACGCGCGAGGTCATCGATACCTTCCGTGCCATCGGTTCCATCCAGAAGCGCTACGGCAAGAAGATGGCGCACCGCTACATCATCTCGTTCACCAAGAGCGCCCAGCATGTGGCCGACGTCTTTGAACTTGCCCACCTGTCCTTTGCACACGAGGAGGACGTTCCCGAGCTCGACGTGATCCCGCTGTTCGAGCAGCTCGAGGACCTCGAGGGCTGCGTCGACGTGCTCGACCAGATGCTCACGCTGCCCGTGGTGCAAAAGCGCCTTGCCCAGACCAACCGCCGCATGGAGGTCATGCTGGGCTACTCCGACTCCTCCAAGGATGCCGGTCCTACCACGGCCATGCTCGCGCTGCACTCCGCGCAGGAGCGCATCGCCAAGTGGGCCGAGAAGAACGATATCGACCTGGTGCTCATGCACGGTCGCGGCGGTGCCGTGGGCCGTGGCGGCGGCCCGGCCAACAAGGCCGTGCTGGCGCAGCCCAAGGGTTCGGTTAACTGCTTCTTTAAGCTCACCGAGCAGGGCGAGGTCATCTTTGCCCGTTACGGCAACCGCACGCTGGCTCAGCGCCATGTTGAGTCCGTTGCCGCCGCAACGCTTTTGCAGTCGGCCCCGAGCGTCGAGAAGACCAACACCGAGACCACGCAGAAGTTCTGGGACATGGCAGAGAAGCTCAACGCCGTAAGCCACGAGCGCTATCTGGACCTGCTGAACACCGAGGACTTTACACCGTGGTTCTCGACCGTGACGCCGCTGACCGAAGTCGGTCTGCTGCCGATCGGCTCGCGTCCCGCCAAGCGCGGTCTGGGTGCCAAGTCGCTCGACGACCTGCGTACCATTCCGTGGATCTTCAGCTGGAGCCAAGCGCGCATTAACCTGGCCGCTTGGTACGGCCTGGGCACCGCTTGCGAGCAGTTGGGCGACCTTGACCAGCTTAAGGCTGCCTACCAGGAGTGGCCGTTCTTCCGCACGTTCATCGACAACATCGAGATGTCGATCGCCAAGACCGACCAGCGCATCGCCAAGATGTATCTGCACCTGGGCGATCGCCAGGATCTGTCCGAGAAGGTCTTCACCGAGATGCAGCTCACGCGTAAGTGGGTCCTTGCCATCGTCGGTGACGAGTGGCCGCTGCAGCGTCGTCGCGTGCTTGGCTGCGCCGTCCGCGTGCGTAACCCCTATGTCGACGCCCTGTCCATCGCCCAGGTCCGCGCCCTTCGTGAGGTGCGTATGAACCAGGACGAGATGGCCGAGGAGAAGAAGGCCGAGTACATGAGCCTGATTCTTTCGACTGTGACCGGCGTCTCGGCTGGATTGCAGAACACGGGGTAATCGATAGCCCTGTAGTCGCTGTCCGGGGCCGCCGTATGTTTACTTTCCGGCGCGTCCTCGGACATGCAAGAAGCCCTCGCTGCGCACTTCGTGCGGCGAGGGCTTCTTGCGTCCTGCGGAGTGCGCCGGAAAGTAAACATACGGCGGCCCCTGCGATGTCCGGTCTTCGGCGGATTACTGGCTGGGGGAATAATGGCGCGCTTCGCGCGTTTGGAAAAGGCTTCGTGCTGCGGAATGCATTCAGAGGGAGACCCATCGGGCCCTTTTGTCCTCGGTCTTCGGGGATTGGGGCTGATGAGAATTAAGTGCGCTTCTCGCCTTACGACTGTAGCAGCCACGGTCCCGGTTGGGGTCGCGGCCGTTTTGTTGTGGGTCAAATATGAACGTTGTGTTAATGACTCGGTGTACGGTGGAGTTTTTCGGTGAGCGGCGTATCCTTCCAACGGTTTATCTAGTGTGTTAGATGAAAGGAAGAGGGCGCTCGTCATTGTTTGAATGTGAACTGCCGTTTGACCACAAGACGTTGCATCTGGAGCTCGAGGATAAGAACTTCGCGGGTGTGATGGAAGGTCATCAAAACGAGTTTAAGACTACAAAATCGCAGGAAGAGCTGGTAGAGGAGTCGCTTGCCAACCCTTATGGCTCGCCTTCGCTCGAGGAGCTTTGTGCTGGCAAGAAGGATATTGTCATCATTAGCTCCGATCATACGCGTCCCGTTCCCTCGCGTGTGACGATGCCTATTCTGCTGCATCACATCCATTCCGCTGCGCCCGAGGCTCGCGTGCGTATTTTGGTTGCTACGGGTATGCACCGTCCGTCGACACACGAGGAACTCGTCAACAAGTATGGCGAGGAGATCGTTGCCAACGAGGAAATCGTTATGCACGTCGCGACTGACGACAGCATGATGAAAAAGATCGGTACCCTGCCTTCTGGTGGCGAGTGCATCATCAACAAGATTGCCGCCGATTGCGATCTGCTGCTTGCAGAGGGCTTCATTGAGCCGCACTTCTTTGCCGGTTTCTCTGGCAGCCGCAAGTCCGTGCTGCCCGGTATCGCCAGCTACAAGACCATCATGTACAACCACAACGGTCAGTTTGTGAACGATTCCCATTCGCGTGCCGGCAACCTGTGCCACAACCACGTGAGCGAGGATATGTTCGCCGCCGCCGAGATGGCCCACCTCGCCTTTGTGCTTAACGTGGTGCTCAACGGCAAGCACGAGGTCATCGGTTCTTTTGCCGGTGACATCCACAAGGCGCACGAGGCTGGCTGCGAGTTCGTGAAGAGCCTTGCCGGCGTTGAGCCCGTTGAGTGCGAGATTGCCATCACCACCAACGGCGGTTACCCGCTCGACCAGAACATCTATCAGGCCGTGAAGGGCATGTGCGCTGCCGAGGCCACGCTTCCCGAGGGCGGCGTGATCATCGATGTCGCCGGTTGTGCCGACGGCCACGGCGGCGAGGGCTTCTATCACAACATCGCCGACAACGATCCGGCAGAGTTTGAGCGCGCCTGCATCGACCGTCCTAAGGACGAGACCCTGCCCGATCAGTGGACGAGCCAGATCTTTGCCCGCATCCTGGCGCATCACCCTGTGATCATGGTCACCGACCTGTGCGATCACCAGATGCTCAAGGATATGCACATGACGCCGGTCAACACTATCGAGGAGGCGCTCAAGCTCGCCTTTGAGATGAAGGGTGCCGATGCCAAGGTTGCAGTCATTCCCGATGGCCTGGGCGTTGTCGTCGCGCAGCACTAGTGCGTGGCCCAAACGAATCGTTTATAACCGACAAGAAAGATAAGGTTTTATGCTTACCAAACTCCTCTGCGAATTCGGCGCAACGGCCCTCATGATCATCTTTGGCGTGGGCGTGCACTGCGATACCGTGCTCAAGGGCACCAAGTATCAGGGCTCCGGCCATATGTTTGCCATCACCACCTGGTCTTTTGGCATCTCGGTCTGCCTGTTTGTCTTTGGCGGCGCCGTGTGCATGAACCCCGCCATGGTGCTTGCCCAGTGCATCGTAGGCCTGGTGCCGTGGAGCAGCTGCATCCCCTTCATGATTGCCGATATGCTCGGCGGCTTTGTGGGCGCCGTAATCGCTTGGCTTATGTATGCCGATGAGTTCAAGGCTTCCGAGGGCGTCGTCGACCCCATTGCCCAGCGCAACATCTTCTCGACTAACCCCACCACCGAGGGCACCAACTATGCCCGTAACTTCTTCTGCGAGGCTATCTGCACCTTCGTGTTCATCAGCGCCATCCTTGCTGCTGCTAACCGTGCTGGCGAGAACGTCCTGATGCTCGCCATCTGCGTCGGCCTGATCGTTTGGGCCGTTGGCATGGGCATGGGCGGCATCACTGGCTTCGCCATGAACCAGGCACGTGACCTTGGTCCTCGTATGGCCTATCAGGTGCTGCCGATCAAGAACAAGGCTGACAACAACTGGAAGTACGGCCTGCTTGTTCCTGGCATCGCTCCGTTTGTCGGTGCTATCGTGGCTGCGCTGTTTGTGCATGGTTTCTTGGGCATGTTCTAGGCTAAGGCTACATAGTTGTCCGCTGGCCGCATGGGGTAACTTCCCAGCGCGTCCTCGGACATGAAAGAACCCCCGCTGCGCACTTCGTGCGGCGGGGGTTCTTTCGTCCTGCGGAATGCGCTGGGAAGTTACCCCATGCGGCCAGCTGCGGGGTCTTTGTTGCGTTCGTACAAGCAACCAACATATATATCTGAATTTGGATGTTGCGGGCACTTTGTTGTTAGGCGCTTTGAGGTGTGAGTGGCACTTTGGGATGCGTGGCGCTTTGGGTTGGGGCGATGCTTTGAGATGAGCTTCTTACTTAGTTGAAGAGGGGTTTTATGGCTGATAGGTAGTCTTTGGCTACATCCTCTTTTGGGGCTTGGAAGTTGTGCCAGGCCCACCATTGGACCATTCCTACGAAGCTTGAGGCTATGTGGTGTAGTAGGAAGCTGCGGTCCATGGTGGCGGCGGGGCCGTTTGGGTCGGTGGGGACGGTTTCGGCTGCTCGTGACATGATGGTCTTACGTAAGCAGTCGGCGAAGACGCGTGAGCCGGCGCCGGCTACCAGCGCTCGGACGCCTTGGCGACGTTCCCAGAGGTTGTTGAGGATATGCTCGACTTGTACGAGCGGATCATCGAGCGGTGTGCCATCGTCGTCGAGGGCATGGGTGCAAATGTCGCTCACGAGTTCGGACAGTAGGTCATCTTTGCTCTTGAAGAGGCCGTAGAACGTGGCCCGACCAACATGGGCGCGAGCGATGATGTCGCCGACGGTGATCTTGCCGTAGTCCTCCTCGCGCAGGAGCTCGGAGAATGCTGCGACGATGGCGGTGCGGCTTTTTGCCTTGCGGGCGTCCATGGCTATGCGTCCGCGTGAACGAGCAGGCAGCGGAGCGTGCCGGAGCAACCCTCGTAGGGGCGTTTGCCGGCGCCGTAGCCGACGGCTTCGATGCGGTAGCGTGAGGGCAGTTGGTCGGACGTGCGCAGCGCGGTGACGATGGCGGCGCCCGTGGGCGTCACGAGCTCGCCGGCGACCGGTGCAGGCGTGAGGGCGATATTGCCCGCCTGACACAGGTTGACGACAGCGGGGACGGGAATGGGCATGAGGCCGTGGGCGCAACGGATGGTTCCGTGGCCCTCGGAGAGAGACTCGACCACGATATCCTCAATACCCAGATCGTCGAGGCAGATGGCGACAGAGCAGACGTCGACGATGGAGTCGACGGCGCCCACCTCGTGGAACATGACGGTCTCGGGCGTTTTGCCGTGAGCCTTTGCCTCGGCATCAGCGAGTACGGAAAAAATGGCGAGGGCACGACGCTTGGCACCATCGCTTAGCTGTGAGCCGTCGATGATGGCGGTGACATCCGCCAAAGAACGGTGGTGATGGTGGTGGGCGTGGTGATGGTCCTCATGGCCATGACCGTGGGCCTCATGGTCATGATCGTGGCAGTGCTCGTGTTCGTGCTCGCCATGGTCATGATGGTGGTGCTCATGCTCGTGCGTGTGCTCGGCAGCTGCTTCGTTGCCGTAGAGCCAGGCCATATCGTGATCGTGGTTCTCGAGCTCCTCTGCCAGCTGAACGTCAAAGTCGCAGGCGTCGATGCCATACTTGTTTGCGCGCGTGACGGCGATCGTAAAGCCGTCGACCGGCAGCGTGGCGAGCTGTTCGCGCAGGTGCTCCTCGCTGGCGCCCAGGTCGAGCAGGGCCGCGACGGTCATATCGCCGCTGATACCCGAGGTGCCGTCGATGATAAGCGTGTGCTGATGGTTGAACATGGAATGCTCCTTAACGGGCGCGAGGTGTGCCGGCGCTCAGATGATTGATAAGACTTGCCTGGTAGGCGGCACCAAAGCCGTTGTCGATATTGACGACCGAAACGCCGCTGGCGCAGGAGTTGAGCATGGCGAGCAGCGCGGCTACGCCACCAAAGCTCGCGCCGTAGCCCACGCTGGTGGGAACGGCGATGACCGGACAGCTCACCAGACCGCCGACAACGCTCGCCAGTGCGCCCTCCATGCCGGCGATGGCGATGACCACCTGTGCCTGAGCAAGTTCCTCGGCATGCGCGAGCAGACGGTGCAGGCCGGCGACACCCACGTCGTAGAGGCGGTCGACCTCGTTGCCATAGAACTCGGCCGTCAATGCGGCTTCCTCGGCGACGGGCAGGTCGCTCGTGCCGGCGCAGGCGACGACGATGCGTCCGTTGCCAGTGGGGGAGGGCTTGCCTCCCACGAGGGCGAGCTGTGCGTCCGGGACATATCCCAGGTCGATGCCGTTGTCGAGGAGCTCCGAGGTGCGGGCTGCCTTTTTGGCGTCCAGGCGCGTGACCAGGATGCGCTCCTGGCCGGCATCGTGCAGCGCTTCGATAATGGCGGCAATCTGCTCGGCGGTTTTACCGGCGCCGTAGACAACCTCGCCGGCTCCCTGGCGCACCCCGCGCGAAAGATCGAGCTGCGCAAAACCCAGATCGGCGGTCGGCGCCGTCTGGATGCGCGTAAGCGCGTCGGCAGGGGCGACTGATCCGCCGGCAACATCGCTCAGCAGCTGCTCAAGATCTCGCTTATCCATATATGTTCCCTTCGACGGCGCAAAGTCTAGCACTCAAAGGGTATGTTTCCGAACACTAAGACAAAATTGTTCGGAAACTATAGGACAGACTGATTCAATTGTTAGATGGATCGGCTAGTCGCGCAGGATGATGTCCATGGCGAGCATCAGGTTGCGCTCGTCGATGGCAAACGGGGCGGCCTCGCGCGTCTTGGGCTTGGCGCAAAACGCGATGCCCGTGCCCGCGGCCTGAATCATGGGGATGTCGTTGGCGCCGTCGCCGATCGCGACGGTATGGGCCATATCGACACCGCACTCAACTGCCCAATCCAGCAGCTGGATGAGCTTGGACTCCTTGATCACAATGTCTGCCGCCAGCTTACCGGTGAGCTTGCCGTCCACGACCTCCAGGCGGTTGGCCAGGCAAAAATCGATGCCCGCGGCGGCCACGATCTTGTCGGCGACCTCGTGAAAGCCGCCGCTTACCACGCCGACCTTCCAGCCCTTGCTGTGCGCCGATCGCACAAGCTCCAGCGCGCCGGGGGTAAACGTCACGCGCGCAAAGGTGCGCTCGAACACACTCTCATCCAAGCCGGCAAGCAGCCCCACGCGTTCCTCGAGCGCCTGCTTAAAGTCAAGCTCGCCGCGCATGGCGCGTTCGGTGATCTGTGCAACTTGCTCGCCCACGCCGGCCTCTTCGCCCAACAGGTCGATGACTTCCTGGTTGATGAGCGTGGAGTCGATATCCATAACGATGAGGCGTGCGGTCATGACGGGCCTTTCCGAGTGCGGTTGTATTGGGGCACATTGTCGCACGCGGCGCGCCTTGGCGACGGCCAGGCCGCGTCAATTGTTTCGTCTCCGTCAAGTCTTTGAACAAGAGCTACTTTTTCGCGGCACATCGACGCGGGTGCGATAAGATAGAACGCCATGTCCGGCTGCGCGGTTTACGCAGGCTGGGCAAATCTGTACGACGCCGCCCGGAACGACACGGGGCGGCACAGATCCATAAAGGAGGATCACTGGTATGAGCCAGACCCGTCCCATCGATGAGCATTCCATGCACACCCGTACCTGCGGCGAGCTTCGCTTCGAGAACGTGGGCGAAGAGGTCACCCTCACCGGTTGGGTGAGCCGTCGCCGCGACCACGGCGGCCTTATCTTCTGCGACCTTCGCGACCGCGAGGGCATCACGCAGCTCACCTTCGACCCCGAGCACTCTGACGGCGACGCCTTTAAGATCGCCGAGACCATGCGTCCCGAGTGGCCCATCAAGATCCACGGCGTCGTGCGCGCCCGTGGCGAGGAGACCACCAACGCAAAGCTCGCGACCGGCGAGATCGAGGTTCTGACCGACCACGCCGAGGTGCTCAACACGTCCGTCACCCCGCCGTTCCAGATCGAGGACGGTATCGAGACCAGCGAGGACACCCGCCTGCGCTATCGCTATTTGGACCTCCGCCGTCCCGAGATGATGGCCAACCTCAAGCTGCGCTCCGACTTCACCTTTGCCATTCGCGAGGCGCTGCACAGCCGTGAATTCATGGAGGTCGAGACGCCCTCCCTGTTCAAGTCCACGCCCGAGGGCGCCCGCGACTTCATCGTCCCCAGCCGCATCCAGCCGGGTAACTTCTACGCCCTGCCGCAGTCCCCGCAGCTCCTGAAGCAGCTGCTCATGGTCGGTGGCGTTGAGCGCTACTACCAGGTCGCCAAGTGCTTCCGCGACGAGGACCTGCGTGCCGACCGTCAGCCCGAGTTCACCCAGGTCGATATCGAGATGTCCTTCGTGGACCAGAATGATGTCATGAGCGCGCTCGAGGAGGTCCTGGCCGATGCCTTCGGCCGCATGGGCGTCGAGATGCCCACGCCGCTGCGTCGTATGAACTACTGGGAGGCCATGGACACCTATGGCTCCGACAAGCCCGATACCCGCTATGGCATGCACCTGGTCGACCTGACCGACATCTTTGCCAACTCCAAGTTCAAGGTCTTTGCGACCGCCGCAAACGAGGAGGGTTCTGTCGTCAAGGCCATCAACGCCAAGGGCGCCGGTGCCTGGGCACGTGCCAAGATCGATAAGCTCTCCGGCGTGGCCTCCACGTTTGGCGCCAAGGGCCTGGCATGGATCGCCTTCCGCGAGGACGGCTCCATCAACAGCCCCATCGTCAAGTTCTTCTCGGACGAGGAGATGGCGGCTCTGCGCGAGCGCATGGACGTCGAGCCCGGCGACCTTGTGATGTTCGCCGCCGGCCCGCGCCTGCTCTCTGACGAGATTCTGGGCGGCATGCGTTCTCACATGGCCAACGCACTCGAGATCAAGCGCGAGGGCCACGACTTCCTGTGGGTCGTCAACTTTCCGCTGTTCCATTGGGATGAGGACCGCAAGGCCTATGCTGCCGAGCATCAGCCCTTTACCCTGCCGACCGAGACCGACATCGCCAAGATCGAGGCCGATCCTTTGGCGGCCGGTTCTTGCACCTACGACTTTGTCATGGACGGCTTTGAGGCCGGCGGCGGCGGTATGCGTATCCACAACGCCGAGATGCAGATGTCCATGCTCAAGCTCCTGGGCTTTACCGAGGAGCGCGCCGAGTCTCAGTTCGGCTTCCTCATGGAGGCGCTCAAGTTTGGTGCGCCCCCGATGGGCGGTTTCGCTCTGGGCCTGGACCGCGTGTGCATGCTGCTCACCGGCTCCGATTCCATCCGCGACGTCATGGCATTCCCCAAGACGGCCAGCGGCTCCGACCTCATGTCGGGCGCCCCGAGTGCCGTTTCTGGCGCCCAGCTCAAGGACGTCAGCCTGCGCCTGATGTAGGCGAGCGGCTACCTATTGTCTGTAACGAGGGAAGGACATGTGCCTTCCCTCGTTTTTTATGTGCCGAGGTTGTGGGGGCATAGGGTGACTGGGCGTCGCGGAAACTGCGGCCCAGAATCCAGCCAAATAACGGGACGCACTTTCCGGTCGAGCTTCTGGCGGGCCTCGACAAGCATCTAACGCTACAATAACTACCACGTGGCTGGGTTTGCCGGCCGAATGTGCGATGCCGCGGGAGGGGACATGGTCGAGTTTACAAAGACGATTAAAGATCCGTTGGGACTGCATGCCCGCCCGGTTGCGCTGCTTTACGACATCATTGCCAAGCATCGTAGCAACGTATCGGTCAGTATCGGCGATCGCCATACCGACGGCCGCGATGTAATGGGGCTCATGGCTCTCTACGGCGAGTGCGGCGAGGACATCATCTTCCGCGTTTCGGGCGTAGACGAGGCTTCCTGCGTTACGTCGATCAGAAACCTCTCGCTTTAACCGCAATAATGTGGCAAAGGGGCAGTCCCCTCTGTTGCATAAATTGGTATGACAAGACACCGCAAAGAGATGGTCTTTGCGGTGTCTCTTTTGTTTCGTATAGGAAACTTTTTCGAAAACTGAATAGGGACTCTTTCCAAAAAGTTAACCACGTGCTAGTTTACTAAAGCGAACATAGATGTGGTTAACTTTTACCGCGTCGATGTTGAGGACGAACCGACGTTAGGAGCTCACTCATGTCTTGCGGACCGCAGATGCCGGCAATGCCGCTTTCGATGGTAAAAGCGGGCGAAACCGTGCGTGTGTCTCGTGTAAAGGGCAATGAGGATATGAAGCACCACCTTAAGGACCTCGGCTTTGTCGAGGGGAGCGAAATCCACGTGGTGAGCTCGAGTGGCGCCAACATCATCGTCACGGTGCTGGGCGCTCGCTTTGGCATCGATTCCAAGGTTGCCATGCACATCATGACCGTCGGTTAGTCCGCAGCATTTAAAAACTGAAAGGGGGACAAGTAAATGAAGACGTTGGGTGACGTTAAGGTGGGCGAGAGCTCCACGATCGTCAAGCTTCACGGTGAGGGCGCGCTGCGCCGCCACCTTATGGACCTGGGGCTCATCAAGGGCACTTCGTTCAAGGTCGTAAAGGTTGCACCGCTCGGAGATCCGGTCGAGATCAACGTGCGTGGCTACGAGCTCTCCATCCGCAAGGAGGAGGCTGCCGTCGTCGAGGTCCAGTAAGGGCCGGCGGCACATATTTCTGCAGATAAAGTTAGGTTTTTCTAACTCAATAATGCAGTGTTGAAGCACATTATCCAGCCTGCGCGGAGAAAGCAGCGCAGGCACACAAGGAAGAAGGATTGAATGGCGGATTCTCAGATCCATGTCGCGTTGGCGGGTAACCCCAACTGCGGCAAGACCACGCTTTTCAACCTGATCACCGGCGCCAACGGCTACGTTGGCAACTGGCCCGGCGTCACGGTTGAGAAAAAGGAGGCCAAGCTCCTAAGCGACAAGAACGTTACCATCACGGACCTCCCTGGCATCTACTCGCTTTCCCCCTACAGCCCCGAGGAGCAATGCTCGCGCGATTACCTCATGAGCGGCGAGCCCGATGTTGTCGTCCAAGTTGTCGATGCCACCAACCTCGAGCGTAACCTGTACCTGGCGCTTCAGGTTATCGAGACCGGCCTGCCCGTGGTCGTTGCCCTCAACATGGCCGACCTGGTCGAGAAGAACGGCGATAAGATCGACACGGACAAGCTCTCCAAGAAGCTCGGCTGCCCGGTTATGATGATCTCCGCTCTTAAGAACAAGGGCATCAAGGAGCTGTTCGAGCAGGTCAAGAAGTCCGCAGCTTCCAAGGGCCAGGTGCCGGAGCACAAGTTCGACTCCTCCATCGAGGACGTTCTGACGCACATCGAGAACAACCTGCCGGCAAGCGTCCCCGCCAACAAGCGCCGCTATTACGCCGTCAAGCTGTTCGAGCGTGATGCAGACGCCTGCAAACTCATCAACCTCACCAAGGAGAAGGCCGCTCGCGTGGAGGAGCTGGTCGCCCAGTGCGAGCAGGACTGCGACGACGATGCCGAGTCCATCATCACCGGTGAGCGCTATGGCGTCATCGCGCACATCATCGACGAGTGCATGACCAAGGCTCCGGCCAAGATGAGCACCTCCGAGAAGATTGACCGCGTGGTTACCAACCGTATTCTGGGCCTGCCGATCTTTGTCGTTATCATGTTCTGCGTGTACTACATCGCCGTTTCCACCCTGGGTGGCACGGTGACCGACTTCACCAACGATCAGCTCTTTGGCACCGACGGTTGGTATGTGCTCGGCCAGGGTCGCGACGCCTACGATGCAGCCGTCGAGGCTGCGGGCGACAACGCCGATTCGGTCGACCCGGCGCAGTACGGCCCCTATGTCCCCGGCATCACCACCGTGGTGCACGACGCCCTTGTGGCGGGTGGCACCGAGGACGGCGGCCTGGTCGATTCGCTGGTCTGCGACGGCATCGTCGGCGGCCTGGGCGCCATCTTCGGCTTTGTGCCGCAGATGTTCCTGCTCTTTGTGATGCTGTCCTTCCTGGAGGACTGCGGCTACATGGCCCGCGTCGCCTTCATCATGGACCGCGTGTTCCGCCGCTTTGGCCTGTCCGGTAAGTCGTTCATCCCCATGCTCGTGTCCTCGGGCTGCGGCGTCCCCGGCGTCATGGCCACCAAGACCATCGAGAACGAGAAGGACCGCCGCATGACGGTCATGACCACCACGTTCATTCCCTGTGGCGCCAAGCTGCCGATCATCGCCCTGCTCATGGGTTCCATCATCGGCGATTCTTCCACCACCGCGGCGTGGATCAGCCCGCTCTTCTACTTCCTGGGCGTCTTTGCCGTCATCGCCTCGGGCCTCATGCTCAAGAAGACGAAGCTCTTCGCCGGCCGCCCGACGCCGTTCGTTATGGAGCTTCCTGCCTACCACTTCCCGGCGATCCGCTCTTGGGCGCTGCATGTGTGGGAGCGCTGCTGGGCCTTTATCAAGAAGGCCGGCACGGTCATCTTTGCCTCCACTGTCGTGGTTTGGTTCCTGTCCAACTTTGGTAGCTACAACGGCGCCTTTGGCTTCCTGCCTGCCATGGAGGGCATCCCCGAGGAGTTCATGGACTACTCCGTGCTCGCCATGCTCGGCAACCTGGTCGCCTGGATCTTCGCCCCGCTCGGCTTTAGCACCTGGCAGGCAACCGCGCTGACCGTCTCTGGCCTCGTTGCCAAGGAGAACGTCGTCGCCACCGCCGGCTCACTGCTCTCCGTTGCCGACGCCGCCGAGACCGACCCGAGTCTGTGGACCGCGTTTGCTGGCATGTTCCCGACCATGGGCGCTTGCGTTGCCTTTGGCGCGTTCAACCTGCTGTGCGCTCCGTGCTTTGCCGCCATGGGCACCATCCGCAACCAGATGGACTCCGGCAAGTGGACCGCGATTGCCATCGGCTACGAGTGCGCCTTCGCTTGGGTGATCGGCCTGTTCATCAACCAGTTCTACAACCTGCTTGTCCTTGGGCAGTTTGGCTTCTGGACGGTTGTGGCTATCGTGCTGCTGGTCGCAATGCTCTTCCAAATCTTCCGTCCTATGCCCAAGCACGCTTGGACCGACGAGGACGAGACCAACACTGCTTCCGCCGCGGTTTCCGCCTAAGTCCGAATAAGGATTAGCCCCTTTTCACGAGCCCGGGTGTCCCAGCGACACTCGGGCTTTTTGGTGCAATGGGGTCAGGTTTGTTTGCGCCAATCTTAGGAGATGTGGCGTTTCCGCAGATAAAACCGACCAAAATAAACCTGTCCCTTTTTGGCAGGTGGAGAATGGAGTAAAGTAAGTGGTGGTTAACTAGAGGAGGCTTGCTATGGCACCTATCGATATTGTTGTACTGGCTGTTATCGGCATTGCGTTTGTCGCCGTGTGCGTGCGCATCTACCGCAAGGGCACCTGCGCCGACTGCGCCCAGGGTGGCGTTTGCACGGGGCATTGCTCCAACAAAAAGGCGTGCGCCGCACTTAAGGGCGTGGACAAAATCGCCGAAGACTTGGGCCGCGGTATCAAATAAGGCCTGACATCCAAACACCCCGCGAGCATCCGCTCGCGGGGCACTTTGCGCATTTGGGCGCGAGCGCGGCGAGTTGAAGAGTATTTTTGGGGTATCGCTAACTATGTGGTCAACGGCCCGCTCACCGTGGTTCATGCCGTGGCAGGCGCTAAGCTCGCCGTCGAAGGCATGACCAACTACCTGGGCCTCTAACTCCATCCCATCCATTAGTTGCGGTGAAATACGGACTGTTTTGGCTGCCAAAAGCCTCATCTACTCCGTATTCCACCGCAACTTTTTTTGTGAGGTGGGCTAGAGACGCTGCATGCGGTACCCGACACCCATGTGCGTCTGAATCATCTTGGGGTGAGAGGGGTCTGCCTCGATCTTCTTGCGCAGGGTGCGCATGAACACGCGCAGGCTCGCCAGATCGCTGTCCCAGCTCGTGCCCCATATCTCGCGGGTGATGAAGGTGTGGGTGAGCACCTTGTCGACGTTTTTCGCCAGAAGGACGAGCAATTTGTACTCGGTTGGGGTGAGCGAGAGCTCGCGTCCGTCTTTCGTCGCGTATCCCGCGGCGTAGTCGATATGCAGCGGACCGTTGTCAAACGTGCTCGCTTCTGTCGACTCGCTCGACGCCATCGAGGAGCGCCTCAAATTCGCACGGACGCGCGCGAGCAACTCATCCACAGAAAAGGGCTTGGTGAGGTAGTCGTCTGCCCCTGCGTCAAGTGCTGCAATCTTGTCGGAATCTTCGGTGCGCGCCGAAATGACGATAATGGGGACTGCCGACCAGCTTCGGATCTTCGTGATGACCTCGATACCGTCAATGTCAGGAAGGCCGAGGTCGAGCATGATGAGGCTGGGGCCGTGCGACACCGCATCCATGATGGCGGCCTGGCCGTTGCAAACCTTGCTCACGACATAGCCGTGGAGGTCAAGCGCGGTCGAAACGAGGTTTTGAACGGTCAGGTCATCTTCGACCAGGAGGATGCGTGGCTTAGCGGCATTATTCATGAATCTCGATCTCCTCGGCAGGCAGGGTAAAACGGAAGACGGCCCCATGGGGGTGGTTGTCGCGAACTTCGATGACGCCGCCATGCGCCTCCACGATGGAGCGGCAGAGCGACAGCCCAAGGCCGATGCTTCGACGCGAATCCACGGGCCGCGTATTGCTTGAGGTGAAGAAACGCTCAAAGATATGAGGCTTGTCGCAGTCTGCTACACCCGGCCCATCGTCTGCGACGTCCACCACGATGAACTCACCCTCGCGACGTGCGCTGATGGTGACAGTCGAGTCCTCGGGCGTGTATTTGAAGGCGTTCATGATGAGATTCGTAAGCACCTGCATGATGAGATGGACGTCGATGCGTACCAGCAGGATGTCGTCAGTGTGCTCGATGGTGACGGCACGTCCATGCGATGCTTGGGCGACATGGCTGAGGGCGGCCTCGATGACCTCGTCGATGAGCTCGGATGTTAAGTTGAGGCGAATGGTGCCGTCCTCGACGCGTGTGATGGCGAGGAGGTTTTCCACGGTATCGATAAGCCAGAGGGAATCGTCGTAGATGGCATCGGCAAGATCGCAGCGCTGTTCGAAGCTGAGCTTCTCGTCGCTCTTCCGAAGGATTGCCGCAGATCCGGATATAGCCGTGAGGGGTGTCCTCAAATCGTGGCCGATGGAGCGCAAAAGGTTGGCGCGCAGCTGCTCGTTTTTCGCCAAGACCGCAGCCTCTTCGCGCTCTTGCGCCGCCCGGTCGCTTTCGAGCGCCAAGGCGCATTCACCTACGATAGATAGGACGATCGAATGCTCGAAGGCTTCGATCTCGCGCCCCTCCAGGGCGATGCCGATGACACCGAATACCTTGTCGCCGGTGCGAACCGCGAGGTAGAGACAGTGTGCCTCAGGCAGGGTCCGCGTGCTTGCGCCCGCGCGCTTGTTGTTGGTGTAGGTCCAGGTTGCAACGGCGCGCTCGTAGTCGGTGAGCAGCGACGCGGATCGGTTTTCGGTGCCAGCGGACTCATAGAGCGCTTTGCCGAGCGTGCCGTGTTCGGCGGTGTAGAAGACCACGTCGAGTTTTAGCAGTTTGATGAGTTGGTTCATGGCGACGCGGGCGCACTCCTCCGCGCTATGGGCTTGCTGCAAGAGCTGGTTCGTTTCGAGGAGTACGCGCGTTTTGAATGCGTTCTCGGCGGAGGTACGGGCGTTGTCGGCGATGCGCGCAGTTAACTCGCCGGCGACCATAGCGGTAGCGAACATGATGCCGAACGTGACCAGATAGCTTCGGTCGTAGCTGGCGAGCGAAAACAGAGGCGTGACGAAGCAGAAGTTGTAAAGCACTACAGAGAGCACGCTCGATACGATCGTGCAGATACGCCCCGTCGTGGTGACGGCGGTCAGCAGGGCCGTGAGGATATAGAGGGATATGATGCTGGAATCGGCAAATCCCAGATGGCGGAAAGCCGTGCCGATCGCCGTGGCGACAAGAGAGAGGGCCAGCGTGCGAAGCACGTTTCGGCTGTTGGGCGGCTGCAGGGCGAGCGTACGGCGGCGTCCTTTGGGCCGGGAGGGCGGAGTCGACTGGTCTGGAATGATGTAAATGTCGAGGTTCGGGGCGAATGTTATGAGCTGTTCTACGAGAGATTTGCGGCCAAAGAGGGCCTGACGGACGCTGCTGCGCTCGCCCGTGCGCCCCATGACGATCTTCGAAATACCCGACAGGCGCGCGAACTCGGAGATCTGAAACGCGATGTCGTCGCCATAGACGGTTTCCATATGTGCTCCGAGCTGCTCGGCTAGGGCGATATTGGCTGCAAGCTTGGTACGCTCATTATCGCTCATGGCTTGCGTGTGCGGGCTCTCTACGAACAGGGCGACGAGCTCGCTGCGAAACGCTTTCGCCATGCGCGCGGCGGCACGGACGATGCGGGGATTGGTCGGCGCCGGGGAGACACAGACTAAGATACGCTCCCTGGTGTAGTAGTCACGGTTTCCCAGCACGCGTGCGGCGTCTGTGAGGTGGCCGGTGCGATCGGCGCAGCGGCGCAGCGCGATTTCTCGGAGTGCGGTGAGGTTCTCGACGGTAAAAAAATGCTGTTGCGCTCGGGCGGCTTGCGCGGGACGGTAGACGAGGCCGGCGCGAAGGCGCTCAAGTAGGTCTTCGGGCTCTATGTCGACGAGCTCGACCTGGTCGGCATCATCGAAGATACGGTCGGGGATTCGTTCGCTCACGACAACGCCGGTGATGGATGCAACCATGTCGTTTAGGCTCTCGATATGCTGAACGTTCACGGTCGTATAGACGTCGATGCCCGCATGTAGAAGTTCCTCGACGTCTCGATAGCGTTTGTCGTGGCGAGACCCCGGCGCATTCGTATGGGCGAGCTCGTCGACAAGGATGAGCTGAGGGGCGCGTTCGATAGCCGCATCTAGATCGAACTCGCTGAGCGCAATGCCGTTGTGCTCGATGAGTTTACAGGGCACTTTCTCAAGCCCTTGTGCAAGATGGGCAGTTGCCGGACGTTCGTGCGGCTCAATGTACCCCGCGACGACGTCAACACCTCGCCGCTTGGCGGCGTGGGCGGCTTGAAGCATCGCATAGGTTTTGCCTGCGCCGGCAGCGTAGCCAAAGAAAATCTTGAGGTGTCCCCGGCTGGTTCGAGCGTCATCGGCGACCTCGTCTTTCTCAATTGCCTTGAGGATGAGGTCTGGATTGACGCGAGTGTCCGATGCGTCGCGCTGCATAGCGTAGCCTTTCTGAAGCGTTGTCCATGCGTGCATACGCGGTGAGGACGCCACTGTATGCTCGCGAGGTCGAGTATAGGCGCACTGCAGCCGCAATAGTGCTTTCTACCTGCATCTTTACGGCATCTTAAGGACGTGGGCCCCGGCCCTCACGCCTCTTTAATCCCTAGAAGCGTTTACTGTCCCCAGACGCTTGCGAGAGCAGGCGTCCGAGACATCGGACCGCGCGTGAAAGGGGCGGTAAATGGACATCCTCAGTCCCATCATCGGAGTCGTCTGCATTGGACTCTTTATCTATTACATCTACATTCTGATGAGGAGTGATTCGTAAACTATGGATGCTGCGATTCAGTACATCTTGTACTTTGCCGTGCTCGTCGTCTTGGCCGTTCCGCTCGGTCGGTTCATGGCCCATATCATGGATGGTGAGCATACGTTCCTGTCGCCTGTGTTTGCTCCTGTGGAGCGTGGCGTCTATCGTCTGCTTCGCATCGACGCGGCAGAGCAGATGGGGTGTAGGCGCTATCTGGCGAGCGTGCTGGTCTTTTCGGGGATCGGCCTCGTGGCTCTTGTGGCACTCCAGGTGCTTCAGTCTTTCTTGCCAGGCAATCCCCAGCACCTGCCGAGTGTGTCATGGGACCTGTCGTTCAATACGGCTGCTTCCTTCATAACCAACACCAACTGGCAATCCTATTCCGGTGAGACCACCCTGTCCTACTTTGTGCAGTTCATGGGCCTCACCGTGCAAAACTTCTTGTCCGCCGGCACCGGTATTGCGGTCATGTTCGCGCTCATCCGCGGTTTCCGTCAGGTCAAGGAGCAGGGTCTGGGTTCCTTCTGGGTCGACCTCACCCGCACCGTCCTGTATGTGCTCATCCCGCTGAACCTCGTGTTCGGCATCTGCCTGGCTGCCGGTGGCGTTATCTCCAATTTTCAGCCGGCTCAGAAGGCTGAGCTCGTAGAGCCCGTTGCTGTCCAGCCTAATGCAGACGGCGGTTGGAGCGTCATCGACGGCGCCCAGATCGAGGGCGACACGGTCAAGGTCGACGGCAAGGTCGTCGAGGGCGCCCGCGTGGTCACCGAGCAGTTTTTGCCCCAGGGTCCTGCGGCCAGCCAGGTTGCCATCAAACAATCCGGCACCAACGGCGGCGGCTTCTTTGGCGCGAACTCTGCGCATCCGTATGAGAACCCCAATGCCTTCACCAACATCATCGAGATGACCAGCTTGCTGCTGATTCCGGTCGCCTGCTGCTTCACCTTCGGCATCGGTGTCAAGAATGCCAGGCAGGGCAAGGCCATCTTCGCGGCGATGTTTATCCTGCTCGTGGTCTTTACCGGCATCATCGCCGTTAACGAGCATATGGGTACGCCGCAGCTGGCAGATGGCGGCGCGGTCAACATCGAGATGACCGATGGCCAGGCGGGCGGCAACATGGAGGGCAAGGAGAGCCGCTTTGGCATCGCCTCCTCTTCTACCTGGTCCGCTTTCACGACGGCTGCTTCCAACGGCTCGGTCAACTCCATGCACGACTCCTACACCCCGCTCGGCGGGTTTGTCCAGATGCTCCAGATAGCGCTGGGCGAGGTGGTGTTCGGCGGCGTGGGCTGCGGCCTGTACGGCATGATCGGCTTCGCCATCCTCACGGTATTTATCGCCGGCCTTATGGTCGGCCGCACGCCCGAGTTCCTGGGCAAGAAGATCGAGCCGACCGAGATGCGCTGGGCGGTGGTTCTGTGTCTCGCCACCCCGTTCGCCATTCTGGTGAGCTCCACTATCGCCTGCATGGTGCCCGGTCTTGTCGACCAACTCAACAACGGCGGGGCGCATGGCTTCTCCGAGGTCCTGTACACCCTTACTTCGGCTGGCGGCAACAACGGCTCCTCATTCGCCGGCATGAACTGCAACATCCCGTGGATCAACGTGCTGCTGGGTATCGAGATGCTGTTCGCGCGGTTCCTGCCGATTGCGGGCACGCTCGCCATCGCGGGCTCGCTGGCCGGGAAGGGCAAGGTCGCCGAGGGCGCCGGCACGCTTTCCACCACCAATGCCATGTTCGTGTTCCTGCTGGTATTCGTCGTTCTGCTGATTGGCGCCCTGAGCTTCTTCCCGGCGTTGGCGCTTGGTCCCGTTGCCGAATTCTTCCAGATGGTTGCGTAAAGGAGTCGCAGATTTATGGCTATGCAAAAAGACATGATGAGCCGCGCGGTGCGCGATTCATTTGCCAAGCTTGACCCCCGTGTCCAGGTCCAAAACCCGGTCATGTTCCTGGTGTGGCTGTCGGCCGCCATGACCTCCATTCTGGCTATCGCCTCAATTATTGGGGTACAGGACGCCGACGTCCCCACGTACTATGTGATCGCCATTGCCGTCATTCTCTGGCTGACCGACCTCTTTTCAAATTTTGCCGAGGCGCTTGCCGAGGGCCGCGGTAAGGCGCAGGCAGATTCCCTGCGCGCGGCGAAAAAGGACGTCGAGGCCCATCGCATCGAGTCCGTCGAGGATAAGGACCGTTTCACGGTCGTTCCCGGTACCAAGCTCTCACGCGGGGATCTGGTGGTCGTGCGCGCCGGCGAGCAGATTCCGGGAGACGGCGATGTCATCGAGGGTGCCGCCTCGGTTGATGAGTCGGCCATCACCGGCGAGTCTGCACCCGTGGTTCGTGAGGCTGGCGGCGACCGTTCTGCCGTCACTGGCGGCACTACCGTGCTTTCCGATTGGATTGTGGTGAAAATTACCAGCGAGCCTGGCCAGAGCTTCCTGGATAAGATGATCGCCATGGTCGAGGGCGCCGCCCGCAAGAAGACCCCCAACGAGGTCGCGCTCGAGATCTTTCTGGTTGCTCTGTCCGTCATCTTCATCCTCGTGACGATCGCACTGTATTGCTACTCGAGTTTCTCTGCAGGGCTCAACGGTATGGCGAATCCCACCGCTGTGACCACGCTCGTTGCCTTGCTCGTCTGTCTGGCGCCCACCACCATTGGTGCGCTGCTGTCCGCCATTGGCATCGCCGGCATGAGCCGACTGAACGAGGCCAACGTGCTGGCCATGTCCGGCCGCGCCATCGAGGCCGCCGGCGACGTCGACATCCTCATGCTCGATAAGACCGGTACCATCACCTTGGGCAACCGCCAGGCCGCTGAGTTCATTCCGGTCGACGGTGTCGATCCGGCAGAACTCGCCGATGCCGCGCAGCTGTCCTCTCTGGCGGATGAGACCCCCGAGGGCCGCTCCATCGTCGTGCTCGCCAAGGAGCAGTTTGGGCTGCGCGGCCGCACACTCGAGGATAAGGGCATGGAGTTCATCCCCTTCACCGCGGCGACCCGCATGTCCGGTGTGAACTACGCCGACAGCGAGATTCGCAAGGGTGCGGCCGATTCCGTTCGCGCTTATGTGGAGGCTGCCGGAGGAGTGTTTTCGAAGGAGTGCGACGAGGCCGTCGAACGCATTGCGAAGGTGGGCGGCACCCCGTTGGTCGTGGCAAAGGACCGACGTGTGCTGGGCGTCGTCTACCTTAAGGACATCATCAAGTCCGGCGTGAAGGAGAAGTTCGCCGACCTGCGCCGCATGGGTATCAAGACCATCATGGTGACGGGTGATAATCCGCTGACGGCCGCCGCCATCGCAGCCGAGGCGGGCGTGGACGACTTCCTGGCCGAGGCCACCCCCGAGGGCAAGCTCGAGAAGATCCGCGCGTTCCAGCATGAGGGCCATCTGGTCGCGATGACCGGCGACGGCACCAACGACGCGCCGGCGCTGGCGCAGGCGGATGTCGCCGTGGCCATGAACACGGGAACCCAGGCTGCCAAGGAGGCCGGCAACATGGTCGACCTCGACTCCAGCCCCACCAAGCTCATCGATATCGTGCGTATCGGCAAGCAACTGCTCATGACCCGCGGCTCGCTCACGACCTTCTCGGTCGCCAACGACGTCGCCAAGTATTTCGCCATTATCCCGGCGCTATTCTCGCCGATCTACCCCGGGTTGGACACCCTCAACATCCTGGGGCTCACCAGCCCGTTGACTGCCGTGCTGTCCGCCATTATCTACAACGCGCTGGTCATCGTCGCGCTGATTCCTGCCGCCCTGAAAGGCGTGAAGTACCGCGAGCTTTCGTCCGGCCAGCTGCTGACCCACAACCTGCTGGTGTGGGGTCTGGGCGGTATCGTGGCGCCGTTCGTATTCATCAAGATTATCGACATGCTGCTGGCCTTGTTCGGCATTGGCATGATGTAGACGGAGGTTTGTATGTTCAAAGGTATCGCATCGCGCGCACTTGGCGTGTTCGCGCTGTTTACCATCGTCTGCGGCCTGGGATACACGCTCGTGGTGACCGGCGTCGCGCAGCTTGCGTTTCCGTACCAGGCGAACGGATCGCTTATTACGGTCGACGGCAAGGTTGTGGGTTCCGAGCTCATCGGCCAGAACTTTGATGACGAAGCCCACATGTGGGGTCGTATCCAGAACGTGTCAATTGTCGAAGGCGAAGACGGCGAGCTCATGGCGTATGGTGTCCCGTCCAACCTGTCCCCGGCGAGTGAGGAGTATCGGCAGCTGATAGATGCGCGCGTGAAGAAGATCCGCGCCGCCAACCCCGATGCCGATATGGACGCCGTGCCCGTCGATCTGGTGACGTGTTCGGGGTCCGGTCTCGACCCGGAGATCTCTCCGGATGCCGCCGAGTACCAGGTTCCGCGCCTTGCCAAGGCCACGGGCAAAAGTGAGGACGAGGTGCGCGACATCATCGCCGCGTGCACCAAGGGCCGTTTCCTCGGCGTGTTCGGCGAGCCCACGGTCAACGTGCTCAAGGTGAACCTTATGCTGGACGGCGCGCTGTAGGTGAGGAAGTGGCGGATGAGGGCATGACTGACTATCTGAGCCCTCAATTCCACCCCGCCCATCAGTTGCGGTGAAATACGGACTGTTTTGCCTGTCAAAAGCTTCATCTACTCCGTATTCCACCGCAACTTTTTTATGAGGGTCGGGATTGAAGGTGGGGAGTGCGAGCGAGTGCGAATGCGGCGGTTACTGATACGATAGGTACGTTAGCAACTGCCGCCGAGCGGCTCAAACGAAAGGAAGCCTGCATGGAGTCATCCGCCTACCCGATGCTCTTTAGTCCGATCAAGGTCGGTACGACCGAGGTCAAGAACCGCGTCTTTATGCCGCCGGTGTCTACCAACCTGGCCGACCACGGCTATGTGACCGACGACCTGGTCGACCACTACCGCGCCCGTGCCAAGGGCGGCGTGGGCCTGATCATCACCGAGGTCGTGACGGTCGAGCCCACCTATACCTATCTGCCGGGTGACATGTGCTGCTACGACGACACGTTTATCCCCGGCTGGGAAAAGCTCGCCGCCGCCGTCCACGAGTATGGCTGCAAGATCATGCCGCAGCTCTTCCACCCCGCCTACATGGCCTTTAACATTCCGGGCACGCCGCGCCTCATCGCCCCGTCCTTTGTGGGCCCGTCCTATGCCCGCGAGGCGCCGCGCCCCATCACGGTCGACGAGATCCACGAGCTCACGCATCAGTTCGGCGACGCTGCCGTGCGCATGCAGAAGGCCGGCGTCGATGGCGTCGAGGTCCATGCGGCGCACGCCCACGGTATGCTCGGCGGCTTTTTGACCCCGCTCTACAACAAGCGTACCGACGAGTACGGTGGCTCGCTCGACGCCCGCATGCGCTTCTTGCTCGAGGTTATCGCCGAGATTCGTGAGCGCTGCGGCCAGGACTTCATCATCGACGTCCGTATCTCGGGCGACGAGTACACCGATGGCGGCCTGACCCTCAACGACATGATCTACGTCTCGCGTCGTCTGGAGAAGGCCGGCGTCGACATGATCCATGTGTCGGGCGGCACCACCATCAAGCGCGGCTCTGCGATTCCCGCCGCCGGCACGCAGCAGGCCTCGCACGCCGCCTGCTCGCGCGAGATTAAGAAGCATGTGAACATTCCCGTCGCCACCGTCGGCCGCATCAATGAGGCATGGATTGCCGAGGAGCTGATCGAGGACGGCGCTGCCGACATCTGCATGATGGGCCGCGCCAATCTGTGCGATGCCGAGTTCTGCAACAAGGCCGCTGCCGGCAATGCCGATGATATCCGCCCCTGCATTGGCTGCCTGCGCTGCCTGAACGGCATCATGTTTGGCAAGCGCATCTCCTGCACCGTCAACCCGGACGTGGAGCGCGACGAGGCCGGCTACGAGCCTGCCGCCGAGGCCAAGAATGTACTGGTTGTGGGCGCTGGTCCTGCGGGTATGGAGGCGGCCTACATTGCCGCCAAGCGTGGCCATAACGTGGTGCTCGTGGATAAGCAGGACGAGCCGGGCGGCGAGATGCGCATCGCGGCCGTTCCGCCGGCAAAGCAGGAGCTCACGCGCGTGATCAAGTATCAGTACCGTCGCCTGGCCGAGGCCGGCGTCACGTGCGTCTTTGGTACCGAGCTTTCCGCCGAGGACATTCAGCGCGACTACGCGGGTTACGAGGTTGTCCTGGCTTATGGCGCCGAGCCCATCGCTCCGGCCTTCATGCAGGGCTTTAAGCAGGTTATGACGGCCGACGACCTGCTGGGCGGCAAGGCTTTCCCGGGCAAGAAGATCGTCATCGTGGGCGGCGGTACCGTTGGCTGCGAGACGGCCGATTACCTGGCCCCGTTGGTCAACGACCTGTCGCCGGCCAACCGCGATGTCACCGTTATCGAGATGACCAAGACGCTCGCCGCTAACGAGGGCGGCGCCGGTCGCGCGGTGCTCATCACGCGCATGCTCTCCAAGGGCGTTCACGTGCTGACCGAGGCCAAGGTGACCGAGATCACCGAGGACACCATCAGTTACGAGAAGGACGGCGAGGTCCACACTATCGCCGATGCCGACACGCTGGTGCTTGCCATGGGCTACCGTCCCAATACCAAGCTGGCCGATGACCTTACCGCTGCCGGCGTTGCCGCCCACGTGCTGGGTGATGCCCAGAAGTGTGGCAACATCCGCGATGCCATTGGCGACGGCTACAAGGTTGCCTGCGAACTCTAGTCAACGCTCTGGTGCAAGAGGGACAGGTTGCTTTGCACCAACTTGGTGCATCGGCACCTGACCCCTTCGCACCATTCGATAGCAAAAAGCGGCGGCCGCCCCGGGTTTCGGGGCGGCCGCCGCTTGCTTTTACGGCACTGGTGACGCGAGCGGTCTCTATTTCACCGCAACCGAGGGGATGGGGGATGCGATAGTATTACGTGATGAATTTCGATAAACAGTGGGCTTCATCCGAGGGCTTTATGGAACAACACCAGCATTATCAGAGCCTGCAAGATCAGGCATATAACGCATTGCGCTCCAAGATTATCTATGCCGAGCTCAAACCCGGCACGCGCCTTTCGGCGATTGGTCTGGAAAAGGAGACAGGAATCGGGCGCACGCCCATTCGCGAGTCTTTTGTGCGCCTGCGCGAGCAGGAGCTGGTGGAAACGCGTCCCAAAAGCGGCACCTATGTCTCAAAAATCAGCATGGAGCACGCCGAGAACGCCTGCTTTTTGCGCGAGAAACTCGAGAGAAGCGTGCTTATTAAATGCTGCTCTGCCGCCACGCCCGAGCAAAAGCAGCGGCTTGAGCAGATTCTTGCCGAGTCCGAATCGCTCGACTATCGCGAAACGCGTCGCTTTTTCGACTTGGATAACCTGTTTCATGAGACGTGTTTTGAGATTGCCGGCCGCCATATGTTGTGGGATTGGATGAAGAGCGTCAACACGCATTTTGAGCGATACAACTGGTTGCGTATGGTGTCGCAGGATCTGGATTGGGAACCGATTCGTCGGCAGCATCGCCGGATTCTCGAGGCCATTAAGAAGGGCGACACCGACACGGCGAGCTATTTGGCAGAGACGCACTTGCATCTGATGCCCGAGGAGCAGGGCCCGGTTATCGCCTTGCATCCCGACTATTTCGAGCTGCCCAAAGACTCGGCTATCTAACTCGCGCCCTTTATTAGCTGCGGTGAAATTAAGATCGTTCTGCGGGTCTGGTGGCGTAGGCAGTTCGCATAAATGCCTAAAATGGCTCAGACTGCCGACAATTGGGAAACGGGGTGCGCTATGGCGCAGATGAGAATCAAGGACATTGCCGCCGAGGCAGGCGTGAGCCCGGCCACGGTTTCGCGCTATCTCAACAACCGCCCCGGGCAGATGACCGAGGAAACCCGTGCTCGCATCGCGGCGGTTATCGAGCGCACCGGCTATCGTCCACGTGCCGCCGCGCGCAATCTGCGCAGCTCGCGTACCAACCTCATCGGCGTGATCTTGGCCGACATTGCTAACCCGTTCTCCAGCGCCATGCTCGAAGGGCTTTCCGCCAGTGCCGCCGCGCGCGGCTGCTCGCTCATGACTGCCATTAGCGGCAATGATTCCGCCAAGGAAGCAGAGTCACTCACCAGACTTATCGATGCCGGTGTGGACGGCCTGGTCGTCAACACCTGTGGCGGCAATGACGAGGCAATCGCCGCGGCCGCGGGGCGCCTGCCCGTCGTGCTGCTCGACCGCGATGTTGCCGACGGCGGCATCGACTTGGTGACATCTAACAACCGTGAGCTGGTCGCTGGCTTGGTAGACGAGCTCGCCGCTGCGGGCTGTGAGCGCCTGTGCATGCTCACCGAGGCAAGCGACGACAGCCCCGTGCGTCGCGAGCGCGCCAAGGCCTTTACTGACGAGCTTTCGCACCGTGGCCTTGCGGGCGAGGTTATCACCTTGGCCGACGGGGGCGCCACGGGCGTCAGCCGCCTGGACGAGACCATCCGCGACTATGCGGGCAAAAAACTCGGCCTCATTGCCGTCAACGGCCTGGTCTTCCTGCGTCTGACCGAGGCGCTGGCGCAGCTTGGTCCCTCGCTGCCGGCGGGGCTCAAGATCGCGACGTTTGACGATTACCCCTGGAACCACGTGCTCTTTGGCGGTGTGACCACGGCCGCGCAGGACACCCTCACCATTGCCGAGCGTGTGGTCGAGCGCCTGTTCGAGCGCATCGACGTTGTTACCACCACCGTGGGCGAGGCCGCAAAGCTGGCGCCCAAGTGCATCGAGATCCCCGGCCACATCGAACACCGCGCCTCGACCTCGCGCTAGCCGTTCGTTCGCAACTGCCTGTTCGCGCACGTTTTTTGAGCGCTTGATACGCTTTAACCCTGCGGAAACATTTTTCTGCGATAGTATCTGCGATATAGACCAGTCGAAACCCGCCCGAAAGAAAGGGGAGCGACATGAACCAGCAGAACATCGATTACGTACTCCGCTCCGTAGAGCAGCGTGACATCCGCTTTGTGCGTCTGTGGTTTGTCGACATTCTCGGCCGCCTCAAGAACTTTGCCATTAGCCCCGAGGACCTCGAGGTCGCTTTTGAGGAGGGTATTGGCTTTGACGGCTCCGCCATCGAGGGCTTTGCCACGCCCGAGGAAGCCGACATGCTGGCGTTTCCCGATGCTTCGACCTTCCAGATCCTGCCGTGGCGCCCGAGCCACAACGGCGTCGCCCGCGTGTTCTGCGACGTGTGCACTCCCGATCGCAAGCCGTTTGCCGGCGATCCGCGCGATGCCCTGCGCCGCATGTTCCGCAAGGCCGAGAAGGCCGGCTACCTGCTCAATGTGGGTGCCGAGCTGGAGTATTACTACTTCCCCGACGAGCACACCCCCGAGCCGCTCGACAACGTGGGCTACTTCGATCTTTCGGTGAGCGATGCCGCTCGCGACCTGCGTCGCAACACGGTCCTCACGCTCGAGAAGATGTCCGTGCCCGTGGAGTACACCTTCCACGCTGCCGGTCGCTCGCAGCACGGTATGAGCCTGCGCCATGCCGAGGCCCTGAGCATGTCCGACGCCATCACCACGGCCAAGCTCATCATTAAGCAGCAGGCCTACGAGAGCGGTTGCCACGCCTCCTTTATGCCCAAGCCGTTGGCGGGTGAGGATGGCAGTGCTATGTTCCTGTGCCAGTCGCTGTTCGACCACGACGGCAACAACGTCTTTTGGGGCGAGGACGACGAGAAGTACCACCTCTCCGATATCGCCAAGCACTACATGGCCGGCATCCTGGCGCACGCGCGCGAGATCAGCGCTATCACTAACCCCACGGTCAACTCGTATAAGCGCATCACCACGGGTGGCGACTCCGTGCCGCAGTACGCCACGTGGGGCCTGCGCAACCGCGCGAGTATGGTCCGCATTCCGGTCTACAAGCCCGGCAAGCAGCTGTCCACGCGCATCGAGCTGCGCAGTCCCGATCCCATGGCCAACCCGTACCTGGTCAACGCCGTCACGCTAGCGGCCGGTCTGGACGGCATCGAGCGCAAGCTGGAACTCCCGCCCGAGGCAACTGCCGAGACGCTCAAACTTACCGACCGTCAGATGGTCGAGGCCGGCTACACGCCGCTGCCGCGCTCGCTCAAAGAGGCGCTCGACGTGTTTGAGGACTCGCAGTTTATGAAGGATGCCCTCGGCGAGCACATCCACAGCTTCTTCCTCAAAAAGAAGCGCGCCGAGTGGCATAAGTTTGAGTCTACGATCACCGAGTGGGAGATCAAGCACTACCTGGCGAACTCCTAATCACGCTGGCTTGTTCCAGTACGATTGAGCTCATTTCTTTGGAGGCCGATATGTCCGAAAAGAGTGCCCTGTTCATGGCGCGCACGACGCGCTTCCACGAGTTTGCCCGCAGCTTGACGACCACCCTGGGTGTCGAGGTGAGCCTGGCAACCCCCGATTCGCCGACTGCGGCGCACGACTTTGACCTGCTGATCCTCGATTCCGATGGCATCCGCAGCGACCGCATCGATCAGATTGCCAAATGGCTCGACGACCGCGGCGGCGTTCCCATGCTGGTGATCGTCGACGACGAGGCGCTCGGTACCTTGCGCCTGCCCAATCACGCGCATGCCGACTTTGTATGCCCCACGGCGACGCCCAACGAGCTCAAGGCTCGCGCGCAGCGCCTGATGGGCGAGGAGGAGACCGTCACCGCCGACGATGTGCTCAACATCGATAACCTCGAGATTAACCTGGCCACCTACCAGGTGACGCTCGATAACGAGCCCATCGACCTGACGCTGATGGAGTACTCGCTGTTGAGCTTTTTGGCGACGCACCCCAACCGCGCCTACAGCCGCGAGGTGCTGCTGCACCGCGTGTGGGGCTTTGAGTACTGCGGCGGCACGCGCACCGTCGACGTGCACATTCGACGCATCCGCTCCAAGGTGGGCCCGCAGATCGCGGCACACATCACCACCGTCCGCGGCGTGGGCTATCTGTTTAAGGACTAGATTTCCGCCACAAAGGGGACAGGCACCTTTGTGGTGGTTTTGACGCGGGTGCGGGTTCCTCTCGAATCTGCAGCAGAACTTAAGCCTTCCTAAAAGATTGCGTTCTCATACACTTGCGCCCGCATATTGGGGTACAACTCAACGTGAACAATGATGGCCCGCCACATGTTTGGCGGGCCTTTGGTTATTTGACGAAAGGATCGCAGCTATGAGCGAGTACGATTCCCAGCGTCCCCAGGATGCGGGCAACGCCGGCGAGACCCAACAGCAGCCGCGTGTGCAGGTAGAGTCGACGCCTGCCGATGGCAACAACATTCCTTACGTGCAGGCCTACGACACGCAGACCGGCCAGCCGCTGGGTGGCCAGCAGGTCGTGAACAAGCACACGGTGGTCAAGACCAAGACCAAAAAGCTGCCGATCTTTATTACGGCACTTGCCGGCTGCGCCTGCGGCGCCCTGCTGGTCATTGCGCTCATTATGAGCGGCACGCTCAACATTGGCGGCGGCAAGAATGCCGTGACGGCGGGCGCTTCGGGTTCATCGACGCAAAAGATCACGATCGACTCCGAGGACACCACGCTGGCCGAGGCCGTTTCTGCTAAGGCCCTGCCCTCCGTGGTTTCCATTACCGCCACTTCGAGCGGCGGCCAGAATGGCTCGCTTTCGCAGTCTGCTGACGAGTCGGACAGCTCGGGCAGCGTCGGTTCGGGCGTTGTGCTCGATACCGAGGGCCATATCCTCACCAACAACCACGTGGTCGATGGCTATGACCAGTACGTGGTTACCATGGACGACGGCACCACCTACGAGGCCGAGTTCGTGGGCAACGATGCCTCGAGCGACCTGGCCGTCATCAAGCTCAAGGATGCTGACGCCTCCAAGCTCACGCCGATTGAGATCGGTGATTCCTCCAAGCTCAACGTGGGCGAGTGGGTCATGGCGATCGGTTCGCCGTTTGGCAACGAGCAGTCTGTCTCCACGGGTATCGTCTCGGCGCTCTATCGCTCCACGGCCATGAGCTCTACCAACGGTAACACCATCTATGCCAACATGATCCAGACCGATGCCGCCATCAACCCGGGCAACTCCGGCGGCGCGCTCGTTAACGATAACGGCGAGCTTGTGGGTATCAACTCGCTCATCGAGAGCTACTCGGGCTCCAGCTCGGGCGTGGGCTTTGCCATTCCGGTCAACTATGCCAAGAACATTGCCGACCAGATCATCGACGGCAAGACGCCGGTGCATCCGTACCTGGGCGCTACGCTTTCGAGCGTCAACGCGCTCAACGCTCGCACCAACAAGCTGAGCACCGATAGCGGCGCGTACGTGGCGAGCGTCGTCGAGGACGGTCCTGCCGCCAAGGCTGGCATCCAAGAGGGCGATGTCATTACCAAGCTGGGCGATGACGAGATTACGAGCGCCGATGGCCTGATCATTGCGCTGCGCAGCCACGAGGTGGGCGAGAAGGTCGAAATCACGCTCATGCGCGGCAAGGAGGAGAAGAAGGTCACTGTCGAGCTGGGCTCCGACGAGGAGCTGCAGAACCAGCAGCAGGACGACAGTTCGACCGACACCGGCAACGGCGGTATTACCGACGAGCAGCTGCGCCAGTACCTGGAGGAGCTGCTCGGCCAGCAAGGCCAGGGTCAAGGCTACGGTCAGGGTTACTAACGAGCTTTTCGCACATATCGAGGCCAGAGGGGCTGTCCCATCAACACGGGGCAGCCCCTTTTTTCTTATTGATCCGTTGGGGACGGAGGAAAACGGATCATTTAGAACTGGCAAGAGCATGGTTTGATCGCGTGATCCATCCCGGTCCGGTGGCTGCCGATTCGGTGCGGTTCGAAAGGGTTATTCGGCGGCATGGTGACCGGTGGTACTCTTGTATCCGTTTGAAATCGAGCGAAGGAGTGCCGCTATGGAGCAATCGAGCCTGTTTGGTGACGGCGTGGACATCGATACCGAAACGCCCGCGAGCACGGATACCGCTGCGCCGGCCGATGCCCGTGCCCAGGCGGCAGCGCGTGCGGCCGAGCTGCGCCACGAGCTCGACTACCACGCCTATCGCTACTACATGCTCGACGCGCCCGAGATCACGGACGCCGCCTTTGACAAAATGCTTGTTGAGCTCCAGCAGATCGAGGCGACCTACCCCGATTTGGTAACGCCCGACAGCTACACCCAACGCGTGGGTGGGTACGTGAGCGAGCAGTTTACGCCGGTCACGCATATGGCGCGCATGTATTCCATGGACGATGCCATGGATCTGGACGAACTTGACGCGTGGCTCCAGCGCGCCGAGGATGCGCTCGGTGCCGGCAGCGTCACCTATACCTGTGAGCTTAAGATCGACGGTCTGGGCGTGGCGCTTACCTACCAAAACGGCACCTTTGTGCGCGCCGCCACGCGCGGTGACGGCACCACGGGTGAGGATGTGTCGCTCAACGTGCGTACCATCAAGGATGTGCCCATGCATCTGTCCGAGGCAGCGCTCGCCCACATGGGCGCCGACCGTGAGCGTACCATCGAGGTGCGCGGCGAGGTCTACATGCCTAAGGGCAGCTTTGTTCGTCTAAATGAAGAGGCCGATGCCGAGGGGCGCGACCCCTTCGCCAACCCGCGCAACGCTGCCGCCGGCAGCCTGCGTCAGAAGGATCCCAAGATCACGGCGCGCCGCGACCTGGCCACCTTTATCTACGCCATCGCCGATACCGACCCGCTGCACGTCCACAGCCAGCGCGAGTTTCTGGACTGGCTGCGCAGTGCCGGCTTTAGCGTCAACCCCAACGTGGCCCGTTGTGCTACGCCGGCCGAGGTCCACGAGTTCTGTGCCAAGGCGCTCGAGCACCGCGGCGACCTGGATTACGATATCGACGGCGTGGTCGTAAAGGTTGACAGCTTCCAGCAGCAGCTCGACCTGGGCTTTACCGCCCGCGCACCACGCTGGGCCATTGCCTTTAAGTTCCCGCCCGAGGAAAAGCAGACCGTCCTGCGCGTGATTCGCATCCAGGTGGGTCGCACCGGTGTGCTCACGCCGGTCGCCGAGTTCGACCCGGTGACGGTTGCCGGCTCCACCATCGCGCGCGCCACGCTGCACAACATCGACGAGATCCGTCGCAAAAACGTGCGCGAGGGCGACACCATCATCGTGCACAAGGCGGGTGACGTGATCCCCGAGGTCGTGGGCCCGGTGCTCGATAAGCGCCCGGCCGATTCGGTTGACTGGCACATGCCCGAGGCCTGCCCCGTGTGCGGCAGCCCCGTGGTTCACGAGGATGGCGAGGTTGCCTACCGCTGCGTCTCCATCGATTGCCCCGCACAGCTCAAGGAGCGCCTGCTCCACTGGGTGAGCCGCGGCTGCATGGACGTCGACGGCCTGGGCGATGAGATCGTCGACAAGATGATCGCCGCCGGCCTGATCCATGATGTCGCGGACTTCTACCAGCTTACGGTGGACGATATCGCCGGCCTGGACACGGGCCGCACCTATGCCAGCTCCAACAGCAAAAAGGGCGTCAAGAAGGGCGACCCCATTCCGGTAGGCCTCAAGACGGCCGAGAAAATCATCGCCGAGCTCAACAAGTCCAAGAGCCAGCCGCTCGGTCGCGTGCTGTTTGCCCTGGGCATCCGCCACGTGGGCAAGAGCGTGGGCGAGGTCATCGCCGAGCGATTCCTGTCGATTGACAAGCTCATCTTGGCGAGCGAAGAGGATATTGCCGAGTGCGAGGGCATCGGTCCCAAGATTGCGGCGAGCGTCAAGCAGTTCCTGGCCGTGCCCGAGAACCTTGCCGTGCTGGAGCGCCTGCGCCAGGCGGGCCTGCCGCTCGAGGTTGACCTAGGCGCCGCTCATGCGCAGGCCGCAGCCAACGCTGGCGTGGCGGGTGAGCTTGCTGACGCACAGCCGCTTGCGGGTCTGACCTTCGTGCTCACCGGCACGCTCGTCAACCGCACCCGCGACGAGGCGGGTGCGGCGCTCAAGGTGCTCGGCGCCAAGGTTTCGGGCAGCGTGTCAAAGAAGACAAGCTATCTGGTCGCCGGCCCCAAAGCGGGCTCCAAGCTCACCAAAGCCGAGCAGCTGGGTGTGCCCGTGCTGGACGAGGACGCACTCGAGCAGATTTTAGCTACCGGTGAGGTGCCCCAGGCTTAAGGCACCGATAACCAAATTGAGAAACCTCCCGGAAAGTTCGATGCTTTCTGGGAGGTTTTTATTTGGGTGCGGTGACGGGCACCGTGATCTGCGTCATGTAGGTTGCTGAGGGTGATCCTGCGGACCGGTGCCGTCCCGGAGCGATAAGAGATTCATGCAGAGCAGAGGGGCCCATAATGGTTGATTGCCTCCATTGTGGTGATTTTTATACACGTTAACATTAACATTAACGTGTATACTAAGCAGTGAAGATATATGTTGAGAGGAGCCGCTATGGTTACCGTCGCGTTTTCGGAACTGCGCCAAAACCTTACGCAGGTGGCCGAAAAGGTTGCCAATGAGGGCGAGGAGGTTGTGGTCTTCAAGCGGAGCAAACCGTTGTTCAAGATCGTGCCACTCGACTATAAAAGCCCAGTTGCGGTGGAATATGACGCTGCTCAGGAGCGTGGGGTCGCAAAGCCGGCGCGCGACGCGGGCAGGCCCAAGCGCGATGTGGGTACGATGTGGCATCCCAAGATCACCTGGAAGGAGATTCGCGAAATGCTCGCGGAGGATGAGGACTACCAGGAGTATCTCGATATCGTGGCCAAAATGCCAAAAGGAACGCCGCTCGATACGATGACGGTTGAAGATGAAAAGCGCGTCGCGAGGGAGCGCTACCTATGAGAGCATTTCTCGATACCAATTTTCTGCTCGATTGCGTGCTTTCGGGTCGGCCGGAGCATGGGGCGGCGCAAACCATCAAGGGGCTTGTTGACGTGGGGCTTATCGAGGGCGTTGTTTCGGCCTGCTCTCTCAAGGACGCGTATTACATTCTCACTAAACAGGCCGGCGAGGCGCGCGCCCGCGATGTGGTGCGCGACTGCCTTAAGAGCTACTCGCCAGAGCCTCTCGACCAAGAAGCTTGTTTTACCTCTGCCTATTCCGATGAGCCGGACTTTGAGGACGGCTGTATCCGTGCGATGGCCGAGCGTGCCGGCGTGGACTTTATCATCACGCGCGATCGAGCCGCTTTTGTGCGCTCGACCATCAAGACCTTCTCGCCCGCAGAGTTCATCCGGGCGTTTCCGATTCCGGAGGAGTAAAACCACCACGCCGGGGCGTGTCCCCGACGTTTAGCGAGCTTGTTGGGAGGCTCTCGGCCCAGTGACTGTTACAAAAAACGGCTATAGCAAATTTGTCGTACTTCGATCCGAGGACTACGAGCTCATGGTTCAGGAACAGGCTAAGGCTCGTCTGATGGCTCGTATAGCTGTGGCCGAACGGGAGCGTGCTGCTGGCACGGCACGTGATGCCTTTGAGACTCTCGATGACCTTGAGACAAAATATGACCTATAACGTTAAGATTCTGCCTACAGCTGAACGTTTTCTAGGCAGTTCTTATTTGGACGGAGCGACCGGCACCGTGATCTGCGTCACGTAGGTTGTGGGATCATCGCTGATGATGTCGTCGATGAGGGCGATCTCGCGCGAGGGGCCGGCGGGCGTCAGGTTGTGTTCGTGCATGTAGCCGAGCAGCTGCTCGTAACGTGGGACTGCTTGCCCATGTGTACCGCGGAAGCTTAGGGTCAGGCAGCGCGCGGCAGGTCGCGTCTCGACATCGCCCAGGTAATCATCGGTGTCATCGAGCAGCAGAAAGACCTCGTCGTAGCCATCAAAATCGCCGGCGGCCAGACGCTCGGCGCTGATCCCGACGCCCAGATTGCCCAGATAGGCAAAAGTTTCGTGCTGTCCCTGCTGAAGCTGGCGGATATGCCATCCCAGCGAATAGGCGTCGGTGGGATTGACGCGCTCGTGCAGCGTGGCGCAGCGAAGTTCGGGTTCCTCGATTTCGCTAATGGTGTCGAGATCGGCATTCAAAGCGCCACGAAGCAAGGCAAGCCGCTGGTCAATCTTGCGCGACATGCGCTCCAACTCACGCCGCCTGTGCTCAATTAACTCCTGCTGCTTGGTCAGTTGCCGTTGCATCAAATCCATATCGCGCGTAGTGGCAAACTCGCGAATTTGCGTCAACGGCAGGTCGAGAACGCGCAGGTTGCCGATGGTGTTGAGGGTGGAGAGCTGCCGCGATCCGTAGTAGCGGTACCCACTTGCCGGATCGACATATGCCGGCTCCAACAGCCCCATCTGCTCGTAATGGCGCAGCGTGCCCACGCTCAAATTGAGCAAGCGCGCCACCTCGCCAATGCGGAGCAGGCCCTCGGTGTGTTCACTTGGCATGTCGGTCACAGGACCGCTCCTTTCGGTAAAAACAGGGGAGAGGCGCTAGGCATGTGTCGCCTCGCTACGCCAACAGCTTGTCAAAAGCCCCGCGCCGGTTGAGCACGGTAAACGCGATAACACAGATGACTGCCGACAGAATCGACCCGCACGGAGAGGCGATGCCCATGGGGAACAGCGTGTCGGAATAGGCGTTCGACAGCAGCCATGCGCCGGGCACGCGAATGAGCACCACGGCCAGCACGTTGTGCGCAAAGCCGATGTAGCTCTTGCCGTATGCAGCGAAAAAGCCGCTAAAGCAAATGTGGATGCCGGCAAAGATTGCGTCGAAAATATAACTGTGCATATAGCCGGTACCGGCCGCGACCACCGCGGGGTCCTTGGCAAAAAAGCCGATAAACGCCGGCGCCACCAGCCACATCAGCACCGTGATCAGACAGCCGTACACCACCGAGATGGTCATGGCGTCCCTGAGTACCTGACGCGCGCGGTCGCCCTTGCCCGCGCCGGCGTTTTGCGCCGTGAGCGCGCTGACGGTAGCGCCCATGGAACTCGGCACGATAAACAAAAAGCTGATCATCTTTTCGACCAGGCCCACGGCGGCGGCGTCGACCAGGCCGCGATGGTTGGCGATGACGGTGATAAACATAAACGCCACCTGGATGCAGCCGTCCTGCACGGCCACGGGCACGCCGATCTTAAGGATGCTACCGAGCACTTCGGGCTGGGGGCGCAGGTCGCTGCGCTTGAGGTGAATGTGCGTACGGCGGCTCTTGAGCCACACGAGCGCGAGGGCCACGCTCGCCGTCTGCGCGATGACCGTGCCGAGCGCCGCGCCCACGGGACCAAGCCCCATGTGACCGATAAACAGAAAGTCGAGCGCGATGTTGATGATGCACGCCACGCCAATCACGTACATGGGCGAGCGTGAATCGCCCAGGCCGCGAAAGATGGCAGAGAGGATGTTGTACGCGGCGATAAACGGAATGCCGACAAAGCAGATGCGCAGGTAGGCGGCGGTGGCTTCGACCGCTTCGGCCGGCGTGCCAATGAGTGCCACGATCTGCGGGCACAGTGCGAGCAGGACAGCGGCCAGTACCACCGAGACGCCCATAAACAGCGTGATGGTGTTGCCGATGGCGGTCTCGGCGCGGTCGAAGCGGCGTGAGCCCACGGCGTGGCCGACGATGACCGTCGTTCCCATGGCCAGGCCCACGAGCGTCACGGTAATGATATAGAGCGTCTGCGCGCCGTTGCCCACGGCGGTGATGCCGGCGGCGCCGCTAAACTGCCCCATCATGTACAGGTCGGCCATGCCGTAGAGCATCTGCAAAAAGTACGAGAGCATATAGGGCAGGGCAAAGACCGCGATGGTCTTGAGGACATTTCCGCGTGTGAGGTCGTGTTCCATGGTCGGGGCACTTTCTGGCTTGGGTCGTTTACGTACCAGTGTAGTGAAAACCCTACAACGATTGTAGAGTCAAGGTTTGTGTTGGCGGCGGGGCGAAAAAAGTTGCGTGCGTAGGCATGCCTCATTGAATATGGACGGCCGAGCCAGATCGTGTTTGCGCTTGGAAATGCCGTTCACCTGCGTCGTGTCGTACACATGTCGACCCATTCCTCCCGTGCGGTACTATATTCCCCGAAGAATAAAGACCGGCGTGAGGGGAGGGCTGCGTGGACGGGCACGTGCAACATGACGGCTTTGGTCGCGATATCAACTACCTGCGCATTGCCGTTACCGACAAGTGCAATTTCCGCTGCATTTACTGCATGCCGGCCGATGGCGTGGCACCCCGCGCGCACGACGAGCTGCTCAGTGCCGAGGAAATCGCCCGCTTTGTGCGCTTGGTGGCGGGGGAGGGCATTCGCCGCGTGCGCCTGACGGGCGGCGAGCCGCTGGTCAGTCGCCGTATCATCCCGCTCATTCGCGACATCCGCGCGATTCCGCGGATCGAGGATATCTCGCTTACCACCAACGGCGCCCTGCTGCCTAAGCTGGCACCGCAGCTCAAAGATGCCGGGCTTAACCGCGTCAACATTTCGCTCGACACACTTGACCCCGCGCTGTTTGGAAAGATCACGCGCCTGGGTCGACTCGAGCAGACCATGGCTGGCATCGACGCGGCGCTGGCTTGGGGCTTTGAGCCCGTTAAGGTCAACTGCGTTGTTGTGCGCCGGCTCAACCAGGATGTGGCGGCCCTCGCACGACTGACCGTCGACCGCCCCATCCACCTGCGCTTTATCGAATACATGCCCATCGGCGACGAGCGCACGAGCTCGCATTGCGCCGTGGACCCTCACGCACCCACGCTCAACCCCGAGTTGTGGGATGCGAGCGACAGCGTGCCGAGCGACGAGCTGCGGGCGCGCGTCAATGCCGGGGCCGCCGCGATGGGTCTGGGCGAGCTCGAACCGCTTGACATCACCGACGCTCCTGCCGGCGCGGGCCCCGCGCGCTATTGGCGCTTTCCGGGCGCGGCGGGAACGGTCGGCTTCATCAGCGCCATGTCCAACCATTTTTGCGCGAGCTGCAACCGCCTGCGCCTGACGGCCGATGGCAACGTGCGTCCGTGCCTGTTCAGCGATGCCGAGTATTCGGTGCGCGAGGCGTTGCGCCGTGGTGATGATATGCAGGTACTTTCGATTTGGCGCGATGCTGTGGCCCACAAACCGCAGGAACACGCGATAATTGAGGGCACGCAACGATTTATGTCCCAAATCGGAGGATGATCATATGGCCAAGAGCAGGTACGCCGATGCCACCAAGGCCGCTCGCAGGGCCGCGATGTCTGCCCATAAAGCCACGGCTGCTGCCAGCAACACCGCTGGGTCCGCGGCGGTACAGCCGTCCGCCGGCACTGTTGCCGAGCCCGCCCGCGACGCCCGCCGCGACGAGCTGACGCACGTGGATGCCAAGGGCGAGGTGCGCATGGTTGACGTGTCCGACAAGGCCGAGACCCATCGCATTGCCATCGCCGAGGGCACGATTCTTATGCACCCCGAGACGCAGGCCATGGTGCTGCAGGATGGCGCTAAAAAGGGCGACGTGCTCGCTTGCGCACGCGTTGCGGGCATCATGGCCATCAAACGTACGAGTGACATCATCCCCATGTGCCATCCGTTGCTCATTACCAAGAGTAAGTGCGATATCGAGCCTATCGCGCCGGCGGGGACGCCTGCCGAGGACGTGCCCGAGGGCTGGGCGCCGCCGCGCGCGGACGGGCAGGTTGGCTTTCATGTGTTGGTCACGGCGGGCGTGACGGGCAAGACGGGTATTGAGATGGAGGCCCTGACCGGCGCGAGTGCCGCGTGCCTCACGATCTATGACATGTGCAAGGCGGTCGACCGCGGTATGGAGATCGTCGACGTGCGCCTGCTGCACAAGGAGGGCGGCCGCTCGGGCGTGTGGGATCGCGCAGGGCGTCAGGCCGCTGCTGTTGAAGCCGTGGCCGCTGACGGTGCCGCGCCCGCGAGCGCATCCGTCGCCGTCGCGCCCGCAGCTCCGACACCGGCCGTCCCCGCGATCGCGTTTATCGGCTACCAAAACTCGGGCAAGACCACGCTCGTCGAGAAGGTCATTGCCGAGCTCACCCGTCGCGGTCTGCGCGTGGGTTCGCTCAAGCATCATGGGCATCATGGCTTTGATATCGATGTGCCCGCTAAGGACACCTGGCGCCATCACCAGGCCGGATCCAAGCACGTGGGCCTCATCTGCGCCACGCGTTGGGCGGAGTACGCCGACACGCGCGAGGAGAACGAGATGACCGCGCGCGAGCTGCTGTCGCGCTACAACGATGTCGACGTGGTGATCATCGAGGGCTACAAGACCGAGGGCTTCGACAACATCGTCGTCGCGCGATCTGGTGTCGACCGTCTACGCGGCAAGAGCTCGCTCGACCTGGTCGACGGTCACACGCTGGCCCTTGCCTGCAACGAGGCCCTGGCACGCCAGGCCTTCGACGCCGGCTTTGCGACCCGAGCCATCAACATCAACGACGCTCGAGCCATCTGCGACCTTATCCAAGATCACCTTTAAGGCTTGACGCTGCGCTGTCATAACGTGCCAAAAAGGGACAGGTTTATTTTGGCAGGTTTTATCTGGGCAAACGTCATTCCACCACAAAGGGGACAGGCACCTTTGTGGTGGTTTTTGCTTTGGTAGATTATCGGGACATGCCTTACAATCTACCAAGTAGTTCATGACGGGCGAAAAACGGAGAAAAGGGGCTCGATGCGTCCTTAATGTTTCATGCGGATAGATTGATTTGACAGACGGTGGCGAATGCCCACCGCCCGTATTCGTATGAAACAAGGAGTCTCCATGCTCGCATCTCTTTTCTCAAAGCCTCAATCGTCGCTGTCCGTGCAGGCCAAGCGCCTGGTGGCAATGCGCTTCCTCATCTACACCGGTTTTCAGACCAGCTAGTTTATCGGCGTCATCGGAACGCTCACCTATGCAGACGATGCCTCAGTCGTGGCGACATCGCTGGCCGTCCTGTTTATGAATGTATTTGTGATCCTGGGGTCCTTTGCGGGCGGCGCGGCGCTCGACGCCTGGGGTCCGCGCCGCCATTTCTTGCTGAGCATCATCGGCGCTCTCGCAACTGGCGCGGCAATCATCGCCTTTGGTAGCGCGACCGGCGTCGTCCTGCTCGGCGCGGTGTTTCTGGGCTTTACGATGGGATTCGCCCAGCCCATCGCCACGTCCTATCCGGCCTACCTCACCGACGATCCTGTCGAGCTCAAAGACATCAACTCCGCCATCGCCATGTTTTCAAACGTGAGTATCATCGTTGGCCCCACGCTGGGCGGCTTTGTCGCGGCGGCTGCGTCGTCGCGCGCGGTGTTCGTGCTTATGATGCTCTTTACCGTGCTGGCGTTCGTCGTCGGTTGGGGCTTTAGGCCGCAGACCAGCCATATCGCCGGGCATGCGGATACCGATTCGACAGAGGAAGGGGAGCGTGCGGGACGAAGCTCCAACCCTAGCACGTCCGCCCGCGCCACCTTCGCAGCCAGCATCAAGACGGTCTTCACCAACAGCGTCCTCGCGCTACTTTTCTGCATCATTTTTCTTTCGAACTTTGGCTACGGTGCCTTCGATCCGCTCGAGTCGTTTTTCTATCGCGATGTTCTGCACGTTGGCGTTGAGTGGATGGGCTGGCTCTCGTCTGCCTGCGGTGTCGGCGCGGTGCTGGGTGCCGTGCTCGCGCTCCGCTTGCCGCCGCACCTGGTCAACCTTAAAACGCTGCTCGTGGCGCTTATGTCCGTGGGCCTGGGAAGTCTGCTCTATGTGTGGACACCGTACGTGGGCGTGGCCCTTGTCGGCCAGATCGCCCTGGGTATAGCTTGGGGTGTCGTCAACCCGCTCCACAACACCATTGTGCAGACGACGGCTCCGCTCGAGCAGCTTGGTCGCGTCAATTCGGTCATGGGCTTTGGCAATATGTTCGCTGGTGTGGCCCCTCTGGCGATTGCCCCGTGGCTGGCGGCAACATTTGGCGTACAACGGACACTCGTGGGGGCAGGCATGGTCGTGACGGCGGTTCCCGCGGCACTGCTGCTGTTTGGACGCAATCACTTGGAACGTGCCGTAAAGCAGTAAGAAACCATCACAACATTCGGTAAAAATCGCGATTCTGCCGAAAAACGTCGAATGTTGTGATGGTTTGGCCCGTAGACGCCGCGATCACCACAAAGGGGCCAGGCGCCTTTGTGGTGGTTTTTGCTTTGACAGGCCGCGCCTGCGCCTTGGTATACCATGTACACCATTTCTGACCTCATCCAGCACCGCCGCACAACCCAGAAAGGCCCCCATGGACACCACCTTCAGCCATATCAAAGCCGTGTTCTGCGATATCGACGGCACACTGCTCACGAGCCAGCACACGGTGTCCCCGCGCACCGTGGCGGCGATCCGCGCCCTGCGCGAGCGCGGTGTGCTCTTTGGCCTGTGCACCGGGCGCGACGCCCACGCGACCGAGGCCATGTACGAGCTCTGGGGCATCGAAGGCCTGGTGGACGTGCTGGTGGGCTGCGGTGGCGCCGAGGTCATCGACCGCGCGCACGACATCAACGAGCTGAGCTATCCGCTGCCGGGCGAGACCATCGCGCGCATCTGCAAGCACATGGCGGACCTTCCGGCAACACCCGTCTGCCCCCGAGACGGCGTGTTCTACGTGCCCGAGAGCAACGCGTGCGTCGAGCACCTGTCGCGCGTCGACGGCGTGCCCTACCAGGTGGTTGATTTTGCCGAGTTCTTGCGCGAGCCGCAGCCCAAGGTGATGTTTACCATGGCGCCCGAGGTGATGCCGCGGGTGATTGAACGGGCGTCGACGTTTGCAGATAACACTGTTAAGGCGGCGGCCCTGCAGACCACGCAGCGGCTCTACGAGTTCATGGATCCGCGCGTGTCCAAGACGCGCGGCCTTGGGCGCGTGGCGGAGCTCAGCGATATGGAGCTCCAGGACATCTGCGTGTTTGGCGATGCGGACAACGACACCTGCATGGTGGCCGACGCCGGCGTGGGCGTGGCTATGGCAAACGGCAGCGACGCCACCCGTACCGCCGCGGACTTTGTAACCGCGAGCAACGACGAGGACGGCATCGCGATCTTTATCGAGGAACATCTGCTGTAGTGCCGGGGCAGAATCACCACAAAGGGGACGGGCACCTTCGTGGTGGCCTCAGGCGATTTGGGCGAGTTGATGCCTACAATCTGCGCGCAAATTCAAATTTGGTTGTCTGAACATTACGCTTCCAACCACCGATGGGCTAAAGATATTCTCATCAGCTTGGCAGGGTATTACTCCCGGTAAATGACCTACCGCTCATGGTCGATTTTCGACTGTTTACAGGATGTTTACTCTTGAGCAAAATGTTGTGCAAATAAATCTAATGCCATTAAAAAATTATTGACAACTATATTACCAGCAGAAACAAAAAATAGATAGCGAATAAACGAAGGTAAATCTGAGCAAATGTCAAGAGAATTGAGAATTCGCTACAAAACAATCGGTTATCTTGTTCAGATGTTCAAACAATCGCTACAATATGGATCACTAAGCGAGCGCAATTACAGGTTGCGCAGATACGTTTGATAGTGAAAGAGCAAGATCGCGGTCTCTTGGGGAGGAGACATCGATGAAAGCGAATTCGGACAAATCTAAGCAGAGTAATAAAGCGACGCGCCGTGTGCTGGCAGGCGTTTTGTGCGGAGCCTCCGTGTTGAGCCTGGTACTGTCGCTCGTCATGCCCCCGATCTCGCAGGCTATTGCCAACGATGCCGAGGCGGTTTCTACCGAGGAAACTGTGATGGGGGGGGGTTCCTCAAGTGAGTTTGCTGGTGTAGACAACACTGCTAACGAGGATGCCGTAAACCAGGATAGTGATGGTGCCGTGGCCGACGACGATGTTCAGTCGGAGGAGCAGTCCAAGGACGAGTCACAGGCAGAAGATAATGAAGCGATCGACGATGGTGCTGGTTCGTCAGCCGAGGAGGCTGTGGCGAGCGAAGAGACAGCCACGGCCATCAATAATGCCGATGATTTGCAGAGAAAGCTTTTAGGCGTTGTGGAAAATAAAGCCGCCAGCTTTAAGCTTTCGGCTGATATTGACTATGCTGGCGAAATCACACTTAACAAGAACGGCAGCATGATAACGCTGGACCTAAACGGCTTCAAAATCACGCATTCAGGCGACAATTCAAACAAGCCGCTCTTCAATATCGCCAATAACGCTGCGCTTACCCTCAAAGATTCTAAACAAGGGTCTGATCAAAAGCAGGATTCGGATGGCGACAATAACGGGCGAGTTGCCTTGATGGGATGCGACAGTTCTGGCATTCCGACTAAGCTGACGTATTACGTGACCGAATCGACGCCGAACGGTACAGGGACAACCGAGACTCTCTATAGGCACGAGGTCAGCATCAAGGGTGCCATCGTGGGTACCGCTGCTGGCTCCACGATGAAGCTCATCAACGTTTATGCGGGCGGTACGTTTAATCTCGATAGCGGCGTACTTACCCAAAAGAAAAATTGCAACGTCGGCAACCTCATCTATGCCGAAAACGGCTCTACCGTCAACATGAGCGGCGGCTATGTGTGTGGCGCTTCTAGCTCGGGCGCGGGCGCGGGCATTATGGTGTCCAACGCGAATGGCGGCGCTTCGACCCTCAATTTGACCGGTGGCGTAATTGCAGGCAACTATGCCTCCAATGGCGGCGGCGTGTACGCTAACGGATCCACAATTAATATGACCGGCGGCACGATTTCCGGTAACGGTACGTTCAAAGATCGATCAGGCTACGGCGCCGGTGTTTGTGCCGTTGGTTCAACAGTAGTCATTTCAGGTGGTTACATTACCAACAACAACTATCAGTTCTACAGCGACAATGAAGGCTCTACGAAGCATATCGGCAACGGATGTCACGGCGGTGGTGGTATTGCTGCCTTCAATAACGGCAGTCTCACAATTAACGGTGGCTACATCACCGGTAACTATTCTGCCGAGGCCGGTGGCGGTATTTATGCTGGCGCTTGGAATCAGGCCCTCTCCTTGTTTTCGTTCTCTGGTGGAAGCATCGCCAGCAATGTGGCGCAAAACTCTGAGGGCGGCGGCATCCGTATCGCTGCGCCTACAGTTGGCGAATTTAATGTGATCGGCAAGAAAGCCTACATAACTAACAATACGACTAATACCCCCAATGACTGGGGCGGCGGCGGCGTGTTTGTCCAGGGAGGCAACAGTGCCGAAGGCGTTAATTCGGCGTGTCTCAAGATATCCAACGCCCTGATTACCAAAAACTCGGCCAAGGGCTATGGTGGTGGCTTCGCGGCCTGCCCGAGCGGCAAGACGGCGATTACAGATGCCAATGGTATTGCGATTTTCGGAAACACCGATGCAAACGGTGAGAATCTATCAGGCGGCACCAATGGTAAGAATGAAGACCAGCCTTCAAGTGTTGATGGCGGTGAGATTACTGATGACTTCAAGAGGCGTGGCCATGAGGACCTCTTCCTTATCCGCAAGTCGGATAACGCTGACTATATCGCAGCCGTAACGGGCCAGATGCTCGGCGGTGGTGCTGCAAATTGGTCGGGCACGATTGACGGTCAGCTTGCGACCATCGGTAAGTATGACGGAGCCCAAGCCAAGTACATGATTGGCCTAAAGTCCAAACCGTCCGCTGAAGATCAAAATGCTGCTATAGGGCTGGCTACGTTATATATCACGGGCAACAGCTCCAATATCCACGGTGGCGGAATCATGACCAACGGAGACGTTGTCGCCGGTTCCACTCGAGAGGTCAAGGTTTACCCCAAGATGAAGCTCAACGGCACCAAGGTGCTTGAGGGCGGCAAGCTTAAAGGAAATGATTTCGATTTCCAGCTTCTCAGGCAGAACAAGATTATTAACGAACTAGGCGAGATCTCATATACGATTCCGAGCTTTGACTCCAATGGTGATCTTCAGCTCAATCGCTGCTCGGTGGTCGATACGGTGAAAAACGATGAGAACGGAAATCTCACCTTTGATCTGGGTGAAGTTTATGCCGATGACGATCTTGTTTACTACTTGGTAGAGGTTCCGGGCACGGACAAGGACAAGGGCGTGACTTACGACAAAACGATCTACAAAATTGATCCTGAGGTTGTGAAGGATGAGGGCAAGTCGCACAACGTGCTTGACATTAAATACACGTATTACAAAGTCAAGAGCGTTTCGGTAACAAAGGTAAAAAATGACGGCGCTGGCGCAAGAACGCCAGAAACAGAACCAGCAGCCGTCACAGAAGCTGAAGGCGAAAACGCTGTTATCGTTGCGCTTACTAGTGGTGCAACTTTCACCAACAAGTACACTCCGTACACCTCCAGCGGTTCTTGGACTCCCAAGGCGACTAAGGTCGTTGAGGGTGGCGAGATGAAGGAGTTTACGCTTCAGCTTGCGACCGATGGCAGTTTTCAGCACATTATTCGTGAGGCCAATACTACTGGCGATAACAAGAAGCAGACGCTTTCGTTCTTAGATGACTCTGATAAGGGGATTGAGTACTCGCTCTCTGATATCACGAAGGAGCCTGACTCCACGGGCCGTGGCGCTTCCAAGACCTTCACGTACTATGTGCGCGAGAAAGACAACAGTTCGCTGTTCTCGCACTACAAGTTCGATAATTCGGTCTACAAGTTCACAGTTGTTGCAACGGACAATACCAGTGGGACCATCAGCTGTAAGGTGACCTACAGGAGGGGGACCGTTGACCCCGGCGGTACGTGGGTAAACGCCGATACTGCGGACCACGAACTCACCGACAGTTCCACCCCCACCTTCACCAACACCTACTCCACCTCTTTGCCCCTTTCTGGTATGTCGGGCGTCACTCTGACGTACCTTGCCGGCGCGGCGGTGCTTTGCGCTGCTGCGGCCTGGATGCACATTCGTCGCAAGGCGAATGCGAAGGGAGGCGAGCGTCGTGAATAAGAAAGTTTGCTCCTTCCCGATCTTGTTTGCGCTGCTTGCCCTCCTGATCGGCACCTGCGCGGTTGTGTTCCCCGCATCCGCGCAGGCCGCGCCGACCTCGACCGGTTCCATCACGGTGAGCGGTACCGTGGCGAGCAGCTACAACGCCTACCAGATCTTTAGCGCCAACGTCGTCGACGGCGACAGCGACGCCAAGATCGCCACCGACCTTGTCTGGGCAAGTGGCGCCGTGCGCGACGCCGCGCTGCCCGTGCTGCACAGCGCCGGCATGCCCAATTCCCAGACCACCGCGCAGGAAGCTGCCGAGTGGCTCAACACCGATTCCCACCTTACGAGCGCGCTGAGCGCACAGCTCGCTCGTTCCCTTCAGAGCTCTGGCGCCGTGTCCGTGGCCCTTAACGCGGGCACGACGGCCGAGCTGTCCTGTGGCTACTGGCTCATCGTCGCCAAAGACGACGCCATCTCCCAAAACGAGGCCGGCACCGCGCCGATCATGGCCCTGGTCGGCGGCAGCGCCGTCACCGTCAAGCCCAAGGCCGCGACCCCCAAGGTGGCCAAGCACGTGCTGGAGGACAGCACCGCCGCATGGCAGAAGGCCGCCGACGCCACGGTCGCCGACGACCTGTACTGGCGGCTCTCGGCCACGGTCCCGGCGGGTCTTACCGTCTACGACACCTATACGGTGCAGTTCGTCGACACCATGGGCGCGGGGCTCGACCCCTCCAAGGTCGCCGAGAGCATGCATGTGTACGTGGCGACGGGCGCGGACGGCGGCTTCGACGCCGTCGCCGCCGGCAAGGACGGACGCGCCGGCACTAAGGCCGCGAAGGGCTGGACCGACATCACGGCCCAGTGCGCCACCAAGGTAGCGGCGGACGGCAAGACCTTCACCGTGCGCACCGGCGACCTGATCGCCGCGCTCGGCGGGGCCGACGCCTTTACCGCGGGCGCCCGCGTGGTCGCCGTGTACAATGCGCCGCTCAACAGCGCGTGCAACCACGGCATCGCGAAGGGCAACCCCAACGAGGTCTACCTGCGCTACCCGCGCTCTCCCTTTGCCGACCAGTCCGGCGACGCCGGCTTCACCCGCACGCCGAGCGACGATGCGTGCGCCTACACCTGGGATCTCGCGCTCACCAAGCGCGGCAGCGACGGCGACAAACCGCTGCCCGGGGCGGTCCTGAGCATCGCCGACGACCGCGGCCGCACGCTAGCGGCCGACGGCACGTGGGATGCGCAAGGCAAGGCCACCGTCACCACGGGCGAGGACGGCCGCGTGACCGTCTCGGGCGTGGACTCGGGCAAGCTGGAGGTCTGCGAGCCCAAGGCGCCCAAGGGCTACACCGCCTTCGAGGGCACGCGCTGCGTGACGGTCAAGGCCGAGGGCCTGGACGTCGACCAGGTGGCCGCCGCCAAGCCCAAGCTCACCATCACGGCCGAGTCGCCCCTGCGCGCCGACAGCGCGGACGGGTCGACGGGCAGCCTGGAGGCGTCGCTCATCAACGCGCCCACCGGCACACCCCCTAGCATTACCACCGGAGGCTTTATGCCCTCGACTGGCGATATGGCAATGTACGCCGCGGCCGCCGCAGCGGTCGCCGGAGCCGCGCTCATTGTGGTCGCGCTCCTGGTCAAGCGGGGAGGTGGCAGCCATAAAGAGTAGCTGGCAGCCCCACAGAGAGCGGGGCGAGACGTAGCGAAGCAGATGCTAAGACACAGACAGATGATGACCGATCGAATGAGAATCAAACGGAAAACGGAGGAAAAGAAGATGAGCATGAGCAAGAACATCGCACGCCTGGCAGTAACCGCCGGCCTCACAGCAGCGCTGAGCTTCGGCGGTGTCATGGCCCCGGTGACCATGGCGTTTGCTGAGGATGGTGCGACGGGCAGCATCACGATCAACCAGGTCAATGGTAACGAGAGCACCAAGTTCAAGGCGTATCAGATCTTCAAGGCAACGGTGACCGACAAGACGGAGGGCAAGATTGCTCAGAACATCGAGTGGACTAACTCCGATCTTGGCAACAAAGTGATTAGTGCCATCGAGGGCTGGAGCGGCTACAATGCACCCAGTGTGACTAAACTTCCCACGAAGCCCACGGCTCAGGATGTCGCCGAATTCCTTATGGCGAACGCGGGTGGTCCGATTGCGGGTTCAGCTGACGGAACTACTAAGGGGACGCGAGTCGCTACTGATAATGTTCTCTACGCAGTCGCGAATGCCGTAAAGAATGAGACTCCGACCGCTTCTGGTATTTCAGCTGGACAGCCTTGGAATGCTACCGCCGGATCTGGTTATTACTTGTTTGTGACCGACGATAGTAGCCTGGTGGCCAGCAATAAGAACACCGGCACGTCTCCCATCTTTGCAGTCGTGGGTGGTAGTGCCGTGACCGTTTATGAGAAGACCAACATCCCAACGGTTGAGAAAAAGGTCCTCGACGATTCTAAGGTGACGGGCACTGCCATTACTGGGGAGGACGAGGCCAATTGGAAGGATGCGGCCGACTCCCAGATCGGTCAGGTAGTGAACTATAAGCTAACCGGTACGATCGCAGATAACTACGCCAGCTATGACTCTTATTCCTATAAGTTTAAGGATACGCTGGAGAAGGGTCTTGACTACGTCGATGGCTCGCTTAGCGTTTATGCACTGAACGGTGATGCATATACCGAGATTGCTCCGGCTAGCTACGGTGTGACTAAACCCTCTGATTCCAGGCGTGACCTGGTAGTCGATTTTAGTAAGGGCGAAAAGGGTCTGAAGTCGGCCACCGCGAAAGATGACGGACCGCTTACGATCGATGCCAACACCAAGATTGTTGTCTTCTACCAGGCAAAGCTCAACGCAAAGGCGGTTATTGCAGGGGCCAACAACGGGCTGGAGGGCAACCCCAATACTGTTACGCTCGAGTATTCTAACAACCCCATGGTCGCAGGCACTGGCACCTCGGCGCCCGACACCGTCGTGGACTATACCTACGGCCTTCAGATTAATAAGGTTGACTTGGGCACCGAAGCAGCTCTCGAGGGCGCGCAATTTACCATCACGACCACAGGTGATGAGAATAACGGGGTGAAATACGTCGCGAAGAACGGTACGTTGAGTGATGACGAGGTTGTTTTAACGACGAACGAGAAGGGCCTCATTCAGCTTACCGGTCTTGATGCTGGTACCTATACTGTGACCGAGAAAAACGCCCCCAATGGCTATACCGCGGTTTCGTCTTTCGAATTTACGATTGATCCGACAATTAATGATGAGGAGGGCCAGGGCTACAAGCTGACAAAGCTTGAGGGAAGGCTTGATAACAAGGGTCAGAACGACAACGTCATCTCTGGCCTCACCGACGGAAATTCTGGCGACAACAAGCTGACGAAGAAGGACGGATCGGAGAAGAATGCCGATGGTACCTTCAACATCACCGTTGGCGATACCAAGCAGGTTGGCCTCCCGCTGACCGGTCTCAACGGCGTGACCTTCACTTGGATCGCTGGTGGCGCGGTTCTGTGCATCGGTGTGGCGCACCTCATCCGCAGCCGTAAGCAGGCCGAGGAGTCCGAGCAGGAGTAACGCTCACCCACCCATCCCTTTGGCAGGTGGGATGTGATGGCCATGAGACTTGCGGACACTTTTCTCGTCCATCGACGTTCTTGCTTTGCCATTCTCTTTACGGGGCAGACTCCGCACTGGAGTCTGCCCCGTTCTTTTTGGACAACGCAGGCAGCCTCCATCGTCCGATGCGGGCTCGATCGTCATCGCGTTTCTTGACTCGTATGAGGTTCGGTTTAGGGTCCGTAGGCGCACGCGCGGTGCGGACGGTAGAAGGCATTTGCGCCGTAACAAGCGCAAATAAGAATGCCCGGGGTTCGGAGCCCGGGCATTTAACAACGTCGGAAACTGGTCGCCCGCGCTCCTAAGTACTTACGCGGGGTGCGTCGTTTCCTGTAGCTATTGTATCCCGAATCGCCCCGCCGATTCGGGACATTTTGAAAACTCAAATGCAGGCCCATGCTCGCGCTGCGCAATGCTGCCAAGCTGCGTTGTCCGGCGTGGAAGCTCGCAATTCGGCTATTATTTGTTTAGACAACTTGAGTTGTAGAGGAGTGACCGGCGATGGTGCAGGGCGCCAAACATATGAAGAGCAATAACGCCGCGGTCAACGGCGGCTCAAGCCCTCAGCCCAAACCTCAACCAAAGCCCAAGCGCCGTCGCAAGCGGCTGCCGCGCTGGGCCGACCGCCTCATCACCATCGTCATCATCCTTATTGGCGTGGGCCTTATGACCTGGCCGTGGATCTTGGACCGGCTCGAGGCCTCGGGCGTGTTCAACCAGATCAGCACCGTGTCCAGCACCGTGGACGCGCTGTCTGCCGAGGAGCGCGAGCGCATCCTGCTCCAGGCGCGCTCCTTTAACGAGCAGCTGGCGGGCGAGGCCACCGAGCTTCCCGCCGACCAGATCGAGCCCTATGCCCAGCAGCTCATCTTTGACCGCGACCCCATGATGAGCTGGGTCGAGATCCCCTCCATCGACGTGAGCATGCCCATCTACCACGGCACGAGCGAGGAAGTCCTTATGGCGGGCGTCGGGCACTTGGAAGGCACGAGCCTGCCGGTGGGCGGCACCTCGACGCATTGCGTGCTCACCGCGCACTCGGGCATGCGCAACTTGAGCATGTTCGACGACATCCATTCGCTGGAGCCCGGCGACCTGGTGCTGCTGCACACCATGAACAAGACACTCGCCTACAAGATGGTGGACTCCGAGGTGGTGCTGCCCGAGGAGATGGAGTCGCTGACCATCGAGCCCGGCGCCGACAAGGTGACGCTCGTCACCTGCACGCCCTACGGCGTGAACGACCACCGCCTGCTGGTGCATTGCGTGCGCACCAAGTACAACAAGAAGGACGTCGACAAGCAAAAGTCGCTGGCCGGTCGCCACTGGGGCAAGCGCGAGTTTGCCGTGCTCATCGTGGTCGTGGCCATTGTGCTGTTGCTGCTGGACATCGTGATCCACGCGATCCGCAAGCGCCGCAAGGCCAAGGCCTCGGCATAGGACATTCTTCAGAACCACCACAAAGGGGACAGGCACCTTTGTGGTGGTCGGGGCTTCCAAACCATCGCAACATTCGATGAAAATCGCGATTTTGACGAAAAGCGTCGAATGTTGTGATGGTTTTCATTATGGACGGCGCGGTTTTCATTGTGGGCGGGACGGTTTTCGCTGTGGGCGGTGCGGTTTCGCTGCAGAACCGCCAGCCTGCCGCCTGCCAACCGCCGCCCTCGTTACGTTTTCGCTGCATTTGGGTAAAGCGCCTGCTCCAAGCCGGCGTTGCCTTGTATACTAAAGCGGTTTAACTGTTATGCGGAAGGGAGCGCCTATGGCACTCAGCGAGAAAGACGTGCGCGGCATCGCCGAGTACGCAAAGATCGCACTGACCGATGACGAGCTCACCCAGATGACGTCCTACATGAACGACGCCGTCCAGATGCTCGAGCCCGTCTTGCAATATGACTTGCCCGACGTGGAGCCCACGTTCCATCCTATTGGAAGCCTGTCCAACGTGATGGGCGACGACCTGCGCGAGCCCGAGCGCGACCTGCCGCTCGACGTTGCGCTCGAAAACGCCGGCAGCGCGCGCGAGCGTTACTTCCGCGTGCCGTCCATTTTGAGAGAGGGGGAGAGCGAGTAATGGCGCTAAGCTTCGATTCCCTTACCGCCGCCCAGATTGCCGCGGGCGTTGCCGCCGGCGACTTTACCGCTACCGAGGTGGCCCAGGCCTCCCTTGCCGCCATCGAGGCGCGCGAGGGCGGGGTCCAGGCATTCCTGCAGGTGGCGCCCGAGCTCGCGCTCGAGGCCGCCGCGCGCGTGGACGCCGACCGTGCCGCAGGCAAGCCGCTGCCCCCGCTCGCGGGCGTGCCGCTGGCCATCAAGGACAACATGAACCTCGTGGGCACGCGCACCACCTGCGCTTCCCGCATGCTCGAGAACTACCAGAGCGTCTACACCGCCACCTGCGTCCAGCGCATGCTGGATGCCGGCTGCCTGCCCATGGGCAAGGCCAACATGGACGAGTTTGCCTTTGGCAGCTCCACCGAGAGCTCGGCGTTCCACCGCACCAACAACCCCTGGGATACCGAGCGTGTGCCCGGCGGCTCCTCGGGCGGCTCCGCTGCAGCCGTCGCCGCGGGCGAGGTCGCGCTCTCGCTGGGCTCGGACACCGGCGGCTCCATTCGCCAGCCGGCGTCGCTGTGCGGCGTGGTGGGCTTTAAGCCCACGTATGGCGCCGTGAGCCGTTACGGCGTGGTTGCCTTTGGCTCGTCGCTCGACCAGGTGGGGCCCTTCGGCCGCACGGTCGAGGATGTCGCGCTGGCCATGAACGCGCTTACCGGCGCGGGCCACGATCCGTACGATTGCACCAGCCAGGATTGCGCTGTCGACTTTACCGAGCATCTCAACGACAACATCGAGGGTAAGCGCGTGGGCATCATCCCCGCGTTTATGGAGGCCGAGGGTCTGACGCCCGAGGTCAAGGCCGCTGTTCAGCGCGCCGCCCAGGAGCTGCAGAACCAGGGTGCCGAGCTCGTGGAGGTCGACCTGCCGCACCTGGATGCCGCCATCGCCGCTTACTACGTCATCGGCCCGGCCGAGGCGTTCTCCAACTTGGCCCGTTTCGACGGCATTCGCTACGGCTATCAGGAGGAGGGCTGCGCCAACCTGTCCGACCAGAGCTCGCTCTCTCGCGCCCACGGCTTTGGCGCCGAGGCCAAGCGCCGTCAGATGCTCGGCGCCTACCTGCTGAGCTCGGGCGTGTACGACAAGTACTACTACGCTGCGCAAAAGGCCCGCACGCTCATCACGCAGGACTACGACGCCGCGTATGCCAAGGTGGACACCATCCTCATGCCCGCCTCGCCGCGCACGGCCTTTAAGTTTGGCGAGATCAGCGACCCCACGCAGATGTACCTCTCCGATCTGTACACCATCTCGCTCAACATCTGCGGTAACGGTGGCATCTCGGTGCCGCTGGGCCTGGGCGAGGATACGCAGCTGCCCGTTTCTGCCCAGCTGGTGGGTCCGGCCTTTAAGGACCGTCAGCTGCTCACGTTTGCCCGCGCCCTGGAGCGCGGCTTTGCCGATACCGCCACGGGTGCGCCCGCGCTATCCGTCGCGCCCGATTTTGCCGGGAAGGGAGGCGAGCTGTAATGAAGGAGCTTTCCGAGGTCCTGCAGGATTGGGAGGCCGTGATCGGCCTGGAGATCCACACCGAGCTCACCGCACTCGACACCAAGATGTTCTGCAACTGCAAGCTCAGCCACGATGACGAGCCCAACGCCAACGTGTGCCCGGTGTGCCTGGGCCTGCCCGGCGCCCTGCCGGTGCCCAACAAGCGCGCCATCGAGAGCATCGTCAAGGCCGGTCTGGCCACCAACTGCGAGATCCAGCGTCACTCGATGTTCTACCGCAAGCACTACTTCTATCCCGATATGGCCAAGAACTTCCAGACCACGCAGGGTCCGGTCGCCTTTGCCATGTACGGTCACCTAGATCTGGACGTGACCGGTCGCGGTGCCGCCGAGCGCCCCGACTGCGCGTTTGGTGAGGCCGAGGCCCAGAGCCTGGCGAGTGCTTCGGCCAACGCCGAGGGTCTGTCCACGTCCATGACGTCGACCATGCGCGAGGGCAACCAGCGCGCCGGCCATCTGGCCAGCTACGACGCGTCCAACCTACAGATGCCCGAGCGCCGCGAGGATGGTTCCTACACGGTGCCCATTCGCATCCTGCGCATCCACATGGAGGAGGACGCCGCCAAGATGGTCCACGTGGGCGGCGCCGAGGGTCGCATTACCGCCGCGGCCGAGTCGCTCGTCGACTACAACCGCTGCGGCACGCCTTTGATTGAGCTCGTGACTGAGCCCGATCTGCGCACGCCCGAGGAGGCTCGCCTGTTTATGGAGAAGCTCCGTCGCATCTTTGTGACACTGGGCATTTCGGACTGCTCCATGGAGAAGGGTTCCATGCGCTGCGACGGCAACGTGTCGCTGCGCCGCCGCGGCGAGACCAAGCTGGGTACCAAGACCGAGCTTAAGAACCTTAACTCGTTTAAGAGCCTGCATGATGGCCTTGCCTACGAGATTTGCCGCCAGGCCGAGGTACTCGAGGAGGGCGGCATCATCTACCAGGAGACCCGTCACTGGGAGCCCAGCCGCAAGCGCACCGTAGTCATGCGTGTGAAGGAGACGGCCGACGACTATCGTTTGTTCCCCGACCCCGATCTTGCGCCGTTCGATCTGGACGATGAGTTCATCGACCGCTGCCGAGGCGAGATCCCCGAGCTGCCCGATGCCAAGCGCGCCCGCTTTGAGGCCGACTTTGGCATTAAGGCTGCCGATGCCGAGCAGATTGCTGGCGACCCCGAGTTTGCTGACTTCTTTGAGGCCGCTGCTGCCGGTATGGCTGGCAAAGAGGCCCAGACGGTCGCAAACCTGCTGGTAAATGAAATGATCGCCTACCTTAAGGGCGCGGGCGTTTCGCTGGCCGAGTCCGGTATTGCACCGGCTCAGGTGGCGGCACTCGCCAAGCTGCTGGCGACCGATGCCATCAGCTCCAACCAAGCGCACGAGGTCTTTGAGGCCATGGCTCAGACCGGCGACGACCCCAACAAGATCGTCGACGAGCGCGGCATGCGTCAGGTGAGCGACGCCGGCGCGTTGCAGCCGATCGTGGACGAGGTGCTGGCTAACTGTGCCGAGCAGGCGCAGCAGTACCGCGACGGCAACCAGAAGGTCATCGGCTTTTTGGTGGGCCAGTGCATGAAGGCGAGCCGCGGCAAGGGCAACCCGAAGCTCTTCAACGAGTTGCTGAGAACGTCGCTCTCGTAGCTGCGAGGCCGGGGAAGCCCCGAGTCGCCGGGGTGTTTCCTCCAAATTTCAAACAGTCCTATGCAAGACGAAGGCCACATTTAGTGGCCTTCTTTGCATGCGGAACTCATTTGGAGCAAACACCCCGGCGACTCGGGGCTTCCCCGGCCAGACGACTCGGCCGTTCGGGTCAGGCGGGGCTGAATGGAATAGAGTGAATGGGCGCGCCGTTGGCGCGCCCATTTTTGTGCGGGTGACAAAGGGGCAGTCCCTTTGTCACATTGCAAATGGTCTTCCCTGCTTGTGGGACTTATGGGCCGTCCCTTTGTCGCCTCTTTATTGATGCTGGGAGCGCCAAGCGGTGGGGGTGGTGCCGGTGTGTTGCTTGAAGGCTTGGGCGAAGGCGGCCTGCTGAGGGTAGCCTAGACGCTCTGCCACCTGCGCTATCGTGAGCGCGCTATCGGCCAAAAGGTCCTGTGCTCGCTCCATACGGCGTCTGCGAATGTAGGCGCCCAGGGACTCGCCAGTTTGGGCCTTAAAGGTGGCGCATAGTTTGGAGCGGCTTGTGTAGAGCCTCTCGGCCACCTCGTTGATACCCACGCGTCTGCCTTTGTCGAGCGTGCGCTCAATCATTGCCGTTGCTTCTTCGGCAATGGTTATGCTGACACGTGTGTCTGCCGCCTGCCGCGCCTGCTTGTGGGCCGCGCGCGAACAGGCGAGCTCCGCGACCATGGTCTCCACGATGCCTTGCATATAGACGTGTCCGCCTACGGTGCGGGCGCGGTCCTCGTTAATCCGGCGCAGCGTGTGGCAGATGGCAGACGTCGCCTCCTCGTGCCACGACTCGGCAAACGCTTCAAAGACTCCCACGAACTCAGTGGGATACCGATGCTCCAGCTCGTCAAAATACCCGGGCAAAAAGAGCACCGAGCGCGAGTGATAAAGCTGCCCTGCAAACAGCGGACTTAGTTCCTCGCCGCAGCTATCTTGGATAAAGCTGCACACCGCGCTGTTCGGCCACGGTCCATGCAAGGGTTTAAGGTTCGCAGGCGTTATGCCAGCCTCGGGCATGCATATAAGTGTGGGCGCGCTGACCTCGCTCACGCAGGCGTACGGTTCGGGTGTGTATTCGGCCAGGTACATATCGTGCATCGGGGTAATGAAATGCTCCATAACGATGCAGGCGGGGGAGAGAGGCATGATCCATGCGCGTCCGTGCGCCCGATCGTTTGCCACCTCGCCGGTAAAGACGGCGCCCCTGCCGGTAAGCTCCAGGCCAAACTGCTCAAACTGCGGTGCGTAGAGCTCGGTTATGTCGGTCGCTGCCCGCCGTATTTGCAAAAGCGTCCCTTTCCTTTGCAGAAACGTCCCTTTCCTTTGCAGAAACGTCCACGCCTGGCTCGATTGTGAGCCATGGCTAACACATCAATGATAAGTTCATTACGGTTAACTTTCAAGCCGTTAGAAAGGAATCTCATGGCAAAGGGATCAAAAAAGGAAGGCGGCGGTATCGGCGAGCTGCTTGCATATGCCGGCGACCGTAAATTCCTAACATATTTGGGCATGGCCCTCTCGGCGCTCTCGCAGCTGCTGAGCTTTGGCCCGTACGTGTGCATTTGGCTTGTCGCGCGCGATCTGATCGCCGTGGCACCTAACTGGAGCGAAGCCTGCGATATCGCGATGTATGGTTGGTGGGCCGTCGGTTTTGCCCTGGTGAGCATCGTGATTTATTTCGTGGGGCTCATGTGCACACACCTGTCCGCGTTTCGCTGCGCGTCCAATATCCGCAAGGCTACGAGCGAGCATCTGCTTAAGCTGCCGCTCGGCTACTTTGACACGCACGCCACCGGTGAGCTGCGCCGTATCGTAGACGGCTGCGCCGCCTCAACCGAGACACTGCTCGCGCACATGCTGCCCGATATCGCCGGCGCCACCGCCATGGTCGTGGGCCTGCTCGTGCTGCTATTTGCCCTCGATTGGCGTTTGGGCGCGGCATGCTTAATCTCGGTCGTCGTTTCGTTTTGCGCCATGGCCACCATGATGAGCGGCAAGGGCGCCGAGTTCATGAAGGCCTACATGGGCGCGCTGGTCAAGATGAACAAGACCGGTACCGAATACGTACGCGGCATTCCCGTGGTCAAGGTGTTTCAGCAGACGGTCTATTCCTTTAAGGCGTTCCACGACGCGATCGCCGAATACGCCGACATGGCGCAAAACTATGCGGGCACGTTTTGCCGGGGTCCGCAGGTACTCAACCTTACCGCGCTCAATGGTCTTGTGACATTCCTGTTGCCCGTGGCGTTGCTGTTGGCGCCGGGCGAGACGGACTTCGCGCACTTTATGGCCAACTTCACGTTTTACGCGATTTTTTCGGCCGTGGTGCCGACGGCCATGACCAAGCTTATGTTTGTGGGCGAAGCATCTCAGATGAGTGCCGATTCGCTGGCGCGCATCCGAAGCATCATGGATTCCAAGCGGCTCTCCGTGCCCGAGCAACCCAAGCACCCCGCTGGCAGCGATGTGCGCTTTGAGGACGTGAGCTTTACCTACGAGGGCGCCGAGGCGCCTGCCGTCAACCATGCGAGTTTTAGCGTTCCCGCAGGTAGCACCCTCGCGCTGGTGGGTCCTTCGGGCGGCGGCAAGTCAACCTGCGCAAGCCTGATTCCTCGTTTTTGGGATGTTTCCGCAGGTCGAGTGCTCGTAGGTGGTGTGGACGTTCGCGATATGGATCCGCACGAGCTTATGGACCAGGTCGCCTTCGTGTTCCAGACCAACCAGCTGTTCCGGCAAACACTTGCCGATAACGTGCGTGCCTCCAAGCCTGCAGCCACTGACGACGAAGTGCGTGCGGCTCTCTCCGCGGCCCAGTGCGACGATATCGTAGCCAAGCTTCCGCAGGGTATCAACACGATGCTCGGCGCCGGCGGGGCGTACCTTTCGGGCGGTGAGGTCCAGCGTGTGGCGCTCGCCCGCGCAATCCTTAAGGACGCGCCTATCGTGGTGCTCGATGAGGCCACGGCGTTTGCCGACCCCGAGAACGAGGCACTCATCCAGCGCGCCTTTAGCAAGCTGGCGGCGGGTCGCACGGTCATTATGATTGCGCACCGGCTTTCGACCGTGGTGGGTGCAGACCAAATCGTGGTGCTCAACCAGGGCAGCGTGCAGGAGTCGGGTACCCATGCCGAGCTGCTGTCCCAAAATGGCCTGTATGCCAAGATGTGGGCTGAGTACGAGCAGGCCGCGAGTTGGAAGATTACTGCTGTGGCCGCGGATGCCGCCGTCGCGAAGGGAGGCGAGGCCTAAATGTTCGCCTCATTCCAAAAGAAGTATTTCCTATCCGATAAAGGCATCGCCGGCGTAAAACGCGGCGTCTTCTGGACCGCGCTCACCAATCTTATTACCATGGCCGGCATGGGCTTTCTATTCCTGGTTATGGCCGGCTTTGTCGAGCATCTTGCCCGCGGGGCCGACCTGCCGGATGCCCTGCCGATCGTGGTCGGCCTCCTGGTCTTTTTCGTGTTGCTCTTTGCCTCTAACTGGCAGCAGTATTACTACACCTACTGCATTTTTTACGAGGAGTGCGGAAAACAGCGCATGGAGATCGCCGAGCGCTTGCGCAAACTGCCGCTGTCGTTTTTTGGTCGACGTGATCTGGCCGATTTGACCGAGACCATCATGGGCGACGTTCAGACCATGGAGCATGCCTACAGCCATGTGCTGGGAGAGCTCTGGGGCGCCATCATCGCAAGCGCCATCGTGTTCGTGGCGTCGCTGTTCTTTTGCTGGCAGCTGGCGATCGCGGCGTTTTGGAGCGTTCCCATGGCCTTTGCCGTGCTGTATCTAACACGCGGCCCCATGGCCCCGGTGTTCGACCGCGTGCGCGCCGAGAAGGTCAAGGTCACCGAGGCGATCCAGGAGACGCTCGACTGCGTGCGCGAGATTCGCGCCACCAACCAGGAGGCCCATTATCTTGAGGGGCTCAACGCCGTGATCGATGCCGAGGAGCGCGAGACCACCAAAGGCGAGCTCGCCAACGGGCTTTTGGTCAACTCCGCCTTTGCCATCCTGCGCCTGGGGATTGCCACCACGTTGGTCACGGGCGCTGCGATGGTCGCCTCCGGCCGGGTCGACTTTTTGGTGATGTTTGCCTTCCTGCTCATGGTGAGCCGCATCTATGCGCCCTTCGATCAGGCACTGATGCTGATGTCCGAGCTGTTTGCCGCCGAGTCGTCGGCCAAGCGCATGCGCTCCATCATGGAAGAGCCCGTGGCGCGGGGCAGCGAGCAGTTTGAGCCCGTAGGTCATGACGTGGTGTTCAATCACGTGGCATTTGGCTATGGTGCGGGCGAGGACGGCCGCGCCGGCGAGAAAGTTCTTACCGATGTGAGCTTTACCGCCAAGGAAGGCGAGGTCACGGCACTGGTCGGTCCTTCGGGCTCCGGTAAGTCTACGGTGAGCCGCCTGGCCGCGCGCTTTTGGGATGCCACCGCGGGCACGGTCACCGTGGGCGGCGTGGATGTTGCGAGCGTGGATCCCGAGGTGCTGCTGCGCGACTACGCCATTGTGTTCCAAGACGTGCTGCTCTTTGACGACACGGTGATGGGAAACATCCGCCTCGGGCGTCGTGGCGCCACCGATGAGCAAGTGCTTGCGGCTGCGCGTGCCGCCAACTGCGACGAGTTCGTGAGCCGCATGCCAAAGGGCTATGACACCATGATCGGCGAGAACGGCTCCAAGCTGTCCGGCGGCGAGCGCCAGCGCATCTCCATCGCCCGCGCACTGCTCAAAGACGCGCCGATCGTGTTGCTGGACGAGGCGACAGCGAGCTTGGATGTGGAGAACGAGACCGTGGTGCAGCAGGCGCTCTCCCGCCTGCTCGCAGGCAAGACGGTTATCGTGATCGCCCACCGTATGCGCACGGTAGAAAATGCTGATAAGATCGTTGTGCTCAAGGACGGCGTGGTAGCCGAGCAGGGCACTCCGGCGCAGCTCAAGGCGGCAGGTGGAGAATTCGCCCGCATGGTGGCGCTGCAAAAGGAAGCAGCTACCTGGCAGTTGTAAGAAGGGGCAAAGGGACAGTCCCTTTCTCACATTGACAATCGGTTACTCCGCATCGCTAATTTTCAAAAGGTTAGCCATGGCTGACCTAGATAGTTAGATAAAATTGAGATATTTCAAAAGCGTGCTCGAGCAAACTTGTTTACTCGGGTGCTGAGGCACCATGCCGCGTCCAATGCGGCAAAAGGGAGAAGCAACATGAAGAAGTCGACGTTTAACACCCTGCTTGTCGGTGGCGGTTTTCTGCTCGGTACGGCCGGCATCAAGCTGCTCACCAGCGCTCCGGTAAAGAATGCCTGCGTGCAGGGTATCGCGTGCGGCATGCGCATCAAGAACGGCTACCAGGACATGGTCGAGCAGGCCAAGGCTAATGTCGACGACATGGTTGCCGAGGCTGCTTACATCACCCAGAGCGAGGCCGCTGCTGACGAGGCAGCCGAGTAACGCTCCCAGGCACAAACTATGAGATTCTCGATTATCAGCGAGATCCCCGGCAGGACCCGCCTCCAGTTGGCGGGTCCTGTGCCAGAGAGCGATCTCGATGCGCTTCTTAAACTCAGCGGTGACATCGACGGCGTGCGCAAGGTGCGCGTCTATGGCCGTATTGGCCAGATGGCGCTGGAGTACGACGAGCCGCGCCGCGATGCCGTGCTGGCCGCCGTCGGTGCGCTCGATGCTCAGGCCATTGCCGACGCAAAGACGGGTTACGTGATGCAACTCGAGCCGCGCAAGCACAAACTCGTTATGGATCTTGCCACGCTTGTCGGCGCCCACTATGCGCGCCGATGGTTTTTGCCCACGCCCCTGCGTGCGGTGTTTGTCGTGGCCGGTTACATGACCTTTTTGCGCGCCGCCCTTCGTGAGCTCGCGCAGCCGCGCCTGACTGTTCCCGTGCTCGACGCTTCGGCCATCGGCATTTCGTTCGTCAAACGCGACGTCGACACCGCGGGCCAGACGATGTTCCTGCTCAACGTGGGCGAGCTACTCGAGGACTACACCCGCGCCATGAGCGAAAACGAGCTCATCAACTCGCTGCTCGACGTGCCCGACAAGGCGCAAAAGGTCGTCGGTGACACCGAGGCGAGCGTTGCCGCCACCGAGCTCGAGCCCGGCGATTTGGTCGCCGTGCGCACTGGCATGTCCATCTGCATTGACGGCGTGGTCGAGCAGGGGAGCGCCATGGTCAACCAGGCGACCCTGACCGGCGAGCCGCTTGCCGTCGAGCGCAGCGCAGGCGACGACGTGTTCGCCGGCACCGTCGTGGAAGACGGCAGCATCTTGGTGCGCGTGCGCGCCAATACGGCGCAAACCAAACTGCGCTCAATCGTCTCGCTCGTGCAGACGGCCGACTCGCTCAAGTCCGAGGGCCAGTCGCACATGGAAGACCTCGCCAACAAGATCGTCCCGTGGAACTTCCTGCTCGCGGGCCTGGTCGCGCTTACCACCCGCAGCCTCATCAAGACCTCAGCGGCACTGATGGTCGACTACTCGTGCGCACTCAGGCTCACGGGTTCCGTTGCCGTCATGACCGCCATGAGCGATGCCGCCAAGATGGGCGTGATGGTCAAGGGCGCCAAGTACTTTGAGTCGTTTGCCAAGGCCGACACCATTGTGTTTGATAAGACCGGCACGCTCACCGAGGCGCAGCCGCGTCTTGCCTGCGTACTCACCACCGACGGCTGGAGCGAGGATGAGGTCCTGCGCTTTTCCGCTTGCTTGGAGGAGCATTTCCCGCATCCGGTGGCACGCGCCGTGGTCAATGCGGCACGCGAGCGCGGGCTCGAGCACCGCGAGCGCCATGCCGCCGTCGAGTACATCGTGGCGCACGGCATCGCTTCCTCCATCGAAGGGCGTCGCGCGATTATCGGCTCGGCACACTTTGTGTTTGAGGATGAGGGCGCGCAGCTCGATTCCGACATTAAGGAGCGCATTGAGTCCCAGATGCAGGGCCTGTCGCCGCTGTATCTGGCGGTCGACGGCACGGTCGTGGGCGTGCTCGGTATCGAGGACCCGCTCAAGCCCGGAGTGCGCGAGGCCATCGCCGATCTGCATGCGCTGGGTGTCAAGCATGTCGTCATGCTCACGGGCGATTCCGAGCGCACGGCCGAGCGTATTGCGCGCGAGGCGGGTGTCGACGAGTTTAAGGCCGAGCTGCTGCCCGAGGACAAGTACGCCTATGTGGAGCGGATTAAGCGCGAGGGGCGCCACGTTGCCATGGTGGGCGACGGCGTCAACGATTCACCGGCGCTCGGTTTGGCCGACGTGGGCCTGGCGATGGGTGGCGGAAGCGATATCGCCAAGGAGGTCGCCGACATCATCCTGACCGACACGGATCTCGCCGCAATTGTGCGCCTGCGCCGCATGAGCCAGGGCCTCATTGATCGTCTGACGAGTTCCTATTCTAAGGTAATGCTCACCAACTCGGCGCTGTTGGCATTGGGTATTACCGGCATGATCACTCCGCAGACGTCGTCACTGCTGCACAACGGCTCGACGATTGCCTACAGCCTGAGCAACGCAAAGGCGTACCTGCATTAGCGTTTTCGATTGAGTATATGGCCTGCATTCGGGCGGCACCGCAGCCGCCAGGGTGCAGGCCTTTTTAGGCAAGTGCAGCTTTGATGGCGGGACTTTCTGCGAGCTGCTCGGCTGCCTTTTCGTCGGAGCTGTCGAGTGCTGCCAGACTGCGGTAGACCCACTCGTTGACCTGGGTGTTCTTGACGCCTGCGGTCTGCATAAGGGCGCCTACCTCGCGGATTGCTGCGAACAGATCGGCTTTGGGACCCGCGAGCTCGACCTCGATGCCGTGGTAGGCGGACACGCCGCGGTTCTCACTCACATGGTCGATAAAGCCCTCGACGGTCTCAAGCTGCTGGGCGAGAGCAGCATCATCGTCAGCGTCCAGCGCGACGAGTGCGTTCGATACCGTGAGGGCGGGATGTCCGCAGGGGACAAAGTCTTCGATGACATCCATAGCTTCGGTAATGGTTGAGCCCAGGCCTGCGAGGGCATTGACGAGTTGCTGCTTGGTATCCATAGCGGTCCTTTCGATGAAGTGTTTGCTCGGCGAAAATATACGTGACGTGTCCGGTAGCAAAAGTGCGAAGTGCGGCGCACATTAGGGTCTTCACAGCTCGTGCATAGAGCAGCTGTCTGCCTTTAGAACGTGGTAAGATAGCTATCCACGAGCGGGGTTCACCCCGCGTGTTCCTTGAAAAGTCGACGGTTATCGGGTGTTTGCAGCCCCGATGCCATCCAGACTTTCCCGACATTCGGGGGCGACTGGTTTCGACACGATAGCTCTGAGAGAGGAAGCAAGCCGAGGTCTCCTCGCCTCGTTAAATAGGGGTACCGTCAAATTGAATTGACAACAACTCTTCTTTTGAGCCTATGGCTCTCGCTGCTTAGTTTATAGCGGCGCGTCAACCCGGTGATTTCCCCGACACCGGCGCGACGTCATGTTAGGGGAATGCTCCTGCGCACGTAATCGGTATGGCGCAGGCTAAGACCGAACCGGTTAGGACGCCGCGAGCGTGTCGCTGCGCGCAAAGCGTCCGAGACAAAACCAGCGACTGAGCTTGGAGATGCCAATCAGGGGGCTTTCGTGGACCGGAGTTCGATTCTCCGCGCCTCCACCAATAGTTACAGGCAGGTAGAGAAGTGTTTCTACCTGCCTTTTTTTATTACTTACAGATACCGCGGAGAATCGAACTCTGTGCAGGGCGCGGGCGTAAAGAAAACGCGTGAGCGTTTTTAGCCCGCGGGCGAGGACGCCGGCAGGCGGCCGAAGCCGGTGCGGATTTGCGAAGCAAATACGCGGATTCTCCGCGCAACCCGCCGACCCGGAAGGGATGCGATGCCGATCGAATCCCCGCCCCGAATTGACTACTCTGGGGAGGGTGGCTCGACTGCCCAGACCTCTCAACTCCCAAAACACATGCGCCCTCCGTTGTAAAACTGGGTAGAAGAAGGCCAAAACGAAACAGTAGGAGGTCAACATGACTGCAGAAGATAAGGCAAAGAACGCCGGAAAGGTCGCGCTCGTTTTGGAGGGCGGCAGTTTTCGCGGACAGTTTACCGCAGGCGTGCTCGACGTTCTCATGGAGGCCGGCGTCGAGATTCCGGCTGTTTATGGTGTATCGGCCGGCGCCCTCAACGGCGTGAACTACAAGTCGCACCAGATCGGCCGTGCCAACCGCATCAATCTGGCTTTCTGCAACGACAACCGCTTCATGGGTGCCGCATCGTTTGCGTCCACGGGTTCTATTGTGGGCTACGACTTTATCTTCAATGATGTCCAGGACCGCCTGGATCCCTTTGACAACGAGACGTTTGATGCGAGCCCCATCGAGATGTACGCCGTCGCGACGGACATGCTCTTTGGAACCGCCGCGTACCTGCCGGTCAAAAGCGCCGTGCTCGACCTCGATGCCGTGCGCGCCTCGACGTCGCTGCCGCTGGTGACGCCGCCGGTCGAGATTGACGGGCACAAATACGTCGACGGTGGCGTAGCCGATTCGGTTCCCATCGAGCACGTGCTGGAGGAGGCGGGCTTCGATCGCGCGGTTGTCATTGTCACGCAGGACCGCTCGTACGAGAAAAAGCCCTACGAGTTTATGCCCGCCGCGCGCGCCCGCTATGCCGACTACCCCTACCTGCTCGAGGCTATCGAGACGCGCCACGAGCGCTATAACATCCAGCGCATGCATCTGTGGAAGTATGAGCGCGAGGGCCGCGCGCTGGTCGTTGCTCCGCAAAAGCCAGTCGAGGTCGGCCACGTTGAGCACGATCCAGCAAAGCTCCTCGACCTGTATATTCAGGGCCGCCAGGAGGCAAAGCGCCTACTGAGTGATATCGAGGCATTTGTCGAGCGCTAGTGTCGCGACATCATGACCCATGGACGACATGTGCAGAAAGTCTGGTCAGAACCAAAATACCTGTTGACTCGGGCGACGAGCGGGGTAATATGGACGGGTTACTTGCAGAGCCCCGTGAATCTCTGTAACAACACGTACTGTACATGGAGGAGTCTAAGTGATTTCGAAATCGACTCACTACGCCAAGCAGGGCGAGGTCCAGCGCAACTGGGTTCTCGTCGACGCCGATGGTGCTGTCCTGGGCCGTCTTGCCACCCAGATCGCAATGATCCTGCGCGGTAAGAACAAGCCCCAGTTCACGCCCAACAGCGACTGCGGCGACTTCGTTGTCGTCATCAACGCCGATAAGGTCCAGCTTACCGGTAACAAGGCCGACACGAAGACCTATTATCGCCACAGCGGCTACAACGGCGGCCTCAAGGCTGAGAGCTTCCGCCAGGCTATGGAGAAGCACCCGGAGAAGGTCATCGAGCGCGCCGTTCGCGGCATGCTGCCCAAGACCACCCTCGGCCGTGCCCAGATGACCAAGCTTAAGGTCTACGCTGGTGCCGAGCATCCGCACGCTGCCCAGAACCCCACGAAGATTGAGCTGGAGGCTTAAAGATGGCTGAGAACACCGTTGTCTACCAGGGTACCGGCCGTCGTAAGAACGCCGTCGCCCGCGTCCGTCTCGTCCCCGGCACCGGCAAGGTGACCATCAACAAGCGTGACGCCGAGCAGTATTTCGGCCGTCATCAGCTCGTTGAGAACGCCCTTGCTCCCTTCAAGGTGACCGACACCGCCGGTCAGTTCGACGTTATCGCTCTGTGCGATGGCGGCGGCATCTCCGGTCAGTCCGGCGCTCTGCGCCTGGGCATCGCTCGCGCTCTTCTGAACGCTGGCGACTACCGTGCTGACCTCAAGAAGGCCGGTTTCCTTACGCGCGATGCTCGCGTGGTCGAGCGCAAGAAGTACGGCCTCAAGAAGGCTCGCCGCGCTCCCCAGTTCTCCAAGCGCTAAGGTTTTATCTCCTTACGAGATACAATGTACAAGCGGGGCCTGCCGATTGCTCGGCGGGTCCCGCTTTTCTTTTTCGACTAGGGTGGGCGACTGCGTTTTGCCCACTTGGGAAGGAGCGATCCTATGCCCCAGAACATCTTCGGTACCGATGGCGTCCGCGGCGTCGCCAACGCCGACCTCTCGTGCGACCTCGCGTTTCGTCTTGGCCGTGCGGCGACCAAGTTCCTTGGTCCGGACATTTGCATCGGCCGTGACACGCGTCTTTCGGGCACCATGCTCGAGAGTGCTCTGACCGCCGGCATTATGGCCGAGGGCGGCCGACCGCACTGCTGCGGCGTTATCCCTACGCCGGCCGTGGCACTGCTCACCGTCCAAAACGAGCTCGACGGCGGTATCGTCATCTCTGCTTCGCACAATCCGCCGGAGTTCAACGGCATCAAGTTCTTTAGCCGCAAGGGCATGAAGCTTCCCGATGCTGTCGAGGAAGAGATCAGCGCCTGGGTCATGTCCGAGGAGGCCATGGCTGCCGACACGCTGCCGACCGGCGCCGGTGTGGGTCACATCATCAAGATGAAGGACGCCCGCAAGGCATATGTCGATCATGCCATCAGCACGCTCGACGGCCTTAAACTCGATGGCCTGGTTGTTGCTGTCGACTGCGGCCACGGTGCTTCTTGCCAGACCACGCCCGCCGCACTGCAGCGCCTGGGCGCCACGGTCCATGCCATCAACACCGATTACTGCGGCACCGACATTAACGTCGAGTGCGGCTCCACTCATCTTGAGCCCCTGCGTGAGCTCGTGCTGCGCACCCACGCCGACATCGGTCTGGCTCACGATGGCGACGCCGATCGCGTGCTGTTCGTGGACAGCGAGGGCAACGAAATCGATGGCGACTACATCCTGGCCATCTGCGGCTCCGACTTGGCCGCTCGCGGCAAGCTCGCCAACTCCGAGATCGTCTCGACCGTTATGTGCAACCTAGGCTTCTCCATCGCCATGAAGGAGCAGGGCTTCGAGATGGTCCAGACCGCCGTGGGCGACCGCTATGTTCTCGAGCGTATGCTCGAGGACGGTGCCGTCATCGGCGGCGAGCAGTCCGGCCACATCATCTTCCTGGAGCACAACACCACCGGCGACGGCTTGGTGACGGCCCTGCAGCTTCTGGCCGTGCTCAAGCGCACCGGTCGCACCCTCACCGACCTTGCCGGCATCATGAAGAAGTACCCGCAGGTACTTGTCAACGTACATTCCGACAATAAGGCCGGCCTGGACGATTGTCAGCCCATTTGGGACGCCGTCGCTGCCGTCGAGAAGGAGCTCAACGGTCGCGGCCGCATTCTGGTACGTCCGAGTGGCACCGAGCCGCTGGTCCGTGTGATGGCCGAGGCCGAGACGCACGAGTTGACCCAGCGTGTGGTTGACGACATCGTCGAGGTTGTCAAGCGCGAACTTCCCTAATGGTCAAAAACGGGTGCCAAGTGGTAAACTGTTAAAGTTATTTTGATTGATTGGTATGTCCGAGGGGGAGCATGTTCACTAAAGTCCTGAGGTCTTTTGGTATGCGTGGTCGAGTCCTTACGCTGGATGCTCCCATCTCGGGCGACGTCATTCCGTTATCCGAGGTCAAAGACCAGACGTTTGCTACCGGCCTTTTGGGCCAGGGCGTGGCGATTCAGCCTACCGGCACGCGTGTGATTGCGCCGGCAGACGCCAAGGTCGAGGCCATTTTTCCCACGGGTCACGCCGTTGCGCTCAACACGGTCGATGGTCTAGACGTGCTCATCCATGTTGGTTTGGACACTGTCCAGCTTGAGGGCAAGCATTTTAGCGTGCATGCACAGGTGGGTGATGTCGTCCATAAGGGCGACGTGCTCATCGAGTTCGATCGCGAGGCAATTGCTGCCGAGGGTTACGATGTGACGGTTCCCATCTTGGTGTGCAACTCTGTTGAGTTCTCGAGCATCAAGGGCTCCGTTGGCGAGCATGTCGAGGAGATGGATCAGCTCATCGTTGCTCGCGAGCGCTAGTCGCTCCGCTTGGCCTTTAGCCTACAATTCAATCACGTTTACGGAGGGCGCCCTTGAAAGAGGGCGCCCTCCGTGGCAAGATGGGGATTGTCCGAAGCTAAACAGCTTTGGGTCACCGTGGACGGGCAGGGGCCTCGACGCGGTTAGACACGAGACACATATATTACGCGACCTCGCCCTGGTGGCCGCACACGTTGGTTGCGGCCGACGCGGGCCGCGGGCAAGTGCTTGTAAGGGGAGCCTTGCCTCTCTTGTACGAGAAAGGACGCGTAATGAAAATCATTAAAGCTAAAGACTACGAGGATATGAGCCGCAAGGCCGCCAATATCATCTCGGCCCAGGTTATCCTCAAGCCCGATTGCGTGTTGGGTCTTGCCACCGGCTCCACCCCGATTGGCGCTTACAAACAGCTCGCTGCTTGGTACGAGAAGGGTGACATTGACTTCGCCGAGGTCAGCACCTATAACCTGGATGAGTATCGTGGTCTTTCGCACGACGATCCCCAGAGCTATCACTACTTTATGCGCGAGAACTTCTTCGATCACATCAATATCGATCTGAACAACACGCACGTGCCCGATGGCTCCAACCCCGATGCCGCCGCTGCCTGCTCCGAGTACGACAAGATCGTCGCTGCCGCCGGTTACCCGGATCTGCAGCTGCTCGGCATTGGCAACAACGGGCACATCGGCTTTAACGAGCCCGATGACCACTTCTCCAAGGGCACGCACTGCGTCGACCTCACCGAGAGCACCATTCAGGCCAACAGCCGCCTGTTCGACAGCATCGATGACGTGCCCCGTCAGGCTTACACCATGGGCACCCAGACCATCATGTATGCCCGCATGATCCTGGTTGTCGCCAACGGCGAGGCCAAGGCTCAGGCCGTGCACGATATGTGCTATGGTCCGGTTACGCCCAAATGCCCGGCTTCGATCCTGCAGCTGCACACCAACTGCGTTGTCGTTGCTGACGAGGCCGCTCTTTCGCTCTGCGAGTAACGCGATCAAGCGATCTTACATAGCTTTTCAAAAGGCCCTCGCTTTGCGGGGGCCTTTTTAGTGGACATACGCCGTGGCGTATACATGACGGAAACCTTGCCGCGTGCTTGACTGGAGGGTTTTAAATTTTTGTGATTCATTCTATAGCAGATTCTATGCACATTTGCCACCATAGAGTCGCAGGCGGTAGCGAGGAGTAGGCGAGTTGCGCAACTCAAATAAAAATAGCCGACTGCGCTACACTGCAAATGGGATGGGACATGCTGGCAAGCGCATTGACCTGCGCAAAGACCTATTGGTCGGGGGATAAGTTACCATCGGGCCTCGCTGTACAAAAACTTGCCAAACACGTACCGGCAGACAATTAAAAACTCTAAGTCGCGCTATTCACGGGGCGGCTCATATGGTCCTGCAGCTACGGTGTCCATATGGTCGAGTTGAGGAGCAAGCATGGTAAACGATCTGGGCAATACGGACGACCTCGAGTTGATGCCGACGGGCGGCGGCTATATGGTGCGGCGCGATCGCTTGATGAACGAGCTCATCGTTAAAGGGCGCAAGGCGGGAATTGTTTTGCTCTACGCGCCCGATGGGTTTGGCAAGACGTCGGTGTTGCTGCAATACGTGCAGGAGGTTAAATCGGACCCCACGCGAGGGCCGGTTCGGATTATCGAGGCCGACCGCGCGATTGGACGCGAGCTCTTTATGCAGCTCGAGGTTGTCGCCGATGAGCTTAAGGACAAACCTCATTCGCTCGTTGCGATCGATAACGTGCCCAATCTCGAGCAGCACGAAACCGAGGACCTCATCGATCGAATCCGCAGCTTACGTGCTACGGGGACGGGGGTCTTTATTGCCTGCCGCCCCTCCAACCGATTGCTTATCCACGGGCTGGGCGATTCTGTAAAAGTCAATGCGCAGATGCTCAAGGTGCACGCCTATGAGTATTCGTCATGGGCCACGGCGTTCTCAATCAGCACATCGCTTGATTTCTATCGGCTCACACAGGGTGTACCCGAGCTGGTATCTGCCCTGCAGACGGGAATGTATGGACAGGGCGATGTTGCCGGGTTGCTCGAGAACGAAATCGTCAACGTGTACGGTGCGGCGCTGGCCGATCTCGCATCGCTCGAGAACAACCTGTTGTTTACCGTTGCCTGTTTGATGGTACTGATGGGCGAGGGCCGCATTGCGGAGCTAGAGGCGTGCGGCGTGAGGCTTTCGATGGTCGACCAGTCCATCTTTGTGCGCGATTATCCGATTTTTGGCGTGGATCCGTCTGATCGCACCTTTAGGTGTTTGGGCGCTAAGGACAACGCGCGCCTGAGGCTGCGAAAGCTTGTTGCCGAGATCCGTCCCGAACTTGTATCGCGGGCTGCTCGCATTTTGATCAAGGCGGGCCGATGCGATTTGGCCATGGACCTGGCCGACGCGTTCTTGGACCGCCATGTGGTATTGGAACTTGCCGGGCAGTATGGGGCCGATCTTGCCCTGACCGGGCACGGAGGGGACATTTGCCGTGCGGCGTCGGCGATGATCAATGCGGAAAAGCAGGAGCAAGAGCCGGCACCCGCCGAGGCACTCGGCGTGTATCTGGCGGCTGTCAGCGTGTGCAATACAAAGCCAGCAAGGTATATGGCGTCCGTTATCGAACGTGTGGGTGACCAGGCGGCCCGCGAGGTCGACCCCGCTACCTGGAAAATAGCCCAGGCGCTTACTATCGCCTTTTACGGCGACAATGACCTGGGGCTTCCCGCCAACCCTGTTGTGCAAGAACAGACATCCTGCGAGGTGCTCGACATGCTGTCCGCGCATATCGAGGTCAAGCGCCACCTAACCGAGCGAGCGGAAGACGGCAATGTTCTCGCGAAGCTCAAGGCGTGTAAAGCTTATGATTGCGAGCTCGACATCGCGGGGATTCTCATACAGGCCGACCATATGCTGGTGGAGCTGTTCGACGGCTCGTTTACTAAACCCGACGAACGCGATGACAAGATGGCGCAGATACTCGAGGCACTCGATATCCGCGGGCTTAAGGCGCCATCCATTTGGCTGCGTATGGTGTTGGCGGCGCGGCGCCTGCTCGCGGGCTTGCCCGTGACCGACGATGTGGCGTTTGGCGAGCTCGACCGCTTTGCGGTGCGTGTTCGCGACAATCAAATTCAGCTGTTTGGGTTATTGCTGGAGGGCTGGCAATCGCTGGCGGAGGGGCGGCCGGTCAACGCAAAGTTCCGTGCGGTCCAGGTGCTCAAGCTTGCCGACGAATCGATTACGTACATGCGCGAAAACGCTTTGCTGCTGGAGCGCGTGGCGTATCTGCGCAATACGTCGCTGGTATCGGTTCGCGAAGAGGCGGAGCTGCTCGATATTAGCAAGACGCAGGTCGGCGGCTCAGAAGCCTGGGTCGTGGCGCTGCACCTGGCCGCTGCAGGCCGCGATAGCGATCTTGCTGCCTGGATGTCTATGAATCGCTCGGGGATTTTAGACCCATCGTATCGTCTTTTTGCACGTCTTGCGATGCATTGCCTGGGCGAGCCTGCCGTTAGGATTCGCAAGAAGCTTCCGGTGCGTGAGCTGTCGCGGTATTCACTACGCGATGATTTTGAGGGCGAAAGCGAGCACCTGTTCCAGGCGGGCGAGGTTGAGGCTGTCGATACGATCGGCCATATTGAGATGCGCATGTTTGGCACATTTCGCGCCGAGCGCGACGGCTTTCCCATCACGGATAAGATGTGGCGTCGCAAAAAGGCGGCAACACTTGCCGAGCGGCTCGCGTTGGGCATGGATGCCATGGTCGACCGCGAGACAATCGCCATGGAGTTGTGGCCCCATGCCGAGTTTAGCGCGGCGCGCAACAATCTGTATTCGACGGTATCGCGCTTGCGCTCGGCTTTGGGTCCAACGCCGGATGGCAAGTCGTGCGTGCTCATCCAAAACGAGTGCATAGGGCTCAACGGCGACTACGTTAAGACCGATGTAAGGCTCTTTGACCAGCTGAGCCGCGAGATCCTGGGAAACCGTATGGGCGCGAGAGGCCCTCACCTGGTTGAGCTTTGTCTTAAGGTTGAGCAGCTCTACGCGGGGCCGCTGTATGTTCCCACCGGTTGCAACCCCACGTTTTTTACGCGCATGCGCCACATTATGCAATCCAAGTACATCGACTGCATGATTAGGGGAGCGAATGCCGCTCTCGAGGAAAATGACCTGCAATCGGCAATTTGGCTCGTTGAATCGGGGCTTCGCCAAGAGACTGCGCGCGAGGACATGGTTCGCTGTGCCATGCGCGTTTACGGTGCGGCGGGACGACGCCGCGATGTTGTCGAGCTATACAGCGGCCACATGCACCACCTGCGAGAGCAGGTTCAAGGCGTGCCCGAGCCCGAGACAAGGCGCCTGTATGAGCGCCTGGTCGAAGGCAGGCTCAAGCGCGTGCTTGTCGAGCGATAAAAAACGGGCGCCCGAATCACTCGGACGCCCGCAGACTACTCGGTATGGCCAGTCGGTTTTAGACGAGCTTGATCTTCTCGATATCCTTGCGCGAGGACTCGCGATACAGCGAGAACTTGCGGCCGATAACCTGAACGACGTCGGCGTGGCAGCGCTCGGCGAGCTCCTCGGCGGCCTCGCGGGCAGAAAGGCTGGAGCCGTCCAGCACGGAGCACTTAACGAGCTCGTGCTTCTCCAGGTAGGCGACCGTCTGCTCGACGGTGCCTTCGTTGACATCGGACTTACCGATGATGATGGCGGGGTTGAGGTGATGGGCCATGCTGCGAAGCTGCTTGACCTGGGCTCCTGTCAGTGCCATGGGTTCTCGCTTTCTATGTATGGGGCGCCCCGCAATGGGGCCTTAATCTACGTGAGCTGTCCCAAGATAGCGCAGGAACGGCGTGGTGTGGAGCGCGTTTGCCCAGTTCGCAAAGAATGCGGATGCCGGGCGGGAAGACGATGCAAGCTTTAGATGGGCTACGGGCGGGGTACGGAGACCGGCTCCCAGGCGATAAACGCCCATCGGACTTTGCGGATGTGGTCGAGCATGTAGCGTCCCTGCGGTACGCCCTTGGATCCCGGCTCACCGGCATGCGGGTTCTCGATCATGTGGTGGGCGATATAGTTGCGCAGGCGGTCGATCTTGTCCTCGTTGCCGTGCTCGAGCATGCGAGAAAAGTCTGCCACGCCTGCCTCGAGACTATCGAAGGTGTCGCGGCGGGGTGATTCAAAATACGTGACCTGTGGCAGTGCACCCATCTGAATAAGGATGTTAAAGGCGTACACAAAACCATTGCTGCAGGTAACCGAGGCGCCGATGGCATTCATCAAGTGCAGGTCATAACGCGGGCTCGAGTTGGCGACCATCGTAACGGCACAACGCCGACGAGCCGTTCGATCAAGCTTGGCAAGTGCGCCTTTTAGGTTGGTCGTGGTGACAGAGCGACTGGCAAAGGCAACATCCACCGCTTTTGCGACCGGTCCAACCAAATCCCAATCATCATCCCAAGCAAGCTCAAGCGGTGTAATGCAATCCTCGAGCCCATAGTACTCAATGCCAGCATCAAGCGTGCCCAACATAGCAGGAGAGAAGTCGGCAGCAATTACGGAATGCCCAGCCTGAGCAAGCGGAATAGCAATCGACCCAGCCCCACACCCCATATCGAGCACCGACTCACCAGGCTCAAGCGCCAACAGCTTTATAAAATCCCGAGCATACGGGGCAGTCTCCAGTGGACGAAAATGCCGAGCCCGCTTATCCCACTCAAAAGAATCATCAGCCCGATGCCGATCAGCTTGCAAGCGCATCCATTCGTCATTCCAATCAGCAGAAAGAAGCTCAGAGCGAGCATCCCCATCAACCACGGGCCAACCTCCTAGCAACAAAAAAGCGACTCCTCCCAAAAGAAGAGCCGCAACCAGCATATATCAGAAAGAACCGATCCAACGCCAAACCGCCATACCAGCAAAGTAGGGCAGAAGCGAAGCGACTGCCAAAGGGATAGAACCCAACCGAGGTCCCGTTGTGCGTGAGCCCCGGGGAGGGCAAATATATAAGGTCGATCGCGAGTTCCGCACGAGCCGGAGAGCACTTAATGTGCTCTCCGTGCGAGTCAGGACTGTCCGAGCAGGCGACCTTATATATTTGCCCTCCCCGGGGCTCCTCGCCAGTCCCCCTCAGCTAGTTCTTCAGCGAGTTCAGCGGTGCCGGGAAGCGTCCACCACGGTGTGCAAGCACGGTGCCGGCGTTGGGGTTCACCGGCATGATGGGTGCACGGCCAAACAGGCCGCCGTACTCAACGCAGTCGCCCACGCCCTTGCCGATAGCGGGAATCACGCGCACGGCCGTGGTCTTATTGTTGATGACGCCGATGGCCATCTCGTCAGCGATAATGCCGGCGATGGTCTCGACCGGGGTGTCGCCGGGGATGGCGATCATGTCCAGGCCAACGGAACACACGCATGTCATGGCCTCGAGTTTCTCGAGCGAAAGCGCGCCGGCCTCGACGGCGGCGATCATGCCGGCGTCCTCGGACACGGGGATAAAGGCGCCCGAGAGACCGCCCACGCTGGAGCTGGCCATGACGCCGCCCTTCTTGACGGCATCGTTGAGCATGGCGAGCGCGCAGGTCGTGCCGGGGCCACCGCAGGTGCCCACGCCGATGATCTCGAGGATGCGCGCGACGGAGTCGCCGATGGCGGGCGTGGGAGCCAGCGACAGGTCGACAATGCCCTTTTCGACACCCAGGCGACGGGCGGCCTCGCGGCTCATGAGCTCGCCGGCACGGGTGATCTTAAAGGCGGTCTGCTTAATCTTTTCGGCGACTTCCATCATCGATGCGGAATCGGGCAGCGTCTCCAGGGCTGCAGCCATAACGCCGGGACCCGAGACGCCTACGTTGATGACGGCGTCGGCCTCGCCACCTCCGTGGACGGCACCCGCCATAAACGGGGAGTCCTCGACCATGTTGGCAAAGCAGACAAACTTGGAGGCGCCAACGGAATCCTCGTCTGCCGTAAGCTTGGCGGCATCGATGATGGTCTGAGCCGCCATGAGCACGGCATCCATGTTGATGCCGGCGCGCAGGCTAGCGACGTTGACGCTGGAGCAGACGCGGCTGGTGGCGGCGAGCGCCTGGGGGATGGACTGGATGACACGGCGGTCGGCGTCGCCGATGCCCTTCTGGACGAGCGCGGAGAAGCCGCCCAGGTAATCGATGCCGAGCGTCTCGGCCGCGCGGTCGAGGGCATGCGCGATAGGGGTGAGGTTCTCATCCTTGCAGCAAGCGGCAATCTGCGCCACCGGGGTGACGGAAACGCGCTTGTTGACGATGGGGATACCGTACTCGCGCTCGAGGTTCTCGGCGGTCTCGACCAGGTGCTCAGCCGTGTGCGTCACGTGGTCGTAGATCTTCGTGCACATGCGGTCGAGGTTCTCGTCACCGCAACCCATGAGCGAAATGCCCATGGTGATGGTTCTGATGTCGAGGTTCTGTTCCTCAACCATGCCGCGGGTTTCCGCGATTTCTGCGGGCGTGATTGCCATCCTTGCGCTCCTATCTGCCAAAACGAGCATAGTCTTATCTATTCTAACGTGCCGCACGTGCCAAGTGGCGCGTGCGGCACGTTTTGGTGCTCGGTTGTTTCCGTTGTGTTACTGCCCAAAGACCTCTTCGGCGATGCGCGCGCTTTCGGCGGCGTCCTTGGCGTAGTAGTCCGCGCCGATCTGCTTGGCATATTCGGGGGTGAGCACGGCGCCACCTACGATGATCTTGACGCCCGGCACCTCGGCATGAAGCAGCTTGATGGTCTCCTCCATGGCGACGACCGTGGTAGTCATAAGCGCCGAGAGGCCGACGAGCTTAATGTCGCGTTCCTTGACGGTCTTGAGCACCTCCTGCGGGTCGACGTCGCGACCCAGATCAAAGACGGTGTAGCCGTAGTTATCGAGCAGCATCTTGACGATGTTCTTACCGATGTCGTGGATGTCGCCCTTGACGGTGGCCACGCAGATTTTGCCCTTGTCGGCAATCTCGCCGGCGGGCATCAGGCGCTTGATGGTGTCAAAGCCAGCACGCGCGGCCTCGGCCGAGGCCATGAGCTGCGGCAAGAAGAACTTTCCCTGGTCAAAGAGGACTCCGACCTCGTCGAGGGCGGGGATAAAGTGGTTGTTGATGAGGTCCATGGCGTCGTGATCTGCCAGAAGACGTTCGGTCTCGGCTGCGATCTCGCCTTTGCGGCCCGAGACGACCATGTGGCGGATGGGATCGTCATCGGCGCTTGCGGTGGTGCTTGCGGCAGGCGCGGCATCGCTCGATACTGCTTGAGCTGCTGCCGGGTTAGCGGCGATCTTGTACGGATCGGTCCAGCCGGCGTAGCGTTCGATGTATCCGGTCGAGCCCTCGTCCTCAACGCTCAAGACGCGATAGCTGTAGACGGTATCCATAAAGCGCTTGGAGCCCGGGTTCATGATGGGGGCGTCCAGACCCGCGCCAAAAGCGGCGGCCAAAAAGACCGAGCCCAGCAGCGGGCGAGCGGGCAGGCCAAAGCTGATGTTCGACACACCGAGCGCGCACTTGACGCCCAGGCGCTCCTTGCACAGGGACATGGCGCGCAGGATCTGTTCGGCCTGGCGTTGATTGGTCGAGGCGGTCATGACCAGGCAGTCGATGAGGATGCGGTCCGGTCCGATGCCGTAACGGGCAGCCTCGGCCACGATGCGCTCGGCGATGGCGAAGCGAGCCTCGGCAGTATCGGGGATGCCGCCTTCGTCGAGTGTGAGGCCGACGACGTTGGTGCCGTAGTGGGCGACTAGCGGGAAGATCTCATCCATGATCTGCTGTTTGCCATTGACCGAGTTGATGATGGGCTTGCCGGCGTAGCGGCGCACGGCTGCCTCGACGGCTGCGGGGTCGGTGGAGTCGATCTGCAGCGGCAGCAGCGTGGAGCCCTGGAGCTGCTCGGTCGCCTGCTGGATGATCTTGACCTCGTCGATCTCGGGCAGGCCTACGTTGACGTCCAGGATGTCGGCGCCCTGTTCCTGCTGGCTGATGCCCTGGCTCACGACGTAGTCTAGGTCGCCGTCGCGCAGGGCCTGTTGCAGGCGCTTTTTGCCGGTGGGATTGATGCGCTCGCCGATGACGGCGATCTTGTGGCCGTCACAGGGAAGGTCCACGACCGTCTGGGCGCTCGTGACCGACATACTGGGCTTGCGGTGACGTGGGCTGGGCGTGTGGTTGTCGATGAGGGTGCGAAGTGCCGCCATGTGCGTGGGCGTGGTGCCACAGCAGCCACCCACGACGCTCACGCCGTCCTCAATCATGCCGGCGACGGCCTCGGCGTATTCGGGTGCCTGGATGTCAAAGACGGTATTGCCGTCATCGTCCACGCGGGGCAGTCCCGCATTGGCCTGCACCATAACGGGCTTGTCCGTAACGGTGAGCATGCGTGCGGCGAGCCCTCGGAGCTCGGCCGGTCCCTGGCTGCAGTTGATACCCAAAACGTCGGCGCCGATGGCGTCGAGCGTAATGGCGGCCACCTCGGGACTCGTGCCCAGGAACGTGCGACCGTCTTCCTCAAAGGTCATGGTGGCAAAGACGGGCAGGTCGGAGTTCTCGCGGCAGGCGAGGACGGCCGCCTTGATCTCGGCAAGGTCGGTCATGGTCTCGATAATAAAGAGGTCCACACCCGCATCGACGCCGGCACGCACTTCCTCGGCAAAGAGGTCATAGGCCTCGTCGAAGCTCAGGGTGCCCAAGGGGCGAAGCAGCGCGCCGATGGGACCGATATCGCCGGCGACGTAGTGGGCGCCGGCCGCGCGGGCGCAGGCGACGGCGGCGGCAAAGACATCTGCCACGGTGGCGGCACCGTCGAGCTTGTGGGCGTTGGCACCAAAGGTGTTGGCGGTGATTACGTCGCAGCCAGCCTCGACGTACTGACGCTGAATATCAGTGATAACCTGGGGCTCCTCAAAGTTGAGCAGCTCGGGCAGGGCGCCGGCCTTCATGCCGGCCGCCTGCAGCATGGTGCCCATGCCGCCATCGAACAGCAGGTGCCCCGTGCCCTCGATGGCGGCGCGCAGGCGATCGTCCTTAATGCGAAGGTCGCCGATCGTGCGCGTCTTGTACGTGGCGCCGTTACAACGCGCAGTATTGACGGGCGCTGCCAGCGCGGTACCGTCGGAATCATGAGTGATAAGCGGAGTAAACATCGAGGGCTCCTAATGGCTGGAATAGCAGGTGGTGTGGGCGGCGCGGAAGCGACAGTGCTCGCGCATGCGGCAGATATTGCAGGTGGGGCGGCTCTGGGCGTCGTGGACCTCGCCGTCAAACAGACCGATCACCGCGGTCACGCTCTTTGTGGGCATGAGCAGGCTGGTAGGCGTGACGGTAAGCCCGATGAGCCGCGTAGCGTTGAGCGCAGCAACGATTGAGCGCTGGGCCGTAAGCGGGCAGTCGCCGTAGCCGGGACTGAAGCGCCAGTTACCGGCGAGTCCGTGTGCGGCGGCCGCAGCCTTGACCTGCTGGTCCATCTGCTCGACGGCGGCTTCTACATAGGCAGAGCATGCGGCGTCGAGCACGGCTCCCTCCAGGGGCTGCTGGGCTCCCGTGGTGCGCAGACGACGCTCGGCGTCCATGCCGAGGGTGCATGCCATGAGTGCGGCAAAGCGGGCGTCTTTGAGGTGGCGATAGATATCGCGACCGCGCAGCTCAACGTTGGTGCCGACCAAGCGAATGCAAGGATCGCCCTGTTCATCGACTCCCGTGGCATCGATGGCAAATGTGCGGCGCACGCCGCGGGGCTCAATGTCCAGCTCCAGACGCTCAACGACAAGCTCAATACGCTGCGACAGCTCTGGCTCAATCTGCTGGCCGCCGTAGCCCAGGTAGCGCAGCATCTCGGCACGGTCGACACGAGGGTGGTGGGCAGCGTCGATACGATAAAGCGCCGGCGACGCAAGGTCGGCCGGCACTTCAACAACGGTTATATCGGCGTGCGGTTTTTCCATTACCCCAGGCGCTCCATAATGGTCGCGGCGATTGCAGGACGGTTCATAGTGTACAGGTGCAGACCGTCGGCACCGTGCTCCTTAAGGTCGCAAAGCTGACGAGCAGCATAATCTACACCGGCCGCCTGCAGGCTCTCGGGGTCGTTCTCGTACTTGGCGAGAATCTTGATGACGGGGGAGGGCAGCGACGCACCGCACATAAAGACCATGCGGCTGATCTGCGACTTGCCCATAAACGGCATGATGCCCGCGGTAATGGGCACGGTGATGCCGGCCTTGTCGGCAAGCTCGCGAAAACGGTAAAAGCACTCGTTATCAAAAAAGAGCTGCGTCACAAAGAAGCTCGCGCCGGCGTCCTGTTTTTGCTTGAGGTGCTCGACCGAGAGGTTGAGATCCTCGCAGGCAATGTGGCCCTCGGGGTAGGCTGCGGCACCCACGCAAAAGCCGGCGTCGACGAGCTCGGGGATAAGGTCGCGGGCGTAGGCGTAGTCCGAGGCGGGCTTGTCGTCCTCGGTCGCGCCAGCGGGAAGATCACCGCGCAGGGCCAGGATGTTTTCAACGCCGGCGGTGCGATACTCGTCGATCTTGGCGGCGATGTCGGCGTGGGTGCGGCCCACGCAGGTGAGGTGCGCTACCGAGGGCGTATCGAATTCGCTCGAAATCATATGCGCGATGGGGGCGGTGGTGGCACCGTTACCCGAGCCGCCGGCTGAGCAGGTGACCGAGACAAAGCTCGGCGAAAGCTTGCACAGATTGCCTGCCACTTTGCGAGCCGTGTCGAGGGTCAGCTCGCCCTTGGGTGGGAACATCTCAAACGAAACGGGTACGGTGCCCTGGGATGCTGCCTGCTTAAAAAGCTCGTCGACGCGCATATCGTGCTCCTTTAGATACGTAATAGTGCGATGTGTTGTAAGGATTCTACAGCACCACTGTGCCACGATGGAGTTTCACTCGCTATTTGGGGATACCAATCGAAAATGCTTCGCTATCGGCATTTCCTATAACAGTGCGGTCAATGTAGGATGGGGCTATATCGAATGGTATCTGATACGAAATACCAGTTAATAAAGCCCCGTCCCAAATTGACTACCCTTAAACCATGGGGAGAGGTCTGCAATTTATGCAGTTGATTGGCTGTTGAGGGTGGCAACGCCGCCTCGATAGGGTAACCTCATTGATTGGTTTCGCGACAGCAACATAACGGTAATGTCGCGGAAACACGGCGAGTCTAAGCTATGACTCGTTCGTTAGTAATCAACACCGCTTCTCACGCGGTGCCGATACGAAGGGAGTTCCGTATGGCCGAACTTACTGACCGCTTCGGGACCATGGTGTTCTCTGAGGAAGTCATGAAGGATTACCTCCCCAAGGACATTTGGAAGCGCCTTGCTGCAACCCTCGAGGGCGGTGAGCCGCTCGACCTGGACGTGGCCAACGCCGTTGCTCATGCCATGAAGGTCTGGGCCATCTCCAAGGGTGCGACGCACTACGCGCACTGGTTCCAGCCGCTTTCGGGCATTACTTCCGAGAAGCACGATAGCTTCCTGGAGCCCAACCACGACGGCACCGCCATTACCAAGTTTACGGGCAAGAACCTCATCCAGGGCGAGCCGGACGCCTCCAGCTTCCCCAACGGCGGCCTGCGCGCTACCTTCGAGGCCCGTGGCTACACCGCTTGGGATCCCACTAGCCCCGCCTTTATCAAGGACGATGTCCTGTGCATCCCCACGGCTTTCTGCTCCTACACGGGCGAGGCCCTGGACAAGAAGACCCCGCTGCTGCGTTCCATGACCGCGCTCTCGCGTGAGTCTAAGCGCGTTTTGGCGCTGTTTGGCAAGACCCCCAAGAAGGTCGTTCCTTCCGTGGGCGACGAGCAGGAGTACTTCCTGATCAAGAAGGACGCCTATCGCAAGCGCAAGGACCTGGTCATCACCGGCCGCACCCTCTTTGGTGCTGCTCCCTGCAAGGGCCAGGAGCTCGAGGAGCACTACTTTGGCGCTATCCGCCCCACCGTCTCGGCCTATATGAAGGACCTGGACGATGAGCTGTGGGCGCTTGGCATTCCCGCCAAGACCAAGCACAACGAGGTTGCTCCCTGCCAGCATGAGCTCGCACCGGTCTATGGCGAGGTCAACGAGGCCATCGACCAGAATCTGGTCATGATGGAGAAGATGAAGCTCATCGCCTCCCGCCACGACTTGGTCTGCCTGCTGCACGAGAAGCCCTTCGAGGGCATCAACGGTTCGGGCAAGCACAACAACTGGTCGCTTGGCACCGAGTCCGAGAATCTGCTCGATCCGGGCGACACCCCGCTCGACAACCTGCAGTTCATCGTCTTCCTCACCGCGGTGATCGAGGCCGTCGATAACTATCAGGAGCTCCTGCGTGCCTCCGTTGCCTCTGCCGGCAACGACCATCGTCTGGGCGCCAACGAGGCTCCTCCGGCGATTATGTCCATCTTCCTGGGCGACCAGCTTACCGAGGTCGTCGAGAAGATCATCGATGGCAAGGCTTCCGTCCATGCCACGCGCGGCGTGCTCGACCTGGGCGCCGATACCCTGCCCAAGCTGATGCAGGACAACACCGACCGCAACCGCACCTCCCCGTTTGCCTTCACCGGCAACAAGTTCGAGTTCCGTGCCTGCGGTTCCGAGCAGAACGTTTCCGACTCCAACCTGGTGCTCGATGCCGCCGTGGCCAAGTCGCTCAAGTCCTTCGCCGACGCGCTTGAGGGTACGCCCGAGGATGAGTTCCAGGACGCCGCGCTCGAGTACTGCAAGAAGGTCCTGACCGACCACCAGCGCATCCTGTTCTCCGGTGATGGCTACTCTGACGAGTGGCCCGTTGAGGCCGAGAAGCGCGGTCTTGCCAACAACAAGACCACGGCTGACGCCCTGCCCGCCTTTGTTTCCGATAAGGCCATTGCGCTCTTTGAGGAGACGGGTGTCCTGACCAAGGCCGAGGCCCAGTGCCGCTACGACTGTAAGCTCGAGAAGTACAACAAGCTCATGAACATCGAGGCCACCACGATGGTTCGCGAGGCGCGTCGTACCTATCGCCCGGTCATTACCGCCTATGCCACCAAGGTCGCTAAGGGCCTTGAGACTATTCGTGCCGCTGGTGCGGAGGCCGCCATGCAGTGCGAGCAGAACACGCTCAACAAGCTCTGCAACGGCATCACCACCATCAACGACTCCATCAAGGCGCTCGACGCCGTGCATCAGAAGGCCGAGGCTCTCGATGGCCAGGAGCAGGCCAACGTGTACGCGCACGAGGTCGTTCCCGCTATGGATACGCTGCGCGCCGCCGTGGATGCCATGGAGGAGATCGTGGCCGCCGACTACTGGCCGGTCCCGACCTACGACGACATTCTGTTCTATGTGTAACAGACACGTTTGATTTTGCGTGTGAAGGGGTCTCGCCTGTGTGAGGCCCCTTCTTTTTTGCCGCTTTGACCTGCTTTGAACTTGCAGCCGAGCGGGCGTTTCACGCGGGACATCTTAAAAGTTGTAACCTGTTTTGGCACGCGGACGTTTCGGCCGTTTGTTCATAAAGGGGAGGATTATCCGATGAAGGTATTCGATATCGTGTTTAGCCCGACCGGCGGAACGGAAAAGGCGTCTGGCTACATTGCCAATGCGTTGGAAGGGGAAACCGTTGCTGTAGATCTGACCGATAGCGGGCTTGGTTTTCGCACGGTTGCGATGACAAAAGAGGATGTAGCCGTGATCGCGGTACCCTCGTATGGCGGGCGAGTCCCGGCTGTGGCTGCGGAGCGCTTGGGTATGATGCGGGGAAACGGTGCGCAGGCGGTTCTGGTTTGTGTTTACGGAAACCGCGCGTATGAGGACACGCTGGTCGAGCTTGAGGATGCGGCGAAAGATGCGGGCTTTCGGGTGATCGCGGCGGTTTCTGCCATCGCCGAGCATTCTATTGTTCGCCAGTTTGCAGCCGGTCGGCCTGATGCACAGGACGCGGCGCAGCTCGCTGGGTTTGCGGATCAGATTCGGCAAAAGATGTCTGCAGGAGATGCTTCTGAGCCGGCTATTCCGGGTAATCGTCCCTATAAGAAGGCCGGGGGTACCGGCATGGTGCCTAGGGCCACAAAGGAGTGCACCGCCTGCGGGGCTTGCGTCGCAGCGTGTCCCGTTGGCGCTATCGATAAAGACGATCCCAAGCGGGTGGACAAAAAGGCCTGCATTTCCTGCATGCGCTGCATTGCCGTATGTCCGTGGGGCGCTCGCGCGGTAAATCCCGTCATGCTCTCTGCGACTACCAAGATGTTGAGCAAAGTTTGTGCCGAGCGGAAGGAGTGCGAGCTGTTTATCTAGCGCAGGGGCTTTGAGTCTTCTTCATCTAATGTCAAGAAAGAACGAACCCGTGCGATGGTAACTCGCACGGGTTCGTACATTTTTGAGTTGGTGCCCCCAGCGGGATGTCCGCGTGCGGCTGGCGCCGCCCGCTTCCGCTGCGTCGCTTCACTCCTTGCGCACTGCGCTGGAAAACGCTTGCGCGTTTCCTCAGCTCCGCACCCTGTCGGGTTCGAATCCCGGCACATGGGTAGCAAAAAGCCCGCTACCGAATTGGCAACGGGCTTCTCAGATTCTGTGGTGCCCCCAGCGGGATTCGAACCCGCGATATCCACCTTGAAAGGGTGGCGTCCTTGGCCGCTAGACGATGGGGACAGCGGGAAAGAGTATAGCAGACTTTTTTGCCGGCGCGTATATCGTTGGCAAACTGGAAAACCACCACACAGGAGCTGGCTCCCTATCCTGATTTTCAAATATCTCAATCTGTAACATCTGGGCGGGCAAATCGGCTCTATCTGTTACAGATCGAGACAAACGGCGGGCGTCGGGACGAATATCTCAATCTGTAACAGTAAGACGACTTTTAACGGTCTAGATGTTACAGATTGAGACAAACTGCCGTGGCAGGTCAAAACCACCACAAAGGTGCCTGTCCCCTTTGTGGTGGCGGGGCGTTAGAGGAGGAGCTTCATCGCGGCGTCGTGGGCGGCGTGCTCGTAAGTGTCGTCGAGGGGCTTGAGCGGCAGCAGAGCGGTGGCCCGTGCATCGCCACGGCGCTCGAGAGCGTGGGCGATGAGCCAGTCGGCGAGCTCGGGGTTCTTGGGCAGTGCCGGTCCGTGTAGGTACGTGCCGATGACGCCCTTGTAGATGATGCCCTCAAAGCCATCGTCGCCGTTGTTGCCGGTACCCGTGACGACGGACGTTCCGAGCGGCGTGGCCTCTGCATCGAGCAGGGTGCGGCCGCCGTGGTTCTCGAATCCCACAAAGGGCTCGGGTGACAGGTCGGTCTTGACGGCGACGTTGCCGATCAGACGGTCGGAGCCGCGCACGGTCTCGGCGGCAATGACGCCCAGGCCCTCGATGCGATTCTCGCCCATATAGTACGAATGGCCGAGCAGCTGATAGCTGCCACAGATAGCGAGCAGCGAGCCGCCATCCTCAACATAGGCCGCGACCTTGTCTTTTTGAGCGAACAGCTCGTGTGCCACGGCCAGCTGATCGCGGTCGGAGCCACCGCCCATCATGACGATGTCGGCGTCGGTGAGATCGAGCGACTCGCCCATACGGACCTCGTCCACGCGCACGGGGATGCCACGCCAGGCGCAGCGGCGCTCGAGGGCAATGACGTTGCCGCCGTCGCCATAGAGGTTGAGGGCATCGGGATACAGGTAGACGATGCGTAGCGGGCGCGAAAGCTCGACCGGCGCAATGTCGGTGGGGACAGCGCTGCCATCGGCGCGCGTTACGGCGTGGGAGGCGACCGAGCTCGCATCGGTGCTCTTAAGCTCGTCGAGCTCCTTGATCAGCGGCGGGAAGGCCGTGTAGTTGGCGACGGCGTAGAAAGTATCACCAGCCTCCTCGTCCGCCACGGCACCGATCGCCTGCTCGATATTCGAGATGATGGCGGAGTCGATGCCGGCGTACTTCAGGCGTACCTGCATATCGTGCGCGCGTGTACCCCCGACAAAGGCGATAAGACCTGGGGTATCGGCGATGCGCTCGAAGTCGACGTCGTAGATCCACGATACATCGTGGCCGTCGGCGTCGTTGTCGTTCAGGAAGAAGGCGCAGAGCCTGCCGCCTGCCGTTTTAATGGACTGGATCTGGCGATCGAAGCCCACGGGATTTTTGGCCAGATTTGCCTCGACGGTACGGCCAGCGATTTCCCAGCGGCCCATGCGCCCGCCGGCGGGGACGTAGGCATCGAGCGTGGGCTGCAGATGCGCCGCGTCCACGCCCAGCTCGCGCGCCGCAAAGAAGGCGGCGGCAACGTTGTAGACCATGTACAAGCCGTTGTAGCGCGTGGCGATGTGCGTTGCGGGTGCGTCGGTATTGGGTCCAAAGTTCAGGTCAAAGCCGTAGCCGTCGCAGGTGAGCTCAACGCCTGTCACGCGACGGAGCAGCGCTGGGCGACTCCAGCCGCACGAAGGACAATGATAGGCGCCGAGCTGGCCGTATTGCACGTAGTCGTACTCCAACGGGGTGTTGCACTGCGAGCAAAAGCGCGAGTCGCTAATGCGGTCAGACTCGGTGTCGGTGGCGCCGTCGATGCCAAAGGCGATGCTTGCATTGGGAACGCGCGCGGCGATCGCGGCGCACAGCGGGTCGTCGGCGTTATAGATGAGCGTCGTTGTCGGCGAAAGCTCCAGCGCGTGGGCGATGACGTCCTGGGTGTGGTCGATCTCACCGTAGCGGTCCAGCTGGTCGCGGAACAGGTTGAGCAGCACAAAGTAGGTCGGCTTGAGCTTGGGCAGGACGCGCACCGTGTAGAGCTCGTCGCACTCAAAGACGCCTACGCGCTTGCTGCTGGCGGTTCGCTTAAGGTTGCCGCGCGCCTCGAGCAACGCGCCCACCACGCCCGGCTCCATGTTGTTTCCGGCACGGTTGCATACCACGGTGGCGCCGCTGGCGGCAACGGCATCGGCGATGAGGTTGGAGGTGGTGGTCTTGCCGTTGGTGCCGGTGATCACCACGCTGCGGTCGACAAGGCCCGCGAGGTCGCTTAGCAGCTCGGGGTCGATCTTCATGGCGATACGGCCGGGGAGTACGCCGCCCTGGCGCTTAAGGACGGAGCGCAGTCCCCAGCGGGCGATATCGCTCGAGGTGCAGGCGAGAGATGAGCGGAAGTTCATGAAGCCGTTCCTAACGTGAATGACATGGTCGTGACGTTTGTGCCGTTAAAAGCCGTAGCGGCGCGCAAATTCCTGGGCAAGCTGCGATACGTCTTCGCAAGCGCTGGCCCAGGGGGCAAAGTCGGGAGTATCCGAGATGATGCCGTCGGCCTCCCAAACTGCCTGATGCGAAAGGTCCCAGGGGTCGTGCGGTTCGGGCCGGCAGGGAAGATACGGCGTCTGATACATGGGGTTCAGCAAAAAGAACGCGCCGCCCTCGCAGCGGTTGGCAAACTCACGCAGCGCGCGTGTCGCCGGGCGCATCTTGTTCGTTTTGAACAGCAAGATCGTGCGGGCGAGCAGGTACCAGGGGGAGTTCTCGAGGGTATCGGCCCCCATCTGCTCCTCGAGCTGGTGGGCCAGGGCAAAAAAGCCGTCCTCGTCTTCTAGGCGAGCGAGGGCGAGTAGCACGGTGCCTGCAGCTCGGGTGGGATAGCCTTCCGCCTTAAGGACGCGGCGGGCGTAGTTGGCGGCAGCACGGTAGCGAGCGCTCGCCATGCACAGCTGCGAGATGGCCTCGAGCGTGTGGAGCCACCCGATAAGCGCCGGCTCGCTTACGGTGAGATCGGCCGCCGTCACGCCGTCTGCCAGCACCTTGTTGGCCCAGTAGTGCGGGGCCTCCATGTCGAACCCGGGCACGCTTTGCTGCAGGTAATCGGTCGTGGTCGCCTCGAGTTTCATCAGGTCGCCCAGACAGGCGTCGACGGGCGTGTCCGCCAAAATGATGGCGAGCAGCTGGGCATCGACGGCCAGCGCGTCGACGCGGACGATCTTGAGCAGCTCATCGCGCGTATCGTCGAACAGGTGGTTGCGCGTCTGTTCAAACTCCTCGTCGCTGCCCATGTCCTCGATGCGATGGAGCTCGTCGAGCAGGTGGCGGTGGACGCCTGCATAGGACAGCAGTGCCTGGGCATGCTCGGTCTGCGCATACTTATGAGGGTTGACGCTCACGTCGTTATGGACAAGCTCGCGTGCTGCATCGGTGAGTTCGGGGTGCGACGCAAGGTAGGCGCGCTCCAGGTAGGCGGGGATGTAGACGCTCGGATCCATTAGAGGTCTCCTCCCTTAAACGGCAGGCCCTGCTCGGCCGCCCGCAGGATGCGCTCGTCAATCTGGGAACGCACGATATCGTTGGTGGCGACCCAGGCGGCAAAGCTGGCGTTGTCGGGGGCGCCCAAGCCCTCTTGCAGTACCGGCGTCGCCTCGGACAGCGCAAGGACAAGCTCGTCGGTGGAGCCCACGCCCACGTTGACGCGGGCATAGACGCCATCGGGAAACTCGGTTTGGAAATAGAGCGCCTCGGCTGCGTGTGGGCACGAGCGTGCAAGGATGCGCAAGTAGTGCTCGGCACCCTCGTAGTCCAGCTCGCGCCAGGCAGCGCTCATCAGCGCGATGAGCGTCCATGGGTCCAAGTCGCGCTCCGCGTCCTTGGGACGACGGCGTAGCGGCGTGTTGGTGAGATAGGGGACGGAGTGGGCAGAGCGAAAGCGCTTGAGCTCCTCAGCGGGGTATTCGAGCTTCGCCATGGCGAGCATCGCGGTGTGACGGACGCCGGCCGGATCGTTGGGGGCAAAGTCGAGGCTGCAGTTTGCGGCTTCGAGCGACATGCGATAGCGGCCGCTAATGAGGGCGCGCGACGCAAGGGCGGCAAGCCAGCGCAGGTAGGGGCGGCGCATAAGGTCGCCTGCGGCCTCACGCTCGTAGGGGTCCTGCGCCGAGGCGATCTTGAGTGCCAGGTCGTGCTCGACTTCATCGCGCTTGGATACCAGGTACTGTACGTACTCCTCGTTGGAGTTGGCGGTGAGGGCGGTCAGCATGCGCTGGGCATCCCAGTTGGTGGGGTCGAGCGCGGCTGCCTCGCGAAGCATGTTCTCGGCAGCGGCCTCTTCTTGCTCTGCCTGGGTATCGTCAGGGATAAAGGGAATGCGGTAGTCGACAGCCTCGACCACCTTGGCAATGAGGTGCCCGGCGCGGTCGCGGTCGTGCACGATGAGCGGCGCGGGGTTGCGGGTGAATTGTTCCATCAGACGCTCTACGGCGGCACCGTCGGTGAGCGGGATATTGTCGCGGCGCAAGGCCTCAAGAACGAGGCGATGGCAATCCTCTTGAATGGGATCGAATGCCATGGGGCCTCCTTTGCTGCGGTTAGGGTTCAAATGTCTCTATATAAGGTTCTAGTTTACCCGCATGTGGCACACCGGGGGTGCCGCACTTGGACATGCACCTTTGCACCACGAAGACGGATGTCGCACAAATGTCGGCACCTTGGACGACTGAGTGGTATCACGATGCCGCAAACGGTCGATTTTTGGCGGCGAACGGGGCACATTTTGGAGGGCCACAGTCCTGCCCGGGATATGTGGTCAACCTTGATAAAACGTTTGCCCAGCTTGGGAGTATGAATGCCCCACAAGGGTCTTCAGGGATAGAAAAAACGTTTCATCATTGTCGGCTTTAGGTGAATAACTGACCAACCAGAACGGTAGAATAATGTTTGTCTGAGCGTTGAGACGTTTAGACATCGCGCATTGTCATCGCCGGCAACGCGCAAAACGGTCCTAACGGAGCCAATCGGGTGCTCCGTTATATACGCAAGTCTAAGAGGGGCTTGTTTAGGAGGCACAGTATGGGACGTTTTACCAATCCTCGCGATCTGTACTTTGGTGAGGGCGCTCGCCACGAGGTGAAGAACCTCAAGGGCAAGAAGGCCATCATCGTTTCTGGCGGCAGCTCTATGCGCCGCGGCGGGTTCCTGCAGGACGTTGAGGCCGACCTCAAAGAGGCCGGCATGGAGGTCAAGCTGTTCGAGGGCGTCGAGTCCGATCCGTCCATCGAGACGGTCATGAAGGGCGCCGAGGCCATGCGCGAGTTCGAGCCCGACTGGATTATCGCCATCGGCGGCGGCTCGCCCATCGATGCCGCTAAGGCCATGTGGGTCTTCTACGAGTATCCCGAGGAGTCCTTCGATAACATCATCCAGCCGTTCAGCTTCCCCGAGCTGCGTCAGAAGGCTCACTTCTGCGCCATCTCCTCTACCTCCGGTACCGCTACCGAGGTCACTGCCTTCTCCGTCATTACCGACTACGCCAAGGGCATCAAGTACCCGCTGGCCGACTTCAACATCACCCCTGATGTCGCCATCGTCGACCCCGAGCTCACCTACACCATGCCCGCCAAGCTGTGCGCTCACACCGGCATGGACGCTCTGACCCACTGCATGGAGGCCTACGTTTCCACCTGCGCCTCTATGTTCACCGACGCCAACGCTCTGCACGGCATCCGCGAGATCGTTGAGTGGCTGCCCAAGTCCTATGCTGGCGACCATGAGGCCCGTCAGCACATGCACGAGGCTCAGTGCATCGCCGGTATCGCCTTCTCCTCGGGCCTGCTCGGCATCGTTCACTCCATGGCTCACAAGACCGGTGCTGCCTTCGAGAACGGCCACATCATCCACGGTGCTGCTAACGCCATGTACCTGGGCAAGGTCATCCAGTGGAACTCCAAGGATCCCCGTGCTGCCGAGCGTTATGCTTACGTGGCCAAGGAGATCCTGCACCTTCCCGGCGAGACCAACGAGGAGCTCATCGCCGCGCTCGTCCAGAAGATTCGCGACCTCAACGACCAGCTCAACATTCCGCAGTCCATCAAGGATTACGCGAATGGTGGCGTGAAGGTCGACGCCGAGAACCCGCAGATGGTCTCCGAGGAGGAGTTCCTCGCCAAGCTTCCCGAGATCGCCGCGAACGCCGAGACCGACGCCTGCACGCCCGAGAACCCGCGTGAGACCAAGGCTGCCGACTTCGAGAAGATTCTCAAGGCCTGCTACTACGACACCGACATCGATTTCTAATCGACTCTTGTTATCGTAACGAGGGGCTCCGCACGTATCTGTACGGAGCCCCTTTCTTTTTTATTTTAGAGAATGGGATAGTTATGGCTTCAATTTTCAATAGCCCCAGCAAGTACATCCAGGGCCCGGACGAGCTGGCCAAGCTCGGTTCCTATGTCGAGCCGCTCGGCGCTAAGGCCCTCGTCATCGTGACGCCTTCGGGCAAGAAGCGCGTCGGTGCCAAGATTGAGGGCGGTTTTGCTGAGGCTAAGGCCGAGCTGCTGTTTGAGGACTTTAACGGCGAGTGCTCCAAGGGCGAGGTCGATCGCCTGGTTGCGCTCGCTCGCGACAACGGTTGCGACATCATCGTCGGCGTCGGTGGCGGCAAGATCCTCGACACCGCGAAGGCCGTCGCCTATTACCTGGAGTCCCCGGTTATCATTTGTCCCACCATTGCTTCGACCGATGCCCCGTGTTCGGCGCTTTCGGTGCTCTATACCGATGACGGTCAGTTCGACAAGTACCTCTTCCTGAAGGCAAACCCCAATATCGTCCTTATGGATACGACGGTTATCGCGGCGAGCCCGGTGCGCCTGACGGTTTCCGGTATGGGCGATGCGCTCGCAACCTATTTCGAGGCTCAGGCGACGCACGATGCCGACGGCGGCACCTGCGCTGGCGGCAAGGGCGGCATGGCCGGCCTGGCGCTCGCCAAGCTCTGCTACGAGACGCTTATGGCCGATGGCGTCAAGGCCAAGGTCGCGCTGGAGAAGGGTGCGCTCACGCCTGCCGTCGAGCACATCATCGAGGCCAACACGCTGCTTTCGGGCATTGGCTTTGAGAGCTCGGGCCTTGCTGCTGCTCATGCCATCCACAATGGTCTGACGATGCTGCCCGAGTGCCACGGCATGTATCACGGCGAGAAGGTCGCCTTTGGCACCATCGTCCAGCTGGTACTCGAGAATGCCCCGACCGAGAAGCTCGAGGAAGTCTTGGGCTTCTGCATTGAGCTGGGCCTGCCGGTCACGATGAAGGAACTTGGCGTTGCCGAGCTTACGCGCGAGCAGGCCATGATTGTTGCCGAGGCTGCCTGCGCGCCCGATGACACCATGTGCAACATGCCGTTTGAGGTAACTCCCGAGATGGTCGCAAACGCCATCCTGGGTGCCGACGCGCTGGGCCACTACTATCTCATGGATGAGTAAATCAAGCTAAGGAAGGGGCAAAGCCAGCAGATGGCTTTGCCCCTTTTTGCTATGGTGCAAAGTGGCCTGTCTCCAATGCACAAGTTGGTGCAGGGGGCAGGTTACTTTGTACCAATCGTTGTTTGATGAAGGGCGGATTCTCGTATGGCGCTTCCCATGGTTTATGGCGGTCCCGGCCGGTATGTTCAGGGGCCGGGCGAACTTTCGCGTCAGGGCAGGTATTTGTCATGGTTGGGCTGCGCTGCTTATGTCTTGTTTGACCAGGGCACCGAGGATCGGCTGTGCAAGCAGATCGTCGATGGATTTCTGGACGAAGATCTAAGTGAGCCGTTCTTTAAGATTTATGACGGTCCGTGTACGGAAGACGCCGTTGTCGAAATGGCTAAGGAAGCCCGGGCCGAGTATTGCGACATGGTGGTGGGTATTGGCGGCGGCAAGATACTCGATATTGCCAAGGCCGTTGCGTTTTATGCCGAGATGCCGTTGTGCGTATGCCCCACGGCGGCTTCGATGGACGGTCCGTGCAGCGCGATTTCGGTGCTGTATCACGAGGATGGGTCGTTCGACCACTACCTGATGCTCGAGAAGAATCCAGACCTGGTCGTGGTCGATACCAACGTGGTCGCGGCAGCCCCACTGCGTATGACGGTCGCTGGCATGGGCGACGCACTGGCAACGTACTTCGAGGCGCGTTCGTGCGCCGCGGCGCACGGTACCAACGAGCACGGTGGCGAGCCGGGGCACTTGGCTCTGGTCGCGGCTCGCGCCTGCTACGACACGCTCATGGAGTGCGGCGTCGCTGCCAAGCGCGATCTCAAAAAAGGGCGTACATCGCCGGCGGTTGAGCGCCTGATCGAGTGCAATATTCTGCTTTCGGGTGTTGGCTTTGAGAGCGGTGGTTTGGCGCTGGCGCATGCCATCGCCAACGGTCTGACGATTCTGCCCGAGTGCAAGGCAATGCATGGCGAGGCCGTGGCATTTGGCCTGGTGGTGCAGCTGCGCCTGGAGCGTGCACCCGAGCTTGATCAGGTGCTCGAGTTTTGCCAGCGCGTTGGTCTGCCGACGACGCTCGAGGAGCTGGGCCTTGGCGAGATTTCCGATGCCGATCTGCAGAGTGTTGCAAATGCGGTCTTTAGAAATGAGCGTAATATGGCCAACGAGCAGGCCAAGGTGACAAAACAAAAGCTCGTGCAGCTCATGCGCGAGGCATAGCTTGCGCTTGATTGACCTTGTGCAATCGAGGCAGCGATAGGCTGTGGGTTATTTCCCTCAAGGTGCACCGCGTGTAATTTGCCCGAGGTGTGGGCCGATAGCGTATCATTATCTCTTGCTTGTTTGCACTGCTCAGGGAGGGGCCGCGCATGGCGCAGGAACACGATCTGTTTGATGACATTATCGAGATCAGCAAGGGTTTCGACTTTCTTAAAAACCCGCTTGGCGGCGTGACCGATGCGCTCGATCCGTCGGCACCGCAGTGGAATCCTGCCGACTACAAGGAGCGTCCGCGCGGCAACACCATTCCGTGCCTGACCTGCAAAAACGAAAAGAGCGGCTGCACCGCGTGCATGGACGTGTGCCCGGTCAACGCTATCGAGGTCGAGGAAGACGCCATTGAGATCCTCGACTCCTGTCGCAAGTGTGGCCTGTGCGCCGCTGCCTGTCCGGCCGAGGCGATCATCTCGCCGCGCCTGGCGCCTAAAAACCTGTATGACGATATCGTCTCTGCCGCTACGAGCCACGAGACCGCCTACGTCACCTGCACGCGCGCCCTCAAGCGTATGCCGCGCGAAAACGAGGTCGTCGTTGCCTGCGTGGGCGATATTACGGCCGAGACCTGGTTCTCGGTACTGGCGGACTATCCCAACGTGAGTGTGTACCTGCCACTGGGCGCGTGCGATAAATGCCGCAACACCGGTGGCGAGGATATTCTGGGCGAGGCCATCGCCACTGCCGAGGAGTGGGCCGGTACGGGCATGGGCCTGGAGGTCGACCCCAAGAGCCTCAAATGCCATAAGCGCCGCGAGTACGAGCGCAAGGAGTACATGGAAAAGATTGCCCGCACCACGGGCCTGACGGTGACCAAGCTCAATCCGGCGACGGCGGCACTGGCCTCGGTGACGCAAAAGCTCAAGGCCCATCGCCATCAGATTACCCAGCTGGAGCGCACGCTCAACACCATGTGCGGCACCACGACGACCAAACGTCGCCGTTCGCTCACGCACGGGCGGCAGCTGGTGCTCTCGACGCTGCAAAACCACCCCGAGCTTGCCCAGAACATGCAGGTGAGCACGCCGGAATGCGATTTTGACAAGTGCACGTCGTGCGGCGAGTGCGTCAACGTGTGCCCCACGTTTGCCTGCGATTTGGTGGGAAGCGGTCGCTTTGCGCTGGAGTCCACGTATTGCTTGGGCTGCGGTGCCTGCGTCAAGGTGTGCCCCGAGCATGCGCTCAAGTTGGTTGAGCATGACGCGTCCAATCTGGTCGTCGTCGATCCCGAAGCCGAGGAAAAGGCTGCCCAGAAGGCCAAGGCTCACGAAGAAGCTGAGAAGGTCAAGGCCGAGGCAAAGGCCAAGCTGGACAAGATGCTCGACCAGGTGGAGAAGCTCGCGGACTAGCTAAAAGAGCGTAAATGATGGCCGGTGGGACAGGTACTGCCCCGCCGGCCAAAAATAGTTGCGGTGGAATAGTTCCTGTTTTGCCCTTAAGCTGGCCATTCTAGGAACTATTCCACCGCAACTAATAGATGGTTAGCTCATACTGCTCTGATGGGTCTCGCTGCCGTTATTGCGGCGGGTGACCGTTTCGTGGAGTAAAAAGAAGCTGGGAACCTGCTTTGTCTCGGTGTATTCCATAAGGATGCCGTCGGCGTTGTAGGTCTGTCCGCGTACAACGGCGAGTGCGTTAAAGTCGTCGAGATCGAGTACGCGTGTATCCTCGGGCGTGGGATGCTCAATCGTTACATCGCGTTTGCCCGTGGCAATCTTAATTCCAAGGCCTTCTTCGAGGTAACGATAAATCGATTCGTTGACAATCTCGGGTGTCAGCCCCGGTACCTGTGAGCTTAGGTAATAGGAGTCGTCGGAGCACACGGCTCGTCCGTCTGCATAACGGATGCGTTTGGCACGTGTGAGTTCACAGCCTTCGGGAAACCCGGTAATCTTGGAGAGCGCCTTGTTACAGACGAGGAGCTCAAAGACAGTGGTGACCGTTTTGAGCTCAAAGCCTCGGCTAGCTGCGATTTCCTTAAAGGTCTCGAGTCCGCCGCCGCCACGATTCGTCTCGTCACTGATGTTGCGAATGACGCGCATGCCTTTGCCTTGTTGGGGGAGCACGTAGCCATCTGCCGCAAGCATCGAGATGGCGCGACGGACCGTCATGCGCGAACAGCCAAACAGCTGCGTGAGTTCAGTCTCCGAAGGCAGATAACTCTGATAGGCGTATGTGCCGTCGTCAATCGACTGCTTCACGTTGTCATAAATAGTTTGGAAGATGGCTCGCGCCATGACGGTCTCCTAGAGCTGGGTGCGTGAACGACGGATGAGGGCCGTCCGCGCAGGTGTCAATCGATTTATTTGCTGGGGTCGATTATATATTTACCCATGGCGCGCAGGGCCGGGTCTGACAGGATGGCGCCGAGTTCGTCGAGGGAAGCCACCTTGGCGACCATCGAGGATACGTCGAGCCTGCCAGAGTCGATGAGCTCGAGCGCGCGACGCTGCGTATAAGGGTTGATGTAGGACGAGGTAAGCACAAGCTCCTTCTGGAAGACCTCGAAGGGCTTGACGGTGATTGTCTCATCGGGCTTGGTGAGGCCGAACATCATGACCGTAGCCTTGTGGCCGGCGATCTGGATGGCCTGCTCGATGGTGACGGGCTTGCCAACACACTCGATAACGACATCGACGTTGCCGACGCCCTCCTGCTTCAGGCGGGCCGGGACGTCCTCGTGGATGGAATCAATTGCCAGGTCGGCGCCGAGTTTGAGCGCAACCTCGCGCTTGCCTTCGACAGGCTCGAGCAAGACAACCTTGGTGGCGCCGGCGTTTTTAGCAAGCTGCATCATGAGCAGACCGATCATGCCGCCGCCGATAACGACAACTGTGCTGCCGGGCTTGATGTTGCACATATCGATGCCGTGCAGGCAGCAGGCGACGGGCTCGGTCATAGCACCCTGCTCAAAGCTGGTGTGATCACCCAACTTGTAGACTTGCTGCATATCGACGGAGCAGTACTCGGCAAAGCCGCCGTTAACGGTGGTGCCGTAACCGGTCATATGCTCGCAGTAGTGGTTGATTCCGTCGCGGCAGGGTTCGCAGCAGCCGCAGGGATGGTTTGGGTCGATGCACACGCGATCGCCCGGTTTAAAGCCAGCGACGTCGCTGCCCACGGCCTCGACAACGCCCGCAAACTCATGACCAAGGACCGTGGGCGGGGTAACGTCGGCTGCACCCTTGTCGCCTTCATAGATATGAACGTCGGTACCGCAGACGCCGCAAGCTTTGACGTTGATCAGAACGTCGCGCTTGCCCACGGCCGGCTTTGCCGATTCCTCGACTCTGAGGTCGTGCTTTCCATAGAAGACCGCGCTTTTCATGGTGACTCCTTAACGTGGCGGTGGATATTGTAATGAAGTATAGGTATGTCTATATGAATAGACAAGCACATCTAGACAAGTTAAAAAGAATTATAAAATGCAGCCATCAGTTATGTCAGATTTACCAGGCGAAATACTGGACATATACCGTTTACGGCCAATAATCAACCGTTTACCGACGGTAGTATTAATGCTAACTTGTATAGATAAGTGATGTGATAAAACGTAAGTGCAAGAAGTCAGGGAAGCGGGCCCACCCGTCCTATTGCACGAGGTACACGCAAACGGCGCGTCTGCGGTCTCGAGTGAAGCCAAAACCGCAGTCGCTCCGAATGAAGAGAGGGGGATTCCCCGTCATGATGCAAAAGATACAACGTTTCGGCGGTGCAATGTACACGCCTGCAATTCTTTTCGCATTTTCCGGAATCGTCGTCGGCCTGGGTACGCTGTTTACCACCGAGGCGATCTTTGGCGAGATGGCCACTGCGGGCCATCTTTGGTTTGATTGCTGGAATGTGCTGCTCCAGGGTGGTTGGACGCTCTTTAACCAGATGCCGTTGCTGTTTTGCGTAGCGTTGCCAATCTCGCTCGCGAACAAGCAGAACGCTCGCTGCTGCATGGAGGCTTTGGCCATCTACCTTACCTTCAACTACTTTGTAAGCACAATCTTGGGGCAGTGGGGCCCTGTCTTTGGCGTCGACTACTCTGTCGAGGCGGGCAGCGGTACTGGTCTTGCCACTATCGCAAGCATCAAAACGCTTGATATGGGCATCATGGGCGCGCTCATTATCTCTGGTATCGCCACGATGCTGCATAACAAGTTCTTCGACACCGAACTTCCTGAGTGGCTGGGCGTGTTCTCGGGCTCCGTGTTCATCTATATGATCGGTTTCTTCGTTATGGTTCCGGTCGCTCTTATCGCCTGCCTGGTGTGGCCGCATGTTCAGGCTGCTATCTCCGCCTTCCAGGGATTCATCCTTTCCGCCGGTACGTTTGGCGTGGGTGTCTTTGCTTTCTTCGAGCGCGTGCTGATCCCTACAGGCCTGCACCACTTTATCTATACGCCGTTCTATTACGACAACGCGGCGGTCAACGGCGGCATCTTTGCTGCTTGGGCCAACATCCTGCCCCAACTGGCTGCCGATCCGAGCATTGCTCTTAAGGATGCCGCACCCTGGGCTGCCTATACCTGCCCTGGTTGGACTAAGGTCTTCGGCTCGCTTGGCGTTGCCATTGCGTTTTATATGACCGCCAAACCCGAGCGCAAGCAGCGCGTCAAGGCTCTGCTGATCCCGGTCACCCTTACCGCTATGCTTTGCGGTATCACCGAGCCGCTTGACTTCACCTTCCTGTTCATTGCGCCCGGCCTGTTCGTCGTCCACTGCGTGCTCGGAGCGCTCGGCTGCATGGCTCAAAACCTCCTTGGCGTCGTGGGCATCTTCGACGGCGGCATCATCTCGATGCTCTCGTGGGACTGGCTGCCCCTTTGGGCCGCACACGGTCTGCAGTACGCCATCTCCATCCTTGTCGGTCTGTGCTTTACCGCTCTTTGGGTCGTGGTCTTCCGTTTCCTGATCGTCAAGTTCGACTTTAAGACCCCCGGTCGCGAGGATGACGATGTTGAGGTCGAGCTCAAGTCCAAGGCCGACTACAAGCAAAAGCAGGGCGGTGCTGCTGCTGGCAAATCGGTCGCCCAGAGTAAAGATGATGAGCGCTTGGTGCTTGCCGAGAACATCCTCGATCTGCTCGGTGGCACGGATAACATCATCGATGTAACTAACTGCGCTACCCGTCTGCGCGTTAACGTCAAGGACAAGAGCGTCGTTGCACCCGAGGCTTCCTTCAAGGCGATCGGTACGCATGGCTTGGTGGTCCAAGGTCAGTCAATCCAGGTCATCATCGGCCTTACCGTCCCGCAGGTTCGCGAGAAGTTCGAGAGTCTTCTGAAGTTCGAGAGTCTTCTGTAAACCATCGTCTATCGAAACAAACGGCCTTGCAGAGCCGGTATGCACCGCAAGGCCGATTCTGGAGATAAAAAACTCCACTTCTAGGTAACAATTCCAAACCGTACAGGCCGCGTGCGGGGATGGATTGAGCAAGCGGCCAGAATGAGGAGGACATCATGTCCAAGAAAAACTATGCCGTGACCATTGCCGGCGGTGGCTCTACCTTCACTCCGGGCATCGCTCTGATGCTGCTTGAGGAGCGCGACCGCTTCCCGGTCAACAAGGTGACCTTCTACGACAACAATGCCGAGCGCCAGGAGACCGTGGCCAAGGCCTGCGAGATCTACTTCCACGAGAACGCCCCCGAGGTTGAGTTCAGCTACACCACCGATCCCGAGACCGCATTCACCGGGACCGACTTCGTGCTTGCTCACATCCGCGTTGGCCTGTACGCCATGCGTGAGCTCGACGAGAAGATTCCTCTCAAGTACGGCTGCGTTGGCCAAGAGACCTGCGGTGCCGGCGGTATCGCTTACGGCATGCGCTCCATCGGTGGTGTCATCGAGATCCTCGACTACATGGAGAAGTACAGCCCCAACGCCTGGATGCTCAACTACTCCAACCCCGCGGCCATCGTCGCCGAGGCCTGCCGCGTGCTGCGCCCCAACAGCCGCATCATCAACATCTGCGACATGCCGATCGACCTCATGGATAAGATGAGCCGTATGTGCGGCATCAAGGATCGTCGCGAGCTGCAGTATAGCTACTACGGCCTCAACCACTTTGGTTGGTGGAGCAAGATCTACGACAAGGACGGCAACGACCTCATGCCGCAGATTAAGGAGCACATGGCTAAGAACGGCTACTTGGACGGCATCGAGCACGAGGCCGGTAAGGAGCAGCATGTCGAGGAGAGCTGGATTCACACCTTCGGCAAGGCCAAGGATGTCTATGCTGTAGATCCCGAGACGATTCCCAATACCTACCTCAAGTATTACCTGTACCCGGACTATGTCGTCGAGACGTCTGACCCCAACTACACTCGCGCCAATGAGGTTATGGACGGCCGCGAGAAGAAGGTCTTTGGCGCTTGCCGCGACATCATCGCCAAGGGTACTGCCAAGGACGGCGGCTTTGAGCCCGACGTACACGCCAACTACATCGTCGACCTTGCCTGCGCGCTGGCCGAGAACACGCTCGAGCGCTTCCTGCTGATCGTCCCCAACGATGGTGCTGTGCCCAACTTCGACCCGACGGCCATGGTCGAGGTGCCTTGCATCGTCGGTTCCAACGGCTTTGAGAAGATTTGCCAGGGCCCGATCCCGCAGTTCCAGAAGGGCCTGATGGAGCAGCAGGTTTCCGTCGAGAAGCTCGTTGTCCAGGCTTGGGTCGAGGGCAGCTACCAGAAGCTCTGGCAGGCGCTCACGCTCTCCAAGACCATTCCTTCGGCAAGCGTTGCTAAGCAGATCCTGGACGAGCTCATCGAGGCCAACAAGGATTTCTGGCCCGAGCTTAAGTAAGGACTACTGTCTAGAACTCTCACGCATCTCTGCTTCATTTGCGCCGCCGCGGTGTCCGGATTCGCCCGGATGCTGCGGCGGCGCTATACTTATGAAGTTTGAAGTACCTGCACCAAAAGGAGCTGTCGTGTCCCTTTCCATCGGTATCGTGGGCCTGCCCAACGTGGGCAAGTCGACGTTGTTCACCGCGCTTACCAAAAAGACCGGCCTTGCCGCCAACTACCCGTTTGCCACGATCGACCCCAACGTGGGTATCGTCGATGTGCCCGATAGCCGCCTGCAAAAGCTCGCCGACATCGTTAACCCCGGCCGCATTGTGCCGGCTACGGTCGAGTTCGTCGACATCGCTGGCCTGGTGAAGGGCGCCAACGAGGGCGAGGGACTGGGCAACCAGTTCTTGGCCAACATTCGCGAGACCGACGCCATCTGTGAGGTCGTGCGCTACTTTAAGGACCCCAACGTTATGCGCGAGGTGGGCCGCACGGGCGAGTTCGTCGACCCCGCCGGTGACGCCGATACCATCATGACCGAGCTCATCCTGGCCGACATGGGTACGCTCGAGAAGCAACTGCCCAAGCTCGAGAAGGAGGCCAAGCGCGACAAGGAGCTCATGCCTAAGTTCGAGGTGGCCAAGCGCCTGCTTGCCTGGCTCAACGAGGGCAAGCGCGCCGCATCCATGGAGATGACCGACGAGGAGCGTGCTGCCGCCAAGGGCCTGTTCCTGCTCACTATGAAGCCCATCCTGTATGTGGCCAACGTGGACGAGGATATGCTCAACGACGATCTGGCGCCCATCGATGGTGTCAAGCCGCTGCCCATCTGCGCCAAGATCGAGGCAGAGCTTTCCGAGCTCGATCCCGAGGACGCCGCCGACTACCTGGAGAGCCTGGGCCTGGAGCAGCCCGGTCTGGACGTGCTCGCGCAGGCGGCCTATAAGCTGCTCGGCCTGCAGTCGTTCTTTACGGCCGGCGAGATGGAGGTCAAGGCCTGGACGGTTCGTCAGGGCGCGACCGCCCCGCAGGCCGCCGGCGTCATCCACACCGACTTTGAGCGCGGCTTTATTAAGGCCGAGGTTATTGGCTATGACGACTACATCGAGCTCGGCGGCGAGCAGGGCGCCAAGGCCGCCGGCAAGCTGCGTATTGAGGGCAAGGACTATGTCATGGCCGATGGCGACGTCGTGCACTTCCGCTTTAACGTGTAAGGACGACGCGCATGTTTAAATATGGCAAAAAAGCTGGCTACATGGGTATTGCGCTGCTCGTACTTGCGGTGATTCCGCTGGTGGTTGCAGCGTGTGTTATCCCCAACATTGGCCCCGAGGTGGCAACGAAGTTTAACGCAGCCGGCGAGGTGACGCGCTGGGGTAAGAGCTACGAGCTGCTGGCACTGCCGGTGCTCAACCTGCTGCTGAGCGTGGCGACGTACTTTACGGCGGGACGCCAGGCAAAAAACAACGAGGACTCCGCTGTGATGGCACGCCTTGCGTGCGAGCGCTACCTGCGTAACGGCTGCATCACGGGCGTGTTCCTCAATGTAATCAACGTCTACTTTATGTATTCGGCGATTACTGGAACGGGCTTTGGCTTTGGTTTCTAGCTTGTCCTTTTAGGCAACGAGCCTGCACGCATATTCAATGGCTGCTGTGAGGCCGCCGCTCGATCGTGGTTTAAAGACCATGTCGGCGGCGGCCTCGTTTTCGTATCCGGCGCCGCGAAGAGTGAGTGCGATACCGGATTCCAGGAGAAGGGGCAGACCGTGTTGGCTGGTTGCGATTACGACAGCCTGATTGAGCGAGCAGCTGTGCGCTTGGCATTGGATGGCAAGTTCACCTTGCGCCGGGCAAGGGACCAGAACGGCGGCGACGCGACTTGATAGCAATGCAAATGCTGTGCGCTCATCGGGCGAAAGGCATTCTGCTTCAACGATGACGAGCTTGGGCGGCGCGCAGTTTGTGCGAAGCGTGGCTCGGTACATGCGGACCGAAGAACCCGACATAGAAAACTCCTGTGTATTCGGCAAAACGTAAACTATAGTTTACGTTTATGTTCGGCTCCATTTCAAACTCGGCTGCATGGACGAACGTGCGAAACAGATTCTTGGCAGGCGGGTCGAAGAGACACGCAGGGACCTTGGTATCTCCAAGGTTGATTTTTGTGTGGCGACAGGAATCAGCCGACCCTACCTCGACCGAATCGAAGATGGGACGGCAAATTTCACGCTCAAGGTTCTATTTAAGATCGCGCCCGCACTCGGCATGACGGTGTCAGAGCTTCTTGAGGGTATCGAGTAGCCTTTTTTGCTAGATTTGCCGCTTGTTGAACGGGTCCCCCCGACGGCGGCGTGCAAAAACGCGAGTATTCAGCATCCCTCAATAATTTGACGGCAGCCGGGGCCACAAATACGACGCGTAATGTTTTGGACTATCCACAAAATTCAATAATATGAGGAATAACAAGCGCGCGGAACGAGTCTTTCGAGTCGAAAGGCAATTTACAGCCAGCGGTTTTAACGTTCCCGGAAGGGGCGGATGCTGAAAACTCCGCTTTTTGCACGTTCCGAGGGGTACCACGTGCCCTACAAGGCCCAAAGAGGCGGATTTTGTTTTAGCTACGCCATCGGGATACGGTCGTGGTTGACTTGGCTGTAGAACAGGCGTTGAATCTCTGCCGCATCACGTGACTGGCCGAGTGCCCACATGGTTTTGGCCACGAGCGTCTCGGTTGTCATATCGTCGCCGCGTAGAATGCCCGGATGGTCGGCGTAGGCACGGCCGACCTCATAAACACCCAAATCGAGGCCCTCCTCGGGGACCTGTGTGGTCATAACGACGGTGCGACCCGAATTGACCCAGCGGAAAATTGCCTCTTGGAATGACTCGCCGGACTCGCCAAACTCGGGGATACCGCCAATGCCAAAGGTCTCCAGAATCACGGCGTCGTAGCTATCGGCAAGGGCGTCAAGGATACCCGGGTTTACGCCGGGCGTCAGCTTAAGGACAAACACGCGCGGGTCGATGCTATCGTAGAAACGCACCGGGTTTTCGCCCTGATGCGTGCCGTGAAGCCCGTTGCGCACGATGCGGTCGTTGCGGATGTAGGCAATGGGCGGATAGTTGACGCTAATGAACGCGTTAAAGCTCATGGTGCGCTGCTTGCGGGCGCGCGTACCGGCAATGGCGACGCCGCCAAACACGATAGAGACGTCGTGCGAATGCTCATCGAGCGCATAGAGCAGGCTCTGGTACAGATTGAGTTTGGCGTCAGTAAAAGGGTTGCCCATGGGCTTTTGCGAGCCGGTGAGTACGATGGGCTTGGGACTGTCCTGAATCAGATAGGAAAGCGCTGCCGCGGTGTAGCTCATGGTGTCGGTGCCGTGCAGAATCACGAAGCCGTCGTGGTCGGCATAACCCTCGACGATGACGTCGCGGATACGCATCCAGTCACTCGGGCGCATATTGGTGCTGTCGATGTTCATGGGCTGCACGACGTCGAGCTCGCAGAGGCCCGAGATCTCGGGGACGCTCTGGGCGAGTTCCTCACCGGTCAGGGCGGGGGAGAGGCCGTTGCCGTCCTCGGTCGATGCGATGGTGCCGCCCGTGGCGATGAGAAGGATGCGCTTCATGCTGGTATTCCTATCGTATTTGCCGCCACAGAGGCGGAGTCGTTCGGCAGTATTGTGTCACAGGGCGTCCAATGTTCAAACGTATTACATCATCTGCAACGTTTGGTAACACTTCAATTGCCGTCTAATAGGGGCCCAGGTCGTGCGTTTGCCGTGCGCTGATGGCTGTGAGCGACGAGAAACCCCCATATAACGTGTACACTATGAAAGATATTTTCGTTCATTCACGCGGGTGGGCACCGGCTCCCCGCCAACAAGAGGGGGAACCATGGATCAAAAGGCTTCCGCAAAGGTCCTCGTACTCGACTTTGGTGCGCAGTACGGTCAGCTCATTGCCCGTCGTGTCCGCGACCTCAACGTGTATTCCGAGATTGTCCCCTGCGACATCTCGGCCGACGAGATTCGCGAGATGAACGCCTCCGCGCTCATCCTTTCTGGCGGCCCGGCCTCCGTGTATGCCGAGGACGCTCCGTCTATCGATCCCGCCATCTTTGACCTGGGCCTTCCCGTCCTGGGCTTTTGCTACGGCCATCAGATCACGGCCGTGACGCTCGGCGGCAAGGTCGGCCACTCCGAGGTAGGCGAGTACGGCCGCGCCACCATCACGCGTACGGCCGGCGCCAAACTCTTTAACTCCACGCCCATGGAGCAGACCGTGTGGATGAGCCACCGCGACGCCGTGTCCGAGGTGCCCGAGGGCTTTACCGTTACCGCCAGCACCGACGTATGCCCGGTTGCCGCCATGGAGTGCGTTGAGCGCAAGATTTTCACCACGCAGTTCCACCCCGAGGTCAAGCACTCCGAGTATGGCCAGCAGCTGCTGAGCAACTTCCTGTTTGAGATCTGCGGCCTGGAGCCCAACTGGAGCATGGACAACCTGGTCGAGACCATGACGGCTGAGTTCCGCGAGAAGGTCGGCGACGACCGCGTGATTCTGGCCCTGTCCGGCGGCGTCGACTCCTCCGTCGTGGCTGCGCTGGGCGCCCGCGCCGTGGGCAAGCAGATGACCTGCGTGTTCATCAACCACGGCCTGCTGCGCAAGGGCGAGCCCGAGCAGGTGGAGGAGGTCTTCACCAAGCAATTTGACGTCGACTTTATCCACGTTCATGCCGAGGACCGCTACGCCGAGCTTCTGGCCGGCGTGACCGAGCCCGAGGAGAAGCGCCGTATCATCGGTACGCAGTTCTGGAAAGAGTTCTTCGCCGTGGCGCAGCAGCTCGAGACCGACGGCAAGCCGGTCAAGTACCTGGCTCAGGGCACTATCTACCCCGACATCATCGAGTCCGGCGCTCGCAAGACGGGCGGCAAGACGGCCACTATCAAGAGCCATCACAACCTGATCCCGTTCCCCGAGGGCGTGCACTTCGACCTCATTGAGCCGCTCGACCACTTCTTTAAGGACGAGGTCCGCGCGCTTGGTCTGGCGCTGGGCCTGCCGGGTCACATCGTGTTCCGTCAGCCCTTCCCGGGCCCGGGTCTTGCCATCCGCATCATCGGTGCGGTCGACAAGGAGAAGCTCGAGATCCTCAAGAATGCCGACGCCATCGTGCGCGAGGAGCTCGACGCCTACAACCAGCGCCTGTTTGAGCAGACCGGCGAGCGCAACTCCGAGCACAGCTGCTGGCAGTATTTCGCGGTCCTGCCCGACATCAAGTCCGTTGGCGTTATGGGCGATGAACGCACCTATCAGCGCCCAATCATCCTGCGTGCCGTCGAGTCCAGCGATGCCATGACCGCCGACTGGGCCAAGCTGCCCTACGACGTGCTGGCCCGCATCTCGGGCCGCATCGTTGCCGAGGTTCCCGGCGCCAACCGCGTGTGCTACGACATCACGTCCAAGCCGCCGGCGACCATCGAATGGGAATAGTTGATATCTAGCGTTTCCGAGCCCCTGACCTGCACAAACAGGTCAGGGGCTTTTCGTTTGGCAACCGCTGGACAATCTTTATGGTTTCGCGCCCCGTGAACAGGGGACGTAGCACTGTTCACGTCTGGGCCCATATCGGCACTGATCATTGCCCGCGCTGCTTCTGCTTGCGCTTCAGCTTCCGCTGCTCGAGGCACGTCGCCCGGAGTTCCTCGCCAGAGGAGAGCTGGCCGTTCCTTGCGAAACCGTGAGACCACCTATATCCGCTTGCTGTGGGCTTGCTTGAGCCAGTTCCTCTTGAAAGAGCCTATACCTCCGAAGAACTTGTTGTACGTCTCACCGTTCTCCTTGGCCTCGTACTTGACCAAGGCAAGTTCGATAGTGCAGAGGTAATCCGCCACTTGCTCGAGGCGGTAGTCGGTCATCGAGGTTTTACGGCGTCGGACGACTCCTTTTGAGAGGACCTTGCCCACCGAGCGGTCGAGCGCCTGCTTGACAATGTCCTGACCGTTGTCGTAATAGACCTTCACATCGTCGAAGGACTGGAAGAAGCCCAGGTGTTCAATCATGGCGGAGGAGATGTCGCGCCCCATGCGCTCCATTAGCCTTGCCGGGTCTTCGAACTGGCTGCGGCGGTAGACGAACGTGATATAGGAAATGGGAAGTTTGCGGACGAACGAGGAGAAGTAGGCGAGCATCACCTTGCGCTGCTCGATGTTAAGAAACTCATAATCCTTGTGCCCGTTCATGAGAGGCTCGGAGTGAAACGGAATGTTAGGGAGATCGGCCCAGGCAAGTTTGGCCTCATAGCCCGTGACCGCCTCGGCGATGCTGTCTGCCTGGTCGTGAAAGACGAGTGTGAGCAGGTAGTAGCGAGCTTTGCCGCCGCGGTCGCCGCTCTCGTCGACGAAGATGCTGAGTTCCTTGGCCAATGGGGACTCCTAATGGAATGGATAAAAAAATAGCCGGGGGACTCCCCCGGCACTTGGAGGTAGCTTAATGGGCCACCAATAACCTTATAGCATGTGCTGGCGGTGAGTGCAAGGGGGGCGAGCCGGTACATTGCGTCGCGGCTTATGCGCAGCATCGCGCACACCTCATCGGCGCCGAATATCGCGTTGGTCGATGCGATGAGCCTCACCTGGCTCCTGCTAATGCTCTTGGTCATGGTCGTCCTCGAGCTCCTTTCGTCTCGAGGCTTTCTCGCATGCCTGGCCGCGGGCGGCTCCCGGGGCGGTCGCCGCCGTCATTTCTTGCCGCTCCTCGACTCGATGTAGGCGTCCACGGACGCCCTCGAAACCAGGAGCTTCCTGCCGAGCCTGTAGGAATCGATCTCTCCCGACCAGATGAGGTCGTACGCCTTGTTTCGGCTCGCCCTCATGTACTCCTGCATCTCGATCACCGTCATCCATTCGTCGCGATCTTGGTTGCCCTCGGGCGCGGCGCATTCGGCTGTGCGTGCCACGGTTCCTCCAATCTTCCCGTGCGGCACCGTGCGGGCACGCTGCACGACACCGTGTGCCTTTTCGTCTGCACGACGATTGAACCGCCTGATGGCGATTGGTGAGCACGGCAGGAGCGGAGACGGGTCGAAGTGGGTCGAGCCGGTCGGGTCTCCATGAAACGGCCATGAGCCGCGTGCCTTAGCTCGCAGCTAAGTCCCTGAAAAGTAAAAGGCGCCCATGCGGGCGCCTGCCTAGTAGCTGGAGTTGTTCGGTTGTGGTCGGAATGCTCGTCTTCCGCGGTGCTGTCGTCCGGGGTCCGGCATCTGTCGTTCGCCTCTTCTGTCGTGTTTGATGTTGCGTGTTCTGCGAGCGACCTTGTGCAGGTTCTTCAACCCGTTGCCCCAGGTGCACCCGGATAAATGGTACCCATCCGTTGGGACACGACCTGCTGTGGTTGTCATTTCGGACGAATGGGAGCAGACGAACGGCGCGAGGATGCGAGCCGAATTCGAGTTAGTCAATATTGGCTTTTGAATCGGACCGATTGGGATTGCCTCATTGCCGGCAGCTCTTCGAGTCCAATCGTGAAATAGCTGCATCCAGTGCGGCTTTGTAGCCCTCTGATGCTGCTTCGTAATCTTGGATATAGGATTCTAGGTCGGAGGCGACGGCATTCGGGAAGCTCTCGACCCACCGTTTCCCCTTAGGCTTCGCCAGCCTCACCGCGCCGTCCATCCCGAATAGCCACCTGTAAAAGGTCGGAGACGGCATCGCGCTGACGCAGGCGTAGCCGATGACGTTTCTTTCGTCGCTCTCGTCGATGTGACAGAATTTGAGGTCGTGGCCGAACCTTTCGTAAACGTACTTGGCATGAGTGCCGGATACTTCCAGGAACAGCTTTCTGGCGGTGCCCGAGCCGAACATGTCGACCCGCTGGCGCGTGTCCGCGACCACGCGCGTCCTCAGCGCCTCTACCTTATCCCGATCCGACACCGGTTTTCCGGTGACAACCGGGTCCGCGATATCGTCTAGTCGGTAGAAGTAGGGACTGGGGGAACCGCCTTCGTCGATATGCATGCTCTCGAGATAGTAGCGGCCGAAGCTGAACACGATCGCCACCGGGTCCTCCTCGTACGGCCCAATCTTTACGGTCGATCCGTTCATCAGGTGAACCTGCTTCTTGAAGGCGAGCCTTTCGTTCATGCGGATCGCTCGGGATGCGGCATGGAGGACGTTGAAAATCGCGTCGGTGTCCCTGCCGGCCTTGCGGTCGACGAACACGGTCTCCACGCTTTCGTCGACGTCATAGTCGGAGGAGAATGCGAGCACCTTCGAGGAGATCTTGTCCTTCCGCCCCTCGCCGATGAAGGAGCTCGTCCCCAGCACGTCCGAGATGAGGATCGCCTCCTCGGATGACAGGGGTTTGTTTACGGCCCTGAACCCGACGTTCTCGCCGTGGCCAGGTATCGCCATGCGGATTCCCATGGGCATGCTTTCGCTTATCTGGTGCAGGTCCTTGAGAATGGCGTTCTCCGACGTCGGCCTCTCGGAGCAGATGCCTATGACGCGCGCGATTTCCGATGCGGATATGCCCGTCCTCTCATCGGTGAAGCGGACGAGGAGGTCGAGGACGGACAGGATCCTGCTTCTCGATGTGCCGCTCGCCGCGAATCCGGCTTCCTTTAACTCGGAGATCTCCTCCTCGGTGAATGTCCTAGACATTGCAGGTCCTCCATAAACAACTTTATTGCCTATGAAATTGTAGGCAATCCAAACCAGTCAGAGGAGACGAAATTCCGATGGCGGTTGAAAATAAGGGTCGAAGCAATGGAAGAGAGAGTAGGGAGCCAACTATGAACGACGCCGGACGGGCGGTGAACGCCCCGACGATTTCGTCAGCCGATGCCGTAGCGGAGGCGGCGTGCGATAACGGAAGGAGGATCCTCGGCTTTTCGCCGGAGCAGCTGATCGCCGCTTGCGGTCTGGCCTTGATGGGCATCGCTGTTTTAGTCGGGTCGAACTACAGCCTCTCTATCGCCAAAGGTGATTTCAGGCTTGATCTGCGCCCTGCGTGCTAGGCGATGCGCCCACGCGGAAGCAACAACCGCTGTTGTGGGACGCGGCGTCGTCGACGCGTGACGCGCCCCAAGGAATTAACTCTCGATTCGAATGATAGGAGACGATATGGAATGCAATGATTTCCCCGAAGTTGGCACCAGGTTGACGTACGGGGAGGCGATCCCCGTTTACGATCGCTTCGAGCGGTCGATGCTCGAGAAGGCGTACGGGGCCGGGCTCCTGCCCGCGGCGGGGCTGTACGACCTGCTCTGGCAGCTTGAGTCGCTCGCGCAGAAGTTCGGAATCGAGGGCAAGGGGGGCCTTCTCAAGGCTCAAGAAGGAGATTCGGTCGTTTTCGAGCGAGAGGACCGCTCTGGCGAACGGGGTGAACGGCGAGAGGTTCTACCTTTTGCAGAACCAATCGGCGCTCAAGCAGCATGATGAGACTCATCTTTTCAAGGTCGGAATCGACGGAAACAAGCTTGCTGATGACCTCGACGAAGCTCTCGAGCTGCTTTCGAAAGAGGCCTCAAAGAGCGACGAGTACGGCGATACGTATTCGCGCGACTGGATGGAGCGAGCTTCCGACAAGCAAGAAAAAGACCCTTTCTTGAAATGGGCCGGAATCGGGTTTTGCGCGATGATGGTCTGCCTCGGAATCTCGATGCTCGTCCATTCGGTCTTCCAGATCGGCTTCTGCTCCAAGTGGTTTCTCTGATGCGGAAGCTGGCAACTAGGACGACCGTCGTTCAGGTCATCAACTCATAGACGCGTCAACGTGGGGCTTCTCGTTTCGTCGATAGATGACGGAGATGTTTGACCTGCGAATTTGCCACCAGCGTGCAAGCCACGGCGCTGCCTCACCTGCGGTTACGGACTGGTGGCTTGCGCCCGGGAAGGCATGAACCCTACGGACATTCCTCGCGCTCCCGCCCTTAAAACCGGCCACGATGGTCTTTAGGGCGGGAGCGCGAGGTCCACGCCCTGGGTTCGAAGTCACTCTGCGCTCGTGTCCCCAAGGTAATTTCCGTCTCTGTAGATGACCTTTTGAGGCCCCATGAGCTTCAGCCCCTCACCGCAGATAATCAGCATCCCTTGTTCAACCAATGAGGGAAGACGGTCAGTTGGGTACGAGATATCGTAACGCTTATGCGATCCGATTCTCTTGAAGTACACACCCGAGAACGATTGGGCTTTTCCATATCGGTCGGGATCGGATTCTTCGTCGTCGGGGCAAGCAAACAAGGCGGCCTCGGGGGAATCGTCGCCATCGAGATAAAAAACGGGAAACTCAAGAGGATTGCCTTTAGGAACGGCCGCCGATGCCACGTAGTTGCAGAGCTTCCACTCCTCGCTTTTCTGCACGCAATCGCTTTCGATGCCGAGGAGGCTTCGCATTTCAGTATCGATGCTGTAAGAACCTAGGACTAAGTAGAAAGCCAAGAGGACTGACGACCGGGCGCTTTCCATCTCGGTCCAATCGTAGAGATTGTCTTTGTGAGCAATGCCGTTCCTCATCGTTCGAGCGCTTTGGAGTGCGCGAATTATCGACTCGTACGTATCCTCGCTTATCGCCGTATCGAGAAGGTCTTCATTGCGGCTGTACAGCTGCTGCTTCTCGCAAACATAGTCGCCGAAGAACCTTGTGAGCCTACCGAGGTCTAAGACATATTCGAAACCATCCGTGAAAAGCTCATCGTTGATTTCGATTTCTCCGTCCTTGACTTCTATGTGTCGCGATTTGTCGGGAACGCCATCTCTTTTCGCAGGCAGGTAGTAAGGGTTTTCTCCGAGCTTTTTGCCGTAGTAAATACGCCTACTCTTCGATTTCGAAGTCTTATGTATGGCGTAAAGAAATCTGTACAGGAATTGTTCGAGCGATTTGAAGTACTCCAACGCGATGGGGGCGAAATCTATGCATCCTGCATGCGTTAAAGAATCCCTTAGCCATTCTGCGGTCTGGAAGCTTACTGCGAAATCCGTGTCACCGGTCAACGCCGAGTATCTGCCGTCTACGACAAAGCTCTTGTCTATGGCCATTCTCTGTTCGGACCCCAATTCCACGTCTGGTTTGTAGCCGATCAGACGGTCTCGGATGTCTCTCCTGAAATGGCCCATGCGCAAATGGTTAAGCGATTTGGTTATGCTCAAGCCATAGTAGGAACGCGCTTTCTGCCTAAGCTCAACCACAGCCTCCTCGAATTTGTCGAACTCCTCTTGTGGAAAGAACAGGCGGAAGAACTCTTTAACCGAGATGTAGGGCGTAGCGTCCTTCACCGACTCGTAATTGAGAACCTCCCTCTTCGCTCCGTCCATAACCAAAGAGACGTAGGTGATTTTCGATACCCCAAAGTTTTCCCTCAGCGAATCCTCAAGCTCTTTCGGGAGACTCTGGTCTAATCCAGGTTCCTTGAATACAAAAACGCTCGGGGAGCCATCGACATCCACCTTGATTATGCGGACCACCCTCTTGCTCGCTTTGAGGACGGTCGGCCCGGCTAGGCCGTCTTTTGGGAGATATTGGTAAGCATCGCTTCTGCGAACGCGGGCACGTAGTGTTATGTATCCATATTCTGTAAGAAGCATGGAAATCGACTCGCAAATCAGTCGATACATGCACTCATTGGCTCTGTCCATGATGAAGGTATAGTTAAGCCGTTCGGACCCTGAGACATTGCATAGATTTTCAGGTATTAAAGAGGTTCCTCCCCTCGACTCGGAATAGCCGCTTTCATCCCTCCAGCCATCTCGAATTTTCTTCAACTCGCTTAAGCCTTCTCCAAGAAGGAATTCTTTGTAGATCGGTTCGCTATTCATCCAATACCTCGTTTTCTCTGCGTGTTTACAGCCTTGCACGAGCGAATCGCTCCCATAGGCGTATCGCGGACCGCATATGAAAAAGGAGGCTACGGAGGCGGGCCAAAAGTGCTGGCTCGGGCCATGCCGCCGTCACCTATATTTTCAGGCTCCATTGCCTGCGTTGGATGGCATTATCTCACCGCGTTGCCTCGGGAGCCATCCCGTGCGGCGGACAAAGGCAAACCCAGGGGCAGTTAGTGGAGAAGCCGCTATTAGGCCCCTAATCGCGAAAGCGGTTCAACTCATGAGTAAGCCACCTGAGACTACTCACTTTTCCCACGAATGGCGAAGGGTCGCGACCTGGGGTTTTGCAAATGGCGCGCAAACCACCCGCGCTGATTCACTTACTATGGCCGGGAGGTCAGCAAAAACAGTTCTTTGTCAGAAAGGATTTACGAGGTCTGCGCCGAGAGAGACAGTCTAAAGGGAAAGGTCAGGGACTACGAGCGGGTCAGGCGGGCCATTGGCACGGAACAGGCGGACAGAATATTAGAGGCCGCTTACCAGCAGGAACAGGCTGAAAAGGAACGGAAACGGGCCGCAAGGCAAAAAACAAGGGTAGGCGCACGGTAATCACCAAAACCGGAGGGTGTTCCAGTGAATGCCCTCCTGATTTATTTGGGGAATCGGGTAAAATAATTTCTTGTTTTTAGAGCGTACTATGATATACTGTTATTATCTTGATTTGAGGAGTCTACCAAATATGCGGCAAGGTAATCTTAAATAAAATTTGATAATGGGCGCAAAAATGCTTGCCCCTTGCAGGGGCTTAGTTTTTGTACCCAATTTAAGAATACTTTTGCCTTTTTAGTAAATATCGTGACGGACAGCGGCTCATGTAAGCCGTCATACTTCTGTTTGTCCGAAGTCATGATCCCCAGCGGTAAAAGTATTAGCCGCTGGGGATTTTTGCGCCCATTTGGGCCTTGTATGGAGGATAGACATGAACATTATCAATATCGGGATTCTTGCCCATGTAGACGCTGGAAAGACAACCTTGACGGAGAGCCTGCTATATGCCAGCGGAGCCATTTCAGAACCGGGGAGCGTCGAAAAAGGGACAACGAGGACGGACACCATGCTTTTGGAGCGGCAGCGTGGGATTACCATTCAAGCGGCAGTCACTTCCTTCCTGTGGCGCAGATGTAAAGTCAACATTGTGGATACGCCCGGCCACATGGATTTTTTGGCGGAGGTGTACCGCTCTTTGGCTGTTTTAGATGGGGCCATCTTGGTGATCTCCGCTAAAGATGGCGTGCAGGCCCAGACCCGTATTCTGTTCCATGCCCTGCGGAAAATGGACATTCCCACCGTTATCTTTATCAATAAGATTGACCAAACTGGCGTTGATTTGCAAGGCGTGTATCAGTCTGTTCGGGATAAGCTCTCCGCCGATATTATCATCAAGCAGACGGTGTCGCTGTCCCCGGAAATAGTCCTGGAGGAAAATACCGACATAGAAGCATGGGATGCGGTCATCGAAAATAACGATGAATTATTGGAAAAGTATATCGCAGGAGAACCAATCAGCCGGGAAGAACTTGCGCGGGAGGAACAGCGGCGGGTTCAAGACGCCTCCCTGTTCCCGGTCTATCATGGCAGCGCCAAAAAGGGCCTTGGCATTCAACCGTTGATGGATGCGGTGACAGGGCTGTTCCAACCGATTGGGGAACAGGGGAGCGCCGCCCTATGCGGCAGCGTTTTCAAGGTGGAGTATACAGATTGTGACCAGCGGCTCATCTATCTGCGGCTATACAGCGGAACGCTGCGCCTGCGGGATACGGTGGCCCTGGCCGGGAGAGAAAAGCTGAAAATCACAGAGATGCGTATTCCATCCAAAGGGGAGATTGTTCGGACAGACACCGCCCACAAGGGCGAAATTGTCATCCTTCCCAGCGACAGCGTGGGATTAAACGACGTATTGGGGGACGACACCCGGCTTCCTCGTGAAAGGTGGTGCGATGCCCCCCTCCCCATGCTGCGGACGGCGATCACGCCGAAAACGGCAGCGCAAAGAGAACGGCTGCTGGACGCTCTTACGCAAATTGCGGATACTGACCCGCTTTTGCGCTACGAGGTGGATTCCATCACCCATGAGATCATTCTTTCTTTTTTGGGCCGGGTGCAGTTGGAGGTTGTTTCCGCTTTGCTGGCAGAAAAGTACAAGATTGAAACAGCGGTGAAGGAACCTACCGTCATTTATTTAGAGCGGCCGCTCAAAGCAGCCAGCCACACTATCCATATTGAGGTGCCGCCCAACCCATTTTGGGCATCCATCGGGCTGTCTGTTACGCCGCTCCCGCTTGGCTCCGGTGTACAATACGAGAGCCGGGTTTCCCTGGGATACTTGAACCAGAGTTTTCAAAACGCTGTCATGGATGGTATCCGTTACGGGCTGGAACAAGGCTTGTGCGGCTGGAACGTAACGGACTGTAAGATTTGCTTTGAATACGGACTTTATTATAGTCCGATCAGCACGCCGGCGGACTTTCGCTCATTGGCCCCGATTGTATTGGAACAGGCATTGAAAGAATCAGGGACGCAGTTGCTGGAACCTTATCTCTCCTTCACCCTCTATGCGCCCCAGGAATACCTTTCCAGAGCTTATCATGATGCGCCGAAATACTGTGCCACCATCGAAACGGCCCAAGTAAAAAAGGATGAAGTTGTCTTTACTGGCGAGATTCCCGTCCGCTGCATACAGGCATACCGTACTGATCTGGCCTTTTACACCAACGGGCGGAGCGTATGCCTGACAGAACTGAAAGGGTATCAGGCCGTTGTCGGCGAGCCGGTCATCCAGCCCCGCCGTCCAAACAGCCGCCTGGACAAGGTGCGCCATATGTTCAGTAAGATTACTTGATACACCACAGCAAAGAAGGTTACAGAATTATGTAGAGCTCCACATAATTCTGTTGCATTTTCCAGCCTCTTGTGATACTATTTTGATACTAAGAAAATTGACAGCCGAAAATAGCAGGTAAAATATTAGCAAATTTGCGAATATTTTACCTGTAAATTCAAGAGAAATACTTCCTCATATACTTGAATTTGTCGAGTGGGAGTAGGCTGATAGGGTTCTGACCTGCACTTTTGAGTGACGCACTGTGCCGCTGAGTTTCGTTTCGTACGACAGTCATGGCAAAGCCACCAGCGACGGCGGTGAGTAAAAACGATTTCCTAGCCTCCGTTCCCGCGTTGGGACGGAGGCTTTTTCTTTGGTCTTTTACTCCCTTTCACCTGCTATTTCGCTATTTACTCCCAGTGTTTCAAGATGGCAAAGCACTGGGCGGTATTCGGAGGAATGGGAGTAAGGATTTATCCCAAGTGAGTAGACGTGCGATTTTTGTCCCCGGGCCCCGAAACGGGGACGTTTCGGGGCCCGTGAAACTCAAATCGAACTCAATGGGCGGCACCGACGGCTTCGTGCCGTTCCAGACCTCCGGCGCCTCCGTCCTCAAGCTGGGGGCGGGTGGCGTTCTGACTGACCCCGAGTACGAAGTCCGCACCTGGCTCAACGCCACGCTGTTCGCCGACGGCGAGCTCAAGATCGGGTTCGCCAAGGCCGATGCGACAGGTCGCGAGGTGCTGGCCTCCGACACGCTTTGCGCCAACGCCAAGTACGCCGCGATCCAGGCGACGCCCTGGGCTTCGTTCGGCAAGAGCGTGAAGCGCGTGACCATCGCCGCCGACACATCGAGGGTCGCCAACGTGAACCTGAACTACTGGTTCTACAGTTGCAACGCCCTGACCTCGGTCTCTGGCATGGCGAACCTGCGCGGCGTGGCCTACATGAACCGTACGTTCAACTCGTGCTCCGCGCTCACCGAGCTCGATCTGCGGGGCATGAGTCTGGCGTCGCTTTCTAGCATGCTCTACACGTTCGGTGCCTGCACCGCCCTTGAGCGCATCCTGGTCGATGCCGACTGGGGGCTGCCGAGCGGGTGCACGGGCTCTTCCACGTTCTACAACTGCAAGGCCATCGCGGGTGGCAACGGCACGACCTACGACTCTAAGCAGACGACGTACGCGATGTGCCACATCGACCGCGAGGGGCAGGCGGGCTACCTCACTGCCGGGTAGCGGCTTGGGACTGAGCATAATGGCACCCCTGGCAGCTGCGCAGGCGCCCTTCCTGCGCTGCTGCCAGGGGTGAGCGCGCCGCCCCCGTGGTGTGGGTTAGGCGATGGGATGCGGCGGCGTGTAGCGAGAACTGCTTTACTCCTCGATTTCGGAAGATAGGTGAACCTTCCCCTTTATTTGAGGCTTCTGCTTTTCGATCTGGCGATAAAGCCTGTTGTACTCGATAGCCCACGGCCTTTCGATTTTTCGCAGAGCCAGAAGGTTCATGTGGCTAGTCGTATATGCCCTTGCCTTTTCTTTGGAAAAGCCTTCGTACATCGTCAGGTATCTTGCGAAATCACGCTGGAAGAATCCTTCGTAGCGTTCCTGCGACAACAGCTGCTCCGCTTCTCCTCGAGGCAAATCCCAGTGTTTTTGCAACAGGCCCAGGATTGCTTCCGTGGATGCAGGAGTCTCGTTAAGAGCCGCTACAGCTCTCAAGAGACTTTCGTCGTACCCCTCCTCGTAAAGCCGGCTTTCCATTTCTACCTCCCGTTAGCGACTCTTTCGAACAATCGTTACTGTGCTTTTTCTTATTTTACCTCGCTTTTTATAGCAGCGATTCAGCTACCAGCTGATTTGTGACCGCAGCGGATGATGGGGCCGTTGAAGTTGGTCCATGTTCTGCTGGGAGGTCCTTGTGGAGTCTATTGCGGTGGCGCTCATCGGCGTCGTGACGCAGGTCGGGGTGATCGCGTCGAACTCGCGAAGCCGCGCGGTGATGGAGCTCAAGATTGACGAGCTCGCGCGGCGCGTTGAGAAGCACAACTGCCTCATCGAGCGCACCTACAAGCTCGAGCAGGACATGGCCGTGGTCAGGCGCGACGTTGACGCTCTTGAGGAGAGGAGCGGCAGATGAACCGTTTTCTGACGAGCAACGAGCGGCAGTGGCGCTTTATGCGCACGGTCGTCCAGGGCGTCCTGGGCGTCGTAGTGGCCAACGTCGACCTGCTCATGGGCGTGGCCGTGCTCGACCCCACGCGGCGCGCGCTGTGCGTGGCCATGGTGATGGCCGTGCTCTCGCCCGTTATTGCCGAGCTGGGAAAGGCGGGCGATTCCTATGAGTGAGTACGCAAGCGAGGAGGAGCGCTGGGAGGAGTTGCGCGAGCCCGGCTGCGAGCCCGACACGCCCAGCGACTTCAAGCCCGAGGAGGGCGAGGACGCGGGATTCAAGGAGGTCAGCGCCAATGGGGCATAGCATCCTGTTCAAGCAGTGCGGCAGCGACCGCATGACGCGCAGGCGCTCGCACGCCATCGACCGCATCGTGATCCACTACACGGCGACTCTGGCGTCGGCCCGCAACAACGCGATCTACTTCTCGCACAACGAGCGGCAGGGGTCGTCCGCCCGCTACTTCGTGGGCGACATCACCGACGAGATCTACCAGAGCGTGGCCGAGGGCGACACCGCCTGGCACGCCGGCAACTGGCTCATGAACTGCCGCAGCGTCGGCATCGAGGCCGTGAGCGCTAGCGAGGACTACAGCGAGGTCGAGGCGGGCAAGCTCGCCTGGCTCGTGCAGACCCTCATGAAGCGCTACGGCATCTCCGAGGGCGGCGTCATCCGCCGCTACGACGTGACCGACAAGATCTGCCCCGCGCCCTACATCGCCGCCGGGCGCAGGGCGGCCCTGCGCCCGCGCATCTGCCGAGGCGCCGGGTCTTCGGACACCGTGGCTGCGGGGTCTTCCGGCAGTGGCGGCTCTGCGCCCTCGGGTGACGTGGCGAGCCTGGCGTGGCGCGTCATCAACGAGGAGTTCGGCAACGGCGAGGCGCGTAAACGGGCCCTGGGCTCGCGCTACTTCGAGGTGCAGGCCGAGGTGAACCGGATTCTCTCGGCGGTGGTTCCGGCGGTTCTTCTTCGTCCGGCAGTGGCGAGGTCGACATCGACGCGCTGGCACGCACCGTCATCAACGGCGACTACGGCAACGGCGAGGAGCGCAAGCGACGGTTGGGCTCCAACTACGCCGCCGTGCAGCGCTGTGTGAGCCAGATGCTCTCGTGAGGCGGTTTCGCGAGGAGCTGGCGGAGGGCTGGCAATCGTGGCTTGCATCCCTGTGTTGCTGGCGGCGGCCGTTCTCATGCCAATCCCTTGGATGCTTGGATTGATATACAACAAATAATACTTTTTGATGAGAGGCGCAGGTCAAGTTTGGACTGCGCCTCTTTGTTTGGACGGTCGGGGGGTTACGAACAATCCTGAACGGAGCGCTTCCGAGCGTTGCGGAGTGTAAGAGACGATTTTTAAAACAGCATATTCTACCTGCGGTTTTGTTGATTATCGTTCTGAACCGTTTTGAAGTGCTCTATGGTCTCCGATTAGCTCGCGGCTAAGTCCCTGAAAAGTAAAAGGCGCCCGTGCGGGCGCCTGCCTAGGACCGAGATTCGTTCGATTGTGGTCGGAATGCTCGTCTTCCGCGGTGCTGTCGTCCGGAGTCCGGCATCTGTCGTTCGCCTCTTCTGTCGTGTTTGATGTTGCGCGTTCTGCGAGCGACCTTGCGCAGGCCTACCGGCCCGTTGCCCCAGGTGCACCCGGATAAATGGCACCCATCGGTTGGGACTCAGCTTATCGAAATCGAACTATATGGGAGCGAGCGGAAGGGTGAACGGCCTAGGGTGCAACCAAGATGCCGTCTATCGTATCGTTTTCCCTAGACGAACGCAGGCCTGCGCTGCATTAATGAATCTACACGGAGTCGTTGAGAAGGTCTTCCAGCATCGGGTCTATTCCGCTGGTGATAATATCCTCAATCAGATGCTGGGCATGGAAACGGTTGATTTGCCATGCTACATATGAAAGCGTTTGGCAGGCACGCTCCTTGATGTCGTATGGCGCCTTGCTTAAAACAATCGACTTTGCGATGTCGGCAAATGGATCGTGGTCTTCCCATGTCTTGCAGACTTGCGTCATGCTCTGGTCGATAGCATCCATGACAAAGGCCGCATTGCCGTTGTCGATTTCCGTAAATTTGACAACCGTTTTAGCGAACGCGGGGTTTGACGCTACCCGTGAGCACAGCTGCTCATCGGTCATTTCGAGAATCCATTCGGCAACCTCTCCGTCGAGGATTCCCCGTGCTGCCTTTTCCGCAAGTTTCGTTTCCCGGTCCGCATCTGCTATCGAAGACAACCTTCGCTTTATCGCGCTCAAAAACTCTGCCGCATCCTGGTATCTTTTCGACGGATCGTCTGCGGTTGCTTTTTCTACCAGCGGTCGAAGACGATGATTCGTTTTTGTCGGATGTCCGGCGAGCACGAAGTTGATAATCCTGCCCAAGGAAAAGACATCGCTCCTTTTGTCCCCATCTTTTAGATAGACAAGCTGTTCAGGTGAACAGTAGAACCACTGTCCATAATTGTTTGTGTTGGTGGTTTGGTAGGATGAAAGTGTGTTCAAGTTCTTTCCAAGCCCGAAATCGGCAATCTTCAGTTGGCCGCTCAGTAGAAAAATATTCGTGGGGCTTAGATCTCGGTGAATGTATCCGCGCGAGTGAATGGCAGCCATGGTGCCAACTATCTGCTCGATTATGGACATCTTGACTTGCTCGGATAGAGGATTGTCCATGAACTCTAGTAGCGTGGTCTCGCCGGCCTCCATCGTGTAGGAGCAATTGCTCTCGTCGAAATCAAAGACACGGAGAACCCCTGGCAGCTCCGAAAGATCATTCATTATCTCGTATTCGCGCTTGAAGCGATGGCGGTTTCTTGCATCAAGGGCTACTTCGGGCATGAGCTTTTTCAGGACTCTGCCTGTTGACTTTTGCCTGAACGCTTCGGCAAAGCCGCCTTTCCCGATCGGGATTAGATCCGAATCAATCACCACAAGCTTCATCTCGCCGTCTGTTCCGACTATCTCAAGCTCGTCGGAGATTAGTACTTGGTTGAACCGTTTCTTCGCTTTGTCCGCCCTTTCTCGGGCTTCGATTTCATCGCAGCCAAAAGTACTGACCATATACTTGAATCCAAGAACGATTGAGAAAAAACGATCGAGACGGCCGCTCGACGCAACACTGGCTATCTTTCCGGCGGCGTATCTCCATCTGGTAGGAGCGTTGCCACCTTGGTAGATGTCCCGGAAGTCAAAATGGTCATTGAAGAATGTCACTATTTGAGGGCCCGACAAGTAGTGGAACAGCTCTCCTTCGTCGCCCACGAACATCTTTGCAATAGATTCGAGCGACCGCTCGCTGAGTAATGGCATCGTTCTGTCCTCCTCGTTCATCTGTCGTCATCCTAGTCACCGGAGTGCATTCTGCCAAGGATATTTGTCTTAATGAGCTGCTATCTTTTTGTGCTCTCCGCTCATATGATTATCCGACTTTGCCTGGTTATTAATGCATCAGAAAATCGACAACCCCGTAGCTGGCATCCTCGTTAGCTCAAAGGATATTATGACGACGAGGCAATCCCGAAGCTGGCGACATCATTCGTGTAATAAGTCTTGTCACGTTTCAGGATTTCACTAACTTATAAGCAAGCCACCCGAGACTACTCACCTTTCCCGCCGATGGCGAAGCCCTGCGACCTGGGGTTTTGCGAATGTCGCGCAAGCCACCTGCGTTAATTCACCTACGATTGCAGCTGGCGGCTTGCGGGTTAAAGGGCGGTTGAGTTTCAAAACGGGCGTTTTCAGCGCTATCGAGCCTCCTAAGGCGCCCCGCTGCGCTCTTTGGGACAAAAACAAAAAATCAAAGTCCTGAGTTTGAAAAAAGTATTTGAGGCTGTCCCAGCTTTTGTCCCCGAAGCTGACGAAGCACGACATGGTGTCACCTGGCGGCACTTGGCTCGAGACGGCACCGAAAACTGGGTGCAACTGGAGTGACGGGACGGCAGAATCGACGCCATCGAGTGGGAGTAGGACGACAGGGTTCTGACCTGCGATTTTGAGTGCCGCACTATGCCGCTGAGTTTCGTTTCGTACGAGAGTCATGACAAAGCCACCAGCGACGGAGATGAGTAAAAGCGATTAAAGAGCCTCCGTTCCCTGCGTTGGGACGGAGGCTCTTTCTTTGCCGTTTTACTCCCTTGTCTCCGTTCGGGGATTATTTCCTGCTCATTTAGGGCTATTCGCGCTGAAAGATTTTGACTAGCTTGGTGTCCTTTATTTCGTAGACAATGTCTGCGACGTTCTCGACCAGCCTCTTATCGTGGGAGACGAACACTATCGTTCCGGCATAGGCGCTCATCATCTGCTCGAGGGCTTCGGCGCTCTTGATGTCCAGGTAATTTCCAGGCTCGTCCATGAGCAAGATGTTGTATCTGCCCAGCAGCATCTTCGCGAGTAGCAGCTTGATGACTTCGCCTCCCGAGAGAACGCCAACGTCCTTTGTCAGGTCGCGCGGTCCGATTCCCATAGAGGCGAGGATGCCTCGAATTTCGGTCATGCTGTACTCGCAACCATTCTGCATGAACGAGATCACAGACTGGCGGGCGTCGAACTTGTAACCTGTCTGTTCGAAGTAGCCGATCTCTGCTTTGGGAGAGATGTTGATACCGTCGGCGCGTCGAACGATTGCCTTCAGCAGGCTGGTCTTTCCTGTGCCGTTGCCACCGGTGATGGCCACTTTGGCACCGAGCGGTATCTCGAATTTCGCGTGGTCATAGAGCACGCAGTTGCCGAAGCTCAAGCTGAAATCATCTGCCGAGATGGGAAATTTGCTGTGCAGTTCCAGGGCCTTGCTCTGGCGGAAGCGCACGGCGCGAATGCTATCTGGGGCCTCGATCCCTTCGAGCGCTTCGAGGCGCTTCTCCATGTTCTTAGCTGCCTGATGCATTTTCTTCTGCTTGGTGCCGGTTGTTTTCTGATGCCCCAAGCGACCTGCATACTCGTTGCTTTTTTTCGCACCCTTCCGCTTGGCGTCGACCTGCCGTGCTTTTTTCCGCTGTTTTTCGATGGCGGCTTCGAGGCGATCGCGCTCGCGCATTGCCTCTTCGTATCGAGTCGCCTGAGCTTTGCGCTCTTCTTCTTTCTGTCGCAGATAGTCGGAGTAGTCACCCCAGAATTCGGAAATACCGCCGTCTTTGAGCTCCCAGATCTTGTCTACCACCTGGTCGAGAAAATGACGGTCATGGCTCACGATGAGCAGGGCCCCATCAAATGCCTTGAGCTGTCCGACGAGAAGGCGGATGCCGTCTTGGTCGAGGTGGCTCGTAGGCTCGTCGGCGAAGATCGCGCTTGCATGCTGGGAGAGCGCAGAGGCAATCTTGGCGCGTGTTTCCTCCCCGCCGCTCATCGTCTCCTGCGCCACTTCGGCGACGTTGAGACGGGAGAGCATCTCGCCGTTGTCCTGAGCCGCATCAAGGTCGAGTTCGTCGAGCTGGCCGATGAGGGCAATGCTGCCGAAGCGCCTGACGTCGGCGTCCGCAATGGTTAGATTGCCGCTCAGGATTTTTAGCAGGCTGGTTTTGCCTGCACCGTTGTCTCCTACCAAGCCGATGCGATCGTAGGGGTAGATTTCCAATTCTTCGATGTCCAGAATATCGCGGCCGGCATATTCCAAAAAGATGTCTTTAGCTTTGACTATGAGTTCCATAAGTTGAACCACCTTTTGTGTATTGTCGTTTTCTGGAAGCGCAGCCATGCCAATAAAGAATCGCTCACGTCGATTTTTCGCCTTTGCCCGATTGCCGGCGTGAGCGTTTTGGCCTTGCGCAAGCCGGCAAATCCGAAAATGATAGTTGGCGGCGAATAAGGAGCGCGATGTGGGATGTCGGCGCAATACCTCGTCGTCGCAAGGGCTTGAAGGCTGACGCGCGAACCGATGGCTGCCGCCTCTTTTTCGAATGCTTGGGCTATTGAATCTGCCCGGAATCTTTTTTCCCCACGTTTCGGACGCTTGGAGCGAGAAGCATCGCCAACGCAAGCAGTGTCATGGTCGCTCCAGAACCGACGGACCACAACGGAGCTCCGAGCAGGTGCGCAAAAACGGAGGGGGCTGCGAGGCCCATGGGCATGGCCCACGCCATAATGGTTCCATAGAGACCAAAAACGCGGCCTAGGTACTCAGGAGGTATCTGCTCCTGCATAAGGGCAGTCTGGGTTCCTGCGTACAGCGGGGAGCATGCGCCCATAAGAAAGCTCGCCGGTAGGAAATCGGCGAACAGCGACGGGCCGAGCAATCCGGATGCGATTGCGACGACGCCGAAGCCGGCGATTGCGGCGACCATGGTGAGCGACCTATTGCGGAACCCTCCCGTGGCCGCCAAAATGCCGGACCCAGCCAGCATGCCTGCGGAGAAAAGGACCTCCACCAAAGCAGCATCCCCCGTGCTACCGCCAAAATGTCCCAAGGTCATTATTGGGAACAATGCCGCGAGTGGGGAGAACGCGAAAGCGAAGACGAACCCGCACCAAAGAATGGCGAACAGCCCCCTGTATCCCCTGATCAGCTTGTAGCCGTCCGAAATCTCAGAGAAAAGTTCTCGAACTTTATTGGAAAAGGACGAGCTGCGGTCGGCTTCGTCGAGTCCTCCTGCGTCTATCTGAGCGGCGAGGACAGCTAGAGAAGCGAAAAGCGCCCCCAGCACGTCGAGGGCAATCATGGCGGTAATGCCCGCCACAGGATAAATCACTGCCGCGAGCGCGGCGCCAAGAATGTATCCGGCGGACTGAATCGCTTGCATCACTCCCGATAGGCGAACGAGATGCTCTGGCGGGGCGAGATGGGGCGTGAGGGATTGGGAGGCCGGCGTGTAGAACGAAGTGCCAGCTGCGCGGAGAAACAGGGCGATGAGTATTGACCACGCAGGTAAGCTGCCGGCCAACGAGGCAATCGCCAAGGCGGCGCCCACCGCGGCAACGAAGAGGTCGGCGCCGATGAGAACACGCTTCAAAGGCAGTCTGTCGACAACGGCGCCCGCAAGGACTCCGAACAAAGCAATCGGCAGAAAGCCTGCTAACGATGCCAGGGAGAGGAGGGAAGATGATCCTGTCGTGAGGGCGATATGCCAAATGAGACCCATTTGGAGAATCGAGCTCGTCAATGTCGACACGAGCTCCCCGCCCCATACGAAACAAATCTTAAATTGCCATGAATGGCACAGCGAAACAGACCTGCGCCGAGAGGTTTCAAACATCATGGTTATGTCCAATCGTGGAATGGCGTGCAAAACAGCGCGACGCCATAACAGCGCCGCTTTTTAGGCGCTCATCCACGTGCGGAAAAGACCAACCACGACACCCCTCCTTCGTTGACTCAGTTCGGCAAACCACGCAATTTTAAGGAGGCTGAAGCTCGTTTGTCAAGGATTGCCTGTCGGCAAGGACAATCCTTTCTGGCCATTCGATCCCTTTTGTATCTTTGGTTGCGTAGGTGACCCGCCAGGGCTATTACGCGTGGAAGAGGCGCCTGCCGAGCTGGCCGATGAGGCGCTGAAGATGGCCCTGGTCAGGCGAAACGATCCCAAGGGATGCGTACATCATTCGGATAGTAAGAATGTTGCCAGCAGGTTTTGCGGCAACCGCAAAGGAGCCGTATCCTGCAGCTGGAATCACGTTGCAGCATCCTGACCCGCATTCCGATTGGCGGACGGCCCGCTTCGGCATCCTGACCAGCACAGCGATCGAGCCTTGTCATTCCTTGGATATGCCGGTTGCTCGGGGCGGTCCCGACGGAGGCCCTCGCCTCCCCGGTCCGTGACCCAAGAAGGGCAAGCATGCTGATCTGCATGGCTGGTTCCTCCTTTATGTAGACGACCATGCAAAGAAGGGACAACCGAGGAGGCAGGTTACTGATGCGGGCTCCCGCACGCCCATGACTACCCGACGGGCTTTTTTTCATCTCCGATGCCCGCATTGCAGCATGAACGAATGTGCCTCGACATCTCTGCTGGCATGGTACGACTGGGATCGCACCTCGACGCATCCTTGCGCATACTGCCTTCCAGGTTTCGAAACCGGGAAGGAGAGTGTATGTGAGCGACGATATCGGCGCCGATTCGACGCTCGAGAGGGAGATTGCGCCGATTCTATCCATCGGGGATGCATTCCCGAAGATTCTCATCACTCGCACGAGGCATGAGCCCCATACCCGGGAGGGCGTGCTCGTGCTGAATTTCGCGAGGTGGCTGCTTGGCGGGTAGGGTTCTGAACGTCGCATTGGGATATCGCGCGACAGGGCACGCAGGGCTGTTTGTGCCCGCACGGGAAACGCCGTCGCCATGCGGGCGGCCTGTCGTGTCCGATTAGCCTTTTGCTAAACAGGCTTACGCCAACTCATGGGCAAGCCACCTGAGACTATTCACTTTGCTTATCGTTGACAAAGACCTGTGGCCTGCGGTTTTGTGAACGGCTCGTAAGCCACCCGCGTCGACTCACTTACTGTTGAAGCTGGTGGCTTGCAGGCTCAAAGGCGGTTGAGTTTCAAAACGGGCGTTTTCGGCGATATCGAGCCTCCAAAGGCGGCTCTCCGTGCCCCTTGGGACAAAAATAAAAACTCAAAGCCCTGAGTTTGAAAAAAGTTTTTTGAGGTTGTCCCAACTTTTGTCCCCGAAGCCGACGAAACGCGACATCGCGTCATTCGGCGGCACGCGTTCCGTGTCGATGCCGAAAACTGGGTGTAACTGGAATGACGGGACGGCAGAACCGACGCCATCGAGTGGGAGTAGAAAATTCCTTAGTTATGGGGATATAAATTTGATTTCCTTTAGGATACACCCCCATAACTATATGAATTGACCTGTTGACTCCAATGAAGATTGGAGGGTTACTGCCAGGGGTGGCGGCCCAGCGAGTGTTATTTTGCGAGCTATGCGCATTGAAGGCGACCTTTCGTGGTATAAACTACTTGCCGGAAGCCGCGGCTTTCAGAGTACGGCTTACGTGTACGTTTAACCTCCGTGGGTGACGGGGTGCCGCAAGGCGTAGAATATCGCCCACCTGTAGGGGCCTGCAGCGATGCGGGCCCCGCTTCGTATGAAGGGGGCGTAACCGATGAAGATCGTATCCATCTCCCAGGATTTCTTCGACCTTGTCGAGGGCGACCGCGAGCTCATGCTTAAGCACAATCGCCCCTGCATCGTGGTGGTGAGGCTGCGTTTCCGCGGGAAGCGCAGGGACTTCGCCGTGCCGCTGCGTTCCAATATCGCCCCCAACGTGCCCAAAGACCAGTACTTTGCGCTGCCACCCCGCCCCACGACGCGCCCCGGCTGCCGCCACGGCATCCACTACATCAAGATGTTCCCCATAACTAAGGCCTACCAGCGCCGCTTCAGGACCGAGGGCTCGGCCTACTACGAGACACTCCAGCGCATCATCGACGGCAACACCAAGCGCATTGTCTCCGAGTGCCAGGTGTACCTAGACCGCTACGAGCGCGAGGGAAGGCCCCACTTCGCCGTCGACATCGACCGTATCGTGGGGCTGCTGGAGGGCGAGAAGTAGGGCACCTCGGCTCAGTCTCGAGCCATGTGGAGTCGCTCCGCATTTTTGAACGCCGCGTGTGCGTCCCAAATACTTGAGAAACAAGCTGTGAAGTGCAGTGGCTCGCCCGTGCCCGTGCATAGCCGTCACCATTAGCGTCTACGCGGCGTCGGCTTCAAGTGGAACTGGCCCCACTGCTGTATATGGTTTGCCTTGCTGCACATGGCGATCAATGCCCACGATGCTTCTGCTTGCGCTTCAGCTTCCGCCGCTCGAAGCGCGCCTCCGCCTCATCCGCGCGACGCCGGCCTCTTGCTTGAGCCGACTCCCGCTTCATCGCTTCCCGCTGTGCTGCGAGCGCCTGTTGTGCCTTGGTGCTCACCGCGGGCCGCTTAAGGGCTTTCGCTGCCTCGCGAGCGCGCCGCTTGGGGTTCTTCGCGGGCTTGCTTGCCTCAGCCGGTTCGCCACCGAAGAATGAGAACTTCTCCCATTTGCTTGTAACGAATTTCTGAATCTCCTCATCGGACGGTTCTGCGCCGAAGACGATGCGGGCGACGCCGTACCTTCCGTCCTCGACGTGCTCCGCCAGCCCGACCCAGAATTGCCCGTCGTGATATACGGTCAGGGTGGACGACACGCTGATCTGCATGGCTGGTTCCTCCTTTATGTAGATGACCATGCAGAGAAGGGACAACCAAGGAGGCAGGTTACTGATGCGGACTCCCGCACGCCCACGACTACCCGACGGGGACTGTGTTTTCATCTCTGATGTCCGCATTGTAGCACGCGTGAATGCGCCCGGCATCGCTGCTGACATGGCGCGACTGGGAATTGCTCCTCGATGCATCCCTGTGCATATTGCCCCCCCCCGGTTTCGAAACTTTAAAAAAATTCGAGTTTCGAAACCGAGGAGGACCGAATGATGGCTTGGGTAGACCGCAATACGTAGGAAGTTTCGCCATCGCCTATGCTGAACATGAGGTCGTCTTCCTCCAATCCGATCAGGCTGACCGAGCAATCAGCACCTGGATCGACATCCCCTGCACATGAACCCGCTTATGCGTACAAACGAGGGCTACAAGGGCATGACCGCGCAGGAAGCGCTTGGGGTAGCGAACGGGGCCGAGCATCGCCCTGCGCCGGCCTTAGCATCGGGTCCTCGCGCTGGGCGGTAATCCGAGGATCGGGAGTAAGGATTTGCCCAGCATCGATAATGCTCAGCTATACCCTTATTCCGTCTCCCTGCTCTTGCGGTATTCCGCGAGCCTGTCGTTCAATTCGCGGGTCTCGCGGCTCAGCTTGGCGTTGAAAGCAAGAGTGAGGACCGCCAGGATGGCGAGAAAGACAACCGTGAAGGTAACCCACGCTCCGGGGTTGTTCACGGGAACCCAAGCAAAGACAAACGCCAATGCACAGAGGGCTGCGTAGAGGCAAACGTCGAACAGCGCCAGGCGCGCGGGATACGCCATCTGTCTGATCACCGCGGGCGTGAAGAACACGAACTGCAGCGCGGGGACGGTGACGCACGCGGCGAGAATCGACCAGCAATAGTTAATGCCCTGCTTGGCGGTGTCATCAGCGAAACAAGTCCCTAATGCCAAGAAGGCTATCATGGCAATAGTGAAGCCGATACAGGTGCTTTTCACGAGTTGTCCGAGGTTTTCCGCGGGCGTCTTTTTATCGGTGTCGATAATGTCCCTGTTAATCATTTCGGTCTCCCTTCCTTCGTTTCGACTGCTTCAGACCGAGCTTCGATTTGACGTCGGGCGCATACTGGCGCGAGATAACGACCTGCTCACCGTTTTCCAAGGTGGCGATGATCCTGCCGTTGACGTCGGGCTTGAGGGCGGTGATCGCGCGGAAGTTGACGATGCAACCTTTCGCGATGCGCAGGAAGTCGCAGTCCGCCAGGCGCTCCTCCATCTCGTAAAGGCGCAGGCCCGTCTCGAGAACCGTGTCGGCCGTATAAATGAACGTGTGCTTGTCGACCGACTCGATGAACAGGACGTCTTCTGCGCTCAGCACGCGCGTGCAGCCGTCGGCCGTGCCCGTCACCTTCCTGTCAAGCATGCGCAGCCGAGCCGCTATATCAAGCACGCGGCGATCGGCCCTTACGCAGACGATCGTGACTTCTATATCTTGAGCTGCTTCTCGCTCTTCGATTGTGATCTTCATGCGTCCTCCCTTCGGATTGCTTTCATGCTAGCTGACGAAGATAGCTGAACCTTCGGCGTTTAACCAAGCTGCGCTGTCGAGGAACCAAGATGCAGACTGGGCGATCTGAACAGCAAGAGAGACCGCAGTCACGCATCCTCGGATCGAGCCCGAAACAGCAATCCTTGCCGCTCATGAACACTGGTACGTGAAACGCTATGCTCAAGAGCACTTAGCTCGAAGAACCCCCTCGCATGCAGCTAACGAATCCGGGATGCTGTCCGATTGGCCGTGCACGACGACGAGCGTACAATGGGTGGATGCCAACAAGAACTTGCCCTCCATGCCAACTCAGCCACCTGACGTGATGGGCGATCCGATTGCTCTTCTGGATTGCCTTGAGAAGAACGCTGGCGGAATCACCGAGCAGGACTCCAAGGGGACTGCATTTCTTCATGTTGTCCCTATCGGCAAACCCTGCCCCCAGTTGGAAGCCATCTTGGGCATATCGGCCTTGGAGACGGTGTTGTGACTCATATTAGCCTGTCTTCGCTCGACGGAGTCGGCGTTTACGTTAGCGCCGAGTTCGGGAGCACATTGAGGTCATTCGCATTTCCCCATGCATTTGAAAGTGGAACCGTTGAACTCTTGGGTGAATAAGCCGCCTGCGACGATTCTTTTAGTCATCGCTTTTACACATCCTATCCGACCTGTGGGAATGCAGAACGATAAAGCCGCTGGCTACGATTCACTTCGCTAAACAGGCGCCAAAGAGGACAATCAGCCGTTTCAGTGTCCATTTCGGACGGTTCCGAGCCCCAAAACTCGCCCGTTTTTTTGTCCCCGGGACAAAAACGAAACTGCGAGCTTGCGGTTTCGAAATAGTTTGCGAATTTGTTCCAGGGTTTGTCCCAAACGCCTATGTGAGGACACGCGGAGGGATTCGGCAGCAAGGTGGACAAAACTGACAGCTAAACTGGACCCAATTGGAATGGCGCTACGACAAACGAGCGTGAAAGAGGGGGAATAGAACAGACGTTCGATTCTGTGTTATAATGACTGCCAATGGGCGCGGTTTCCTTCGAAGCCCCGCCCATTGCTATATTTGAACCGATTCGACGGAAACCCAAGCTCAGGGAGGTTTGTTGCGATGGCATACGATTTCAAGAAGGAGTTCAGGGAGCTCTACAGGCCGTCGGGCAAGCCGGGCGTCGTAACCGTTCCGCCTATGAGCTACGTCGCCGTGCGGGGCAAGGGCGATCCCAATGCCGAGGGCGGCGAGTACCAGAACGCGTTGCCGCTGCTCTACGGCGTCGCATATGCCATCAAGATGTCGAAGAAGGGTCCGAGGGAAATCGAGGGCTATTTCGACTTCGTCGTGCCGCCGCTCGAGGGCTTCTGGTGGCAAGACTGCGCCGATGGCGAAATCGATTATGCGCGGAAGGACGACTTCAGCTTCATCTCATGCATCCGCCTGCCCGACTTCGTCACTCGCGAGGACTTCGACTGGGCCGTTTCGGAAGCCGCCGCCAAAAAGAAGTTGGACTTCTCGGCGGTTGAGCTGCTGAGGGTTGACGAGGGCCTTTGCGTTCAATGCATGCACACCGGGCCCTACGACGGCGAGCCGGCGACCATAGACGCCATGCGCGCATTCGCGGCGGAGCAGGGCTATGCCCCCGACTTTTCCGAATCCCGTCTCCATCACGAGATCTACCTCTCCGACCCGCGCAAGTGCGCGCCGGAGAAGCTCAAGACCGTGATCCGCCATCCCATCAAGGCGATGTAGCGAAACGAGCGGCGCCGCGCGCTCCGAGTGCTCGCAATTGCGGACCGGCGAAAATTGCACAGGTTGTCCAGTCTTCCGGCACGCACTTGGCCGGGCCGATGGCGCATCGCCTTCTCGGTTTCGAAACTATAAAACTATTCGAGTTTCGAAACCGAGAACGAGCGGATGATGGCATGGGTAGACCGCGACGCATACATGAAATGGCTCTGGGCACTCGAAGGCACCCGAAACATCAAAGTGATTACGGGGATGCGCCGCTCCGGCAAGTCCGAGCTTATGAAGGCGTTCTCCGCCTCTGTTGCTCAGAAGGATCCGTCCATCAACAACATCTACATTGACCTGCTGGATCTCGACAACGAGCCGTTGCTCGAGTACCACGGTAAGCGCCATAACTGCCGCGTAGGGTACCCGAAGACTTCCTAGGAGGTCTCCTGGAGGAGTCCTAGGAAGTCTTCGGTTTCTAAGCATGGTGATGGCGCAATCGCCATATGAGCAGGCACGGGTGATTGATGCCGGCGACGATATGCAGACCCGCGGGAATCTACGCCCGGCGCTTCCTCGGCTCGGGCAGCTCCTGAAGCATGCCCTCCACGATGGTGCGCACGGCGGCTTTGTCCTCCACGTCCACGAGCAGCATCTCCGCAGCGCCCTCGTAGGGCACGGCGGGCACCGAGAGCAGCGCGCGCGAGGACTCCGTGCTCTTCACCAGAAAGCGGTCGTCGTAGACGCCGCCGAAGAGCTTGCCCGACGCATAGAGCAGATACTCGCCCATCATCTTCCGATGCGAGACCTCCGGCACGTCGGTCAGCAGGTCGAGGACGTATTCCAGGTATTCTGCGCTTGACGCCATGCGATGCCCCTCCCTTAATTGACCCAGGTATCACCCGTCTCCTATAGCGAGTGAATATAAAAATAGGGCAGAGTCGCTTGCGCAAGTCCGCCCCTAAAACCGTGAAGGTTTTGCTATCTGCAGGCTATTCTACCAACCCGAGCGATTCTGTCAACCTGCGAAGGAACTCGAGCGCGGAGCGAGCTGCGGCGTCGGGCCCCTTGTCGGGCAACGCCTCGGTTCCGCCGTCGGCCCTGGCGAACATCTCGGCGAGCTCGGATGCGGCGCGCGAGCGCGAGGAGCCCTCGGGTACCAAGCCGGAGTGCGCCACGAGCACGGTCGCGACCTCCTGCATGGCCGTGTTCCCCATCCACTCTTGCGCGGACCGAGGGCATATTGCCTTCTCGGTTTCGAAACTTTCAAATAATTAGAGTTTCGAAACCGAGAAGGAGCGAATGATGACTTGGGTAGACCGCAATGCACACATGGAGCGGCTTTGGGCGCTCGAGGGCACCCGGGACATCAAGGTGATCACGGGGATGCGCCGCTCCGGCAAGTCCGAGCTCATGAAGGCGTTCTCGTCTTCTGTTGCTCGGAAGTTGCCGTGCCCTTTGAGATGGAGGCTAAAACTCAAAGCCCTGAGTTTAGCTTTGTACGAGAGCGATAACAAAACCGCTAGCGACCGTGGTGGGTAAATGCGATGATATCAGCCGGGTCTGTCTTCCTGATTCACGCCTTTGTTGAGTCAACATAAAGCAACTAACGAGGAGGAGCCTATGATTGGGCAAATCTATCATGTCGGATTGACCGTCAGCGACCTGGACCGTTCCGTGACGTTTTATCGGGATGTGCTGGGCCTTCGGTATCAGGGGGAGATCCTGATGGAGGGAAAGGAGACGGAGGCGATATTCCGGCGGGAAAACTGCAAGGCCCGGGTTGCTTATCTGAACGGCTCGGATCAGCTGCATATGCCGCCGGTGGAGCTCATCCAGTTCGTGAATGATGATGTCCAGCGCATCCCCATGGACCTCTTCACCACCTCCATTTCGGAGCTTTGCTTCTATACGGAGGATGCCGACAGGGCCTATCAAAAACTGGTGGAGCAGGGTGTGGAGTGCTTTTCCTCTCCCCAGGAATTTGATTTTAGGCAGGAGGGCTTTGGCCGGAGCAAGGCCTTCTACCTCCGGGACCCAGATGGAATCATATTGGAGATCATGCAGCCGCTGGAGAACTGATCTTCTGTTCTGGCGCGGATCGCGTCCTGTGTCGGGATGCGATCCGCGCGATTGATGCCGTGCCGGATGTGCCTATCCGTCCGGTCGGGAAGACAACATAGATATGCTTCCTATTTGGACTTTTGATATGCGCATAGCCCATGGTGGGCGTTCTGTCGGCGATGGTGGTGATGATGATGGTTAGTCGCTCGGTTTATCCCAGTGCCACGTCCAGCGCCATCATGATGCCGAAGCCCATAGCAAAGGCAAGCGTGCCAAGGTTGGAATGCTTGCCTTGGGACATTTCCGGAATCAGCTCCTCCACTACCACATAAAGCATTGCACCTGCGGCAAAGCTCAGCAAATACGGGAGGGCCGGGACGATTAGCCCTGCGCCAAGAATGGTCAGCACAGCCCCGATCGGCTCTACGATGCCGGAAAGCACACCGTCAACAAACGCCCGTCCCTTGCTCTCGCCCTCTGCCCAGAGCGGCATGGAGATGATGGCCCCCTCCGGAAAGTTTTGAATGGCGATGCCAATTGACAGCGCCAGAGCGCCAGTTGCCGTGATTTGCGCGCTGCCAGAGAGGGCCCCCGCGTAGACGACCCCTACGGCCATTCCCTCCGGGATGTTGTGAAGCGTCACAGCCAGCACCATCATGGTCGTTTTTTTGAGCTGGCTTTTCGGCCCCTCTGCCTGGTTGCTTTTAGCATGGAGGTGGGGAATCAGGTGATCCAGTCCCAGCAGGAACAGAATGCCGATCCAAAATCCGACAAACGCCGGAACAAACGACAGCTTTCCCATCCATGCTGCCTGTTCCATCGCAGGAATCAGCAGACTCCACACAGAGGCTGCCACCATTACGCCGGCGGCAAAACCGGTCAAAATGCGCTGCAGGACGTCGCTGAGCTGTCTGCGCATAAAGAATACGCAGGCCGCGCCCAGCGCTGTACCGAGAAAGGGGGTCAGGATGCCGTAAACGGTTTGGCTCATGAAGTTGGTCGCCTTTCTCATATCCGCTTCTTTTTGTACCCGCAGTCGCAGTAGGGCCCGCCGGAGGCCAGGGTATACTCGCGCACAAAATCCGTCACGCCGCCCGCTTCGCTCATGGTGTAGTCCAAATGGCACATGGCGGGTGTCAGGTCATAAAGTCCCAGCTCTTTCATCAGTGTGCAGATGCCGCACTTTGTAAAGCGCCCCTCATAGCCGCTGCCGTCCGGGTACTCGATGAAGTCCATATTCCACGAATACGGGTTGCGGTCAGCGGCTTTCAGAGTGGCAGTGGCCTTCATTCCGGCAATATCCTTGGACGTGAACTTTGACTTGCCACTTTGGCGGCAGAACCATTTCATCAGCAGCGTCATCTGAGCTTTCTCATAGTAGTCGGTAAGGCTTTCCACATCGGGACGGCGCGGCATGGAGAGGACAAACGCCCCCAGCATGGCGCAGCCAATGATGTTCATGCTGAACCGATCACCTTTTTCAAATTCGGGCAGCTTTGCGATGATCTCACGGTACTTGGGCTTGGCCTTTTCCGTGATCTTACGTGCGATGTCCGGGTCGTAGCCCAGCACCGCCGTCAGCTGCGCTTGAAAGGACTTCGCAAAGACTGCCCACATGGCCATGGGCATTCCCATCCAACGCATCTCACTTCGCTCCTTTCCATTCTGCCAGAGTCCGGTTCATCCGCTTCTCAATGTCTTTCCGGGTTTGGCTGCACTCCTTGGAATATTTTTTTGCCGCCTGAAACGCCAGCTTTACAAACAGACCGGAGCCAACCGGCAGCATAATTTTCAGCATTCCCTCAGGGAAAACGAAATGGGTGCCGCGAGCGCAAAGCCATTTTGCGGCCAAGCGGGCAAGCCGATCCTCCGGATCATCCCCGATCATGGCGATCACCGCGCAGCTCGAATCATCGGCGCACGGCCAATACGTGCCGTAGAAGCCGGAGGTCTCCACATCAAAGTGCAGGTGCTTCATTGCTTCCCTTCAAATCCGATCTTTACGATCTGCATGTCCATTATCCGGTCGCCAATTTTGGCAAGAAAGCGGAACAGACCGCTGACCGACGGGTCTTTCAGGTCGTGGTAGCCCAACATATACCCCCGGCTGGAAATACGCATATTCTCGCCCCACGGCGCAAGCTCACGCTCCGCGTCTGAAACGGCGAAGTATGCGCCCGCATCCTTGATTTCCGCATCTTTCAGCCACGTCTTCAGCATCAGTTTCACCGCCTTTTCGTTGGCAGCGTCAAAGACAAGCACGCTGCCCGGAAAGGCGTCTGCCATGGCCTGTGCCAGTGTCATCACCTGGTCTTTCAGAAAATAGTAGAACACGCCGGACGCAAAGAACAACGCACCGCCGGAGGCGTCGATTCTTTCAAACCACGACGGATAGTTCAGGTCACAGGGAATGTTCGCTTCCCGCTCTCTGGCGGGAAGAAGCTCATTCCGGATTGCGATAACATCCGGAAAGTCCAGATTGTAGATCCTGCATTTGCCGTTGTCACAGGCGCGGCCAGTGCAGTCCAACCCGCAGCCCAGATTGACCACCGCTGCCGTGGGGTGCGTTTTCAGATAGTGTCGCACCTCATAGGCAAGGTCGTTCTGCCGCATGGCGACCTCAAGCGCGCCGAAGCGTTGCAGCAGGCTGGAGGACTTTTGCTCCAAGGCGGAAAAATCATAATCCAACGCGCTAACAAGTTGCCGTGCCGCCTCATCCTGGTACAAACTTGGGTACAGCTCTGAGCATTTTTTTTCGCGCATACAGCAGAATGATCAGCGTCTCCTGCACCGTGTTCTTTTCAATTTTATAGCGCACAGTCATCCTCCTGTATCACCCCACACCCTAAGGTGCTCGTCCGCAAGCAGCGCCTTCTCAGTGTTGATGGTGTTTTCTCCCCGTCACACACAGCCAGCTTTTCGTCTTATGAATCTGGATGTCATTAAATCCGGCCTGCTCCAAATATGCCTTCAGCTCGGTATCTTTATAGATGGTCATGCCGCCAATGATATCCGTCCACTTTTTGTCTTTGTTTGTATCCCCGTTGCTTTCATTGCAGATCAGGAACGTCCCGCCGGGCTTCAGCACCCGGTAGACTTCCTGAAAGCACTTCGGCAGATCCTGCCAGAAATAGACCGTTTCGAAGGCTGTGACCACATCAAAGGACGCATCCGTAAAACCCATTTGTGCCACACTGCCCTGACATACGGTGCAGCGTCCGTCCCGAATGGCGCGCTGATTCAGCTTTCGGGCCTTCTCCACGCTGATTTCGGAATAATCAATGCCCTCGACAATCCCTTGTGGGCAGTTCTTCAGCAATCTCTTGATGTTTGCCCCGCCGCCGCAGCCGCAGTCCAGCACTTTGGTATCCGGTGAGAGATGCAGGAATTTAAGTCCCCATGTTGCCACAGGTGCATGCCCAAGATTCATCATGGAAACCATGATTCTGCCACCAAGGCCTACAGGCTTGCGGGTATTTTCGAAGAATGACATTTTTGCGTCACTCCTTTTCCAGAGTGATGATTTTATTGGAAATGTTCCGCACGGCAGGCAGCTTGCCTAGCAGCTTATAGATCGGTGAAAACGCCGCCATGCCCTCCGTCAGGCGATCCAGCACAATGGTGCGGGCAATAACTCCGCTGTACATGGCGGCATCCTTGTCGGCAAGGGAAAAATCGTAGTCCAGCTTCTCAATGATTCCCGCCGCTTTCGCATCGTGAATGGCGCCGCGTCCCCGACTCTCTTTTGCTCTTGCATAAACGGTTTGCAGCATGGTCTCCGGCACGCCGGAGAGCCTGATCTTTTCTTTCATGTCATAGTTCCTTTGATTTCACGCACTCTGCGTAAGCCAACGGGAACGAGGCTTTCAGCACGGTGCTTTTCTGTACCGTCCAGCCGTTTTCCCGCAGAAATGCCAGATATTCTTCGCTCGTCCACTTGCTGTGCAGCGGAAAGCCCGCCAATTTCATGAAAAATGCTTTGACCTTTCCGAAGATAGCGTTATCCGCATGGGTGAAGGTCGGCGCAACCAGAACGCCGCCGTCCCTCAGCACGCGACGAATTTCAGAGAGAGCTTTCTTTGGCTCCGGCACGATGTGCAGGGCATTGGCCACAATGATCACGTCAAAGCTACCATCCGCATAGGGGAGGTGAAACATATCCTGCACGGAGAAATGCAGCTTGGCGGATCGGTTGCATCGCCGCGCTTCCGCGATCATCTCCGGCGATGCGTCCGTAGCCTCGATATGATTGGCGCTGCTCACGATATTTTTAGCGATCGAGCCTGTGCCGGTGGCCAACTCCAGCACCGATTTGTGCTGTACCACAGGGCGCAGCAGCTCGTACAGCCGCTCGTAAGCCGCTGCGTCCTTGCGCATGAAGCAGTCGTACCGCCCGGCGTTTTTATCCCAAAAATCTTGACTGTTTCTCATGATTTCATCCTCACAACGACATGTTAACTCTTTCTAACTCATCTGACTCGAGTTGTCTGCCAACATTTTTGGGATAATTAATGACGCTCCCCGGTAATAATTTGCAGAGTCAGATTACCGATTACGTTCTTCTCCCTATGCTTTCTCAAACCCTATGTCGGAAAGCTGTACCAGAAGGGGTCGACTTCGTCGCGAGGGGGGTCGGAGCCCGTCTACATACAGGTGAGCGACGACGTCAGCGCCGATTCGACGCTCGAGAGGGAGCTCGCGTCGCTTCTGTCAATCAGGGATGCGTTCCCGAAGGCGCTCATTGCCCGTACGAGACATAGGCCCTATATCCGGAGGGTGTGTTCGTTGAATCGATCTGCTGGCTCCAATGAAGCTGTGCCCCGGCGACGTGGTCAACATCGCCCCGGGTGTGAAACATTGGCACGGAGCCGCTCCCGACAGCTGGTTCTCCCATCTCGCGCTGGAGGTTCCGGGCGAAGAGGCCTCCAACGAGTGGCTGGGGCCTGTGGACGACGAGGAATATCTCAAAGCGACTAACAAGGAGGCTTAAATACCTTCGCCGTCCGCGCCGCCGAGAGCAGGGCGCCCAAATCGGCCTGGATCGCCTCCGCCTTGCTTCCAAGCTGCAACGGAGCCGAGTCGCCCGAGATGTTTACGCTCAAAAGGTGCGCATCCGGCAGCTTCGCGGCCATGCTCCAGAACGGGAGCGTGATGATGCCGGGGGTCATCTCGCCCACGCCGAGCTCCAGCAACAGCACGCGGCGATCGCTGCGCTCGCGCACGAAGCGCTCGTATCGTCCGAGGCTCTCGCGCCAGGCCGCACCCTGCAGAAACGTGTCATCGCGCACCCACGGCACAAGCTGCCAGCCGCAATGCGGGCATCGGGGGATATCCTCGCTGAGGACCTCGAACCCCGCCATGCCCGCGAGCATGCGTTCGACGTAGGGGCTCGCGTCGAAGAGCTCGTCGCAACATGGCTGCTTGCATTGAAGGTGCGCGAAGCTTCCCTGATAGTTGCAGGTTCTCTCGTCGGGAAACGTCTTCTCGACCTGGGTGTCCACATTGGTGCTCAGGATGAAGTAGTCCTTATGGCCGATGAGGGACCGTAGGTCGAGATAGGGCTGCGAGGTCGGCTCGCGCAGCATGAAATCGATATATCGCGCGTAGTAGGCCCATTGCTGCTCGAGGCTGGGGTAGAGGTGGTAAAAGCCGTCAAAAAGACTCTTGAAGCCAAAGGCTTGCTGCCAGTCCGTCATTCCGGCGCGCGCCATGCCCGCGCGGTTGTAATGGTTGAATCCGGCGGCGCTCGACATGCCCGAGCCGATGCCAACGATGATGACGTCGGCATCGTCGATAAGGCTTCGAAGCCTATACGCTTCCCTCTCTAGAGACGGCATTGGGCAATCTCCTCGAAAGCCGGGGTCATATCGCCGTCAACGAGAATCGTCTCGCACGAGGCGTCGGGCGCCATGGCCTGGCTGTAATTGAACACGATGTAGGTGACGTGCTCGCAGGCGTTCGCAATCTGGGCGAGCATGCGCTTTATGACGCCGTTGCGCAGTCCCACGCCAAGTTCGAGGATGGCGACCCTGCCGTTGCGATGGGCTTGCACAAGGCGCTCGAGTTCCTCGAGCTGGGCCATGGCGAGGTCGTCTGGATGGGCGAGGCGCCGCTCGTCGACCGACGTGCGCGTGCTCCCCTCCGTCTCGAGCACGCGGTTCTCGTTGAATCCAGCGCGCGCGAAGTGCCCGTCGATGTTGCACGTGATCACGAAGGTGTCGGCGTGCTCCGTAAGACGCCGCAGCCCGTTCATGAGCGGGCTGGGCTCATATTCGAGATATTCCTTTTGATGAAACCACTCGGCCCATCGGCGTCGCACGCTGGCATCCGGGGAGGCAAGCCCCTGCAGTATGCAGCCGATGCCGTCTGCCTGGGCGAGGTCCCCGTACGCCTCTTGGAAATGAGCATCGGCGCAGAAAAGGTTGAGCCCCTCCGCCATGTCGAGTCCGTTGCTAGCGCCGATGATGACAAGATCCGCTTCGGCTAACGCCCTGCCTATGCGAACTGCTTTCGCCGTCTCCATGCGCTACCTCCCCAGCGTCTTGCGTACGTCGGCGAGCACGTCGGCGATGTCGGCGCGAACGGCGAGCCCCCGATCCTCGATCGCGCGGGGGAGAAACTGCGTCTTGTTGTTTACGGCGATGTAGCTGGCCTGCGGTAACTGCGCCGTGAGGGCCCAGAACGGCTCCTGGATAAACGCGGGCGTCATGCGGCCCACACCCAGCTCGAGGAAGAGGATCCTCTGCCGTGCGTGCGCGTCGAGCCAGTCGGACACCTTGCGGTACTGCTCCTCGTAGAGTTCGCCCTGCAGGAAGTTGCCGTAGCCGCGAACCCAGGGGAACGCCTCTGTCCCGCAGTGCGGGCAGCGCGGCACGAGCTCTGTCGGAACCTCCAGACCGTCTCCCATGGCCTCTACCATGTGGGAGACCGGCTCGACCGCGTTCCACACCTCGTCGGTGCAACAGTGGGAGCACTGAAAGAAGCGGTGGTCGCCTTGGATCTCTGCCACTTTCTCCCAGGGATAGAGCTTCACAAACTGCGTGTCCTGGTTGGTGGTGAGCACGAAGAAATCCTTCTCGGCGAGAATGGCGTCGAGGTCCTTGTAGGGCTTGCGCAGCGGGGCGTTGAGCGTGGTGTCGAGGAAGGTGGCGAGGTATCCCCAGCGCGCCTCGGCGGTGGGCCAGCGGTAGAACGACCCCTCGAAAGCGCCCTTGAAACCGTAGTGCTCGGCGAATTTGCCGAAATGCCTGCGATAGGTTGCGTTGTCCTCGTAATAGAAGTCGCCGCCGCCCGCTGCGGAGAGCCCAGAGGCCCCGCCCACCAGCACGCAATCGGCTTCCTCGATCATGCGGGCGAAGTCCTCGATTTGCTGGTCGTAGGGCTCGGGCTCGCGGTCACTCAGCTCATAGGGCGTGCCGCCGCTGCGGTAGGCGGCCTGGAGGGAAAACGATTGGTTGGTGAGCTCGATAACGAGCTGCTCGTACAGGGTCACTGGATACCTTCTTTCAGCTATTATAAACACGTGTCTATAAAAAGTATCCATGTCGATTTGCTTAAGAGCAATGAACAGCTTCGGCCTGCTGTCGATAAACGAGCGTTTGCCGGGCATTGTCGAGCGTTGCAATTGGAGGGGTAATGGAAGCGGGGAAGATCGATCGTCGCCGACGCTATACACTCTCGGTCATACGGGAGGCGTTCTTCGCGCTGCTGGCCGAGGTCGGCTTCGCGAAGATGACGGTAGCGGATATCTGCCGCCGCGCCGATATCAACCGTGGCACGTTCTATCTGCACTACGAGGACAAGTTCGCCCTGCTCGACGCGCTTATCGACGAGGCCTTGGCGGCGGTGCCGCCGCTCGAGGGAACGGAGGCGGGTGCCCTCTGCCAGCGTCCGCCGGCAAACGATGACTATTATCTGCTCTACTCGGATGACGATGCGTACGCCCGGGTGGCACAGCGCGTCGTCGAGCGCGGCGCCGAGCAGATGGTTCCCTCGATCATGGAGGAGACTGGGCTTTCGCGCGAGGACGCCTATCTGCTCTTCGTCCACAACGTCCAGGGAAATCTCGCGGTCAACCGCCTACTTGGTTGGAGGCGGGGACCCGAGTTCGCTCACGCCCAGGAGCTGCTCAGTGCCTATTCCGAAGGAGGCATGCGGGCGGTATCGGCTCGCCACGATCCCCGTAGTTGATCTTGACAGCGTGCCATTTCAGGCAGGCGACGTTGCTATGGCCCCTCTTTGGTTTTCGATGTTGTATAAGGCAATCGCAATCGCCTTGAGCTTCTTTAGGGAACTTGAGCAAGAGATATGGCCTGCTGGCGATTGATTAACCCCATTTGTTTTGGTTACAAGAAAAAATGCTGCGCGCCTGCAGTATGAAGGAGAGGGAATCCTATGAATATCGTTGTATTGAGCGGCAGCCCGCGTAAGGGCGCCAATACCGATACCATGGTCGAGGCGTTTGCCGAGACCGCGCGTGAGGGCGGCAATACGGTCGAGGTCGTCCGCGTTGCCAGCAAGAAGATCGCCGGCTGCTTGGGATGCCAGTACTGCTTCGCCCATGAGGGCGTCTGCGTGCAGAAGGATGACATGGCCAACGTGATTGAGTCGCTGAAAGACGCCGACATGGTCGTCTTCGCTTCGCCTATCTACTGGTTTGATATCACCGCACAGGAGAAGGCTGTCATCGACCGCCTGTACGCCTTCGGTGCTACGGGCTTCCCGTTCACCAAGACGGCCCTTTTACTCGATAGCCACAGCGAGGGCGTCTATGATGCGGCGATCGCTATGTACAAGTCAACCTGCGCGTACTGCGAGTGGGAGGACCAGGGCATTGTCACCATTAGCGGCATGACCGAGCGCGACAGCATGGCCTCCTCGCCCAAGTTGGAAGAGGTGCGCGAGCTCGCCCGCAAGCTCGCCTAAGGACAAGAGGAGCGCATGGCAATCAGCACAAGCGGAAATGCTTGCTGCCCTTACCAAGAGGATTGCTGATTGCCATGCAACGATGCTCCCGCGGACAATTCCGGTGTGCTAAAACGCCTTCTCGTTCAAGAATTCCCTGAACGCGGGGATGTCGAAGCCGACGAGGCCACGTCCACGTTCCCCGATAACGCCGTCCTCGAGGAGGCGGCGTTTGTATTGGCTTGCGTAGTTGCTGGCGACGCCCATGCGTTTGGCTATCTCCGAGACCCTGCTGGGGCCAGAATCGGGCAGCATCGCGAGCAAAAACTCAATGTCTTTATCGGAAAGCTCCTGATAGGTCGTTTCGAGAATACGATCGCGCAGCTCCATACGGGCAAGCAGAGAACCCTGCTGGACATCGGATGTACTGATTTGGGGCGAGTTTTCCGAAACATCCCAAGTGCGATATCCGACGAGCTGCATCATGTAGGGAAATCCGTCGACGGCCTTCACGGCATCCTCGAGCGCTTCTGGCGTGATTGAGCGTCCTCCTGCTTCAATGGTTTTACGAAATGCATTTGCAATCTCAACATCAGTGATTCGTCCCAGCTGATGATACTGGGAGCGTCTGAGGAACGAGACGGAATCGTTACGTAGCAACGCCGATACTTTGTAGGGCAGTCCTGCCATGAGTAGGGCAACTTTTTTACCTTCGCGTACAAAGTGCTGGTAAACAGAGGCAAATTGAAGCATTTCTTCGAGATCGACGGTGACTTCATCGATGGTGATGAGAAGTCCGATGTCATGTTTTTCGAGTTGCTTAAAGATGCCATTCATGCGCGTGCGCCAGTTGCCCTGAGCCTCTTGAGCGTATGTCCAATCGATGCCCACTGGGCCAATTTGAACACCGTTTATGCGCGCGTGAGGCTGTGAGAGGTAGCTATCTGCGGCTTCTTTGGTTCGCTCGATAATATCTTCGAGCATGCCTGGCATGGCGGAGACATTTGCTGCGATCCAGTCGTGTTCAAGCGCCGTTTCTGAAAGGAGCGAGAGAAGTGCCGTCTTGCCCGTTCCCCTTGCGCCAGTAAAAATGGTCGACAGGTTGGGATCTCCTGGGCCGTTGATAAAGCCACGGTTGATGTCGCGCAGGATATGCTCGCGACCCGCTAGAAAGGGAGGGACGCTTCCAAATGTTGGGGTAAAGGGGTTCTTGCTGTG